>DATNAP010000066.1:0-19762 GCA_035572475.1 Conexibacter sp. | reverse complement strand
GGCTACCGCATCGCGTTCCCGTTCCTCGACGAGCGGATCGTGGTCGGCGGCGACGACGCGCCGCCGCTCTACCACCTCGCCGTCTCGCCCGAGCACCCGGACCTCTACTTCGTCGGCCTCGTGCACTCGATGACCGCGCTGATGCCGGTCGCGGAGGCGCAGGCGGAGTGGATCGGCGACCTCCTCACCGGCACGGTGCGCCTGCCGGAGCGCGGCGCGATGTGGTCGGCGATCCGCCGCGCCCGCGCGCGGCAGGACAAGCGCTTCTACGACTCCTCGGGCCACCTGCTGGTCGACCCGGAGGAGTACGCGCGGCTGATCGCGCGCGAGCGCGCGGCGCAGGCGGCGTAGCGCGCCTACACCTCGGCAGGGAGCGGGTGCGCGCGCGGCGCCGGCGCTGGCACCGGGGCCGCAGCGCCCTCGGGATCGAAGTGCGGCAGCACGCGGTCGAGCGATGCGGGCAGCCACCAGCCGCGGCTGCCGGCGAGGTGCATCGCGGCCGGCAGCATGAACATCCGCAGCAGCAGGACGTCGAGCAGGACCGCTATCGCGAGGCCGACGCCGAGCTGCAGCGGGATCGCGAACCGGCTCACGCTGAAGCACAGGAAGACGGTCACCATGATCATCGCCGCACCGGTCACGACGCGCGCGGTGTGCCTGATGCCATGGTCGATCGCAGCGTCGGCGTCGCCGCTCCTGAGGAACCCTTCGCGCATGCGCGTGAGCAGGAACACCTGATAGTCGACGGACAGCGCGAACAGGGCCGTGAAGACCCCGGCGGCGGTCGTCACGTCGATGAAGCCGGGGCCGCCGAGCAGCGGATGCGCGCCCTGGAAGACGACCTTCATCATCCCGAAGGTGGCGGCGACGATCGTGAGGTTGAGCGCGATCGCGATCGCCGGGATCAGCAGCGCCCGCAGAACCACGACGAGCAGCAGGAACGTCAGCAGCGCCAGGACGAGGACCAGCCGCGGGATGAACGCCGACACGACGCGCTGGAAGTCCGTGAAGCGCGCCGCCGGGCCGCCGACGCCGGCGTCGAGGCCATGCCCGCGCGCGAACGCGGCCGTGGCGCGGACGAGCCGATCGTTGAGGTGCGCGCCCGCGTCGGTGGCCGGATACATGCGCGGGAAGACGAACATGCGCGCGCCGTCACCGGATCCTCTGAGGTTGAGCACGTATTCCAGTTGGCTGCGGCGCGCGGCGCCGGCCGACTGCACGCCTGCGAGCAGCAGGTAGCCGGCAGCGCGTTCGCCGTGCAGCTGCGGGAAGCTGTCGATCGCCCGCGACGAGCGGTGCAGCCCGGGCGCGAGCGGAGCCGCCTCGCGGTAGCCCCGGCCGAGCCGCGCGGCGAGCAGCGCCCCACCATGCTCGAGCTTGCCGATCCCGCCGAGCTGCCCGATCCCGCTCGACAGCCGCGTGGTTCCGTCGGCGACCTGGCTGGCGCCGGCGACGAGCTGGCCGAACTGCGAGCGCGCGGCGGCGACGCGTCTGGCGGCGTCGTCCAGCCCTGAGCTGAGCCTCGCCTGCCCGCGCTCGAGCCGCGCGAGCCCGCCGGTGAGCGACGCCGCCCCGCCGTGCGCCTGTCCGACCACGCCGGCGAGCGTCCTGGTGCTCGAGCTGAGGTCGTTCGCCTGGTCGACGGATCTCTGCAGCGCGGCGACCGCCGCCGCCACCGCGCTCGGCAGCGCATCGGCGACGTGGCCGCCGGTGACCGGGTTCGTTCCGCTCGCGGTCCCGGCGGCGTTGCCGACGGCGGCGAGCGCGGCGTCGTAGCCGGGGTCTTCGCGTCCGCTCGTCATGCGCGTCAGCGCTTCGTAGGCGGTGCGGAGCTGCTGGGCGGTCGCGGCGATCGGTCCGTTCAGCTGGCTCGGGAGGGTGTGCGAGGCGGTGAGCAATCCGGCGGCGAGCTGGCGCGCGCCGGTCGTGACTTCGCTCGCGTTGGCGCCGATCGTGTCGATCCCCTGCAGCAGTCTGCGGCTGCCGTCGCTGGCGGCGCTCGCACCGTCATGCAGCCGGCTCGCGCCGCGCGCGGCGGCCGACTCGCCGTCGGCCAGCCTGCTCGTCCCGGCGGCGGCGGCCTGCACGCCGCCGTGCAGCGCGGCCGCCCCGGCGTCGAGCTGGTGCGCGCCGCCCTGCAGCCGCGTGACGCCGGTCTGCGCCTGCGCGGCGCCGTCGCGCAGGCGGCCCGCGCCCTTGCTCGCACTCAGCAGCCCAGCGCGCAGCCGCTCCACGCCGCGCGTCGCGCGCTGCGCCTGCCGGCGCAGCGACGGGATCCGCCGCGGGACCTCGAGCACCGCGCCGCTGCGGCTCGCGAGCGCGCCCGGCCCGAGAAGCCCGGCGACCCCGGGATCGCGCAGGAGCTGTCGCTGGAAGCGCTCGATCGCGGTCAGCGTGCGGGGCTCGGCGATCAGCGCATGCGGCGTGCGCAGCGCGATCTCGAACGGCATCACGTAGCCGGCGCCGACGAGGCGCGCGACGTCTTCGAAGTCGCGACGCGCATGGTCGCCGGGCGGCAGGACCTGCGGGTTGAGCGCCTCGGTGTGGAGCCGCAGCGCCAGCAGGCCGGGCACCAGCAGCGCGAGCGTCGCGAGCAGCAGCACGATCGGCGCGCTGCGCACCGCGTAGCCGGCGAGCGCCGGCAGCACTCTCGACGGCCGCACCGGCCCGCCGATGCGCCAGCGGTCGACGCGGCGGCCGATCAGCAACAGCAGCGCCGGCACGACGACCGCGCCGCCGACCATGCTCAGGACGACGGCGATCGTCACGCCGACGGCCACCGACACGAGGATGTTGCCGGGAGAGAGGACGACTGCGACGAGCATCGCGGTCAGCAGCACGGCACCGGCGAACACGACGGTCCGGCCGGCCGTGGCGGCGGCCGTCCGCGCAGCTTCGGCGGGATCGGCGGGTGGCGAGGCGTTGAGCTCCTCGCGGAAGCGCGAGACGATCAGCAGCGAGTAGTCGACGCCGAGCGCGAGGCCCAGCATCGCGGACGTGGTGACGGCGAGTGCCGTCAGCTGCATCGGCTGCGCAAGCAGCCTGACGATCCCCGCGGAGGCGGAGACCGTGGCGAAGCCGACGATTCCCGGGACCGCTGCCGCGATCGGCGCGCGGAAGACCAGCAGCAGCACGACGATCAGGATCGGGATCGAGATCTTCTCCGCCAGCGCCGCCGAGCGCAGCCCCTCTTCGCGCAGCGCTTCGCCGATCGCCGTGAAGCCGGTGACGCGCGCGCTCACCGGCGCCGCGATCGTGCGTCCCACCACGTCGCGTATCTCGCCGACGCGCCCGACGAGCGCGTCCTGCGTGGTCGCGGTCAGGCTCACCAGCACGAGCGCGCGGTCACGCGCAGGCCGCAGCCGCCGCGAGGCCGCCCCGGGGTCCCAGGGCGAGAGCACGCTCCATTCCCTGCGCAGCGTTCTGACGAGCACCGGGCCCTGACGGTCGAGCGCGGCCGCCGGGCCGGTCAGCAGCACCGGGACCGATTCGTTGGGGCCGAAGGCCGCCTGGTCCAACGCGGACGCGCGCGCGGTCTGGCTGCCGGGCGTTTCTATCGAGCCGCTGTCGAGCCTGTCCTGGGCGCCGAGGCCGATCGCCGCGAAGACGAGGATGACCGCGCCCCAGGCCGCGAGGACGCTGCGCGGCCGGCGCAGTGCGAGCGCAGTCAGCGATCTCACTACATACCCGTCACTGTTCGGTCACTCTGCAACCTCATCGGCCTCCGGTCTCAGCGCGGCCGACGCCGAGCGCAGGATCAGCCCGTCGTACACCAACTGAATCATCTCGCCGAACAGCGCGTCCGGGACCGCGTCGGGGTCGATGATGCGCTCCATGCCGAGACCGTGTCCGAGCGCGAGGAGGGCGGTGGCGAGCTGCACCGGGTCGTACGTCAAGGCGACCGACGTCGCCTCGTGGTGCGCAACGATCGCCTGCGCGACGACCTCGCGCAGCGAGCGCTGGCGCTGGGCGAAGCGGGCGCGCAGCGCGGGATCGCGCGCGGCCAGCGCCCAGTACTCCTGCGTGAGCAGATGGAGCTGCAGCTCTTCGTCTGCAAGCGAGGAGATCTCGCGGCTCACGAGCGGCGTGACCGTCTCCTCGCCCGCGATCAGGCCGGCCGCGCCCACGAGCAGATGCAGGCGCCGGTCGACTCGCTCCTCCAGCAGCGAGAAGAGCAGCTCGGCCTTGCTTTCGAAGTTCCAATGCAGCGCGTCCTCCGTCACACCGGCGGCCGCCGCGATGGCCTCCACCGAGGCGCCCTGATATCCGCGCTCCGCGAACACCTTCGCCGCAGCGTCGAGCAACCGCTCGCGCGCGGTCTCCCCCAGCTCTGCATTTCGCTCGTCAATCGACATATCTTCCTCGATTAAGAACCACATCGCCTGTATGATCACCGACATGCGGTCCGTGCTCGTAATCGGCGCACGCGGCGTCCTCGGCAGCTTGATCGCGGACGCGCTCGCGCAGGACGGATGGATGGTGCGCCGCGGCGTCCGCGCGGCGCCCGAGGGTCCCGACGAGGTGCTCCTGGACCTCGACCGGCCCGACACGCTCGCACCGGCGCTTGGCGGCACCGACCTCGTCGTCACGACAGTCCAGCACCCGCAGCTCGTCGCCGAGCGCCACGTGCTGGAGCATGGCGGCACGCTGCTCAGCGTCGTCGCGCTCACGCGCGCCGAGACTCGCCCGCTCGCCGCGCTCGCGCAGCACGCGCGCGGGACGGTGGTCCCCAACGCGGGGATCATGCCCGGCCTCACCAACCTGGCCGCCGCCGAGCTGCTGCGCTCGCACCCGGGCGCGGACGGCGTCGAGCTGGTGCTGACCGCGTCGGCCTCGGGCACCCGCGGGCGTGCCGGCGGGGCGTTCGCCTACGACAACCTGCGCACACGCGCGCGCCATCGCACCGTCGCCGTCCCGCTGCCCGCGCCGCTCGGACGCCGCACGTGCATCGAGTTCGCGGAGGGCTGCGACGGCTGGCTCGGCGACCTCGCCGACGGTCGCGAGGTCCACAGCCACCTGCTGCTCGTCCAGCGGCTGCCGCAGCGCGGCCTGCTGGCCGCCAATGCGGCGGGCGCGTGCCGGCTGCTGCCGCGCGGCCAGTTCGCCGGCGAGCGGCGCGCCGGCGCCGATGGCGCGAGCCGCGACCCGGTCGCCGAGTGGGTCGCCGTGACGCGGGCAGGCCGGCGTCTCGCGGCGATGACCGTCGAGTGCGAAGGCGACTACCGCGGCACCGCAACCGCGATCGCAGCGTTCGCCGAGGCGGCGCACGGTCGCGAGCTGCCGCCCGGCTGCCACGAGCCGCAGCAGCTGTTCACGGTGGAGGAGCTCGCCGCGCGCCTCGCACAGGACGGCGTCCGGATCGTTCCGCAGCACGTCTGATCCCTACCTTCTCATGCCGCGCGCGGCACCGATCGCGTGGCAACCACCGTCGACGCGGAGGATCTCGCCGGTGATGTGCGCCGACAGATCCGACAGCAGGAAGCAGATCGGGCCTGCCGCGACGCTCGTATCGCGCGGGTCCCAGCCGAGCGGTGCGCGGATGTGCCATTCGTCGGCAAGCTCGGCGAATTCGGCGAGCGCGCTCGACGCGACCGTCTTGAGCGGCCCGCACGAGACGAGATTGGTGCGAATCCCCTGCGGCCCGAGTTCGAGCGCCAGCTGGCGGCTGACAGCCTCGAGCGCCGCCTTCGCGACGTTCATCCAGTCGTAGTCGGGCCAGGCGTGCGAGCTGTCGAAGGTGAGGCCGACGATGCTCCCGCCGGGCGGCATCAACGGCGCCACGGCCGCCGCGAGCGCAGCGAGCGACAGTGCACTGATGCGAAACGCCAGCTCGGCGCTCTCGGCCGGCGTCTCCAGGAAGCGGCCGTCGACCGCGTCCCGTGGCGCGAACGCGATCGAGTGCAGGACGCCGTCGAGCGTTCCCCAGCGATCGCGCAGCTCCGCCTGCAGGCGCGTGAAGTCGCCGGGAACGCCGGCGTCGAGCTCCAGCACGTCGACCGGGCGGTCGAGCTGCGCCGCCGCGCGCACGGTCATCCGCCGCACGCGTCCGAAGCTCGTCAGCACCACCTCCGCGCCGTGGCGCTGCGCCGCGCGCGCGGCCGCCCAGGCGATCGAGCGCTGCGTGAGGACCCCGGTCACGAGCAGTCGCTTGCCGGCGAGCAGGCCCTGCACCGGAGCGGCCGCCGCGGCGGCGACAGGCGCGGGCGCGGATGCGTGCGCAGTGGAGTCGGTCGTAGCCATGCCGTGCCTCCGTCAGCTCTCGCGGGCGTGCGCGTCGAGCGGGGGCGCGCCGGCCGCCACCGGCTCGCGCCCGAACGTGATCCCCTGCAGGTGCGAGGTGCGCAGCGACGGGTAGTGCAGCTCGCCGAACGGCCCGCCGCTCAGCCCCGTCCCGCCGTGCGTGGAGAGACGCGGCACGACGCCGAGATGCGAGTCGTTGAATATCAGCAGCCCGCCGTTGCGCAGGCCGACGGCGAACGCGTCGACGACCGCGGAGTCGCGCGCCCATATCGAGTTGCGCAGCCCGTACGGGTTCGCGTTGCACCAGTCGATCGTGCGCGCGAGCAGCGCGTCGTCGTCGTCAGCGTCGTCCGCTCTCGGCACGATCAGCGGCAGCAGCGGGAAGAACGTCTCCTCGGCGACGCAGTTCAGCGCGCGCGCGCCGGCAAGCCCGTCGACGCGCACGACCGTCGGTTCGAGGAACAGGCCGTCGACCGCGGGCGCTCCGTTGACGCCAATGCGCGACCCGCCGCACAGCACCTCGGCTCCGTGCTCGCGCGCCTGGCTGAGGAAGTCGAAGAAGCGGTCCATCTTCAGCACCGGGCTCAGCAGCGCGCCCGGCTCGTCCATGTAGGCGGGCCGGATCTGCTCCACCTCGGCGAGGAAGCGCTCGATGAAGTCGTCCGCGATCGCAGGATGGAGGACCGCCTGCTTGGGGACCATGCAGATCTGGCTGGAGCCGTAGAACGACTCGGTCAGCGTCGCGGCAGCGCGGTCGACGTCGGCGTCGCGCCAGACGACAAACGCGTCGTTGCCGGACAGCTCGAGGATCGGCTTCCTTCCGTGCGCGACGCAATCCTGCGCGACCCTCATCCCGGTGCGGCTGTCGCCGAAGAACATCACGTCGTCGGCGAGCGGGCTCTCGATCCATGTCCTGAGGATCTGCTTCGAGTAGCCGCAGACGACGTTGATCGACCCCGCGGGCACGCCGTGCGCCTCCAGCACCGGCAGCGCGACCTCGTGCAGCAGGAACATCACGCCGAGCGGCGCCGTCTTGGGCGCCTTCACGACGACGGTGTTGCCGGACACCAGCACCCACACGGCAAAGACGGCGTTCGCCGTCGGCGCGTTCTGCGGCGGGCTGACGCAGACGACGCCGTCGGGCTTGCGCGTCAGCACGACGGTGCGGTCGCCGTCGCCGAACCGCTGCTCCATCTGCGCAAACGTCCAGTCGAGCGTCTCCGGACTGCCGCAGTGCAGGATCGCCTCGGTCTCCCGCTCGGCGACCCTGCGCGGATGGCCCTCGGCGATCAGCACCTCCACCAGCTCGTCGGCGCGCGCGCGCAAGTGCTCGCAGAAGTCCGCGCCTATCTGCTTGCGCACGTCCGCGGGAATGCGCGCGAACGCGCCGCCGGCAGCGGCCGCCGCCTCCAGCGCCCGCCTGTTGTCCTCGTCGGTGCCGACCGCACAGCGCCCGGCGACGATCGACGCCTGCTCAGGCTCGACCTCCTCCCCCAGCTCCAGCGCACGCCTGATGCGGAACGCGCCGCGCGGGTCGCGGATCAGCTCGTCGACCTTGACGACGTAGGTCCAGCCTCTGCCCTCGCAGCAGGCGCCGTCGATGTACATCGGGTAGGAGCGCATCAGCCGGCCACCGGCTCGGTCCCCGCCAGCACGAACGGCTCGTCGGCGCTCGACTCGATCTGCCCGGCGTTGAAGCGCCCGTAGGCCTCGAGGTCGAGCAGGCCGTGGCCGCTGTAGCAGAAGACGATCGTCGCTCTGCGACCCCTCTCCCGGCAGTCGTTGGCGACGTCGATCACGGCGCGGATCGCATGGGCGGTCTCGGGCGCCGGCAGCAGCCCGTGCAGGCGCGCGAACAGCGTCGCCGCCTCGAACACCTCGGGCTGGTCGTAGGCGACCGCGTCGAGCAGCCCTTCGTGGCGGAGCTGCCCGATCAGCGGCGCGGCGCCGTGGTAGCGCAGGCCACCCGCGTGGATCGGCGCCGGCACGAACTCATGCCCGAGCGTGTACGTACGCGCGAGGATCCCGGCGCCCTCGGCGTCGCCGAAGTCGTAGCGGTACTCGCCTCTCGTGAGCGTCGGGCAGGCAGCCGGCTCCGCCGCGAGCATCGTGATCTCGGCGCCCGCCAGCTTGGCGGGCACGAACGGCAGGCAGAAGCCGCCCATGTTGCTGCCGCAGCCGACCGGCGCGACCAGGTAGTCGGGCGTGCGGTCGACGAGCCGCAGCTGCTCCTGCAGCTCCAGCCCGACGATCGTCTGATGCAGCAGCACGTGGTTGGCGAATGCCCCCACCGCGCCGCGTGCGCCCTCGTCAGCGAGCACCGCCTCGATCACCTCGGAGACGGCGGTCGCCTCGCTGCCCGGATGGTCCGGGTGCTCGGCCAGCAGCCTGCGGCCATAGGCCGTGCCGTCGCCCGGACTCGGCAGCACCCTCGCGCCGTACGTCTCCATCAGGTAGCGGCGATACGGCTTCTGCTGGTAGCTCGCGCGCACCATGTAGACCACCACCTCGATCCCGGCCAGCGCGCCGGCGAGCGCCAGCGCCGAGCCCCACTGACCGGCGCCGGTGTCGGTCACGAGCCGCTTGACGCCGTCGTTCTTGGCGAAGTACGCCTGCGCGAGCGCGGAGTTGAGCTTGTGGCTGCCGGACGGGCTCGCGCCCTCGTACTTGAACCAGATCTCAGCGGGCGTGCCCAGCTCGCGCTCGAGCGCGTGTGCCCGCATCAGCGGCGTCGGCCGCCACAGGCGGTAGGCGTCGAGCACCGGCTGCGGGATGCCGATCCAGCGCTCGAACGAGAACTCCTGCGCCATGATCGACGGCGGCGCGGCCCGGTCCTGGTCCGCGAGACTCGGGGGCTGGCCTGTGGCAGGGTCGAGATAGGGATCGGGCAGCCGCGGCAGATCGGGCACGACGTTGTACCAGCGGTCCGGCAGCTCGGCGGCGGGCAGATCGACCTTCTCGATGAAGCGGCTCAGGCTCATGGCGACCCTCAGCTCTCCTGCCGTTCGCGGATCTCGGCGACGATGCCGTCCCACAGGCGCGTGCGTGCGAGCACCGCGTCGATCCCGACGCGCTCGGCGGCCCGCTCGGCCTCCGGGTCGCCGTGCGTCATCGCGGCCAGCAGCTTGCGCGCGAGCGGCCCGTGCTCGTCGTGGTCGAGCTCGATGTGGCGGTCGACGTAGTGGCGGAAGGTCGGCAGCTCGTCGAGCAGCCCGCCGGCGCTCGCGCGCAGCGCGCCGAGCACGTCGGGGAGCAGGTCCTCGCGGCCGTGGCAGAACGAGGCGGCGACCGCGGCGGGAGTGCCGTTGAGCGCGACGTCGAGTGTGCGCGTGACGAAGTCGCGCACGGTGTCCGGGATCGTCGGGTGCTCGAGCGCCGCGATCGGGTCCGCGCCCGCGTCGATGCGCGCGACGAACGCGTCGATCGGGCGCGCGTCGGCGCCGCACTCGTCCATCGCGCGGCGGTACAGCTCGAAGTGGCTCGTGTAGCCGCCGTCGACGTCCACGTCGGTCTCCTCGGCGAGCACGATCTCCAGCACGAAGCGACCGTGCTCGGGATAGCCGCGCGGCCGCCAGGGCGTCGTCACGCAGGTCACCTCCTGCTGCAGCCGCTTGAGCAGCGAGAAGAAGTCCCAGACGGCGAAGACGTGGTGCTTCATGAACGTGCGGACGTCGTCCGCCGTCCTGATCTCCCTGTAGATCGGGTGCTCGATCAGCTCGCGCCGAGCGTCGACGAGGCTTGTCTGGCTGACCTCCACGGCTTCCCCCTTCCTCGGTCGTCTATGAGCCCTCGCGCAGCAGGACCTCGAGCCGGTCGTGCGTGCGTGGGCCTTCGCCCGTCTGGTCCCGCACGCTCACCAGCTCGCTGAGCAGGTAGCGACGCGCCTTCTCGGTCGCCGTCCGCTTGAGGTCGGACTCGGCGACCTCGACGGGCGCGGCGAGCGCGGCGAGCCCGTCCGCTGCCGCCCGCCAGTCGCCCGGGTCGAGCCGCGCGCCGTCGCGCATGCAGACGACCGGGACCGGCAGGCCAGCGGCGTCCGGCACGACGACGACCTCGGACGCCTGCGGGATGCGGCTCATCAGCACGTCCTCGATCCACAGGCAGCTTCTGACGCCGTCGATGCGATCCGCGACGCGATCGAAGATCTCTATGTCGCCGCGCGGGCCGCGCCGGCCCCAGTCGCCGGTGTCGAACCAGGCGCCGTGGCGGCGCTCCCAGTACTTGTCCGGCGTGCCGACGAACTGCAGCGCGCGCCCGGGCGTCCTGACCTGGATCATCCCCGGCCTGCCGGGCAGCGCGCGGCGCTGGGTCGCCGGGTCGACTATGCGGACCCGGACGCCGGGAATCGGCCAGCCGAGGCTGCGCGTGCGCGTGCCGCGCCTGCTCAGCATCCGCCGCGGCCCGTTGCGCCGGTAGCCGCGGATCGAGATGCCCTGCACCTCCGTCTGGCCGTAGACCTGGAGCCAGACCGGGAGCGTGCGGCGCGAGGCGGCGAGGAAGCGTTCGATCGTGCGCGGATGCGCGGCGTCGAAGCTGTTTAGGTAGAGGCGGACGTTCGCGAACAGCTCGTCCGGGTGGTCGCACAAGCGCTCCCAGCGTACGAACACGTTGGGGTGCGTCTCCACCGCGGTCGGCCGGTGGCGGCGGAACGTCTCGATCACCGTCTCGTCGTCGGTGCGGGACAGCGGCAGCAGGCTGCTGCCGCGCGACATCGCCGCCATGGTGGTGATCACCGCGCGCACGTGCACGAACGAGATGCAGCTCGCGACCAGCTCGCGGCGCGAGTGCGCGAACGGCGGTATCGATTCGAGGAACGCCATGAAGCCGACGCCGGCGACCGAGTTCTCGGCCATCTTCGAGATGCCGGTCGTGCTCGACGTGTGCGTGATCACGACCGGCTCGTCGTCCCTGCGCGGCGTCGCCTCCGGCACCGCGCCGCCCCACAGCTGGTCGAGCGGCAGGCCGCCTTCGACCGCGCCGAGCACGCGCGTGCCCGGCGCGTGCCAGCGATCGAACGGCAGGCCGGCGGCCTCGACGGAGGCCTGGTCGGTGAAGACGAACGGCGCCCGCAGACGGTCGAGCAGGATGTCGAGGATCTCGCCGTCGAGCCGTGGCGAGATCAGCGCCGGGATCGCGCCCAGCCGGGCGATCGCGGCCGCGAGCGCGAGCACGTCGAAGCTCGGCTGCTTGACGACCGCGACGCGATCCCACGGCCGCACGCCGGCGGCGTGGAAGGCCGCGGAGAGCTGCTCGACCAGCAGCGCGTGCTCGACGTAGTCGAGTTCCATGCGCTGCTGCGGATCGACGTCGAGCGGGCGATCGAGGTAGATCGGAACGCGGCCGAACGTGTCCGCGGCGCGGCGTGGCAGCACGCCGATGCTGATCGGCTCGCGCAGCCAGACGCGCGGCTCGAGCTGCGCGCGCAGCAGGCTGCGCAGCCCGGTGCGGCGGGGCGTGTGCGGTCCGGTGGACATGGCCGCAGTCTGCCGGCGCCGTCGCGGCGCGACGGGCGTCCGCCAGACCGGTTCCACCATGTGGGTGTCGAGACTCGACCCGAGGGGGGTGCGCCGCGACGGCCGCCGTGGCCGGGCGCCGTCAGCAGGCGGGCACAGCGCCGACGCGCAGCTCCCGGGAGCTGCCGTTGTGCCCGTCAAGCGTCGCCCGGACGGTCGCATGCGGCGGCGCTCCGGGCGCGCAGAGTCCTCTGCTCGCGACCCGCAGCAGGCCGTCTCTCCCGCCCGCGAGGGTCAGGCGCAACGACGTGATCGGCATGTCGGGCAGGTCGACGAAGCGCGTCGCGATCGGGCCGTACTTCGGCGCCGACGTCGTGGCCCGCAGCGACAGGCGGACTCCCATCCCGCGCACCGTCGTCCACAGCTCGGGGTCCGCACCGCTGCGCGGCTCCACCACGTTGACGGTGCCGACGAGCGCATGGGGGAGCAGCGGGGTCCGCACGCGTGCGCTGCCGACGACCGAGGCCGCGGGACAGCGACCCTCCCTCGCGCGCAGCTGCGTGCACACGGCGATCCCGAGCGGCGGGTCGAGGACCAGTGCGCGTGGCAGCTGCAACGTGGCCGTGCGCACCGTCGCCTGATCAAGCTGCGAGCGCAGTGCGATCGCCACGGTCGGGCGACCGCCGTGGCGCAGCTCGCGCCGCGGACCGAGCTGCATCGCGACCGCCGGCGCGAAGCGGAGCCGCGCGCAGCTGCCGAGCGCGTAGCGCGCAGCGGCCTGCGACATGGCCGCGTCGGGCGAGGTGAAGACAGCGGTCGCTCGGCTTGGCGCGCAAGACGTCGCGTTGCGCATGAAGCCGGGGCGATCGATGTCGAGCGCAAGCGTGCGCAGTCGCAGCGGCACGCCGCCGAGCAGCTGCGGCAGCGGGTCGGTCGTGACCGTCACGCGCGCGTCGGCCGGGTCGATCCGCAACCCTGCCAGGACGACGGCGTCGCCGAGGTCGATCGGGCCTATCTGCCCGGCGAGCGTCAGCGCGAGGCCGAACGGCGCCCCCGCGTGCGGACCGGTCAGGTACACGTCGCCGAGGAGCGGGATCGGCTCGCTCCCGGCGCCCGCCTCCACGGCGAGCCTGCCGACCCGGCTGTCGGCGGGGCAGGCCATCCGCGCTGCCAGCGACGCTGGGCAGCGTGCCGCGCTCGCCAGCCGCGCGCTCACGCCCAGCGGCAGCGTCAGCGCCAGGCGTTCGAGCGTCTGTTCGCCGTCGGCGCGCGTGACAGTCACGGAGAACGGCGCGCTGGCGCCGGCGCCGACGCGCGTGCTGCCGGCAACGAAGCCCGGCGCGAACGGCGCGGTCGACGCGCATGGCGCACCGCCCGGTCCGGCAGCCAGCTCGAGGATCGCCGCGCGCCTGACCGGCGCGCCGCCGCCCCGGGCTGCGATGTTCGCCACGATGGCGCCGGGCTCGCACGCGGGAGGCGTCGCCAACGGAGCGCGCGGGCCGTCCTTGAAGCGCAGGCGCAGGTGGCTGACCGGCAGCTGCGGCAGGCCGTCGAACGCGATCGCGAGGCGTCCCGTGCCGGGATCCGGCCTCAACGAGCCGGTCAACTTGATCGTGGAGCCGCGACCCGTGGCCACGCCCAACAGCCGGAAGCGATCCGACGGCAGCGGAGTGCCGAGGTAGATCGCGCCGGTGAGCGGGGCCGCGAACCCCGGGACCGTCACTTCGACGGCGCCGAGCTTCGCGGCATCGGGACAACGCGGCGTTTCCGCGCTGCCGAGTCCGAAGTCGGCGTCGTCGCACGCGCTCAGGCCGCTCGCGACGCCGGGCGACAGCGTCAGGCCGCCGGGCAGCGTCGCCGTCAAGCCTGCCGGCTGGCTGGGTGCGCGTCCCTCGGGATCGTCGGCGTGCGGCAGCGCGACGTCGATCGCGAGGCCGCTCGGCGTGTCGGCGTCCATCGTGTCGAGCGTCGCGCTCACCGACGGCGCGAACGCAAGCTGATCGCAGCCGGCGATCGGCCCGGCCAGCGGCGACGTCGCCTGCAGCCAGCGGTCCGGCTGCTGCCACGAGCGCACGTGCATCACCGTCTCCAGCTGGCCGCCGCAGGCGGTCGGGTTCGTCAGCAGGGCGGAGCGCGGGATGCCCGTGCCCGACTGGTGGTCGGCGGGGACGCCCCACAGTTCGATCCCCGCCGCCACCAGCGGAACGCTCTGTGGCAGGTCGCTCAGTTGGATCTCGACGCCGTCGTCGCTCTCGTCGCGCAGGCGCGCCACCATCCGCACCGGCAGGCTGCCGACGAAGGTGTCGAACTCGGCGAACTCGTCCGCGCGGGCAGCGACGTTGTAGATCGGGCGGGATTCCGAGCCGAAGAGGCCGACGAACCTGGGATGCAAGACCCCAACCTGCGAGCTCGCGGGGCATGCGCGCTGGATGAACACGCTGCGCGCGCAGGCGGGAGCTGCGGTCGGGTCGCCGGCGAAGCCGGGCGGCAGGTCGATCACGATGTCGCGGACGTTGCCGTCCGCGGTGCCGTCGGCGTGCCTGGAGAGCGCGAATCTCGCGAGGAAGCGATCGGGGTGTGCGCCGGCGCGCAGCTCCGGCTGGCCGCTCGCGTCGAGCGGCGCCGTCTCGAAGCTCCCAGGCACGATCGCGAAGTCGGCGCGCGCGCGGCCCGGATTTGCGACGAGCGCGAGCAGCAACGCGACCAGCGCGGCGGAACGCCACCTCATCGCTTCCTCGCTGCGCGCAGCCTCAGCCGCTGCGTCGCGGCCTGGTCTCCCTCGCGCACGATCAGCGTCAGCAGCAACGACCGTCCGCTGCGCAGGACCATGCGCGCGGAGGCGTCGAGGCGCACGTGCAGGCGCACCCGGCCCGCTACGCGCGCCTCGGCCGCATCGCGTGCGACCACGACGGGGCGGCCTCTGCTCACGCGCGCCTGCCCGAGCAGCGAGACGCGCCCGGGCCTGAGCACGTCGACGGCGACGATCGCCCGGCCGCGGGCCGCCAGCAGCGCGCGGGCGCGGCGGCCGAGCGGTTGGATGCGCACCCCCGCCGGCGGTGGCTCCACGTCGGCGAGCGTCGGCAGCGACGGGCGGAGCAGGCGCGGGCCGAGCGAACCCTGACAGGCTTCGCCGGCGCAGGGCGCAGGCGCAGGCGGCGCGCCGGGGAAGCCTCCGCCGAGTCGCGCGACGTAGAGGTCTTCGTCGCCTTCGTTCTGATCGGCGGGCACGAGCGACTCGTCGGTGGAGAAGAAGGCGCTGCTGCCGTCGGCGCTGAGCCCCTGGTAGGTCACCGTGGCGTCGCCGGTACCCGAGCTGACGAGGCCGAGCCTCCCATCTGCCCACTCGTACACGTCGGGCGTCGCGTTGACGTCTTCGGGGAGAAGCTGCTCCGAGGTCACGAACAGGATGCGGCTACCGTCCGCGCTCATGTAGCGCATGCCGCCCCGCTGGAGTGGGTCTTCGCCGTTCGGCATGCCGAAGGTGACGTCGAACGGGCCATTGCCGGCGCCGCCCTCGCCGAACGAGAGCTGCTGCAGGGAGCCGAGCTGCGCGTCGTAGCGGTAGACGTCGATCTGCGAGTCGGTGTCGCTCGGCAGCAACGGCGCGCTGGTGGCGAACGCGAGCACACGGCCGTCCGCGGAGACCTCCACGTTACGGAGGTTGAGGTCATTTGCCGTCGCGACGAAGCGCAGCACTTCGTCGTCATTGAGGTAGAGGTTCAGGTGGCCCGCCACGCCCTGGCCGGGGACGAGCGCCCCGGACGCGAGGAAGTACACGCGTGAGCCGTCGTCGGAGCTCGCCACGACGGAGCCGAGGACATTGGCGCTGACGCCGGGCGGGCCGGCGGAGACGCGCGTAAGCGCGTGGTCGGCCACGTCGTAGCGGTAGAGGTCGAAGCCGTCGTCGTCGACGTCGTCGTTGGTGAGCTGCTGGGCGGTCATCAGGAACGCCGAGGAGCCGTCGGGCGTCGCGCCGACGAATTGGACGTCCCTGGGCGTGCTGCAGTCGGAGCGGGTGCACGCGGAGGCGGACGCCTCCACTGTCCGCGTGCCGTTCTCGCGCAGGTACACGCGGGTCGGCCTACCGCAGACACCGGGCGACGCCGAGAACCAGATCCGCTCGCCGTCGAGGGAGACCGGGTGCGTGAGCGTGTCGTCCTGCGGGTCGCCGTCGCCGACGAGCGAGCCGCACGTGGACACCGGAGCGCCCGCTGCGTTGACGCCGACGGGCCGCAGACTGGCCCCGGCGAACTCGTAGGCGGCGGCGCTGCCGGCCACCCGTCTGGCGTCTGACGGAAGCAGGTGCGCCGTGCTCTGGAACACGACGTGCTGCGCGTCCGCGGAAGCGACGACGAGCTGCGTGTCGTGCACGGAGCCGATCGGCCCGAGCAGGGTCAGCGTTCCGTCGGGCGCGCGCCGGTAGAAGGCGTCCTGCGGCGCGGGCGGCGCGTCCGGCAGCAGCGGCTGGTCGCTGCGCCACACCCATGAGGAGAAGGCGCCGTCGACTGCAAGCGGTTCGCTCGTCCCGAAATCCAGTGAAGGCTCGCTGAACGCCTCGCCGATCGGCTGTTTGACCCAGCCGCCGGGCCCGCGCGTCGCAAGGCCGACCGCCTGGAAGTCGCCCGACGGCGCGCCGGGCATCGGGCCGCCGCTCACGTAGACGACCCGCGTCCCGTCGTCGCTCCATGCGCGCGTGCCGAACAGGTTCACGCCGTTGGTCGGACCCGCGGTCACGAGCTCCCACGCGCGCCCGTTCCCCGGCACGCTGGCGCGAGCTGCCGGGGAGCACAGCAGCGACCCCAGCAAGACCAAGACGACAGCGGCGAGACGTGGCATCAGGCCGATCGCGTGGCAGGGCGTGCGTCGGCGAGGCCCGGCCGGCGCGCCGGCGCACGCGGCGGCACCCCGCGGCCCGCTCCCGGAGCCCGCCAGGCCGCGAGGATCGGCAGCTCGTCGCGCAACAGCAGATCGCGGCAGCGGAAGCGCTGGATCTTCCCGGTCGGCGTCTTCGGCAGCGTGCCCTTCTCCAGGAACACGCACTCGCTCAGCCTCACGCCCGCCTTGGCGGTCGCGGTGCGCATCGCCGCCGCTGCGATCGCGTCGAAGTCGCCATGTCCGTCGCGCAGCTCGACCAGCAGCGCAAGGCGCGGCACATCCCCGCCCGGCAGGTCGACGATCGTGCAGCAGCCGTGGCGGACGCCCTCGATCGCACCGACGGCCGCCTCGATCTCGCTCGTGCAGACGTTGCGCCCCCCAACCGAGAGCATGTCGTCCGTGCGTCCCACGAGGTAGAGCTCGCCGTCGTGCAGGAAGCCGAGGTCGCGCGTGGCCAGCTCGCCGTTGCTCAGCCGCTCGCGCGTCCTGGTCGGCTCGGCGTAGTAGCCGCTGAACATGCTCGGCGTGCGGATGTGCAGCTCGGAGACGCCATCGGCCTGTGGGAAGCGCAGCGCGACGCCGTCGCACGGCGGTCCGAGCGAGACGAGCGACGTCGCGCCCGGATCGTCGGCGTGCGCCTCGCGCAGCTCGCCGTCGGCGAGCGCAGTGGAGTCGACCGCTCGCACGCGGGGCGGCGCATCGGCCGGCGTCGCGGTCACGGCAAGCGTCGCCTCGGCGAGCCCGTAGGCAGGGCGCAGAGCGTGGGGAACGAGCCCGCTCGGGCCGAATGCCGCGAGCGCGTCATCGAGCACGCGCGGCTCGATGCGCTCGGCGCCGATCACGAGGCTGCGCAGCCGCAGGCGACTGGGCAACCGCGCGGCGCGCTGTGCGCGCGTCGCGAAGTGCAGTGCCAAGCTGGTTCCTGCCGACTGCGTGCAGCCGCAGCGCGCCATGTCCTCGAACCATGTGCGCGGCGCCGCCGTGAAGCGCTGCGGTGAGGAGAGGACGAGGTCGTAGTCCCAGGCCCACGCATAGAGCAGGATTCCGAAAAGGCCCATGTCGTGCGAGAGGGGCAGCCACGAGCAGACGGTCTCCTCGCCCGGCACGCCGTCGAGCATCGCGCGAATCGTCTCCAGCTGTGCCGCGATCGCGCGAGCGGTCAGCATGCAGCCCTTCGGCGTGTCTGTGCTGCCCGACGAGTACTGGACGAAGGCGACGTCGTCCAGGTCCGGCGGGTCGGGATCGAGTGGCGACGCGTCCGCAAGCGACTGCCACGCGACGACGCGCACAGCGTCAAACGGGTCGGGAACCAGTGGCCGCAGACCGGCGTCGATCGCGAACACCGACGGCTCCAGATGCGCGACGAGCGTGCGCAGCTGCTCGCGATAGTCCTCGGCGCTCATCCCGCGTGCCGGGACGGGCAGCGACGCGAGTGTGCCGCCCGCGAGCCAGACGCCCAGCACACCCCGGACCGCCTCCGGCGAATTGCTCAACACGCTCGCGACACGACTGCCGGGGCCGACGCCGAGCCGGCGCAGCCCAGCGGCGACCCGCCGCGCGTCGGCGACGACCTCAGCCCACGCCGCCGCCTCGAAGCGCTCACCGGCCCAGCAGTGCAGCGTCCCACCGCCGTGCTGCTCGCGCGTAAGCGCGTCCCACAGGTGCATCGGCCTCTCCCGGCTTGAATTGGGCCGACCGTAGATTGCAGACGCGGGCGAGCGCAACTCTTTCGCGTCGGCGCGCCGCGAGGATCACCTCAGTGGGGGTCTGCCAGCCCCCAGCGGTGCGAAGGAGGGCTCACTTCGGTACTGCCGATGCGCCAACTCCTCGCAAAGCCTTTGGGGCCAGATGCGCGTGCGTAAGACGTTTTACGCGTTTGCGTGATTGACCCTGACTGGACGAAGCTTTTGACGCCAGGTTTTCCCTTGCGCTACGCTCGATCATGACGCACCATTCACCCCGGCCCACAGGGGGGCGGCTGCTGCCGCAGGGCCGGATTGCCTTAGCGAGCGAAAGGAGAGGGCGCTCCACAGGAACGACGCTCCACCGCGCGTGAGCCGACGCTCATCCGAGCGCCAAGCTCGCGCCTGGCATCCGCAGCTGTCGCAGCAACCATGCTGCGGCCCAACCTCAATGAAAGGAGCAGCCAGATGCATCTCCGCACCCGGCTCATTCTCGCAGCGTTCGCGGCTAGCGCGCTCTTCGCGATAGCCGTCAGCGGCGCATCCGCGAGGAGCTTTAGGTCAATAGAACGAAATTTCGAGCTCATATGGAACGAAATACTCGGCGCGCCCCGGACCAAGATGAGGTTTGCAGCCGGTGGGGGTCCAACCGTCGCATGCCGGGTGACGCTGTTAGGCCGCTTCGTTGAAAACACGGTCAAGAAGGAAACCACGATAAGGCAGGGCACCACCAACCACGGCGAACTCGAATCCTGCACAAACGGAACCGCCACGATCAGGACCGAAACGATGCCCTGGGAAGGCCGCTACCGCAGCTTCACCGGAACCCTACCCAGGATAAGGAGCATAACCACCGGCCTCATAAGGGCAACCTTCAAAATAAGGGAAACCGGCGGGCTCGCATGCGAACTTGCCACCGAAGTCACTCACCCAGGCGTGATCATATCAGGAAATTCAGCCGAAGCACCCGAAACCGGCCTTGAAACGACCGGTGAACCAGAAAACCTTACAGTCGAAAGAGGCAACACGGTCCCGCTCAGGGGCGAAGGCTTCCTCTGCGATTTCGCCGGAGAAGGCACGTTCTCAGGCATAGGCTTAATCCGCAATCTACCGCGGACCGCGAAGATTAGGGTCACCCTAATATAGATCACAACGAAGGAAACAGACAGAATGTCATCGCGCACGAAAGTCATCCTCACGGCGCTCGCGGCCAGCGCACTCCTCGCGATAGCCGTCAGCGGCGCATCCGCGAGGAGCTTTAGGTCAACAGAAAGAAACTTCGAGCTCATATGGAACGAAGCGCTTGGCGCACCCAAGACCAAGCTCATGTTCACGGTACCCGGTAGGGAACCCGTCGCATGCCGCGTCACATTGTTAGGCCGCTTCGTTGAAAACACGGTCAAGAAGGAAACCACGATAAGGCAGGGCACCACCAACCACGGCGAACTCGAATCCTGCACAAACGGCACAGCCACCATCAGGACCGAAACGATGCCCTGGGAAGGCCGCTAC
>DATNAP010000065.1:0-126261 GCA_035572475.1 Conexibacter sp. | reverse complement strand
CCGATCGACTTTCCCTCGGCGCAGAGCGCGTCCTCGATCTCGACCGCAGAGAGCGCGCACGTCTCGCGCGCGAGCAGCTCGATGATGCGCGCGCGTGCGCCGCCGCGCTGGTGGCCGGCGCCGGTGAGCACGCGCTGCGCGTGCTTGCTCCAGCCCTGGGCGTGCTCGTCTGGCTTGCGGGGCACGTGCGCAGTGTAGCTGGCGAGAGTAGGTCTCAGAGTCCAGATAACAAGACTCAGTCTTGATCTCTGATATGGTCGCGCGGCGATGCCGAGGATGCGTGCGGGGCTGATCGGAGCCGGGCTTGCGGTGGCGCTCGCCACCTCGCTGACGGCGTGCGGATCGAGCACGTCCTCGCGCGGCCCCGGCGTGCGCGTCGTCGCCGCCGAGAACTTCTGGGGCAGCATCGCCGGCCAGCTCGCCGGCGGGAAGGCGAGCGTGCAGAGCATCGTCGTCGACCCCAATCAGGACCCGCACGACTACGAGCCGACGCCGGCCGACGCGCGCGCGTTCGCGACCGCGCAGCTCGCGATCGTCAACGGGATCGGCTACGACGGCTGGGCGAGCCGCGTGCTGGCCGCCGATCCGGCGAGCGGGCGAACGGTCCTGAACGTCGGGGAGCTGCTCGGCCTCGCGGAGGGCGAGAACCCGCACCGCTGGTATGACCCGGCGAACGTCGAGGCGGTCGCGAACGCGATCGGCGCGGCGCTCGGGCGCGCCGATCCGCGCGACGCGGCGGCCTTCGCGCGCCGGCGGCGGGTGTTCGAGTCGCGGGGGCTCGCGGCCTATCGCCGGCTGATCGCGCAGATCCGCGCCCGCTATGCCGGCGTCGCGGTCGGCGCGTCGGAGAGCATCTTCGCGCTCCAGGCGCCGGCCCTCGGACTGAGGCTGATCACCCCGCCGCGCTTCATGAAGGCGATCGGCGAGGGCGCCGACGTCAGCGCGGCCGACACCGCGACGGTCGAGCGCCAGATCTCGGAGCACAGGATCAAGGTGTGGGTCTACAACGCGCAGAACGCGACGCCGGCGATCCAGCGGCTCAACGCGCTCGCGCGCGCCGAGCGCATCCCGGTCGCGACGGTGACCGAGACGCTCACCCCGGCGACGGCGAGCTTCCAGCAGTGGCAGGCCGGTCAGCTCGAACGGCTGCGGCGGGCGTTGGCGCAGGCGACCGGGAGATGACCGCTCAGCCGACAGCCGGCGTCGCCGCGAGCGCGGCGGGCGGTGGCGAGCCGGCCGCCGTCGCGGTGCGGGGCGCGAGCGTCCGGATCGGCGGCCGCACGATCTGGCAGGACGTGGACGTGACGGTCGCTCCCGGCGAGTTCGTGGCGGTGCTCGGCCCCAACGGCTCCGGGAAGTCGACGCTGATGAAGGCGATCCTCGGGCTGCTGCCGCTCAGCGCCGGAGCGCTGCGCGTGCTGGGCGACTCCCCGCGCCGGGCGCGCGCGCGGACCGGCTACCTGCCGCAGCGCCACAGCTTCGACGCGGCCACGCGCGTGCGCGGCGTCGACCTCGTGCGGCTGGGCCTCGACGGCACGCGCTTCGGCCTCTCCCCCGGCCTCGGCGCGCGCGCCCGCGCCCGCCGGCGGCAGGAGCGCGCGCGTGTCGCGGAGGCGATCGCGCGCGTCGGCGCCAGCGCCTACGCGCAACGGCCGATCGGCGAGCTGTCGGGCGGCGAGCAGCAGCGGCTGTTGATCGCCCAGGCGCTCGTGCAGCGCCCGCGGCTGCTGATTCTCGACGAGCCGCTCGACAGCCTCGACCTCCCCAGCCAGACCGCCGTCGTGGCGCTGCTCGCGCGCATCTGCCGGGAGGACGGCGTCGCGGTGCTGCTCGTCGCCCACGACGTCAACCCGCTGCTCGACCACCTCGACCGCGTCGTCTACCTCGCCGCCGGGCGTGCGCTGTCGGGGCCGGCCGCGGACGTCGTGAACGGCGAGCAGCTCAGCGCGCTCTACGGCATGCCGATCGAGGTGCTGCGCACGCGCGACGGGCGGCTCGTCGTCGTCGGCGCGCCGGACGCGCCGCACCACCACGGCCACCGCCACGACCACGGGCCGTGAACGCGAATCCGTCGCCGTCGTGGGACCCCGTGCGCGACGTGCGCGAGCTGCTCGCGTTCCCGTTCATGGTCCACGCGCTGGAGGCGGCGACGATCGTCGCCGTGCTCGCGGGCGTCGTCGGCTGGTACATGGTGCTGCGGCGTGAGAGCTTCGCCGGCCACACGCTGTCGATGATGGCGTTCCCGGGCGCGGCCGGCGCCGCGCTTGCGGGGTTGCCGGCGGCACTCGGCTACTACGTCGCGTGCGCGGCCGGTGCGCTTGCGATCGGCGGCACCCGCCGGAGGGAGACGCGGTCGGGCGGCGGCGAGTCGGCGACGATCGGGGCGGTGCAGGCGGCGGGGCTGGCGGCCGGGTTCCTGTTCCTGTCGCTCGACCGCAGCGTGCTGTCCGGACTCGAGGACGTGCTGTTCGGGACGATCGTCGGCATCACGCGCGCGCAGGTGGTGACGCTGCTGATCGTGGCGGCGGTGGCGGTCGCTGCGGTGGTGTTCGCGGCACGGCCGCTGCTGTTCGCAACGCTCGACCCGGCCGGTGCGCAGGCGCGCGGGGTGCCGGTGCGGGCGCTCGACGTCGGCTTCATGCTGCTGCTCGGACTGGCCGTCGCCGCGACGAGTCAGATCACCGGCGTGCTGCTCGTGTTCGCGCTGCTCGTCGCGCCGGCCGCGACCGCGCAGACGCTGACCGCGCGGCCGGGGCTCGGGCTCGCGCTGAGCGTCGCGATCGCTCTCGCGGTCGCGTGGGTCGGCCTCGGGCTCGCGTACTTCTCGATCTATCCCGTCGGCTTCTTCACGACCAGCCTCGCGTTCGCGGCGTACGTGGCGGCGCGGCTGGCGCGCGCCGGGCTCGACCGGCGCGCGCGGAGGGCGTGAGTGCTCGCGCACGGCTTCGTCCGCGACGCCTTCCTCGCCGGCACGTTCGTCGCGCTGGCGTGCGGGATCGCGGGTTGGTTCGTCGTCCTGCGCGCGCAGGTGTTCGCCGTCGACGCGCTCAGCCACGTCGCGTTCGTCGGCGCGATCGGGGCGCTCGCGATCGGGCTCGACGCGCGCGTGGGGCTGTTCGTGCTCACGCTCGCGCTTGGCGGAGCGATGGGCGCGCTCGGCCGACGGGGGCGGCCCGATGACACGACGATCGGGATCGTCTTCTCGTGGGTGCTCGGCGTCGGCGTGCTGTTCGTCTCGCTGCTGGCGACGAGCGCCGCCGGCGGCAGCGGGATCGCGACCGCCAACACGCTGTTCGGCTCGATCTTCGCGCTCGGCGCGGCGCACGCGCGCGTCGCGGCCGCGGTCGCCGCCGGCGTGACGGTCGCGATCCTCGCCGCGCGCAGGCCGCTGCTGCTCGCAACGCTCGACCCGGAGGTCGCGGCCGCGCGCGGGGTGCCGCTGCGCGGTCTCGGGATCGCCTTCCTGCTCGCGCTCGCGCTGATCGCCGCGCAGGCGACGCAGGCGGTCGGCGCGCTGCTGCTGCTCGGCCTGGTCGCTGCGCCGGCGGGCGCCGCCCACCGGCTCACCGCCCGCCCGGCGCTCGGCCTCGCCGTCTCGGGCGGGATCGCGGTCGCCGCGACCTGGGGCGGCCTCGCGCTCAGCTACGCACTCCCGTCGCTGCCACCGAGCAGCGCGATCGTCGGCCTCGCGTGCGGCGCGTACGCGCTCGCTGCGGGCTCAGCGATGCGCCGCGGCTGAGACCGCGACCCGCTCGGCACTGCGCGGCGTGCAATGCGGCATGCCCGGCTCCTCGCCGTCACCGACGACGAAGGCTGCACGCAGGCGCTCGTCTTCACCGGCCAGACGGCGTCGTGCACCGGCTCGCCGGGCGCGCGCGTCGCGCACACGGTCACGGTCCCCGCGCCTGTCGCCGGCGGCTCGTCGACGCCTCATGCACCGTCGCCCCGCCAGGCGATCGAGCGCTTCTCGCTGGACAATCGCTGCGTCCGCGCGCATGACGGCAAGGCGCGCGTCGGCCTGCGCCTGCGCCTCGCGCTGCCAGGGTCGGTGCAGGTCCAGGTCTATCGCGCACTGGCCCGCTTCAACACCGAGACCTGCCCCAAGCCGAGCTCCGCGCGCTACCGCGGCAAGCTCGGGCGCGTTGCGACGCTCCAGAGCGTCGCCCCCGAGGTCGTCGCCGCGTCGGTGCAAACGCACCTGGCGCGGAGGTTCGCGCTGCCGCCGGGCCTCTACCGGATCGGGGTGCGCGCGTACCGCTCCGGCAGCGGCCTCACGCCGCCCGTCTATCGCTGGGTGCGGGTGCTCAGGCGGTCGCGAGCGTAGCGCTGGCAGGGACCGAGGCCCGCGGTCCCGGACCCTGGAATCGCGCTGTCAGGCGTCCGGGCCCGCCGAGGCGAGCGTGACGAGGTCCTGCTGGAGCGCGTGCTCGTGTGCGACGACACTCGCGCGTGCGCGCGCGTACGTCGTGCGGCGCGTTGCACGCGCCGCCGCGGCAAGCGCGGTGTAGGACTGGGCGGTCTCGCCCAGCCGATCGACGAGGCGAGGCAGATCGCCGGGCGCGCCGACGGTCCCGATCCTTCTGGCAGCTTCGGCGGCGGCCGCGTACGCGGCGCTCAGGCGGTCCGCCGCCGCGGCCTGCTGGCGCCCGCTAGCCGCAACGGCGAATGCGTGGCGCTCCCGCTCGCGCGTGCTGTCGAGATCGGCCACGACCTGCGCGAGCTCATGCCGTGCCGCAGCTCCGCCGCCGAGCGGGAGGACCGGACCGGCGTGGAGGCGCAACGTCGTGAGGGTGGCGGCGCACGGCTCGCGCACCGAAGCGGGCGCGCCAGTCGGGGCGACGCAGGCGGCGACGATCGGGCCCTCGCGATCCCCGAGCACGTACACGTCGGCGACGTTCGCGACGTCGACTGCGACATTCCGATACCGCCACGCGTTGAGCCCGGCGCCCAACCGCACCGGCTCGGGCGCGACAGCATCCAAACGTGCGAGGAGCGGTCCGGCCGCTCGCGTGACCACGAGGGCCGTCGCGGTCGATCGCGCGGGTGCGTGGGCGATGAGAGCAGGCTCCCCGATCGCCGGAGTCACCCCAAGCCCACCGCGCAGCCAGCCGCGCGGCGCCTCGACGCTGACGCCCCCGCCGGCAAGCGTCAGCGCCACGGGCGCGCGAGGCGGCGTGGCCGCCGAGCCGGCGGCGAGGCCGATCGCCGCCGCGACGAGCGTCACGGCGGCCGGGATCGCGACGGCGACGCCGCGGCGCCCGCGCCTCGTCGCGCGGCGCGCGACGGGAGCCCGGCGATCTCGACCACCGCGGCCCCCGCGAGGCGCGCGCGCGTCGCTCTCCCGCACAGGAACCCCGATCGCGTCGCCGAGCGCCTCGGCAAGCACGGCCGGAGCGCCGTACCGCTCGGACGGGCGCTCGGCGAGACCGCGGCGCAGCACCTGCTCAAGCCCCGCCGGCAGAGCGCCCGCGCCGCCCGGCTCGCCCTCAAAACCGACCCCAGCCGCCTGCGGCCCGCGGATCGCAGCGGAGACGATCGACGCCAGCGCGTAGGTCATGCTCTCCGCGGTCGGATAGGCCGCCTCCGGTCGCTCCGCGCGCACGCCCCGCGCACGGTCGGCGATCGCCGCCGCGCGCTCGGGTGCGACATGGCCGAGGTCGACGCACGTATGCGCGAGCTGGCCGCCCGGCAGCCCGACGTCGGCCAGCAGCCGTGCCCGCTCGCCGACGAGCACGACGTCCGCGGGACCGATGTCGACCGGGGCCACGCCGACGCGCTCGAGCGCGGCCAGCGCGCCCGTGACGTCCGCGCACATCGCGACCGCCGCCGCGGGCGCCATCGGCGCGCGGGCGATCCGCCCAGCCAGCGACTCCGCGCCGCCGCAGGCGAAGCTCACACGCGGCCAGACGTCGAGCGCGACCTCCTTGATCTGGACCAGGCGCGGGTCGGCGGCGTACCTCAGCCGCGAGGTCGCCAGCTCCAGCTCGTGCCATTCCCTCAGCGTCGGCAGACCCGGGTAGAGCCGCAGCAACGACTCGCCGCCGTCGTCCTCCTGCGCAAGCCACAGGCCCGCCTCCCCGCGCACCGCCAGCAGCTCGCGCAGCTGGCGCGTGCCGAAGCGATGGCCGACGGCGCTGAGCGCACGACCGGACGGGCGCGTGTTCGCCGGTTCCCGCACGATCAGCCGGAGTCGTCGAAGGTGACGGGCGGCTTCGCCGGCGCAGGCCGTCTGTGCTTCGGAGCGGGTGTGGGCTGCGGAGCCGGTGTCGGCTGCGGGGTGGGCGCGGGTGTCGGCGAAGCAGCCGGTGTCGGGGTCGTCGCGACCGGCGGCGCTGGGACGGTGACGACCGGCTGGGACTGAGCCGGCTTGGGCCGCGGTCTCGGCACGATCAGCGCCGGCAGCGGGCTGACGGCGTGCAGCTCGCCGATCGGCTCGTCCGCCAGCCGGATCGTCGTCGGCGGCGCAGTCGCCAGCGCGGGTTTCGCCGGGCTCTCGTGGGCGAGCGCGTACGCGCCGCCGAACCCGGCCGCGGCCAGTGCCGCGCACGTCGCGACCGTCGCGCGGCTCATTCGCTCGGGCATCGACTTCCGCGGGTCGCCGCCGGCAGCAGGCACTGGTCGACGCGGACGGGCGCCCTTCCGCGCACGATCGTGAAGCGGGTGTACTTGCCGATCCGATCGGAGCGCCAGACGCGCACCACGATCACGGTGCCGGTGCGGTACGTGCGCGCGAGGCTCCTGAACGCGACGCCGTCGCTTCTGCCCACCGTCGCAGCGGCCCGCACGACGCGGCAGCGCCGCGACGACCGCGCCTTCCTGCTGCACGCCGGAGTGATCGCGACGCGCACGAGCGCGCCGCGCGGCGCGCGCACCGAGAGCAGTCTGATGCGCGCTCCGGTCGAGGTCAGCGTGCCCGAGATCCGCACCAGTGGGAACGGGCTCAACAGCTGCGGCCCGGAGGGCTTGGGCGTCACCGGAGGCGTGGTCGGCGGCGTGGGATTCGGCGTCGGGCTCGGCGGAGCGGGCGTCGGCGGGGCGGTGTCGACCGTGAACGACCGCGTGAGGACCACTGCGTTCCCCGCGGCATCCGTCGCCCGCACGCGGAAGACGTACGCGCCGTCGGCCAGCGGCGCGAAGGCGGCGTCCGTCGTCGCGCTCGCGCACGGCCGATACGCCGGCGTCCCCTGGTCGATCGAGCACTCGACGGTCGCCCCCGCCTCGGCCGAGAAGCCGAACAGCGGCGTGTTGTCGCTCGTCGTCCCGGACGGGCCGAAGTCGACCGACAGCGCCGGCGGCGCCGTGTCGACCGTGAACGTGCGCGAGTCGACCGCGTGATTGCCGACGCCGCTCGTCGCCCGTACGCGGAAGGTGTAGGTGCCATCGGGAAGCGCGCTCGCGACGACGTTCGTCGTCGCGCTAGTGCACGGCCCGTACGCGGGACTCCCTTGATCGACCGAGCACTCCACCGTCGCGCCGGCCTCGGCCGTGAATCCGAACGACGGTGTCGCGTCGTTCGTCAGCCCCGCCGGACCGGAATCGATCGACAGCGACGGCGCCGCCGTGTCGACCGAGAACGACTGCGTCGCGACCGCCTGGTTGCCCGCTGCATCCGTCGCCCGCACCCGGAAGACGTAGGCGCCGTCCGCGAGCGGCGCCCCCACCGTGTCCGAGACCGCCGTCGAACATGGCCCGTACACGGGCGTGCCCTGGTCGACCGAGCACTCCACCGTCGCCCCCACCTCCGCCGTGAACCCGAACGACGGCGTGGTGTCGTTCGTCGGCCCCGCCGGACCGGAGGTCACGCCGACCACCGGCGCGACCGTGTCGACCGTGAACGACTGCGTCAGGACGGTTTCGTTCCCCGCCGCATCCGTCGCCCGCACCCGGAACACGTACGACCCGTCGGCAAGCGGGGCGCCGACGACCTCCGTCGCCCCACTCGTGCACGGCCCATACGCCGCCGACCCCTGATCGACCGAGCACTCCACCGTCGCCCCCACCTCCGCCGTGAACCCGAACGACGGCGTCGCATCGTTCGTCAGCCCCGACGGACCGGAATCCACCGACAACGACGGCGCCGTCGTGTCGACCGAGAAGGACCGCGTCAGGACCGCCTGGTTTCCGGCCGCATCCGTCGCGCGCACCCGGAACACGTAGGAGCCGTCCGCGAGCGGCCCCGCCACCGTGTGCGAGATCGCCGTCGTGCACGACCCGTACGCGGGTCTCCCCTGGTCGACCGAGCACTCCACGGTCGCACCAGCCTCGGCGGTGAACCCGAACGACGGCGTCGCATCATTCGTCGCTCTCGACGGACCGGAATCCACCGACAACGACGGCGCCGTCGTGTCGACCGTGAAGGACTGCGTCATCTCGGTCTGTTCGAGCTGGTCGTCGGTGGCCCGCACGCGGAAGACGTAGGCGCCGTCGGGCAGCGGCGCGGCCGGCTGATCGGTCGCCGCACCGGAGCACGGGCCGTATGCGGGCGTGCCCTGATCGATCGAGCACTCGACCGTCGTCGCGCTCGCGTCGACCGTGAAGCCGAACACGGGCATGGCGTCGTTCGTCGGCCCGGACGGACCGGAATCGATCGACACCGACGGCGCGGCCCAGGCCAGGGCGGCGATCGCCAGAACGACGCCGAGCGCGAGCACCGCCGCGACGATGGCGCGCCAGTGGACCGTCCAGCTGCGTAGCGCTTGCCGCATCGAAGGGAGGGTGAGCGACCGAGCGCAGGGGGAGCGATCGGGGCCGGCCAACTTTAGCGCAGCTTGGTGGCCCAAACCTGCACAGAAACCTGCGCGGCGGTCGGCTGCGCCGGCCGATCTGCGTGAGGACGTCGAGCTACGGTGAGGACATGACCGACGTCTTGGACGTGATCTGGCACGGCGTGCGGGACGCGATGCTGATGGCGTGGCAGGTGTGGTGGGCGCTCGTGCTCGGGTTCGCGATCAGCGCGATCGTGCAGGCATGGGTCCCCCGCGAGCGGATCGAGCGCGCGCTGTCGGGCTCCGGCCCCCGCCCGGTCGCCTGGGCGACGGGCCTGGGCGCGGCGTCCTCGTCGTGCTCGTACGCGGCGATCGCGATCGCCAAGTCGCTCTTCCAGAAGGGCGCGAGCGCTGCCAGCGCGCTCGCCTTCCAGTTCGCCTCCACGAACCTCGTGTGGGAGCTGGGGCTCGTGCTGTGGGTGCTGATCGGCTGGCAGTTCACGCTCGCCGAGTACGTCGGCGGGATCGTGATGATCGCGCTGATGACCGTGCTGCTGCGGCTGTTCGTCAGCCGCCGGGTCGAGCACGACGCGCGCGTCCACGCGCAGGCGGCCGACAGCGGCCACCAGCACCACGCCGCCGGCGAGTCGCTGTCGTGGCGGGCGCGCCTGACGAGCGTGCGCGCATGGTCCGACGTGGCGCACAACTTCCGCGGCGACTGGCAGATGCTGTGGAAGGAGATCGCGATCGGCTTCCTGCTCGCCGGCTTCATCGCCCAGCTCGGCGACGGCTTCTTCTCCGCGCTGCTGATCGCGCACGCGCCGGCGCCGCTGCGGGCGATCGAGAACGTGGTCGTCGGGCCGCTGATCGCGGTGGCGAGCTTCGTCTGCTCGATCGGCAACGTGCCGCTCGCGGCCGTGCTGTGGTCGGGCGGGATCTCGTTCTCCGGCGTGCTCGCGTTCCTGTTCGCCGATTTGCTCGTGCTGCCGATCCTCGCGATCTACCGCAAGTACTACGGCACCGCCTTCACGCTGCGGATCGTGGCGCTGATGTTCGTCACGATCGCCGCCGCCGCGCTGTTCGTCGACGGCCTCTTCAGCGCCCTCGGGCTGATCCCGACCGGCCCGCGCCCGACGCGCGCCGACATCTTCAGCGCCGTGCACGTGGACTACAAGCTGGCGCTCAACGTGGTCGCCGGCGCGATCTTCCTCGCGCTCTTCCTGCTCACCGCGCGCCGCGGTGCGACCGATCCGGTGTGCGGCATGAAGGTCGACCCCGGGAAGGCGCTCCAAGCCGAGCGCGACGGCGTGACGCACTGGTTCTGCTCGCAGCACTGCCTGCACACCTACGAGGCCGGACTGAGTAGACATTAGGATCTCCAGGAACCAAGGAGCCCTCTTGACGTCCGCCGCCGCCCCGCCCGCACCGATCCGCCCGCACGACTTCCTCGCGCTCGACGCGCTGCTGTCCGACGAGGAGCGCGACATCCGCGACACCGTCCGCGCGTTCGTCGCCGAGCGCGTGCTGCCGTATGTCGGCGACTGGTTCGAGGCGGGCGCGATCCCGCGCGAGCTCGCGCCCGCGCTCGGCAGACTCGGGCTGCTCGGCATGCACCTCACCGGCTACGGCTGCGCGGGCGCGTCCGCGACCGCCTACGGGCTCGCGTGCATGGAGCTGGAGGCGGGCGACAGCGGCGTGCGCTCGCTCGTCTCGGTGCAGGGCTCGCTGGCGATGTACGCGATCTGGCGCTGGGGCGGCGAGGAGCAGAAGCAGGAGTGGCTGCCGCGGATGGCGGCCGGCGAGGCGATCGGCTGCTTCGGGCTGACCGAGCCCGACGCCGGCAGCGACCCCGGCTCGATGCGCACGCGTGCGCGCCGCGCCCCCGCCGGCTCGGACTGGATCCTCAACGGATCGAAGATGTGGATCACGAACGGCTCGATCGCGGACGTCGCCGTCGTGTGGGCGCGCACCGACGACGGCGTCTGCGGCTTCCTCGTCCCGCGCGGCACGCCGGGCTTCAGCGCGCCGGAGATCCACAGGAAGCTCTCGCTGCGCGCGAGCGTCACGAGCGAGCTGGTGCTCGACGACGTGCGCCTGCCCGACAGCGCCCGGCTGCCCGAGGTCGCCTCGCTGCGCGGGCCGCTCTCGTGCCTCAACGAGGCGCGCTACGGGATCGTGTGGGGCGCCGCGGGCGCCGGCCGCGCCTGCTTCGAGGCGGCGCTCGCCTACGCGAAGGAGCGCATCCAGTTCGACCGCCCGATCGCCGCCACGCAGATCCAGCAGCAGAAGCTGGCCTTCATGGCGCTGGAGGTCAATCGCGCCGCGCTCGTCGCGCTGCACCTGGGGCGCATGAAGGACGCCGGCACGCTGCGCCCCGAGCACGTCAGCATGGGCAAGCTCGGCAACGTCAACGGCGCGCTCGAGGTCGCGCGCGCCGCCCGGCAGGTCCTCGGCGCCAACGGCATCAGCCTCGAGTACGCCCCCATGCGGCACATGTGCAACCTCGAGTCGGTCGCCACCTACGAGGGCACCGCCGACGTCCACGCGCTCGTGATCGGACAGGCGCTCACGGGCATCCAGGCGTTCCGGTGAGGGGTTTCTAAAAGGCGGGGTCGCCGAGCCCGGCCCGGCGACCCCTTGATGCCCGTTGTGGCAGTCGTGCTGATTATATTAGGGTGATCCTCACCTTAGCGGTCCGCGGTAGGTTACGGATTAAACCTGTGCCGCCGAGTTCGGCTTCGGCTATCGCGCAGAGGACTCCGCCCCCGAGCGGTATTCTCGATGGTCTGTTGGAGGTGACGTCTTCGGGTTCCCCGGTCCTTTCAAGGCCGGCTTCCAACGGTTCTCCCGGTATCGCGGCATTCCCGATGATCGGGGTGCCTGTGTGTCTGAGTTCGGTTGTGATTTCGCATTCGAGGCCGCCACTTTCCCTGACTCTGAAGCGGGCGCCTATGAGGGTCGTGACGAGGCTTCGTATCCTCGGTAGGATTCCTTCGAAGAAGCCGTAGCGGCTCGTCCAAGGCATCGTTTCGGTCCTCATGGTGACGGTGCCGCCGGTGCAGGATTCCAGTTCACCGTGGTTGATGGTGCCCTGGTTTATGGCAGGTTCCTTCTTTATCGTTCTTTCGGTGAAGCGCCCTAACAAGGTGAGGCGGCACTGGATGTTGATGCCTGTGCCGCTGGCTATGAATTCTAGCTTGGTCTTGGGTGAACCGAGTACTTCGTTCCATATGTACTCGAAGTTCTTTTCGTTAATGCTGAGGTTCCTTGCAGTTGCGCCGCCGACGCCGATGGCGAGGAGCATCGTGGCCGCAAGCGCCGCAAGGACAAGCTTGCCGTGCATGCGCATTCAGAGTTCCTTTTAGACGTAGTTCGTCCCACAGGCCATTTGGTCTGCGGGATTCGGATGTCCGTGTGCTCACCTGCCGCGCGGTGGTGGTGGTTAGTGGCGTTCCCCCTTTCGCCGTTGGTGCGCGCGTATCTTAGCACCCCGAAAAGTGGTAAGTCAATCGTCGTCGTAACGCTCGAAAGGGTCCCGCGTAGCTCACGGTGGCGGGCAGACGCCTGCATAACGACGCGTCACATGGTGACGCCCCGAGTCACCCAAGCCGGTGGTGACACGCAGCCGCATGGTCGGCGGCTCGACTGTGCGGCAGAGGTCGGTGGCGCGCAGGCAGCGCGCGTGGAAGCGGCAGCCGGCCGGCGGGTCGATCGGGCTCGGCGGCTTCCCGCCGAGCACCGTGCGGACGCGCCCTGGCGCTGGCCGCCGGAGAACTCGTGCGGAAAGCGGTTGAGGTGCTCGCGGTTGAGGCCGACGCGCCCGAGCAGCTCGCGGACGGGCGCGTCCCGCTCGCGCGTGGGCACGCCGCACAGGCGCAGGGGCCTCCGGCGAGACATGTACCCGCTCGGTACCCCGCGGCCGCGCGATTTCCTCTCCCCCATCGCTCCCAAGAACGCCGAAAGCCCCGCCAATGCGGGGCTTTCGTGAGTACCGCCACGGAGATTCGAACTCCGGTTTCCGCCGTGAGAGGGCGGTGTCCTAGTCCCCTAGACGATGGCGGCGCGTACGCGCAAGGATAGCAAAGGGCCTTTCCGCGACGGACTGCGATCGGCCATTCCGTGGTGCGATAGCGTCGGGTCATGTCCACTCCTGACCAGCCGTCCGCTCGCTTCCTCGCGCTCCATCGCCCCGGAGCGCCGCTGCTGATGCCGAACCCGTGGGACATGGGGTCCGCACGGCTGCTCGCCTCGCTCGGCTTCGAGGCGCTCGCGACGACGAGCAGCGGCTTCGCGGCGACGCTCGGGCGGCGCGACGGCCGCGTCACGCGCGACGAGGTGCTCGCGCACGCCGCGGAGATCGCCGCGGCGACGGAGCTGCCCGTCTCCGCCGACCTCGAGAACGGCTTTGGCGACACGCCCGAGGCCGTCACCGAGACCGTCTCGCTCGCCTGCGAGACCGGCCTCGCCGGGTGCTCGATCGAGGACTGCGGCGGCCCAGGCGACCGCCGCATCTACGACCACGACCTCGCCGTCGCACGCGTCGCGGCCGCCGCCGAGGCGGCGCATGCGGGGCCGCGCCGGCTGGCGCTGACGGCGCGCGCCGAGAACCACATCCGCGGCGTCGACGACCTCGACGACACGATCAGGCGCCTGCAGGCGTACGCGGAGGCGGGCGCGGACGTGCTGTTCGCGCCGGGGCTGCACGCGCCCGACCAGATCCGCGCGGTCGTGGAGGCCGTGCCACGGCCCGTGAACGTGCTCATGATCCCGGGCTGCCCGCCCGTGGCCGAGCTGGCCGCCGTTGGCGTCGCGCGCGTGTCGGTCGGCGGGGCGTTCGCGTTCGCCGCGCTCGGCGCCGCGGCCGACGCCGCCCGCGAGCTGCGCGAGCAGGGAACCGCCGCCTACTTCGAACGGGCGGCCGCCGGCATCGCCGCGGCGCGCGCCGCGTTCGTCGAGTCGTGAGCCGTCTCAGTCGCCCACCGCGACGACGCGGACGCCGATGGCATCGTACGTGGCCGTCGCGCGGGCATCACGCGTAGCGAGCTGGGCATCGTTCTCGGCTGCGGCGAGCGCGACGAGCGCGTCGAAGACTGCACCGCCCGCGATGCCCAGGTCGCTGAGGATCTCTGGAAGGCGCGCGGTGGTCGCCGGCTTGAGATCCAGGGGCGCGACGAACCGCTCGCGCAGGAGCCGGGCGGCGTCGCGCGGAGCTACGCGCAGGTCACCGGGCAGGCGTGTGAGCACGGAGTACGTTTCGGCGACTGCATGCCCGCTGAGTGCGATCTCCCGTCCGTTCCACCAGCCGACCACGGCATCGTGCGCGCGGTGGGTCTGGACGAGCAGGGGGATGGCGACGCTCGTGTCGAGCGCGAGCGCGGTCACCGCCGGCCAGCGTCGATCAGCCCGAAGACGGTGTCGTCGTCGATCGCTGTCTTGCCGGTCGCGACGAGCACGCCTGACTCGTCCACCAGCCGCGCGGTTCGTCCGGTGGGCACGATCTGCAGGCCCGCACCGTAGCGGGAGATGTCGACCGTCGATCCAGCGGTCAGCCCCAGGGCATCGCGCAATGGCTTGGGAACGACGACCCGGCCAACCGCATCGAGCTTGGTTCGCATTGGTATCACGATACCAGCGAGTTCCCAACGAGACGACGAGGAGATGCCGGAGAGGGCCCTGGGAGGCTACGAATGCGGCTGAGAGGACTTGAACCTCCACGGGGATTTGTGTGCCCCACACGGACCTGAACCGTGCGCGTCTACCGATTCCGCCACAGCCGCAGGGAATCGCACCCGAAGATACACGGTAAGGGCGGTCGCTAGCGGCGCGGGCGGGGTAGCGTTCCCGCATGCCCTCCCCCACGGCTTGGCCCCGGCTGCCGCCCTACGACAGATGGGCGCCCACGTGCGACACGCTCCACGCGCACGCGCAGACGCTCGGGAAGCTCGCCGTCGCGCTCGCACCGCCGGAGCCGCAGCTCCAGCACGCCGCGCTGCGACTCACCGCACGCGGCTGGGAGACGCTGCCGCTGCCCGCACCCGACGGCAGCGGCGCGCTCGTCGTGGCGCTCGACCTGCACGCCCACCGGGTCCTCGTCGAGCACAGCGGCGGAGCGACGCGCCGGATCGCGCTGATGCCCGACCGCCCGGTCGGCCACGTCACGCGCGCGCTGCTCGCCGCGGCGCGCGAGCTGGCCGGCCGCACGATCGCGATCGACCCGGCGCCGCAGGAGGTCGCGTGGACGGTCCCGCTCGACGAGGACGAACAGCACGCGACCTACGACCCCCACGCCGTCTCCGCGTACTTCGGGGCCGCCACCCGCACCGCGCTCGTGCTCGCCGCCTTCCGCGCCCCCTATCGCGGCCGCTCGACCCCCGTGAACGCGTGGTGGGGCTCGTTCGACCTCGCCGTCAACCTCTTCTCCGGCGCGCCCGCGAGACCGCCCGCGCCGGACTTCATCATGCGCAACGCGATGGACGCGCAGGAGGTCGCCGTCGGCTGGTGGCCCGGCGACGCCAGACACCCGCGGCCCGCCTTCTACGCCTACGCCCACCCGGCCCCGGCCGGCTTCGCCGGCGCGCGGCTCGAACCGGCCGCCGCGCGCTGGGACGCCGACCTCGGCGAGTACCTGCTCGACTGGGACGACGTCGTCGCGCGCTCCGACCCGTACGCCGCCGCGCTCGCGTTCGCGCGCTCCGCCTTCCAGCACGCCTGCGCGGTCTGCGACTGGGACCCCGCGCTCGCGGCGAGCGCCGCCGGCACGCCGCCGCCGGTCGCCTGAGAGGCTCTCGCTCCCACCCGTCATCGTGTCCAGGAAGGGAGCAGTCCCGTGAAGCTCGTGATCGGCATCGTTCGCCCCGAGAAGGCGAACGACGTGCTGGAGGCGCTCTACCGTGCCGAGGTGCGCGGCGTCTCGATGAGCCGCGTGCAGGGCCACGGCGGCGAGCTCGACCGCGTCGAGACCTACCGCGGCACCACCGTCAAGATGGGCCTGTCGGAGAAGGTGCGCTTCGAGATCGCCGTCTCCGACGACTTCGTCGACCCGACGATCGACGCGCTTTGCGAAGGCGCGCGCACCGGCCAGGTCGGCGACGGCAAGATCTTCGTGCTGCCGCTCGAGCGCGCCGTGCGGATCCGCACCGGCGAGGCCGACAGAGCGGCCGACCCCGGTGACGAGATGAGCGGCGCGATCGACACGGGCGACACCGCCTGGATGCTCGTCGCCACGGCGCTGGTGCTGATGATGACACCGGCGCTCGGGCTCTTCTACGCCGGCCTCGTGCGCTCGAAGAACACGCTGAACACGTTCATGATGTCGATTGCGGCGATCGCGATCGCGCTCGTCACGTGGGCGGCGATCGGCTACTCGATCGCGTTCGACGGCAGCGGCGCGCTGCTCGGCGGCCTGAACCACGCCTTCCTGCACGGCGTCGGCTTCGCGCCGCGCGCCGGCACGCGCATCCCGCAGCTCGTCTTCTTCGCGTTCCAGGCGACCTTCTGCATCATTACGGTCGTGCTCGTCTCGGGCGCGGTGGTCGAGCGGAGATCACGCCGTCCTGCACGCTCGTCGTGTGGTTCGCGCTCGACCTGATCCGCGGCCGCAAGGTGACGGCGATCGGCGCGGCGACCGCGGTGATCGTCGGCTGCGTCGCGATCACGCCCGCCGGCGGCTATGTCTCGCCCGGCTGGGCGATGGCGCTCGGTGCGCTCGCAGCGTTGCCGAGCTATGCGCTGATCGTCTGGCGCCCGCGCACGCGCGTGGACGAGACGCTCGACGTGCTCGCCGCGCACGGCATGGCCGGCTTCTTCGGGATCCTCTTCATCGGCCTCTTCGCCCAGGTCGCGTGGAACGGCGTCTCGAACGGGCTCGCCTACGGCGACGCGAGACAGCCCGGCCCCGCGAGCGCCGCGAGCGCCTGCGCGTTCACGATGACGTTCGCGCTGCTGAAGCTGATCGGCGCGGTCATGCCGCTGCGCGCGGCGGAGCTGGAAGAGGCGATCGGGATGGACGTCACGCAGCACGGCGAGGAGGCGTACGCCTCGGGCGAGGGCGCGATCCTCGTCACGACCGAGGCGGGGCTCGACGGGCCCCGCCCGGTGGCGCAGCCGGAGCCGGCCTGAGGCGGAGACCCTAGGGGCGCGACCCGATCCGTGCACAAGTTCGGGTCAGCTTTGATGCGCGTTGTGCGCGACAGGACGCTCGGGCGGTATGGCCGATCGGGGCGGCGCCGATAGTCGGCCATCGCGCGCCGCCGGGGTGCGCTCCCCCACCCGACCATGGAGGTCCGCCGCATGCGCCGCCTCGCGCTCCTGCTCGCATCCGCCGTCGCGCTGCTCGCACCCGCCGTCGCGCGCGGCGACAAGCCGCCGCAAGCGCCCGGTCCGGGCGCGCCGTACCGGGCCGCCGTGATCAGCGACCAGCCGATCTCCTACTGGCGACTCGGGGAACAGCCGGGCGCGACGATCGCCGTCGACGAGCGCCACCGTCTCCCGGGCTACTACGTCGGATCGCCGACGCTCGGCATCGCGCACCCGCTCAACGGGGACCTCGACACGGCAATCGACCTCGACGGCCTGCAGACGCAGGCGCTCGGCCAGTTCATCCACGTGCCGGACGGCAACCACCTCGCGTTCTCTGGGCGCGCGCCGTTCAGCCTCGAAGCGTGGATCTTCCCGCGTGGCTTCAACGGCGTGACGCGGCGGATCTTCTCCAAGGAGGGGCCGGACGGCGGCTATCTGCTCGGGATCCAGAGCACCGGCCTGGCGTTCGCGCGCTACGCGTACGGCCAGTGGAGCACGCTGAGAGCACCGGTCGATCGCAACGGCTGGAGCCACGTGCTGGCGACCTACGACGGCAACGTGATGGACCTCTACGTCAACGGCGCGCTCGTCGCGTCGATGCCCTCGACGCTGTCGCTGCCGGACGTACGCGCCGACCTCTCGATCGGCGCGAAGCAGTCGCGCTGGCGCTTCTACGCGGGCGGGCTCGACGACGTCGCGATCTACGGACGCGCGCTGGCGGCGGCGCGCGCGGTCGCGCACACCCGCGTCGGCGAGGAGAGCAGATAGCTCACGACCGCGCTCGCCGGCGCAGCGCTCGCGCGGCGCCGGCGAGGACGGTCGGCCGAGCGCCCGTGAGGACGGGCTCCGGGACCGGCGCCGCGTCGGCGCGCGGCCGGAAGGCGGCGGCCGCCTGCGCGCGGAACGCGTCCGCTTCGCGCGCGGCGCGTTCGTCCGACCAGCCGAGATGGCGCACGGCGAGCTCGGCGGCCGCGTCGACCGCGCGCAGCCCCGCGTGCGCGCCGTAGCCGACGAGCGTGCGGCGCTGCACGACGTCGGCGAGCGTCTCGGCCAGCTCCGTGCGCAGCGAGAAGACGACCTCGACCCCGAGCGCGCCCGTGTCGGGGTCGAACGGCTCGCGCAGCTCTGGCGCGCCGTCGGCGAAGTCGAGCGCCTCCGCGGCGCGCGTGCCGTAGATCCGCAGCAGGCGGTCGGCCGTCTCGGGCGCCAGCCCGCTCGTCACGTGGAAGCGCTCGCGGAACGCCTCGAACGGATAGGCGGTCCCACCCGGCAGCGGCAGCTGGTGCGTGCGGCACTTGTCCGCCTTGCGGCCGAGCTTCCTGACCGCGAGGTCGACCGTCTCCTCCGCCAGCCGCCGGTAGGTCGTGATCTTGCCGCCGACGATCGACAGCATGCCGTCGATCCGTTCGCTCTCCGGCAGCTCTCTGCGCGCGTGGTCGTAGACGACGTGGCTGCGCGTGATCGCGCCCTCATCGCTCGCGTCGCGCCCCGAGCCGACGCCAGGCGCCGGCAGCGGGCGCACGCCGGCGTAGGTGTAGAGCACCTGCTCGGGCGTGAGCGCGGCGCCCGGGATCAGGCGGTTGGTCTCCTCGATCAGGTAGGCGATCTCCTCGTCGGTGGCGACGACGTCGTCGAGGCCGCCGTCGTAGCGCGTGTCGGTCGTTCCGATCAGGTACAGCCCGTTCCACGGCACGACGAAGTACGGCCGCCCGTCCCCCACCGCCTCCGCGTAGACGGCCTCGCGCGGGGCGCCCGGGAACGGCTCGACGACGAGGTGGCTGCCCTTCGTGCCGCCGATCAGCCGGCGGTCGGGCCGGGCGGGCGGGCCGGCATCTCGGCCGAGCACCTCGTCGACCCACGGCCCGCACGCGTTGACGACGAGCGCCCCGCGCGCGCGGTGCTCGGCGTCGTGCAGCTCGTCGTGGAGCGTGACGCCGACGACGCGGTCGTGGGCGCGCTCCAGGCCGGTCACGCGCATGTACGGCAGCACGACGGCGCCGAGCCGGCGCGCGTCGAGCGCGTTCTCGAGCGCGAGCCGCTCCGGGTAGGCCGCCTGCGCGTCGTAGTAGGCCGCGGCGCCGCGCAGCCCCTCGGCGCGCAGGCCCGGCTCGCGCCGCAGCGCCTCGTCGCGGTTGAGCATGCGATGGCGCTCGAGCGACTTGTCGAGCGAGAGCGCGTCGTAAGCCATCATGCCGGCGCGGATCAGCACCGGGCGGCGCTTGTGCTCCTCGTAGATCGGCAGCAGGAACGAGAGCGGGTGCACGAGATGCGGCGCGATGTGCAGCAGCGTCTCGCGCTCGCGCAGCGACTCGCGCACGAGCGGCACCTCGAAGTGCTCCAGGTAGCGCAGCCCGCCGTGCACGAGCCGCGTCGAACGGCTCGTCGTGCCGGCGCCGACGTCGCCCTTGTCGACGAGCAGGACCGAGAGGCCGCGCAGCGTCGCGTCGCGGGCGATCCCGGCGCCGTTGATGCCGGCGCCAATCACGATCAGGTCGAACGGGCGCTCGAAGGTGCGTGGTGGCAGCGGTGCGCGCATTAGTCTCCTGGCGTTCCAGCTTACGAAGGGTCCGGACGTGTCGCGTTACGTAGCCGCCATCGACCAGGGCACCTCCTCCAGCCGCTGCATCCTGTTCGACCGCGACGGCGAGGTGGCAGGGTCGGCGCAGCGCGAGCACGCGCAGATCCATCCGCAGGCCGGCTGGGTCGAGCACGACCCGCTGGAGATCGTCGCGAACGTGCGCGCGGTCATCGACGAGGCGGTCGCAGCGGCCGGCGCGAGCGCCTCCGACGTCGCGGCCGTGGGGATCACGAACCAGCGCGAGACGACGGTGCTGTGGGAGCGGGCGGGCGGCCAGCCGGTCGCGAACGCGATCGTGTGGCAGGACGTGCGCACGGCCGAGCTGGTGGCGGAGCTGGCCGGGGGAGATGTCGACCGGCTGCGCGCGATCACGGGCCTGCCGCTGTCGACCTACTTCTCCGGTCCGAAGGCGCGCTGGCTGCTCGACGCCGACCCTGCCCTGCGCGCGCGGGCGGAGGCGGGCGAGCTGTGCTTCGGGACGATCGACGCGTGGCTGCTGTGGCAGCTCACCGGTGGCGCGCTCCACGTGACCGACGTGACGAACGCGAGCCGCACGCTGCTGATGGACCTCAGAACGCTCGACTGGTCGCCGGCATGCCTGGACGCGATCGGCATCCCGCGCGCGATGCTGCCCGAGATCCGCTCCTCCTCGGAGGTCTACGGCGAGCTGCGCGCCGGCACAGCGCTCGACGGCGTCCCGCTCGCGGGCGTGCTCGGGGACCAGCAGGCTGCCCTGTTCGGGCAGGCGGGCTTCGACCCGGGCGACGCGAAGAACACGTACGGCACGGGCTGCTTCCTGCTCGTGAACACGGGCGCGGAGCCCGTCGCCTCACGCGAGCTGCTGAGCACCGTCGCCTACCAGCTCGGCGACCAGCCGCCCGCCTACGCGCTCGAGGGCTCGATCGCGGTCGCCGGCGCGGCCGTGCAATGGCTGCGCGACCAGCTCGGGATCATCGCGAGCGCCGGCGACGTCGAGGCGCTCGCGGCGAGCGTGCCGGACACCGGCGACGTCTATTTCGTGCCCGCCTTCTCCGGGCTGTTCGCGCCGCACTGGGACGCGAGCGCGCGCGGCACGATCGTCGGGCTGACCGGCTACACGACGAAGGCGCATCTCGCGCGCGCGACGCTGGAAGCAACCGCGTGGCAGGTGCGCGAGGTGATCGGCGCGGCGCGCGACGCGGGCGGCGGGGCGGGCCTTCGCGAGCTGAAGGTCGACGGCGGCATGACCGCCAACGAGCTGCTGATGCAGCTGCAGGCCGACGTGCTCGGCGTGCCCGTCGTGCGCCCGCGCGTCGCCGAGACGACGGCGCTCGGCGCCGCCTACGCCGCGGGACTCGCGACCGGCGTCTGGACCTCGACCGGCGACGTGCGCGCGAACTGGCGCGAGGCGCGCCGCTGGGCGCCGCGCATGGACCCGGGCGAGGTCGAGCGCCGCGGCGCTCGTTGGCGCGAAGCGGTCGAGCGCTCGCGCGGGTGGGCGCGCTGACCGCGCACGGTTTCCGCGGACGCGTCGGCGGGCAGGCGCGCTGAAAGTGGCCGTGGACGCGCGCGGCCGTGCCCGCATGCCGCCGACCTCGACTGGAAGGAGCAGTTGTGCTTGCCATCACCGACACCGCCGCCGAGGCGATCCGCGGGATCGTCGCCGCGCCCGAGGTCCCCGACGGGGCCGGTCTGCGCATCGCGACGCAGACGGGGACCGGCGACGCCGCCACGCTCGAGGTCTCCGTCGCGGAGACGCCCGCCGACACCGATCAGGTCGTCGACGAGGAAGGCGCGCGCGTGTTCGTCGACGCGGACGCCGTCCCGCTGCTCGACGACAAGCTGCTCGACGCGCAAATCGATGGCACGCGCGTCGGCTTCATGCTGATGGAGCAGCCGGTCTGAGTCGCGAGGCCAAACGCGCCTAGAGCAGCAGCTTCGCCAGCGCCGCGAGCCCGACGACGACGATCACCGCCCGCAGCGCCGGCGTCGGCAGCCGCCGGCCGGCGCGTGCGCCGAGCTGGCCGCCGATCGCCGACCCGACCGCGATCAGCGCCACGGCGCCCCACACGATGTGCGCGGCGAGCACGAACACGACCGCCGCGACGAGGTTCACGAGCCCTGCCAGCACGACCTTCAGCGCGTTGACGCGCTGCAGGTCGTCGTCGATCGCGACGCCGAGCAGCGCGAGCAGCAGGACCCCCTGCGCGGCGCCGAAGTAGCCGCCGTAGACGCCCGTGAGCGCGGTCGCCCCCAATGCCGGCGGACCGCCGTGCGCCCTGCGCGCAGCGCCGCCGCGCCGCCGCGCGAGCCGGCGGTTGATGCGCGGTTGGAAGATCACGAGCACGACGCCGAGCGCGACGAACACAGGCACGATCGCGTCGAAGGCGGAGGCCGGCAGCGCGAGCAGCAGGATCGCGCCGGCGAGGCCGCCGAGCGCTGCGGCCGGCGCGAAGCGCAGCAGCCGCGCCCGCTGCCCGCGCAGCTCGCGGCGGTAGCCGTAGGCGCCCGAGATCGAGCCCGGCACGACGCCGAGGTTGTTCGAGACGTTCGCCGTCAGCGGTGAGTAGCCGATCGCCAGCAGCACCGGGAACGTGACGAGCGACCCGGAGCCGACGAGCGTGTTGATCGCGCCGGCCCACACGCCGGCGGCGAACAGGAAGACCGCGTCAAGCGGCGTCATGGACGTCGGCCAGCACGCCGAGCAGCTCCCCCACGCGGCAGACGAGCAGGCGCTCCTCGTCCACCTCCACCCACGCGCCCGCCGAGGCCGGGAAGACGACGTGGTCGCCGGGTCTCACGGGCATTCTCACGCCGACGTGGCCCCACCAGTCGAGCCCGTCGCCGACGGCCAGCACGATCCCGTGCTGCGGCGGCGGCTCGTGCGTGCCCGGCGGCACGACCAGGCCCGACTCGCGCACGCGGTCGGGTTCGAGCTCCTTGATCACGACGCGGTCGAAGAGCGGGCGCAGTTCGTGGCGCATGGCGTGCCAAGCATAAGCGGGCGAAAGGCGGGCGACCCTGGGGAAGGCCGCCCGCCTGCTCGGGGGAGCCAGTCGGCTAGTTGACGACCTGCTGCGGCTGCGTGCCGAGCGTCGCCGTGACCGTCTGCTGCGCGCCGCCGCGCTGGAGCGTCACCTTCACCGCCTCGCCGGGCTTGTGCGTGGCGACCGCGGCGGCGAGCGCGTTCGCGTCGGCGACCGGCCGGCCGTCGAGCGCGGTGATCGCGTCGCCGGTCCGGATGCCCGCCTGGTCGGCCGGACCGCCCGACGCGACGCCCGCCACCTGCACGCCCGTGCCGCTCTCGCTCGGGGCCAGCTCGACGCCGAGGTAGGCGTGGGCGACGTGGCCGCTCGCCTCCAGCTGGCCGACGATCGACTTGACCGTGTTCGAGGAGATCGCGAAGCCGATGCCGACGTTGCCGCCCTGCGCGGAGCCGCTGCCGTTGAGGATCTGCGAGGTCACGCCGACGACGTCGCCGTGGTCGTCGAGCAGCGGGCCGCCCGAGTTGCCCGGGTTGATCGGCGCGTCGGTCTGGATCGCGTGGTCGATCGGGAAGCCGTTGGGCGCGTCGATCTGGCGGTTCAGCGCCGAGACCACGCCGCTGGTGAAGGACTCGGCGAGCCCGAACGGGTTGCCGAGCGCGTAGACCGCGTCGCCGACCTGGAGCGTGCCGGAGTCGGCGAACGTCAGCGGCGTGAACGTCTGGCCGCGGGCGTCGCTGACGCGCAGCAGCGCCAGGTCGGTCGACTCGTCACGGCCGGCGACGGTCGCGGGAAGGGTCGCGCCGCCGCCGACCTTGACCGAGACCGCCGTCGCGCCCTCCACCACGTGGGCGTTCGTGACGATCAAGCCATCCTTCGAGACGACGAAGCCGGAGCCGGTCGCCTGCCCTTCGGAGCCCTTCGCGGTGATGAAGGCGACCGATCCGCGCGCGTGGGCGTAGACCTGCGTCGGCGCGAGCGCGCCGCTCGGGCTGCGGTCGGCGGCCGGCGTCTGCGAGACCCCGGGCGCGCTGATCGTCGTGGTGACCGTCCGCCCGCCGCCGCCGACGAGCGCGACGAAGACGGCGCCGCCCGCGGCGCCCAGCAGGGCGGCGAGCAGGAAGGTGAGGAGCGCTTTGGGGGTCTTCATGACCGGCATGGTGCCCGCCGACCCTGAAGCCGGCAGAAGCAGGGCCTAAACGGAGCCGAAGTGTTCGCTGAGCGAACGCTGAACGCGCATGTGCGATCGATCACACACGCGCGGGGGACCGTCGCCCGCCGCTCCGCCAAGCGCTAGCGTTTCCGGTGCGATGGCCTTGGACGAGATCGACCTGCGCACCCTGCCGCCGGGCCCGAAGGGCCCTTCCGCGCTCGTCGCGGCCCGCTTCCTGCTGCGCGGCCCGCACTTCCTCGACGAGTGCCGCGACCGCTACGGCGACGTCTTCACGATCCGCCTCAACACCGGCCGCACCGTCGTGATCGCAGGCGACCCGGCGATCACGAAGGAGGTCTTCCAGGGCGGCGGCGAGGACCTGCACGCCGGCGCCGGCAACGTGATCCTCAAGCCGATCCTGGGCGCCGGCTCGCTGCTGCTGCTCGACGGCTCCGAGCACCTGCGCCAGCGCCGCCTGATGCTGCCGTCCTTCCACGGCGAGCGGATGCGCGCCTACGGCGAGACGATGACCGAGGTCGCCGAGCGCTACGTCGGGCGCTGGCAGGCCGGCGAGTCGTACCCGGCCCATCCCACGATGCAGGCGATCACGCTCGAGATCATCCTGCGCACCGTCTTCGGCGTCGAGGACCAGGCGCGCGTCGAGCAGCTCGCCGCGCCGGTGAAGCGGCTGCTGAACTCGACCGACCAGCCGCTGCGCCTGCTCCTGCTCCAGCTGACCAGCTCGGCGAACGCGCGCCCCCGCAGCCCGTGGGGCCGCATCTACGCGCGCCTGGCGCCGGTCGACGCGCTGATCTACGAGGAGATCGCGGCGCGGCGCGCGGCCGCGACCGACGGCGAGGAGCACGACGACGTGCTCTCGCTGCTGCTGTCCGCGCGCGACGAGGACGGCAACGCGCTCACCGACAAGGAGCTGCGCGACGAGCTGATGACGCTGCTGCTCGCGGGCCACGAGACGACCGCGACCGCGCTCGCCTGGACGCTCGAGCGGCTCGTGCGCACGCCGCAGGTCCTCGCGCGCCTGCGCGAGGAGGTGCAGGACGGCGAGAGCACGGAGTACGTCGACGCGGTCGTCAAGGAGGCGCTGCGGCTGCGGCCCGTCGTGCCGGGCATCGTGCGTCAGCTCCAGCGGCCGCTGAGCATCGGCGGGATCGACCTGCCAAAGGGCTGCCACATCGCGCCCTCGATCTACCTGATCCACCGCCGCGCCGACGTCTACCCCGACCCGGAGGCGTTCCGGCCCGAGCGCTTCCTCGGCGAGGACGCCCCCAGCACGTACGAGTGGCTGCCGTTCGGCGGCGGGATCCGCCGCTGCATCGGCGCCGCGTTCGCGCAGTACGAGATGCGGATCGTGTTGCAGACGATCCTGCGCCGCGCCGAGCTGGAGACGACCGACGCGGCGGCCGAGCCGGTCAAGCGCCGCTTCGTCACGTACACGCCCGCGCGCGGCGGGCGCATCCGCGTGACGCGGATGACGGCGGCGCGGTCGCCGGCGGCTGTCGCAGCCTGACTGCCCGCTACTTGTAGACGAGCAGGTCGGACGTGACCTCGATCGTGTACGCGCCCTTCGGCTGCCCTCCGGCTTGCAGCGCACCGTAGTAGTACTCGCGGCCGGTCTGCGTCCCGCTCGGCGCCTGGTCGTGCGCCTGATAGAGGTAGAACGCGCCGAGCCGCTTGCCGTACGCGGTCAGCATGCCCGTGAGCGCGCCGCGCAGCGTCGTCGCGGCCTGGACGTACGACATGCACCTGTCGAAGCCGTAGTTGTCCGACAGGCAGCGGCCGTTGTCGGTCGAGAGCCCCCACTCGGTGATCCAGATCGGCAGGTCGGGCGAGCCGGCGGCCCGCGTCGAGCCGATCGTCGAGTCGATGCGCGTCTTCCAGTTCGGTCCGTAGGGGTGGATCGTCCAGCCGGAGGCGCGCGTGCCGAGGTCGGGGACCGCCTTGAACATGTTCACGACCCATGCGTTCTGGTTGACGGCGTTGTCGGCCTGCGCGAGCAGCCCGACGTTCGGGTTCGCCGCCTTGACGGCGATCTGCGCGTCCTTGAAGCGCAGCGCGTACGTCTGGGCGCGAGCGGCGTAGGTCGTCGGCGAGTTGTCGGAGAACTGGTAGGAGTAGCTCGTCTCGTGGCCGAACTCGATGCGCGTCACGGCGGTGTTCGCGGGATAGGCCTTGCCCTGCCAGAAGGTGCCGGCGGGCCCGTAGGCCTTCGCCCAGGTCGCGAGGCTCTGCGCCTCGGCGGTGGTCGGGAGCCGGCCGGGGAAGCTCGCCGCCAGCAGCGGGCGCACGCCGGCCCTCGCGTAGGCGTCGATCACCGGCGCCATGCTCGAAGCGCTCGTGTCGATGCTGTAGAGCAGCCGCGCCGTGCGGGCGCCGAGCGCGGTGACGAACGGCAGCTCGTAGCTGAACGCCGTCCCGGTCGTGACGCCCATCGCGAAGCTGGGCAGCGTGTCGGCGGAGGCCGGCGCGGGCGCGCGCAGAACGAGCGAGAGCGAGAGCGCGAGGAACGCCGCGAGCGGTGCGCGCCTCATCCTCCGCCCGCGAGGGACGGTCGACATCATCAGGCGAGGGTCCTTGGGTGGATGGCCGGGACGGCGTGGGTTCTACCAGGCGCCGCGGCGATCTTATGTCAATGCCTGGTGACGCTGGCGCGACGTGCGTCAGAGTCCGGCCGGATGCCGGACCGTGAAGCCGGCCGCGGAGCGCGTCGCCGCCTGCCAGCGCGACGGGTCGGCGCCGCTCGTGTCGAAGCGCAGTCCCGCGACGACCATGTAGACGTGGTCCGCGTTCGCGTAGATCGTGATCCACGCGCCCGCACCCTTCTGGCCGTAGGACATCAGGTCGCCGGACGTCGCGCTGGCGTCGAGCAGGCCGCCGCCGTGCAGCGCGTAGCCGACCGAGCCGGAGCAGTCGTAGCCCGTGTCCTCCCAGCTCGCGTGCCCGCCGCCCCATCTGTAGGGCAGCGACGCGATGCGGTTGCCGGCGGCGATGACGGCGACGACCGCGGCCGGCGCGCCGGGCGGTGGCGCAGCGGTGCCGTCGGCCAGGAGCGTGGTCGAGGCGGTCGGCGGCGCGATGGCTGCGACGGGCGTGTTGCGCGGGCGCGGGCGGCGACGGCGCGATCTCGCTCTCGGTCTCGCTCTCGCTCTCGCTCTGGCGTGGGCTCTCGCGAGCGCGCCGGGCGCAGCGCCGCCGCTGACGCGCGCGCTCGCGCCGCCGTTGGCCGCCTGTGCGCTCGCCGGCAGGAGCGCGAGCAGCGCGACGGCGAGGACGAGCGAGCGGGTGCGGACGGACTGCGACACGACGACGACCTCCGAGGGACCGGGACCCTGTCGGGCGCATCGGCGCGCCGCGCGCCCCGGCGAAGTCCTGCACGAACCCGTTCAGCGCGCACCGGTGCGTTCCTGCCCGTCGGCGCCGCGCAGTCAGGTCGAGGACCGCGCTGGCGTCTCAACGCTCATGTGATGGGCGATACGAGCCGACAAGTCCCTCATGTCGGCGATCCCCGGCATGCTCGAACGGCCTAAGCGCGGAAGCTTCGAGGCCCGCATGCGCGTGCGAGTGCTCGCGAGCCTCTACGTCGCGGGCGCGACCCTCGTGCTCGTGACGCTTGCGCTGCCGCACACCAAGGGTGCCAGCGAAGTGGGGCTGCTCGCGATCGCGCTCAACGCCTACGCGGTCGGCGGCCTGATGCTGTGGCAGTCCGGCAGACTGCCCGGCGCGCTGCTGCCGTTCGCGCTCGCGTGGGGGAACATGCTCGTCACCGGCGTCGCCTGGTTCTCGGCCGAGCGACCCAGCCCGCTGGTCTTCTTCTACCTGTGGGTGTTCCTCTACGCGGCCTACTTCTTCCCGCTGCGCACGGCGGTCGCGGAGATGGCGTTCGCCGTGCTGCTCTACGGGGCGCTGCTGATCGGGCACCCGCCCGAGGCCGGCGTCCCCGCGTGGTGGATCGTCGGCAGCGCGACGATGGCGATCGCGGCGACCGTCATCCGCGTGATGCGCGACCACGTCGAGCACCTGATCGCGCAGCTCTCCGACGCCGCGCGCACCGACCCGCTGACCGCGCTGCCGAACCGCCGCGGCTTCCGCGAGCGGCTCGACCTCGAACTCGAGCGCGCTCGCCGCAGCGGCGCGCCGATGAGCGTGCTCGCCGGCGACCTCGACCATTTCAAGGATGTCAACGACCGTGCCGGCCACCACGTCGGCGACGACGTCCTGCAGCAGGTCGCGACGCTGCTGCGCGAGGGCGTGCGCCAGATCGACGTGCCGGCGCGGATCGGCGGCGAGGAGTTCGCCGTGATCATGCCCGGCGCCGACGCGCAGGCCGCGCTGGCCGCCGCCGAGCGGCTGCGCTGCCACCTGCGCGACGCGTTCGCCGACGCCTCCATCCCGATCACGATCAGCTTCGGGATCGCGAGCCACCCGGGCCATGCCGAGACGGCGGCCTCGCTCGTGCGCGCCGCCGACGAGGCGCTCTACGGGGCCAAGCAGAGCGGCCGCAACCGCAGCGTGATCCACAGCGTTGCGCTGCGCGACCTCGTCGGCCCGCGCGAGGGACGCGAGCAGCGCGACGTCGAAGCCGAGCGCTACCTGTCCGTCGTGCTCGACCTCGCCGAAGCGGTCGACGTGCGCTTCAGCGGCGGAGCGCGCCACTCCGAGACGGTCGGCCGCTACGCCGAGCTGATGGCGCGCGAGCTGGGCCTGTCCGAGCGCCGCGTCGGGCGCGTGCGGCTCGCCGGCCTGCTGCACGACGTCGGCAAGGTCGGCGTGCCCGACGCGATCCTGCTCAAGCCCGGCCCGCTGACCGAGGAGGAGCGCAAGGTCATCTTCCGCCACCCCGAGCTGGGCGCGCAGATCCTTGAGCATCCCTCGCTCGCCGACGTGCAGGCGTGGGTGCTCGGGCACCACGAGCGACCGGACGGGACCGGCTATCCGCGCGGCCTGTTCGGCCCCGAGCTGCCGCTCGAGGCGCGCATCGTCGCGGTCGCCGACGCGTACGAGGCGATGACGAGCGACCGCTCCTACCGCGACGCCGTCGACCAGCCGGAGGCGCGCGCGGAGCTGCGGCGCTGCGCGGGCACGCAGTTCGATCCCGAGGTCGTGGCGGCGTTCCTCGCCGTGCTCGACCGCGAGGCCGCGCGCGCGGTCGAGCTGCTGGGCGCGCCGGCGGCGGCGTAGCCAGCGCGTGGCGCCTCAGCCGCCGAGGTAGCGCCGCACGTCGGCGCCGTCGCGTTCGAGCTCGGCCGTGACGCGACGGCTCAGCCCGCCGAACGGCTCCAGCACGACGCGACCGCGCTCGATTCTCCAGATCGCGGCGGCTCTCCCGCGCACGAGCGCGATCGGGCGGAAGATCCCGTTGGCGGTGACGACGTTCGTCTCGGCGTGCGCACCGAGCAGCTCGGCGCGCGAGGCCCAGCCGAGCAGCAGCGGGTCGAACGCGCCGAGCAGGCGCGGCGGCGGCAACGGCGCGCCGGGCGGTCGCCGCGCGAGGTCGACCGAGCCGTCCGCGTGCGGGGTCAGCTCGGGCGCGATCGCCGCCAGGCCGGCGCGCGCGTCGCGCAGCGGCAGGCCCGCCCAGCGCGCGAGATCGCGCTCGCTCGCGGGACCGTGACCGGCGAGGTAGCGGCGCGCCAGCTCGGCGAGCGCGGCGTCGCGGTCGACCGGCGCGAGCGCCTCCTCCCCCAGCCAGTCGCGCGCGAGCGCGAACGCGTGTCTCGCGCCGCGCAGCGGGCCGCGCACGAGCCCGAGCCGCAGCGTCGCGGCGAGCAGCACGTGCACGAGCGCCTGGCCTTCGGTGCGCACGCCGGCAGCCGCGACCCGCTCGCGCAGCGCCTCGCGCGTGAGCGGGCCGTCGGCGGCGAGCGCGCGCTGCACCGCCGCCACGCCGCGCTCGGCGTCCGCCGGCGGGACGCCCTCCTGCGCGAGCCGGCGGGCGCTCGCGGTGGCCAGCGGCGGCGTCGTGAGCGCGTGCAGCCACGGCCAGTCCTCGCGCCGCACGAGATGCAGCGTGCCGCGGTTGAGCCAGGAGACGACGAGCGTGCGCTCGTCGGTGAGCGCACGCTCGACGTCGGCAGCGGTCGTCGCGCCGAGCAGCGTGCGCGCCCGGATCGCGAGCCGCATGCCGCGCGGATCCTGCGCCTGCACGGCCAGCAGCCGCTGCACCGCCGCGACCGGGTCGGGCGCCGGCTCGCCGGCGAGCAGCTGGGCGGTGAGGCGGGCGGTGAGCATCGCCCCGCAGTCTCGCCGATCGGCGCCCGCGCGGGGGTCGCGCGCGAAGATGGTGCGATGGCACGGCGGGACGACAGGCTGCGCACCTGGGCGGCGAACTGGGGCGCGCGGCCCGACGAGGTCGCGACGGCACTCCCCTGCGATCCGCTGCTGCCGGAGGCCGCACTCCTCCTGCACCGCGCGGTGAGCGTCGCCGCCGACGCGCCGCTTCTCTGGCGCTGGATCTGCCAGCTGCGCGCCGCGCCTTACAGCTACGACTGGCTCGACAACTTCGGGCGCCGCAGCCCACAGCGGCTGACGCCCGGCCTCGACGAGCTGGCCGTCGGGCAGCGCGCGATGACGGTCTTTCGTGTCGCCGGGTTCGACCGCAATGAGCACCTCACGCTGCGCCACGGGACCTGAGCGACGGGCGAGATCGCGGTCACGTACGCGACGCGCTCGGACGGCGAGAGCACGCGCCTGCTGGCGCGCTTCCGCTGGACGCCGCCGGCGCTGCCGCTCGGGCGCGAGCCGCTGATGACGGCGACTGCCGTCCTCGACCTCGCGATGGCGCGACGTCAGCTGCTGAACCTGAAGGCGCTCGCCGAGCGCGACGCGCGGGAGCCCGTCAGCCGCTGAACCATCTCGCCGCGATCAGCTCGATCGTGCCTTTCGTGCGGACCGTCGTAGGCCCGAGCAGCTTGGCCAGCGCGTTCAGGTCCAGCTCGGTGTCGGCGAGGCCGGCGCCCGGCAGCCAGTGCAGCTCGGCGCCGTCGAATGCGAAGCAGTCGCCGTGGGGCGCGAGCGCGAGCGCGGCTCTGCGCGCGGCCGCGCCCGGCGCCGCGGTCAGCAGCACGACCTGCGGCTTGCCCTTCGACGCGGCCAGCTCGTCGGCCGTGAACGGCGCGTGCGCCGCGATCGCGCGCATCCGCGCGCCGTCGCGCGCGAACACCGGCACGTCGTAGGCGAGCGCGGCGGTCAAGCCCGCCTCCAGCCGAGCGGCGACCTGCGCGAGCGGCTCCTCGTGGGGCGCGTCGAAGATCACGTTGCCGCTCGCGCGGAACGTCGCGACGTCCTCGAAGCCGAGCGCCGCGACGTGGCGCGCGAGGTCGGCGTTGGCCATCCGGCGTCTGCCGAGGTTCATGCCTCTCAGAAAGGCGGCGTAGCGCGGCATGCCGGCGCAGCGTAACGGCACGGCGGCGTAGGCTGGCGCTCGCGATGCGGATCCCACCTGTCGACCCGACCGCACCGCGACGCGTGCGCAAGGCGCTGCTGGAGCCGCTCGCGCTCAGTCCGGTCGGTCGCTGGTACGTGCTCAACGTCGCGCCGCGGATCGACAGATCGCTCGGCGCGCGCAGCGGCGGGCGGCTGCAGTCGGTGCCGGGCGTGCCGATGCTGCTGATGACGCACACCGGCGCCAGGAGCGGGCGCACGTACGTGACGCCGCTGCTCTACTTCAGCGACGGTCCCGACGGCGACGTCGTCGTGATCGCCTCCAACTACGGGCGCGAGCGCCATCCCGCGTGGCTCGCCAACGTGCGCGCGAACCCGGACGTGCGGCTGCAGGCGCGCGGACGCAGCGGCCGCTACACCGCGCGCGTCGTCGCCGACGGCGCCGAGCGCGACCGCCTGTTCGGGCTCGCAAAGCTGCTCACGCGCGCCTACGCCGACTACGAGCGCCGCACCGCCGACGAGCGCACGATCCAGGTCGTCGTGCTCTCGCCGCTCGATCCGGCGTATTAGGGCCAGCGCACCATCCAAGAGCAATCTGGACGTGACCGGCTGTTCGGCACACGAGCGGCTGGTGTCGACCCTCGTGGCGCCCTACGAACGGAACGCGCGCGGGGCTGCGCTTATTCGCCGAGTGGATGACGGCTGTCGCCCGACCCGCCGCGGCCATTCGCCGGAAAGAGATATCGAGCGACCGTATGGACGACCACCACGACCTGCACGACCGTCGAGCCGAGCCAGACGTTGATCGCCGCGACTGGTATGTCCCAACTGTTCTCCAAGCCGTACAAGAAGAACGCGGTGTCGGCGATCACAAGCTGGGCGGCCATGAGTCCCAGGGCGCCGAAGCCGAGCCATCTGCGCAGACCGGAGTCAGTCTCGGCGTCATCTGCTCGCGCTCTGGCCGCACGAACCCGATGGGCGACCTCTTCGGCCGACACAGGGCCGCTCGCGTGCCCGCGAGCGGCGCTCGGCGATGACGCCGGTTCTGCCGCCTCCTCGGTCACAGCCCCAGCGTGTCGAATCGGATCTTCATCGCACCAACCGAAACGCCAAATTTGGCGGCCATTCCCGCTGGTCCCAGGTCGGCCGCGTACTTCCGCACGAAGTGTGCAGGCATCAAAAGCTCGGCTGCGAACTGATTCGCGAAGATCTCTTCGGGCTCGGTGCCTTGCGAAGCTGTTGGGCCCCGTCGGTCGATGTAGCCGAAGCTGTCATCCTCGTTTCCCGACACGCGCTGCACGTAATGCCCAAGCTCATGCGCACACGAGAAGCGCTGCCGAGCCTCGCTGTCGCCTGCGTTGACGTATATCTCTGCGTCCTGGCCCTCGCGCTTTGCCAGCATGCCCGACACGTCAGGCTCCAGATATGCCTGGTGCACCTTGAGCCCGAGCCGCTCCGCGATATAGCTAGGGCTGATTGGAAGCTGGCAAATCCCCTCGTCCGGGTTGAAGCGCCAGGTTGTTGTCAGCAGGTCTCGAGCGGCCTGCTCGGCCTCTATCCGCGTCATGGTGCCTCACTCCTTTCCGTCCGATGGGGTGCTGGATCTGCGACTAGGTTAGCTCTGGAACCGGAGGCTACGGCTGTCGCTGGGCCGCGTTGTGAAGGGCCCGTAGCCGAAGTATAGCGAACGTGTGTTCGCATGAGAAATGCGGCCGCGAGCGCGGCTCTGGCGCCGATCAGCGGGTGCCGCTGCCGAGCGCCGCGAAGCCCTCGCGCCACGTCGGCCAGCGCGGCTCCCAGCCGAGCGCGGCCTTCGCCTTCGCGTTCGAGGCGCCGCGGCTCTCGCACATCATCGTGACGACGTGCTCGCCCGCGAACAGCCGCGCCGCCCAGCGCGGCAGGTGGCGCGGCGGCTTGCCGCCGGCCGCGCGCGCGAGCGCCGGCAGCCACTCGCGCACGGGCGCCGGCTCGTTGTCGCAGACGTTGTAGAGCTGGCCCGGCGTCCACCGCTCGAGCGCCGCGAGCGTCGCGGCGGCGGCGTCCTCGATGTGCACGAACGACCACAGGCCGCCGCCGTCGCCGACGAGCGGGAACTTGCGCGCCCGCACCGCCTCCCACTGCTCGCCGCCGGGCGCGGCGCCGGTCCCCGGCCCGTAGAAGCCGCCGTAGCGCAGCGCGACGCCGCCGGCGCCCGTCACGCGCTCCTCCAGGTGACGGATCGCCGCGAGCGTCGTGCGCAGCTCCGCCGGCGGGTCGTCGTCGAGCGGATCCTCCTCCGTCTTGACCGGCCCGCCGACGCGGGCGTAGGGCCAGCTCGTGAAGCTCTGCGCGATCACGCGCTCGACGCCGGTCGCGCGCGCGGCTTCCAGCAGGAGATCGGTCCCCTCGCTGCGCAGGCGGTTCGTCTGCGCGAACGAGCGCTCGACGTGGCGCACGTCGGAGAAGGCCGACGCCAGCGAGGTCATCTGGTGGACGATCGCGTCCGGTCTGGCCGTCGCGACGGCGGCGAGGACGGCGTCGCGGTCGAGGCCGTCGAGCACGACCGGCTCGGCGCCGAGCGCGCGCAGCGCATCCGCTCTGGCGGCGCTGCGCGTCGTGCCGGTGACGGTGTGCCCGTTGCTGGTGAGGAGGGGGATCAACGAGCGGCCGATCGCGCCGCTCGCCCCCGCGATGAAGACGTGCATGGACAGAGCATGCCCGGCCCGCGCAGATCGGTGCGCCAGCGGGGCCCGCGCAGGCGGGCGCCGAGCGCGTAGGGTGATCGCATGGAGATCGGCGTCACGAGCTTCGCCGACATGCCGGATGGCGAGGACGCCGCCCGCCGCCTGCGCGAGCTGGTCGAGGAGATCGAGCTGGCCGACGCGGTCGGGCTCGACGTCTTCGGCGTCGGCGAGCACCACCGCCCCGACTTCGCCGTCTCGTCGCCGGCCGTCGCGCTCGCGGCGGCGGCGAGCCGCACGCGGCGGATCCGCCTGTCGAGCGCGGTGACGGTGCTCTCGACCGACGACCCGGTGCGCGTCTTCGAGCAGTTCGCGACGCTCGACGGGCTCTCCGGCGGCCGCGCGGAGATCATCGCCGGGCGCGGATCGTTCACCGAGTCCTATCCGCTGTTCGGCGCCTCCCTCGACGACTATGACGAGCTGTTCGCCGAGAAGCTCGAGCTGCTGCTGGCGCTGCGCTCCTCCGAGCGCGTGACGTGGGCGGGCTCGGGCCGGCATCGCACCGCCCTGGACGACGCGGGCGTCTACCCGCGTCCCGTGCAGGACCCGCTGCCGGTGTGGATCGGCGTCGGCGGCACGCCCGCCTCGGTCATGCGCGCCGGGCTGCTCGGCCTGCCGCTGGTGATCGCGATCATCGGCGGCGAGCCGGCGCGCTTCGTCCAGTTCGCCGACCTCTACCGCGAGGCGCTGGAGCGCAGCGGGCACGACGCCGAGCGCGCGCAGCTCGCGATCAACTCGCACGCGCACGTCGCCGACGATGCACAGCAGGCGGCGGACGAGCTGTTCCCCGCCTACGCGACGATGATGAACCGCATCGGGCGCGAGCGCGGCTGGCCGCCGATCGTGCGCCAGCAGTTCGAGGCCGGGCGCACGCCGCGCGGGCACCTGTTCGTCGGCGATCCACGGCAGGTGGCCGAGAAGATCCTCGCCCAGCACGAGCTGTTCGGCCACACGCGCTTCCTCGCGCACATGGGCATGGGCGGACTCGCGCACGCCAAGGTGCTGCGCGCGATCGAGCTGCTGGGGACGGAGGTCGCGCCGCGCGTGCGCGCGGAGGTCGCGCGGCGCGATGCGCTCTCCGGCGCCGCGTCCGCGGCGGTCGCGAAGGTCGCCGAGCCGTGAGCGAGGACGGCGCCGGGACGATCGCCTTCGAGAGCGGTCCCGGCCGCTGGGTGCTGGCCGTCGCGGTGCTCGGGTCGGGGATCGCGTTCCTCGACGGGACGGTGGTGAACGTCGCGCTGCCGGCGATCGGACACGACCTCGGGGCGACCACCTCGCAGCTCCAGTGGGTGCTGAACAGCTACCTGCTGACGCTCGCGTCGCTGATCCTGCTCGGCGGCTCGCTCGGCGACCGCCACGGGCGCCGGCGCGTCTTCACCGTCGGCGTCGTGTGGTTCACGCTCGCCTCGGCGCTGTGCGCGGCGGCGCCGAGCGCCGCGGTGCTGATCGCGGCGCGCGCGCTGCAGGGCGTCGGCGGCGCGCTGCTGACGCCGGGGTCGCTGGCGATGATCGAGGGCAGCTTCCGCCGCGCCGACCGGGCGCGCGCGATCGGCGCGTGGTCGGGGCTGACGGGCGTCGGCGCGGCGCTCGGGCCGCTGCTCGGCGGCTGGCTGGTCGGCGCGGTGTCGTGGCGGGCGGTGTTCCTGATCAACCTGCCGCTCGGCGCGTTCGTCGCGTTCATGGCGCCGCGACGGGTGCCGGAGACGCGCGACCCGCTGGCCGCCGGCCGGCTCGACGTGCTCGGCGCCGCGCTCGCGGCGGTCGGGCTGGCGGGCTCGACGTACGCGCTGATCGAGGCGCCGGGCGGCGGGCGGAGCGCGGGGGTCGTCGTCGCGGCGGCGCTCGGCGTGGTCGCGCTCGCGGCGTTCCTGCTGGTCGAGCGGCGCGCGGAGAGCCCGATGCTGCCGCTGTCGCTGTTCCGCAACCGCCAGTTCAGCGCGGCGAACCTCGTGACGGTCGTGGTGTACGCCGCGCTCGGCGGCGTCTTCTTCCTGCTCGTGGCGTTCCTGCAGATCGCGATGGGCTGGTCGCCGGTCGCGGCGGGCGCGGCGTCGCTGCCGGTGACGGCGCTGATGCTGACGCTGTCAGCGCGCGCGGGCGCGCTGGCGCAGCGGGTCGGGCCGCGGCTGCCGCTGACGGTCGGCCCGCTCGGGATCGCGTGCGGCCTGCTGCTGATGACGCGGATCTCGCCCGGCGACTCCTACGTGGGCAGCGTGCTGCCGGCGGTCGTCGTGTTCGGGCTCGGGTTGACGCTGGTGGTGGCGCCGGTGACGGCGACCGTGCTGGCCGCCGCCGACGCGCGCCACGCCGGGATCGCGTCGGGGATCAACAACGCCGTCTCACGCGTGGCCGGACTGTTCGCGGTCGCGGTCTTCCCCTTGATCGGCGGCCTGACCGGCGACGCGTTCTATCAACCGGCGGCGATGACGCACGGCTTCCACGCGGCGATGGCGGCGGCCGCCGCGCTCGCCGCGCTCGGCGGCCTGATCGCATGGCTGACGATCGACCCGCGCGTGCTGGAGACCGAGCCCGAGCCCGGCGGCGACACGCCGCTGCGGCTCGCCGCGGACTACGAGTGCGCCGTCAGCGGCGCGCCGCTGCGGCCGGGGCGCGAGGCGGCGTGCCATCCGGTCGAGGCGGCCGGAGAGCCGGCGAAGGCGTAGCGGGCCCGCCTGCGGCGCACTGCCGGCGTTTCCCCACTCAGCCGACGGGCGAGCCGGCGAAGAAGAAGAACCACACGTTGAAGACGAGCACGGCGGCGCTCACGCTGACGACGACCACGCGCTCGACCGCGTTCACGCCCTGGCGCTCCTTCACGTAGACCTCGCGCTCGCTGCGCATCGAGCGCATCCACGGCAGCACGCGGCGGTCGACGTTGCGGCCGACGAGCCGGTCATAGCGCGCGTTGATGCGGGTGAGCAGCGTCGTCAGCGCGAGCACGAGCGCGAGCAGCACCACCACGACGACGAACACCGCCGTCATGCTGATGCCAGTCGGGCCCGCCGTCTGCGATCCGACCCACAGCGCGACGAGCGGCGCCCCGGTCCAGATGTTGACCGTCACGAACGCCGCCGCGGCGGCGAGCGCAAGCCGCTTGGCGATCACCGTCCACCACCCCCCGATCGCATAATCACAGATCCATACTGGCAAACACAATTCGTGTAGACCAGCGCCTGCGCTATGCCTATCGTCATGCCTCCAACATTAACGTGAATCGCCCCAGGCGCATACCCCGTGAGGGGCAGAGGCGGGTCCTGGGGCGTGTTTCGATAATAGCGAGAGCCTCTCTTGACCGTCTACACCACAGATCTGTCATCCACCGAGATCGACCGCTGGATCACGCGGGCGCGGCTCGCTCCGTACGTGCACGTCGCAGGAAGCGACGAAAAGGATCTGGCCGCCCGACTGTATGTATGGAACGCTCGGCTGGCCAGCGCGTGCTTGGAGACGATCCACCATGTCGAAGTGCTCGTTCGCAACGCGATCGACCACCAGCTCGCAACAAGCCAGCCGCCGGACAGCTTGCGCTCGTGGATCGTCGACCCCGACGTGTTGAAGCCCGGCGAGCTACGAGCCGTACATCTCCCTGCATCGTGCGTTCCGCCACAGCTCAGGACTGCGCAACGACGTTGCCGGTCCGCTGACCGCGTCTCGCAGATGCGCAACGACATCGCGCATCACCACTCGCTGCTCGACGTCCCGGTCGAAGCGCGATACCGCGACCTGCTCGACCTCGCCGCGGCGGTCGATCCGGCCGCGGCCGCGTGGATCGAGGGGATCTCGCGGGTCGCGGACGTGCTCGCGGAGGCGCCGCCCGGACCCTGACCGAGCCGCCTCATTCGCACTTCGACTTCGTCGCGTCGACGAAGCCGTTGACCGCGCTCACGACGCTCGAGGCGTCGGTCGCGAGCGAGGCGATCTGCGACGGCGAGGGGTTCGAGGGCAGCGCTCTGATCGCGCCGGAGAACGTGTCGATCGACGTTCTGATCGCGGCCGTCTCGGTCGGGAAGTCGCTCTTCGCCGAGGCGACGAGCGCGTTTGCGTTGCTCTGGATGGTCCTCAGCTGCGACTCGATGCCGCTCAACCCGCTCGACGGGTTGAGTTCCCTGATCGAGCTCTCCAGTCTGCTGCGATCCGAGCAGTACCCGGGCTTGCTGGAGCCACAGCCGGCTACCGCGAGCAGCAGCGCGGCGGCGAGCATGACGGCGAGCAGGCGGGCGATGGGGGTCTGGCGGGCGAGGCGACTCACGTGGAGTGCTGATATCCCGCAGGCACCACTCTCGAAACCGGCGCAAGCGGCAACTCGACCGTGAACAGCGCACCGCCGCCCGGTGCGTCGGCCGCCTCCACCCGGCCGCCGTGACGCTCCACGACGCCCGCCACGATCGCCAGCCCGAGCCCCGCGCCGCCGCGTCCGCGCGTGCGGCCGGCGTCCGCGCGCCAGAAGCGCTCGAACAGCGCGCGCGGGTTCTCGCCCGCCGGCAGGCCCGGCCCGTGGTCGCGCACGCGCACCCGTGCCGCTTCCCCCGCACGTGCGACGTTCACCTCGATCGGCGTGCCGTCGGGCGTGTGGACGAGCGCGTTGCGCAGCAGGTTCGCGAGCACCTGCGTCAGCTCGTGCGGGTCGCCGAGGACGGTCGCGGCGCCCGAGGGGCCCTCGACGTGCAGCTCGATTGCGCGCTCCGGAGCCGTCACGCGCGCATCCGAGACGACGTCGCGCGCGAGCGCGCCGAGGTCGACCGCGACGCGCTCGCCGTCGCGCGTCTCCCCCAGTCGCGCGAGCGTCAGCAGGTCGTCCACGAGCACGCCCATGCGCGCCGACTCCTGCTCGATCCGGCGCATCGACTTCTCGACCTCCGCCGGCTCGCGCGCCGCGCCGATGCGGAACAGCTCCGCATAGCCGCGAATCGACTGCAACGGCGTGCGCAGCTCGTGCGAGGCGTCGGCGAGGAAGCGGCGCAGACGCTCCTCGCTCGCCTTCTGCCCGGCGAACGCGCGCTCGAGCCGCTCCAGCATGGCGTTGAGCGCGAGCCCGAGCCTCCCGACCTCGGTGCGCGGGTCGGCCGGCTCGACGCGGTGCGACAGGTCGCCGCCGGCGATCGCGCCGGCCGTGTGGCCCATCCGTTCGAGCGGCAGCAGCCCGACGCGCACGACGAAGCGCCCGGCGAGCCCGAGCGCGAGCAGCACCGCGCCGATCACGAGCAGCTCGACGAAGAAGAGGCGATGGAGCGTCTGCGCGGTCTCATGCAGCGGGATCGCGACGACGTTGACGCCGCCGGTGTCGGGATCCAGCGTCGCGAGCACGCGATAGCGCCCGCCCGCGACCGTCCGGTACGCGTCGAGCGGCAGGCTCGCGGGCAGGGCGGGCGCGGTCGTCGTCGTGTCGCGGTAGCCGCGCACGATCGTGCTGTCGACGACGGTGCCGGTCGAGTCGCGCCGCTCGCCGTACGTTCCGGCGGGCAGCCCGAAGCCGGGCCCGCCGCGCCCGAGTCCGCCGAACGGGCGCCCGGGAAACATGCGCCCGTCCAGCGCGGCGGAGATCGGCGGCGTCGCCGCGCGCAGCTGCTGGTCGATGCGGTCGAGCAGGAACGAGCGCTGCTCGGCGTAGGTGATCCCGCCGAGCACGAGCAGCCCGATCGCGGCGAGCGCGAGCAGACCGGCGACGAGACGTGCCCGCAGCGAATGCATGACTACGGCCTGGGGGGCCCGCCTCTGCCGGCCACGTGGCCGGCGTCGGCACCCCCGCGGGGCAGCCGCAGCACGTAGCCGACGCCGCGCACGGTGTGGATCAGCGGCGGGCCGTGCTCGTCGAGCTTGCGCCGCAGGTAGCTGACGTAGGTCTCCAGCACGCGCGCGTCGCCGCCGAAGTCGTAGTCCCACACGTGCTCGAGCAGCTGCTGGCGCGAGAGCACGCGCCGCGGGTTGAGCATCAGGTAGCGCAGCAGGCGGTACTCGGTCGGCGTCAGCTCGATCAGCTTGCCGGCGCGCGCGACCTCGTGCGCGTCGTCGTCCAGCTCGACGTCGGCGAACGTGAGCACCGACGAGGCCGCCTCGGCGGCGCCGGAGCGACGCAGCAGCGCGCGCACGCGCGCGACCAGCTCCTCCAGGCTGAACGGCTTCGTGACGTAGTCGTCGCCGCCGACGGTGAGCCCGCGCACTCTGTCTTCGGTCGCGTCGCGCGCGGTCAGGAAGATGATCGGCACGCGGGCATGCTCGGCGCCGAGCCGCCGAGCGACGTCGAAGCCCTCCATGTCGGGGAGCATCACGTCGAGCAGCATCACGTGCGGGCGCTGCGTGCGGACGGCGGACAGCGCCTCGGCGCCCGTCCCCGCGGAGGCGACCTCGAAGCCCTCGTAGCGCAGCGCCATCGAGATGACGTCGACGATGTTCGGCTCGTCGTCGACGACGAGCACCCGCGCGGGCCCGTTGCCGTTCGCGGTCTCCATGCACGGATGATGGCGAACGAGCCTGGGAGATTCCTGGGAGCTGCCTGAGTGCGCCGGACGGCCGCGCTCAGTCCCACGCGGGCGCCCACGGCGGGTCGGCCGTGCGCAGGCGCCGCTCCGAGAGCGCGGCGACCGCGGCGCGCTCGTCGTCGTCGAGCGCGAAGTCGAAGACGTCGAGGTTCTCGGCCCGGCGCGCATGCGAGGAGGCCTTCGGGATCGCGACGACATTGGGCTGGTCGAGCAGCCACCGCAACGCGACCTGGCCGGCCGACTTGCCGTGCCGCGCGCCGATCTCGCACAGCGTCGCGTCGTCGTGCACGTGGCCGTGCGCGAACGGCGAGTAGGCGGTCAGCAGCAGGTCGTGCTCGAGGCACTCGTGCATGACCGGCCCCTGCGGCAGATAGGGGTGGTACTCGACCTGGTCGCAGAAGATCGGCGCGAGCGCAAGCGCCTCGCGCAGCAGCGGCGCGGGGAAGTTCGAGACGCCGATGCGACGCGCCAACCCCTGCTCGCGCAGGCGGTCCATCGCGCCGAGCGTGTCCGCGAGCGGCGTCTGCGCCGCCGGCCAGTGCAGCAGCAGGAGGTCGACGTGCTCGACCCGCAGATCGGCGAGCTGCTGCTCGAAGACGCGCCCGAGCACGTCCGGCTCGGCATGCTCGTACCAGACCTTCGTCGTCAGCCAGATCTCCTCGCGCGGCACGCCGGCGTCGGCGAGCGCGCGACCGACCTGGCGCTCGTTGCCGTACGCGCGCGCGGTGTCGACGTGGCGATAGCCGAGCGCGAGCGCGTCGAGCACGCCCTCATACGCGTCCTCGCCCTCGACGAGCCAGGTGCCGTAGCCGAGCTTCGGCACCTCCACCCCGTGCACCGTGACCGTTCGCGCCTGCGTCGCCTCGCGTGGCATCGCGCGAGACACTACCCGTAGTGCATCCCATGACACGGTTCGATGCCGGGTGATGCATGTGATGCAATAGACTGAGCATCATGCGCACCACGGTGTCGATCTCTGACGAGCTGCTGATCGCCGCGAGACGGCGGGCGCACGAGCGCGGCCAGACGCTTGGCGAGGTGCTTGACGCCGCCCTGCAGCGCGAGCTGTCCGCGTCCGACGTGGCACCCGCGGGTCCGCCGGTGCCGGTCTTCCGCGGAGGCACGGGCCCGCGGCCGGGGATCGATCTGAGCTCCAACCGCGCGCTGCTCGAGGCGCTCGACGAGGGCGTCGAGCTCGACGACCGCCGCTGAGCGGTGCTGCTGCTCGACGTCAACGTGGTGCTCGCCGCTCATCGCGAGGATCATGCGCAGCACGCGCCGGTGCGCGCATGGTTCGACGGGATGCTCTCCGCGCAGGCGCGCTTCGCCGTGCCGGCGGTCGTGTGGGGATCGTTCCTGCGCCTCGCGACGAGCCGCCGCGTCTTCGAGGTGCCGACGCCGCGCGCCGAGGCGTTCGCGTTCGTCGAGGCGACCTGCGCCCAACCGGCGCATCTCCCGATCGGCCCGGGGCCGCGTCATCTGCCGCTGCTGCGCGAGCTGTGCGACGAGGGGGACGCGAGCGGCGACCTCGTCGCCGACGCCGTGATCGCCGCGCTCGCCGCCGAGCACGGCGCGGAGGTCGTCACGCTCGACCGCGACTTCGCGCGCTTCCCGTCGGTCTCGCACCGCCGCCCCGCCGGAACCTGACGGGCGCGCCGTGCCTCAGCGTCTCGGCCGCGGCCGCTCGCTCGGGCCGACGCGCTCGCGCAGCCAGCGCACGAGCGGTGTCGCGGCGTCGAGCTCGGCGCGAATGCGTCTGCCGGCGCCCGGACCGTGGATCCATCTCGCGAGCGGGTAACGGCGGGACACCGTCAGCGCGCGGCGGCGCAGGAGATCGATGCGCGGATGGTCGAGCGGGTAGCCGCGCGGCGCGCGCACGAGCTCCGGCTCGTTGAGTGAGAGGCCGGCCGCCTGCGCGTGCTCGATCGCCGCCGCGAGCGGTCTGGCCGTGCGCGCGTCGGCGACCAGGCGGCGGATCCGCTCGACCTGGTCCGGCGCCGGGTTGTGCAGCCCGGCGGCGAGGAACAGCCCGTCGAGCGACAGCTCGACGTAGTAGCCGCCGGCGCCCTCGTAGCCGACCGCCAGCCCGAGCTGCTCCTTGATCGGCGGCCCGGGATGGAAGCGCGTGTCGTGGTAGGGACGGAACGTGTGCGGGCGTCCGAAGCCGGCGGCGGCGAGGTCCTCGCCGAGCGCTCTCGCCGGGCCGAGCAGCAGCTCGTCGTAGCGCGCCCGGTTGGCCTTGAACCAGTCGCGGTCGTTGTTGGCCTCCAGCTCGCGCAGGAACGCGAGCGCACCGGGTGGGAAGCCGCCGAACGCCGTCATCGCGCGACATGGTGCCACGGCGCCCGGCCGCCGGCGGCGGGCGACCGGCGGCGGGCTTGCCGCGCACCGCCTGTCGGTGGATCATCGTTCCCCGTGCCCAACCTCTGGACGATCGGCTACGAGCGACTGACGCCGGACGCGCTCGCGGCGGAGCTGCGCAGCGCCGGCGTGCGGCGCGTGATCGACGTCCGCTATCGCCCGCAGTCGCGCCGGCCGGGGATGTCGAAGACGAAGCTGGCCGCGCGGCTCGCTCACGAGGGCATCGCCTACGAGCACCGCAAGACGCTCGGCACGCCGCCGGAGATCAAGCCGCTGTTCAGAAGCGGCGCGACGCGACAGGCGCGCGAGGCCTTCCGCCCGCATCTCGAGCGGACGGCCGGCGCCGAGCTCGACGCGCTCGCGGCCGAGCTGAGCAGGCGCAGCGCGCCGAAGACCGCGCTGCTGTGCCTGGAGGCCGAGCCGGCGCACTGCCACCGGCGCGTCGTCGCCGAGCAGCTGCGCGAGCGGGCGCCGAGATTGCGCGTGGTGGATCTCTGAGAGGACGGCCCGCCGGCGGCCGGCGCGGGGCACCCATCCCCGCGTCAATGCGCCAGCTCGGCGGCCGGCGGGTTTCGTAGACGTGCGCGTTTGGGGAGGCCAGCGTGCGTGCGGGGGTGTGCCGGGGGATCCGGCGTCTCCGTGCGGTGTCTCGGACCGATTTGGCCCGGGATGGGGTCCGGGATTCTCCCGGGCGGCGCGGGGGAAGGCGACGCCGCTCGGGAGCCCCCCGGAGGGCGCCGGGGCGGCGCGCCGCAATTCCGGGGCGGCGTGTCCCCCGGACGCTCCGGGCCCGCGCCGAGCTGCAGCCGTGATCTGCGGCTACGGCTGATGCGAAGCCCGGAATCGATGGCGCGCACGGAGCGCGAGGGTGATCGGCTTGGCCTTGGGGCCAAGCGTCGCGAGCACGTCCGGCGCGATGTGCGAGGCGAGGCTTCCGGGCAATGCCGAAGCGGCGTAGTAGCCGGCGACCCCGCACACGATCATCGTGTGCGCGTGGCTGTGACGCAGCAGTCTGACCGAGCTGAGCGAGCGTTCCGTCGCCTGGAACAATGCGTCTTCCATCGCGGCGTGCTTCGGATACCGCGACACGAATGAGAAGTTGTCGGTCGCGGCGTCGCGCTCGTAGTCGACGAGGCTGTCGAGCAGGGTTGAGAGCACGCACACGTGCGGCCAGTAGGCCGTGGCGACTGCGGCAGCGTCAGCCGTCGTCGTCGCAGGATCCGCCGCTGCCGCAAGCAGCGCGAGGATCGCGAGGTCGGAGTTGCCGGCTGCCGCGATCTCCCACCATGCATAGCCCATTGTCGCGGGCTGCGCGGCTGTCCACTCGCGCAGGCCCTCGCATGTCCCACGTTCCGCGGCGGCATGAGTGTGCGCGAGGGCTTGGGCGCAGCGTTCGGCGGCCGCCTGTGCCTGCGGCTCGACTGCAGCTGCAGACGGGAGCTGCCAGAGCCGCGAGCGGCAAGCGGTGACGAGCGCGACGAGGTAGCCGCCGTCGTCGCCGAGCGGGTCAAGCGCGAGCGTCGCGCCCGGTCGGGCGAATGCGGCGGTCAGCGCCATGCCGATCGCGAGGTTGCGTAGAAGGCGGTCGGCGCAGATGCGCTCCCCGAGCGCGTCCACGTAGTCGAGCAGGATCTGGTACGCGACGAGCAGCTCGACGGCGACACCGGTGAGCGATCGCGGCGCCATCACGGCGAACGCGGCGGCGGCCTCGGCGTTGCTCGCATCGATGGCGATGGCGCATGTCGCCGTCTCTCGGAGGAGCGGGTCGGGGATCGTCGCCGCAGCGACAGTCCATCTGCGGATCTCGCGCCGTGTCTGAGACACGACGATCGCCTCGTACTTGACGAGCTGGATGACGATCCTGAGCATCGCGAGCACCGGCCCGATCATCGCCGATCGTCGGTTGCTTGCCGGCGGCTGCGTCAGGCGCGGTCGACGGCGAGCCGCGCGCGGGGGTGGGCAGCGAAGTACCCGGGCACCGCGGTGATGAACAGCGAAACGCCGGCGAGCAGCGCGCACACGGGCGCGATCGACCCAGGCGACCACGACCACGGTGCCGGGAACGACGTCACCTGCTCGAGCCAGCGGCACAGCAGGTAGTGGCCGTACGTCCCGGCGATCGCCCCCGCGAGGCAGCCGGCCAGGAGGATCAGGGCAGTCTCGATCATGAGCGCGCGCCACAGCGCCGCGCGCCCCCATCCCTCGATCGCGTAGGCGGCGAGCTGCGGTCGTCGATCCCGGATCGTCGCGATCATCGCGACGGCCGTCGCGATCGCTGCGGCGATCAGCAGCAGCGTCGAGATCTGGCCGAGCCGCGCCAGGCCGTCGCTGACGATCCGATGGGCGTCCGCAACGGCTTGCGGGGTGGTCTTGACCTGGAGGCCCGTCACCGGTCCGAGCATGGCCCGGACCTCGTGTACGACCCGCGTCGGGGAGGCACCGTGCCGGAGGTCGACCTCCAGGGCGGTGGGCGTGTGGGATGCCCAGTCGCGGCGGTAGTCGTTCGCGTTGATGACGATCGCTCCCGGTCCCCAGCCGAGATTCGTCGTGATCGCTGCGACGCGGTAGGCGTGGGGTCCGGTGGGCGTCGGGAGTCGGACGATCGATCCGGGTGAGAGACCGGCCTCTCGCGCGAGCTGATCGGACACCGTGACCCAGCCGGTCGTGCGCAGGCGCGCGTTGGCAGTCGCAGCGTTGCCTTGGCGGACCTGCGCGCTCGGCACCATGGTTGAGTCCTGCGCCGAGCGGGCGATGATCCAGGTGCGCCGGTCGCCGATGTCGAGCAGGCCGCCCGTGTACTCGCGAACGTTCGCGATGCCGGGAAGCGCGGCAATGCCCGCCGGCGGCCGGAACGGCTCGAGGCCGAGCGCGTCGCCTCGCTGGCTCACCCAGATGTCGGCGGTCCCGTAGTAGTCGCTCTGGTCGAGCCCTCGCAGCAGATCGTCGCGGGCGCCGCCGATCGAGAGCGCGCCGCACACCGCGACCGCGCACGTCGCTGCCAGCGCGAGCGAGCGCACGGGCGCGGCGCGCAGCGCGCCGACGGGGATCACGAGCGGCGGCGCGCGGTCGAGCCGCTCGAGCTGGTCCGCGGCAAGCAGCAGTATGGAGAGGAGCGCGGGCATCGCCAGCAGCGTCGCGACGATCAGCACGCCGAGCGTCAGCGAGGTGAGCGTCGGAGCCAGCGCGACGAGGACCGAAGCGAACACGACGAGTGCAACCGCGCCGAGCGCGAGCCGGACGCGGACGGCCCGTGAGATGCTCTGCCCAGGCTGGCCCGCTCCGCCATAGATCGCGTTCAACGCCCGCCCCGCTCGCAGGTCGGCCAGCGGCGTCGCGGCGGCGACGCAGGTGCACAGCGTGCCGCCGAGCATCGCGACGACGACCATCCACGCCTGCACGTGAATCCCGGAGCCGATCGGGAAGGCGAACGCGAGGTAGCCGGGCGGCGCCTGGGCTGCGCTGCGCGCCAGCACGTCGCCGGCGACAATCCCCACGGCCGACGCGACTGCGCCGAGGAGCACCGCCTGGAAGAGCAGCACCTGCGCCGCTTGGCGCGACGAAAATCCGGCGACGATGCGCATGCGGGCCAGCTCGCGCCGTCGCTCGGGCACGGTGAGCAGCATCGCCATCGTGGTCAACAAGAGGCCGACGAGCGCGGCGATTGCCGCGAAGAGCGTCGTGGACTGATCGTTCGGCTCGGTCGCGACAGAGAGCGCGCGGAGCTCGTCGTCCACCTGCCCCGCCTCCAACCCGTTCGTGCGCGCGATGTGGTCGAGCGATCGAAGCGCACGTGACTCCTCGCCTTCTCGTGCGACCACGAGGATGCGCGTCGCGCGACCAGTCAGCCCGCTGAGCCGCTCCGCACGGCGCAGCGAGGTCGACGCGGTGAGCGTGTCAGCGGACGCGCCGATCTCCGTAGGACCGAACACGCCGATGACTGGGATCCGCCGAGCGCGGCCACGCACGTCGATCGTCACCGGACGCGACGGTGCGCTGCCGACCTCTATGCCGAGCGTCTGGCCGGAGCGGGCGGACAGGTAGAGCCCCGGGAGTGAGAACACTCCGGACAGGGCCGGTCGAGCGGCGACGCCGTCGAGTCTCGTGTAAGCGTCGTCCACCCCAACCAGATCCACGCCTGCGACGCGCCGCCCATATCGCACCGTCGCGTGCGTCTGAAGCACCGCCGACGCGGCCTGAACTCCCGGCGCCGCTCGGACCTCCCGGATCAGTCGCGCGTCGAATCCGTTCCCACCGCGCGCGAGGAGCTGCAGCTGTGCGTGGCCCGCGATCCCGTTGAGGATCTCGCGTGCTGAGCTGGTGATGCTCGTGTTGGCCGCGAGCACACCGAAGACCAGCATCACCCCTGTCGCGATCCCGGCCCCCGCGAGCAGCTCTTGGAGCCACTGACGCCTCAGCCGACCGCCGTAGAGCGTCAGCAGCGTGCCGAGGCGGATCCACGCGGAGCGTTCGGCGCGCTCGGCGGCTTCGTGCGTGGCCGGGGACTCGCTCATGGTGTCGGGCTGAGGTCGGTGCCGTCCCGTTCGAGCTCGGCCAGCCGGCCGTCCTCAAGCCGCAGCACGCGGTCGGCGCGCTGGGCCAGCGCGGGGTCGTGGGTGACGATCAGGACCGCGCGCTCGCGCTCGCGCGCGAGGCCGTCGAGCAACTCGATGATTTGTGCGCTCGCGTGCGAGTCGAGGGTGCCGGTCGGCTCGTCGGCGAGGATCAGGTGCGGGTCGGTCGTCAGCGCTCTCGCGATCGCGGCCCGCTGGCGTTGACCCGCGGAGAGCTGGCCGGGTTGGTGGGCGACGCGGTGGCCGAGGCCCACGTCTCTCAGCATGCGGATGCCGGCGAGTCGCGCGTTGGAGCGGCGCATTCCACGCGCCTCCAGCCGCAGGCCCACACTGCGATGCAGCGGCACGCCCTCGACGAGCTGCGGCTGCTGGAGCACGACGCCGAGCGTGTCGCGCCGCCAGCGATCCGCCGCGCGACCGCGCAGCGGGACCGGCTCGCCGTCCCAGGTGACGGCGCCATGGTCGGGCGCCTCCAGGCCAGCGGCGATCAGCAGCAGCGTCGACTTGCCGGAGCCGCTCGGCCCGTAGAGCGCGATCAGCTCTCCCCGGTCGATCTCCAGCGAGACGTCGTCGACCGCCCGCACGATCTCGCCACCGACGCTGAAGTGCCGCGAGACGTGCTCCAGCCGGAGCGTCATGCGCCCAGCTCGGCGCGCCGCTGCTCCAACGTGATGACATCGGCCGGCGGCGAAGGGTTCGCGCCCCGCAGCGTCCCCCTCTGCATCGTCAACACGCGCGCGCCGGGAACGAGCGCGGACCCCTCGGCGTCGTCGGTCATCAGCACGGCGATGCCGTCGCGCACGAGCGATTGCACCAGCGTCAGGAAGCGCTCGCTCTCGGTGTGGGAGAGGCCGGCGGTCGGCTCGTCCATCAGCACGAGGCGAGGCTCACGCACGAGCGCTCGCGCGAGCAGCACGCGGATTCGCTCTGAGTGCGAAAGCGCGGTCATCGGCGTCTGACCGAGGTCCTCGACGCCGCAGCGACGCAGCGCCGCGTCGGCCGCAGCCTGTGCACGCCAGCGCGGCATGACGCGCAGCGCCGGATAGGCGACCTGGTCGATCACGAGGTCCTCGTGGCCGAGCAGCGCTGCGTCCGCGCTGGGGACGACCGCAAAGCCCCGGTGTCGGCCGAGGCTCGCGCGCGGTGACCTGCCCGCGAACACGACGGCGCCGCTGTCTGGCTTGCGCCATCCGGAGGCGACCTCCAGCAGCGTCGTGCGGCCGGAGCGCGCTGGACCCCAAACGACCACCAGCTCGCCCGCCACGATCTCGAATGAGATGTCGGCCAGCGCGGTGACCGTCGGGAAGCGCAGCGAGACGCCGGAGAGCGCGAGCAGCGTCACCGCAGGTCCCTCTCGGACATCTCCTCGTAGACGATGTCCCGCGCGTGCTGGCACCACTGCAGCTGCGCGACCAGCTCGCGTCTGTTCCACAGCAGGCCGATGCGGTCGGCGACATCCGCCGGAGGGCCGAGATCGACCGCTTGCTGGACGGCGGCCTGGAGCGTTGCTTCGTAGCGGTCGATGATCGCCAGCATCGTCGCGTAGTCGCCTTCCCGCACCGCATAGAGCCGCGACAACGCTCTCGTCATCGCGTCGGGCATCGTGATCGGGGCGGCGAGCCACTCGCGCCAATCCGCCACGCCTGCCTGCGTTGCCGCGTACAGGTGCGTCGGCTCCTTGCCGGGACGGGTCGGCCGGGTCCCGACGACTCTGATCAGCTCGGCATCCAAGAGCTTCGGGACGAGGTCGTAGGCGTGCTGGAACCGGGTCCGGAGGATCCCGCTCGCGGCGCCGAACCGCGCCTCGACCCTGCGGCCGACGGCGTAGCGAGTGAGGGACTCCGGGGCGACGACGATCGTCGCCAACGTCACTCTCGCAACGACCCCGCTTGGTGCAGCTTTGCCCACCACTCCCGAATCCCCGACCGGTGACCGTCGCCGCACCCTAGATCACACCCGCACGCTCTCGCAAACGACAACGGCTATTTGACCGCTGGGATGTACCGAAACGGTATACCGGCGCGAACTAGCAACCGGAGCGCAGGGCAGTCAGTCTCCTCGCGATGGTGCTGCGAGCGTCCCACGGGCGATCCCCCAGCCGCCCGAACTGCGTGCCACGTGCCTCGTGTCTCCCCCTGGCAACGAGGCCGCCCGAGCGCACGCTGGGATCTCGCGGACGCTCCGCGGCCCCGGCGCCCACCGTCCCCTGTGGCGTCCGGGGCCGCGCGCGTTCGGTCGTGCACTCGCTGCACCGTCGCTCGACCGCCGCCCCGGCGGCCGGTGCGCATTGACCAGACGACCGTCGGAAGCCGACTGGCTACACGCCGTCGGGCATCCCTACCGCGTCGAGATCCTCTGGCATTTCCTGGCGACGGGAACGGCGACGCCGAGCGACATCGCCGCCGCACTCCGGCTTGCGCTCAATACCGTCAGCCACCACGTTCACGCTCTGCGAAAGCTCGGCATCGTCATGCTCGCCGGACGCACGCAGCGTCGAGGCGCCGTCACGCACCACTACCAGCTCACCGACCGGGAGCGGGTGGCATCGATCGTGTGGGGAACACGCGCCGAGCTGCTCGTGACCGACTTCGAACGGCAAAACGGCAGAGGTCACGTCACCGTAAGGCTCGACCCCGAGGCGCTTGTGGAGCTGCAGTCGCTCACCGCCACGTACGTCGCTCGCCTCGGCGAGCTTGGGATTCAGACCCGCGAGCGTCGCAGCAGCGACGACGACGCGTTGACCGATGTTGCAGTGCTACTCGCGACAGACGGGTGAGACGGCCCTCCGACAGGGCGGCACTGGCCGAGAGTCCGCGTCCTCAGCCACCGGTCTCGCCGTCGAAATACTCGACCGCGGTCGAACGACGGAAGATGTGGTCGTGCTCCGCGTCCCCGACATAGACGCCCACCTTGTCGCTGTCGGGATAGGCGGTCGCGGTCGGCAGGACGACAGTCGAGAACATCGCGACCCGCGCGGGCTCGTCGCCGTCGTTGCGCACCTGGTGGGCGCCGTCCGGCCCGCGCGGAAAGAACGCGATCGCCCCGGGCGCGAGCTGCTCGATGCCCGCGGGCGTGCGCAGCGACGGCCGCCCCTCCAGCACGAGCAGCCACTCCTCCTCGCCGTACTCGTAGTGGTAGGGACAGACCGCCTGCCCGGGCGGCAGCTCGTAGACGGTCACGCCCGACTCGCGCGCGCCGAGCTGCGGTCCGAGCCGCGCCGTGCCGGCGCGGAAGCCCTCGGGATCGCCGGAGTCGTGATCGAACGCGAGCGCGGAGACGTTCAGGTACGGCATCGCCCCGGGAGCATTCCCGCTCCCGGGGTGGACGAACGCCGCACCTGCGCCTCTTCTACTCGCAGCCGACGAGCGGGTCGAAGGAGTCCTTTTCGGTCGGTTCGTCGACGCCTTCGCCGCAGTTGACGGTCGTGTCCCTGGTCCCGTCCCTCGCGCGCAGCTTGTCGCTGCCGGCGTTGCCGAACAGCGAGTCGACACCTTCGTCGCCCCACACGGTGTCGGCGCCGGGACCGCCCGAAAGCGTGTCTTCGCCGGCGTTGCCGTGCAGCAGGTCGTTGCCTTCCCCGCCGTTGACGGTGTCCGTGCCCGAGTTGCCTTCGAGCGTGTCGTTGCCGTCGTTGCCGTTGATCGTGTCGTTCCCGGTGCCGCCGTAGATCGTGTCGTCGCCGGGGTGCCCTTCGATCGCGTCGTCGCCGCCCATGCCCCAGATCCTGTCGTCGCCGTCGCGGCCCCAGATCGTGTCGGCCGCTTCGTTGCCGACGAGCAGGTCGTTCTTGATCGTGCCCTCGAGGATCTCGTCGTCGCCGCCGACGTAGGACTGCACGCCGCCGGGGCAGGCGTTCCCGGAGCCGCCTTCGCCAAGCAGGTAGGCGGCGCCGTAGAAGCTCGATCCGAGTTCTTCCGCGTTGCCGGCCGGATCCCCGAGCGTCGCGCTGATGCCCCACACGCCCGCCGGGACGGTGCGCGCGAAGCCGGCGATGTCGGTGCCGGAGCCGCCGCTGAAGACATGGCCCTGGCAGGGGTCGGTCGTGACGAGCTGGTCGTTGCCGCCTTCGCCGTAGAGGAAGTCGCCGCCGGTCCCCTCGGCGATCAGCGCGTCGGAGCCATCGCCGCCGCGCAGCACGTCGCTGCCCGCGTTGCCGGAGTAGAGGTTCTCGCTGCCTGCGCTGCCGGTGATCGTGTCGGAGCCGTCGCCGCCGTCGAGGTCGGTCGTGACGCCGTTGGGGGCGGCGTTCGCGACGGTGGCGGTGTCGTCGCCTTCGCCGCCGAACCACGAGATCGCACCGCCGGTCGGCGTGGCGGACAACGCACAGGTGACCGTGCCGGCGCTCGGCGTCGTGCACGCTTCGGTCGTGGCGAGTTCCTCCGCCAGCCCGCCCGCGCTCGCGGTCACGGTGAAGCTCGACCCGGTGTTGGAGAAACCGAACGTCTCGCCCGCCGCGCCGCCGACGACGAGCAGCGCCGGGTCGGGCGTCGGTGTCGTAGCGAACGGCGAGTAGCTGTCGAGGTAGGCGAAGGGCGCGGTGAGCGATCTCGCCGGCTCGATGCACGACCCGGGCGTGCAGGTGTCGGATCCCATGCCGCCGTAGAGATGCTGGTTGGCGACGCCGCTCGGCGCGACGATCTCGTCGTCGAACGGCGAGCCGATCACGCTCTCGACGTTCGTGACCGTGTCGGTGCCGGTGCCGACTGCCGTGTGCGGCGCTATGCCGTCGGCGGTCGTCGCTTCGGTCAAGTTGACCGCGACGCCGTCGAAGCTCCCGACGTGCGCGCCGCTCGGGGTCGCGTCGGCGAAGCTCGCGACGTCGTTGTCGTTGCTGTTGGTGCCGCCGTCGAACGTGTCGCCGTTCGTACCGCCGCGCAGCCAGTCGTTGCCTTCGCCGCCGTGCATCGTGTCGACGCCGTGACCCCCCACGAGCAGGTCGCGGCCGGCTTCGCCCCACAGTTCGTCGTCGAGCAGCTCGCCGAAGATCGAGTCGTTGCCGCCCTGGCCATGGAGGTCGTCGCTGCCCCCGCCACCGTAGATCGCGTCGTCGCCTTCGCCGGCGCAGACGACGTCGTTGCCGTAGCCGGCGTGGATCACGTCGTTGCCCGCGCCGCCGACGATGAAGTCGTCCGCGGGCGTGCCTTCGATGTTCCCCGCGCCGTAGATCACGTGGTAGCCGTTCCACGTCGTCGCTTCTCTCGGCGGAAGCGTGTTGCAGGTGTTGGCTTCGGCGTGCGCGACGCCGGCGCCCGGCCCGAGCGCCGCGACGGCGAGCACGAGCACGCCGAGCAGCAGGCCGACCGTGCCGCGGCCGCGACGCGCCTGGCGTGAGCAGATCACGCGAATTCCCCCTCTATCGGTCGGTGGTCTCCTGTGCCGGGCGACGTCCCCCGCCGGCCCGGTGACCGTGTCGTTCTAGCAGCGGGCGTGCCGACCGGACGGTCTCTTCAGGCGGCCGGTCCGTCCGCTGACGCGCCCGCGCGCCGCACACGGCGATCCGGCTGCGCGAGCTGTACAGCGCAGGCCATGCGCCACTGCTCGCGCCGCTCGCGCCAGGCCGCCTCCAGCGGTCCGTCGACCTGCTCGACCATCCGCAGCCATCCGAGCGCCCGCTCGTAGTCGCCTTCGCTCGCGGCGCGCTCGGCCCACCGCAGCGACTGGCGCACGGCGAGCGCGTGCCGCTCGTCCACCGGGATGCGGATCCCCGGCCCGGCCGTGCCGCGCCGACTCGGGCGCGCACCCCTGCTCGCGCTGCGCGCAGACGGTCCCATCACGTCACCTCCTCCGGCGCTCCCCACGCCAGGTCTGCCTTGGTCGCGGTCGCTCCCGATGGACCGGGAACCGGCGCGGATCAAGCTAGCAGCGGCGAGCAGCGCGCGGGAGCCAGCTTCGCCGCGTTCCGGCGCGCTGGTGCGCATGCGAACATCGACGGCCGTGACACGCTCCGCCAACTCGCATGACACTCGCGCGATCCGCGACGCCGACCCGGCGCGCGACGCGCAGGCGTGTGCGGCGATCTACGCACCGTTCGTGCTCGACAGCCCGGTCTCGTTCGAGGAGCAGGCGCCCGACGCGGCCGCGTTCGCGGGGCGGATCGAGAAGGTGGCCGCAACCTACCCGTGGCTCGTCGCCGAGCGCGACGGGGACGTCGTCGGCTTCGCGTACGGCGCTCCGCACCGCGAGCGCGCGGCGTACCGCTGGGCGGCCGACGTGAGCGTGTACATCGACGGCGCTGCGCGGCGCCAGGGCGTCGGGCGCGCGCTGTACGAGGCGCTGTTCGCGCGCCTGCGCGCCCAGCGGCTGCGCGTCGCCTGCGCGGGCATCACGCTGCCGAACGCGGCGAGCGTCGCGCTGCACGAGTCGCTCGGCTTCGAGCCGGTCGGCGTCTACCGCGACATCGGCTGGAAGGCGGGCGGGTGGCGCGACGTCGGCTGGTGGCGGCTCGCGTTGCTCCCGCCGGTCGCGGATCCGCCCGAGCCGCTGCCGCCGCAGCGCGGCTGAGCGGCGGCCGCGCCGCCTCGCTCAGGCGTCCGCGATCCGCCGCAGCAGCGCGAGCGCGTCCGCGAGCAGGGCGCGCTCGGCGGGCTCGAGCTCGCGCGCGAGCACGTCGGTCAGCCAGCCCTCGTGGCGGGCGCGCATCGTGCGCAGCAGCTCGCGGCCGGCCGGCGTCAGCTCGACGAACGCGCGGCGGCGATCGTGCGGGTCGGGCCGGCGCGTGGCCAAGCCCGCCGCCTCGAGGTCGTGGATCGTCTGCGCCATCGACTGCGGGCGCATGCGCTCCGCGGCCGCCAGCTCGCTGGTCGTCGCGGGTCCGTCGCGGTCTATCCGGCCGAGCACCGTCATCTGCGCGACCGGCGGGCCCGGCTCGGCGCGCAGCCGCCGCAGGAGGCGGCCGACGGTGTCGCGCAGCTCGTGCGCGAGCGCGGCGGTCGAGGTGCGCGTCGCCGGCATGCGCAGAAGTCTACAGGCAAACTGAACAGGTCGCCTGTATAATCTTCCGGAGTGCGCCACGGACACGCCGACCCCGACCGCTACAAGTGGATCGCGCTGTCCAACGCCACGCTCGCGGTGCTGCTCGCGACGCTCGACGGCTCGATCACGATCATCGCGATGCCGGACATCTTCCGCGGGATCAAGCTCGACCCGCTCGTTCCGGCCAACTCCTCCTACCTGCTGTGGATGATCCTCGGCTACCTCGTCGTCACGAGCGTGCTGATCGTCAGCCTCGGCCGGCTCGGCGACATCGTCGGGCGCGTGCGGATCTACAACCTCGGCTTCGTCATATACACGCTCGCCTCGCTGCTGCTCGCCGCCTGCTGGCTGGAGGGCCGCGCCGGCGCCGACTTCCTGATCGGCTTCCGCGTCGTGCAGGGCATCGGCGGCGCCTGCCTGCTCGCCAACTCGGCCGCGATCATCACCGACGCGTTCCCCGCCCACCAGCGCGGGATGGCGCTCGGGATCAACAACATCGTCGGCGTCAGCGGCTTCTTCATCGGGCTGATGCTCGGCGGCCTGCTGGCGCCGATCCACTGGCGGCTCGTGTTCCTGATCTCGGTGCCGGTCGGCTTGTTCGGGACCGTGTGGGCGTATCGCAGCCTGCGCGAGCTGAGCACGCCGCGCAGCGCGCCGATCGACTGGCCGGGCAACGTCACGTTCGCGCTCGCGCTGATCTGCGTGATGGTCGCCGTCACCTACGGGATCCGCCCGGCCGGCGGCCACCCGACCGGCTGGGGCAGCGCGCGCGTCCTCGTCCTGCTGGGAGCGGCGGTCGTGCTGCTCGCCGCGTTCGTCGCGGTCGAGCGCCGCTCGCGCGCGCCGATGTTCCGCCTCTCGCTGTTCCGCATCCGCGCGTTCACGTTCGGCACGCTCTCGACGTTCCTGTCGGCGATCGCGCGCGGCGGCCTGATGTTCATGCTCGTGATCTGGCTGCAGGGGATCTGGCTGCCGCAGCACGGCTACAGCTTCGAGCGCACGCCGTTCTATGCCGGGCTCTACATGCTGCCGCTGACGATCGGGATGCTGGTCGCCGGGCCGACGTCGGGCTGGCTCTCGGACCGCTTCGGCGCGCGTGGGTTCGCGACCGGCGGGATGGTGCTCGCGGCGGTCGGCTTCCTGCTGCTGACGCTGCTGCCGACCGACTTCTCCTACCCCGCGTTCGCGGCGGTCCTCGCGTTGATCGGCGTCTCGATGGGGCTGTTCGCCTCGCCGAACCGCGCAGCGGTGATGAACAGCCTGCCGCCGCGCGACCGCGGCGTCGGCGGCGCGATGAACCAGACGTTCCAGAACTCGGCGCAGGTGCTGTCGGTCGGCGTCTTCTTCACGCTGCTGGTGCTGGGGCTGAGCGCGACGCTGCCGCAGACGCTGTCGAGTGGGCTGCAGGCGCACGGGATCTCCGCGGCGACCGCGCACGGCGTCGCGGCGCTGCCGCCCGTCTCGATCCTGTTCGCCGCGTTCCTCGGCTACAACCCGATCGGGCACTTCGTCGGGCCGCACGCGCTCGCCGCGCTCTCCGTGCACGACCGCGCGGTGCTGACCGGCCACACGTTCTTCCCCGCGTTGATCTCAGCGCCGTTTCGCGACGGCCTGGATGCGGCGTTCGCGTTCGCAATCGTCGCCTGCCTCATCGCGGCGGCGGCGTCGCTGATGCGCGGCGGCCGGATGGTGTCCGCTGAGGGCGAGCCGGTCCCGGCCGACGCCCCTGTCCCCCGCCGCATGCGCGCGGCCGAGCTGGAGGAGCAACATGCAGGTTGAGTGGTACGGCCAGGCGGCGTTCCGGTTGGAGCACGACGGCGTGACGGTCGCGATCGACCCGTTCGGCGACATGACGGCGCTGATCGCGCACGGGCGGCGCTGGGAGTACCCGCCGATCGAGGGCCTGCGAGCGGACCTGCTGCTCGTCACGCACGAGCACCTCGACCACAACGGCGTCGAGGTCGTCGGCGGAGAACCGGTCGTGCTGCGGTCGAGAGCGGGCCGCTATGCGACGACGCCCGTCGGCGAGGTCGTCGGCATCGCCTCCGAGCACGACGACGCCGCGGGAACCGAGCGCGGGCCGAACACGCTGTTCGTCTTCTCGCTCGGCGGGCTGCGCGTGGCGCACCTCGGCGATCTCGGCCAGCGCGCGCTGCGGCCCGAGCAGCTCGCGGCGCTCGGACAGGTCGACCTGCTGTTCGCGCCGGTCGGCGGCACTCTGACGATCGGCGCCGCGCAGGCGTGGGAGATCGCCCGCGCGGCCGGCGCGCGGATCGTCGTGCCGATGCACTACCGCACGGAGCGCATCGACTTCCTCGAGCCGGTCGATCCGTTCGTCGAGCTCGCCCCGCGCGTCGAGCGGGTGCCGGGGTCGTCGTTCGAGATCGACGCCCTGCCGGACGGCGACGGCGCGCTCGCGGTCGTGCCGGCGGCGCCCTGAGCCACGACGACGAGCGCTGAGCGGTCGCGCGCTGCGAGGATGCACGCATGACGCGCTTCGGCGACGCCCGCTGGTACGAGGTGCGCCCGGCGGCGAACCGCAAGCCGGCGACATACCGCTGCCCGTTCTGCGACGAGCTGCTGCCGGCGCTGAGCGCACACCTGCTCGTCGTGCCCGAGCGCGACCGCGGCGCGCGGCGCCACGCCCACAGCGAGTGCGTGCTGGAGGCGCGCCGCGCCGGTCGCCTGCCGCTGCGCGACGAGGTCGAGCCGCCGCGGCCGGGCCTGCTCGCGCGGTGGCGCGCTCGCTACCCTCGCCGAGCGTGAGCTTCACCGCTGACCACGAGCCGAGCACCGGCGAGCGCCACCGGCACGGGCACAGCCACGGCCTGGTCGACACGTCGATCAGACGCTCGCGCGCTGGTATGCGAGCGGTGCTGGTGGCGCTGCTCGTGCTCGGGCTCGCCGCGGCGGCGCAGGCGGTGGTGTTCGCGGTGTCGGGATCGGTCGCGCTGCTGGCGGACCTGATCCACAACGGCGGCGACGCGGCGACCGCGATCCCGCTTGGGATCGCGTTCGCGCTGCGCAGCGAGCGGGCGGAGCGCTGGGCCGGGCTGGCGGTCGTCGCCGCGATCTTCGCTTCGGCGGGCGTCGCGGGCGTCGAGGCGGTCAGCCGGCTCGTGCACCCGCAGCCTGTGCACCAACTCGGCGCGCTCGCGGCGGCCGGCGCGATCGGCGCCGCCGGCAACTGGCTGGCAGCGATCGTCCGCTCGCGGGCGGGGCGGCGGCTCGACAGCCCGGCGCTGATCGCCGACGGCAACCATGCCCGCGCGGACGCGTACGTGTCGCTCGCCGTGATCGCCAGCGCGCTCGTCGTCGCGCTCGGCGCGCCGATCGCCGATCCGCTGATCGGCCTCGCGATCACGCTCGTGATCCTGCGCATCACGTGGCGCTCGTGGAAGACGGTCCGTCGCGGGCCCGAGCACGTGCACTGACGCGTCGTTTCCCCAGCCGATTCGACAGCGCACCCACTCCCCGCCGCACCGGCAGCCCGGGTATCATCTCCACTCAGCCTGCGGGCGAAGTGTTGTGGTTGCACAGAAGCCTTCCAAGCTTCTAGGGCGGGTTCGATTCCCGTCGCCCGCTCTGGCACATAGCACCACGGGGAGTGGCGCAGTCTGGTAGCGCACCCGGCTGGGGGCCGGGCGGTCGCAGGTTCAAATCCTGTCTCCCCGACTAAGGAAAGCCCTGGAAATCAGGGCTTTTCGCATTTCTGGTCGGGACGCGACTTGTGCGCGGGTACCAGGTGCGGGTACCAAACAGGCTCGACGGCGGCGCCCGTCGTGCGGTCGCCTCGGGGGCCGTTGCCGCTCGGCTCCGTTCGGCCGCGCTGCGGTGGCCGCCAAATGGCAGGCGGCCACCGCGACGCGAGCTTCCTACGGATTGGTGGCGGCCGCTGGGAGACTCGCCGTGGCGACGTCTCCGAGCCGCGAGGTCGCGGGGGCGGCCTGCTCGATGCCGATGGTGAGAACCTGACCGGTCTCGTCGTCGGTCACGACGTCCAGGTACTTCCCAGCAGGAGCCCCGTTGTCGGTCACCGTGCTCCGCGGCTGGAAGCTTCCTGGGAGCACGACGACGGTTACGGGGGTGGTGTCGGCCGGGCCGCCCTTTGAGCCCTCGTCCGGGTAGAGCACGCTCTGAGCGTCTGCCAGCGTGATTCCGGTCACGACCTGCGCCTGCGCTCCGGTCGACGGCGCGCCATACGCCTGCGCGGCGTTGGCGGCGTTCTGGAGAGCTGTGGCGCTTGCCTGGGCGGCGGTCGGATGCAGCGTCGGCGGCGGCATTGTCGGCGTCGGGGTTGTGACCGGCACGGGGTCTCCGCCGTGGGCGGTCGTGGCGATCACTCCGCCGGCGATGGCCGCTGCTGCCAGCACGACGCCGAGGACTCGGCGATGTTTCATCGACATTTGGTCTCCTTCTCGCGCTGCAGCTGGATCAGCATGCGTTGGTTCCCATCTGGACCCACTGATTCGTCGTGACCCAGTTAGCGTACGTGCCCGAGTCGACCTGGAGCCACGGGGCCGGTGTGTTGCCCGTGCCCCAGCCCGTGTACCACTGGCGCGGTGACCCGATCGACTCCCACTGCATGGCGCTCACGCTTCCCTGATTCGTCGTGTGGTAGGAGTCTGCCTCCAGGCCACCTCGAACGTCGGTTGCGTCGCCCGTCATCGCAGACGTGTGCTCGCCAGCGCTGCCGACCTGCATCCACCACTGGCCGAGGGATGCGTCCTGCCACAACTGCGTCGAGTAGTAGGTGTTCGTCGCAACCCCCCCAAGGTTCCAGACCCGATAGTTCCCCCCGGAATCGGAGCGCGCAGCGAACGCGGTAGGCGAGTTCGGGAACGGCGTCCCGGCCGTTATCCCGGCCTCTACCCACGGGGCGCCATTGATCGCCCACAGCTCATTGGTGATGAACTCCGTGCTTGGGTTCGAGACGTACATGCAGTTGGAGCGCACGTTCGCCGCAATACCGTAGACGCCAGCCCCGGGGATTCCATTCATCTGCCAGAGAGCGCGCCCGTAGCAATGCGCGCTTGCAGAGCATGCAGACGCGCTACCTGGCGCGACCGCCATTGCAGTGGAGGCGACGGCGCCCAGGACGGCGACCGTTGAAAGAGCGCGCCGTGCGAGTTTGCGCAGCCGACCTGGCCGACAACCTGAAGTCAAACTCTCCTCCTTGAGGTCCAGTAATGGACGCCTTTGTGGGGCGAGCATACAAGCCACAATTCGAGATTGAGTAGCTTGGATCATTCGCGTTTACGCACGGCGGCGGGAAGCCGAGGCGTTCGCGATTCCCTTGGGAGCAGTGCTTTTGCCGATGGCGACTGCGATCACCGGGCTCCGGAGCGTCACGAGACTTACGCCAAGACCCCGTAGCCAAAGCTTGGAGGTCCAAAGTTTGGCTACGGGTTCTCGGTAGCCGCGGCCTCCGAGATCCGTTAGCGTCGCAGGAGCGAGTCAGGCCCGCGCGACATCGACTTTGTCATGGGATCCCAGCAGCCAGCCCAGCGACCCGCCCGATCGCGTGCGCTCACCTCGCCGGTGACCTGGGCGGTTCTCGGCTTGGTCTTGGAGCGCTCGAGCTACGGCTACGAGTTGCTGCATCGGCTGGAGCGCCGGTACGGCGACGTGCTGCGGGTCAGCGGCTCGTGGCAGATCTATTCGGGGTTGAACGCATTGGAGAAGGCCGGGTTCATCGAGCCGGTCGATCCGCAACAGAAGCTTGAGGCGCAACGGGCGAAGAGCCGGCAGCCGAAGATCGAGTACCGCGCGACCGAGGCCGGCATCCAGGCGTTCAAGCGTTGGTTGGTCGACCGGATGCACGACGATCCTGCCCACGTCGATCTGTTGCGTAAGCTCGTCGCTGGGCGCCGTGTCGCGGTTGTCGACTCTGTGGATGTCGTACGGGATCTCGTCACGCACTACGAGGAGCTGTGCGTCACGGAGGCGCGCGTCCTCTCCCATAACATCCCGGAGACGCCCGCGGCCGACCTCGGGGAGCTGACCGAGCGCCTCGTGCTCGAGGCGCGGCGTGCGAAGCTCGACGCTCATTTCACGTGGCTGGAGTACGCCAATCGGGAGATCGACGCCTACGAGCGTGCGCGGAGGGGCGATTCGCGATGAGCCTGCTCGCTCTTGAGCGCGTCACCAAGCGCGGCCGGCGCGGCCGGGTCTCGCGGGCCTTGCTGCGCGACATCAGCCTCGATGTCGAGCTGGGTCAATTCGTCTCCGTCTGGTGCGTGGACGGTTTGGAGCGGGCGATGCTCGCGCGCGTCGCCGCGGGCGTCGAGCGGCCTGACGATGGCGTCGTGAAGCTCGACGGTGTCGAGCTTCAGCACGCGCTCGCCGAAGAGCGCCGAGGGCGCCTCCGGTTCGTCGAGCCGTACTCGGCGGCAGCGGCTGGCAACACCGTCCTGTCCTACGTGCAGATGCCGCTGCTCGCTCGTGGAGCGGCTCCGCGACACGCCGCGGAGCGAGCGGCTGCGTCACTCGCGCGCGTCGGTGTCTCGGCGCTCGCCGAGCTGTGCGTCGAAGACCTCGACGCCACCGAGCAGGCACGCGTGGCGGTCGCCGAGGCCTTGGCGAGCGAGCCGCAGATCATCGTGCTTGACGATCCGACTCGCCAGGTGGATCTGCTCGCCCGCGGCAGCATCGTGCGTCTGCTGCGCTCGATCGCCGACGAAGGCGTCGCGGTCCTGATGACGACGAGTGAGGCGATTGGCGTCGCCGGCGTCGACCGCGTGCTCACGCTTCGTGACGGCAAGCTGCGCGCCGACGTCTCGGCACCAGTCGCCGAGGTCGTCCCGCTGCCGGCGCGCACGCTCCGCAGCTAGCTTGCCCCCGCTCCGACATGCTCACGGAGATCCAAGCCGCTGGCGGATCCGGATCGCGGCGAGCAGTGGAGCCACGAGCCCGCCCACCTCAGCCATGACAGCCGCTGTGACGCGCCGCGTCTCGTCGGACGCGGCGCCTGGGTGCGCGAGGTTCAGCGCGATCATGCCCGCGAGCAGCAGCGTGTGCCGATCGGCCTGGGGCAGCCGGCGTGCGTCGGCGAGCGCGTTGCGCGCGATCAGGGCGAGCCGCTGACCGACGACCACGCTGGAGCCGTACTCTCGTACGTAGCTGCGGTTGCCGGAGATCGTGTCGTCCTCCGCGTCGACGAGGCTCTCCAGCAGCCAGTGCAGCGCGCCAATCCAGGGGAAGTACACCTGCTCGATCGCCTCCGCAGCGCGTTCGTCGGTAGAGGGGTGTGAGGCGGCGGCGATCAGGGCGAAGATGCCCAGCGGCGAGCCGGCCGCGGCTGCGGCCTCCCACCAGCACAGCAGTCCGCGCTGTGTGCCGTCGAGCTGCTCTAGCGCCCAGGCGGCGAGCGCGTCGGGCCGCCCGAACAGCGACGCGTGGTTGAGGCTCTGCGCCTCTCCGGCCCTCGTCGCGCAGCGGATGAGCGCGGCTGTCACCTGCCTGCGCGCAGGGAGGGCTAGGAAGGCGACGCGACAGCCTCTCAGCAGCTCGGCGAGGTACCCGCCGTCGTCGCCGTGGTGATGTGCGTAGTAGTCGACGTCGTCCCGTGCAGGTCGGAAGGCGTCTGGCAGCGCCCGGTGAAGCTGGCGGTTGTTCGCGAGGACGTCGTCGACGGGCTCCTCGGCGAGCGCGTCCAGCAGGTCGTACATCACCTCGAACGCGACACAGAGGCGCACGACGTGCTTGCGGCCGCGAGGGCGGGCGAGGATCGCGAACGCCGCAGCGCCCTCCGCGCTCATGTGCTCCTCGTCGAGCTTGCCGAGCGCGTGGCCGCGCAGCTCCGGGCTCGGGATCGCGCGCGCGTGGCGCTGCCAGCGGCGCAGCTCCAGTCGCACACGCGGGAAGATCACGAGCCAGTAGAGCAGCAGAGCGTGGACCAGCGCGGCGACGAGCGCCAAGCGCGAGCGCGAGTTCGATCCGGGGCGATCCACAGCGCCAAGTCTGTGAGACGGCGTGCTTAGTCAGGCATGCTTGTCGTCGAGGGGATCCGGACGGCGAAGTAGCCGGGCAGGCTGACGAGCAGCAGCGCGCCAGTCATGACGAACAGTGCGATCGTGAGCGCCTGGACCGTCTGCGGCGAGAAGTGCGCCGGGAAGCCGGTGGTCAGCCGCAGCCAGCGGTCGCCGAGCACGTGACCGGCCACACCTGCGGCGACACCGGCGAGACACCCGATCGTGAGCGAGACGGCTGCCTCGAGCAGCAGGATGCGCCGCAACTGAGCATCTCTGAACCCCTGGATCCGCTGGGCCTGGATCCGTCGCCGGCGCTGGAGCACGGAGACCGAGATCGCGGCTGCGAGCGCGAACGCCGCCGCGACGATCATCAGGAGTGAGATCTGGCTCAGGCGTGTCAGGCCGTCGCGCAGGATGCCCTGAAACTCGGCGTCGAGCTCGCCGGCGGTCTGCACGTCGAGCGCGGGCGTGGCGCCGAGCGCGTCCCTGACGATGTGCTTCCCGGCCGCGAGCGCGACGCCGCGATCGAGGTTGACCTCGATCGCCGAGGGGTCGGTCGTCCTCCAGTCGCGGCTGTAGTCCTTGGTGTTGAGCACGATCGCGCCAGGTCCCCAACTGAGGTTCGTGACGACCGCGGCGACATGAAGCCGATGGTCGCCGGTCGGCGTCGGAAGCACGACCGGGCCGCCAACGTGCAGGTGCAGGTCGCGCGCGAGCGTCGCAGAGACGGCGACCCATCCGCCGCTGCGAACGAGCCGGCTCGCGTGCTGAAGGTTGCCTTGGACGATCTGCGAGGGCGGGATCACCTCCGCGTCGCCGGGCGGGCGGGCGATGAGCCAGATGCGCCGATCGCCGAGGTCGTACATGCCGCCCTGGTAGATGCGCGCTGAGGCGATTCCCGGCGCCGCGCGCAGGCGTTCGAGCTGCGCGCGCGAGAGATGGAAGCTGTCGGTCGTCAGGCTCCGTCCGGCCGTGGTGACCCAGATGTCCGCGGTCGCCAGGTGGTCGCCATAGCCGAGGTACAGGCCGTGCACCATGTCGCTGCGTGCTCCGTTGAGCGCGGTGGTACCGAAGACCGCGACTGCGGCGATGGCGGCCACGGCCACGGATCGGGTCATCGCCGAGCGCGTCCCCATCACCGCGATGAGCAGGAGGTTCCCGCGCTGCTGGAGTCGGCGGGCGGCGCGGTCGATGAGCGGCACGCCGACGGCCAGCGCCGCCGGCATCGCGAAGAGCGTCGCGACCGCGAGGCCAACCATGCCGGCGACCGCAAGCTCTGGAGCGACCGCGACTCCGATCCAGACGGCCATGCAGATGAGGACCGAGGCGACGAGGAGGTTGCGGCGAAGCTCGCGCGGGATGGCCTGTCCGACCTCGCCGCGCTCCTGGTAGGGGGCGTCGAGCGGCTTGGAGGAGAGCAGATCCACAACCGGACGTGCGGCGGCGACGAGCGCGGCAAGGATACCGGCCGCGAGCGCGACCTCCACCGCCTGCAGCGAGATGATGCGCTGCGGCCCGACCGGGAACGTGAAGGCGAGATACGCGGGCACCGACTGAAAGACGATGCGCGACAGCAGATCGCCGAGGAGCAGCCCGCCAAGCGATGCCTCGATGCCGAGCAGGAGCGCCTGGAAGCCGAGAATCGAGACGATCTGGAGATCCTTGAAGCCGGTCGTGCGCAGGTCGGCCACGAAACGGCGCCGTTCGGGCATCGTCAGCAGCATCGCGTTGAACGCGAACAGGAGCCCGACCAGCGCGCTGATCGCGGAGAAGAGCGCAGTGGACTGGTCGTTCGCCGCCGTCGCGCCGCGGAGCCGCTGCACGAGCGCGTTCGCGCTGCCCACGGCCAGCGTATGGCCGGTGAGGGCCACGAGCTGGCGGCGCAGCTGCTGCTCCCGATGCGGGCGCGCAGTCACATAAGCCTGCGTCACGAGGCCCGGCATCCCGGCGAGCGCCTGCGCGTATGGGAGCCGCGCGACGACGAGCGGGCTCTTCGACGCGTCTCCGATCTGGTCGGCGCCGAGCGTCGCCGCCACCGGGATCCGAAACGCACGGCCGGCCACCATCAAGCTCAACGTGTCGCGCGGTCTGACGCCGATCGCGACCGCGACCGCAGTAGGGATCACAACCCCCTGCGGTGGAAGCTGAAGGCCTTGGTCGCCGAACTCGCGCGTCAACGCGCCGCCGAGGAGGGCGAGGCTGGGGTCCACGCCGACCAGCTCGACCGGGAGGCTCCCGCGCGGCCCCTCGGCGATCGAGCGCCGCTGCAAGATCGGCGCCGCCACCTGCACGTCCGGAAGAGCCCGCATCGCCCGGACGAGGCGCGCGTCGAAGCCATGCTCGTCTCCGCTCTCGACCTCGATCTGAGCGGAGCCCGTGATGCCGCGCAGCGTCGCGCCAACGGAGCTGGCGATGCTGGAGTTCGCGATCTGCACGGCGAACAGCAACGCGACGCCGACCGCGATCCCAGCGCCGGCGAGCAGCTCCTGCAGCGGGTGCGCCTTGACCCGCCATACGTAGAAGTAGATGAGCGCACGCGGTTTCACGTCCCCGTCCGATCGCGCTCGGCGGCGTGCTCGTCCTCGCGCGAGCTCGCGCGGTCTCGGAGCTGGCCGTCGCGCAGCTCGAAGACCCGATCGGCGAAGCGCGCCGCCTCGGGATCGTGGGTCGCCAGCAGAACCCCAACCCGCCGCTCGCGCGCAATCCGCGACAGCAGCTCGAGAATCTCGCCGCTGCGCGCGGTGTCGAGACTGCCTGTCGGCTCGTCGGCGAGGATCAGTCGCGGCTCGTTCGCCAACGCGCGAGCGATCGCCACACGCTGGCACTCGCCCATCGACAGGCGTTCGGGCGGCTGGTGGGAGCGGCTATCGAGTCCGACGACTTCGAGCCAGCGTTGCGCCTGCTCGCGCGCGCGTCTCGGCTTCCATCCCTCGGCGAGCAGCTTGAGCGTCGCGTTGTCGGCTGCTGAGACGCCCGGCATGAGCTGGAACGCCTGGAAGACGAACCCGAGCGACAGACGGTGCGCCGCTCGCTTGCGGGCCGGCAGATGGCTGATGTCCACACCGCCGAAAACGATCTGCCCGCGATCGGGCTCCAGCAGCCCGGCGGCGAGCATCAGCAGCGTGCTCTTGCCGGAACCGCTCGGACCGTAGATGGCCACGAGTTCGCCCGGCTCGAGCGTCAGCGTGACGCCGTCGACCGCACGCACACGCTCCATGCCGATGTCGTAACTCTTCGCGATGTCGCGCAGCTCGAGCCTGTTCACGAGGCGGGCTCTCGGATCGCCGGCGCGCGCCCTACCGGCAACGGCACGACGTCCGCCACCGGCGCGGCGCCACCACGGAGCCTGCCGTTGACGAGCAGGACCGTGCGGCTCGCTCCAGCAGCGCCACGCGTGTCCAGCGTCGTCATCAGCACGGCGAGCGCGGGGTTCGTCGTCGCCATCGAGCGCACGAGCCGCAGCAGCGCGGCCCGTTCTTCCATCGCCGCGTTCATGCCGGGCTCGTCCAGCAGCAGCACGGCGGGCTTCTGCACGAGCGCGCGCGCGAGCGCGACCCGCGTAGCGGCAGCCGGCGTCAGCTCCGGCAGATAACGATGGGCATGCTCGGTCGCGCCGGCCCACGTGAGTGCCGCCTCCGCCTCGCGCATCGCGGTGCGCGGCGACACGCCGCTGGCGATCAGCGGAAGGGCCACGTGGTCGATGGCGGGCTTGCCGCCCGCGACTCGCCACCGCTTCGGCACGTACGCGACACGCCGCCGCCACTCGGACCGCTGGCTGTGGGTAGCGGAGTCGATCTCACGCACGCCGAGGCGCACCGCGCCTCGTGTCGGCCGGTCGATCGCAGCCGCGACACGCAGCAGCGTCGTCTTGCCCGCGCCTCGGGCGCCGACGATCGCAACAACATCCCCCGGCCAGACCTCGAGCGAGAGGCCGTCGAGCACTGTTGCCTGCTTGCGGCCGACGCCGTGGGTGGCCGTCACATCCTCCAACACGAGCACTGGCCGGACGGACGACCATCGAGCGGGCGATGTCCTACGGCCCGACCTGTCTCCCGTCCCCGACACTGAGTGCCTCCCCGTCAGCGCCCCCACGGGCACACAGAAAATGCCTGCGTACCTGAGCCTAGTCCAGCCGCCGTTAGGCGGCAAGCATCAACGGTCGGAATAGCAAAGCTTTGGACCTCTAAGCCTTGGCTAGGCAAGCGACGCATGACGGTGAACGATGGCGGCGATGAAGCTGCGTCGTCCCCATAGCCGGCATCGTCCCCGCCGGCACGCCTCAGGGCACTCCGCCTCTCCGGTCCCCCACGGATCGAGGCGGCGCTCAGAGGCGACGGGGACGTGCAGGCGCACAGCGGCCCCGGTGCGTCAGGCCCCCGACTGGCACCGGGGTCGCGCGTGCGGCCCGTCAGACCGCCGTCGCTCCACGCCCCCATCCCCGTGGGGCGGCGGCGTTCGACACGGACTGCGTCAGCTCACGAGTCGACACCGCGCATGAACCCGACGGCAAGCACTCCGGCGTGGACGTTGCTCCAGGCGCTCGAGCTGGCCAGGCGCATTGAGGAGCACGTGAGCGGCGAGTTCGCCTTCTACAAGGGAGGAGGCGAGCCGATCGTCACCTCGGCCGCCACGATCGCTGTCCTCAAGCAGACCGCTGCCGAACTGATCGACGAATCTGCGCAGCTCGAGAACCTGATCGAGCGACTCCCGGACACAGAGATCCGCGTGACCACCAGGGACGTGCAGGCGGGCGCGTCACACCAGCTTGCGGAGGGCATCATCGACGTCCGCACCGCCCTGCTCGCGGCCAGCGTGCTTCCCGTCGCCATCGGCTGGCCCGCGCTCGCGTGCGCGCTGAGACACAGCGAAGCACACAGGCTCTGGACCGCGACGACGGTCGTCGACCTCCTCGGACGCTTCCGAGGCGCGCAACCGGAGGCGATCGACCGCGTGCTTGAACAAGCGCAGGTGGACGGCTCGACGCTATGGGTCGAGCTCGCCGCGCGGTCGGTCGTTCGACTCGCCGGGATCCTGGCGACCGCCGCGGACGCCCGCCCACGGTGAAGCCGTGCCCGCGCCCAGGAGACAACGACGCTCGGTCGCCGACCCTGCCGCGATCGCAGAGCAGCGCTGGGGTAAGGCGATGCAGCACCCGTTGCGCCCGCGGATCCTCCGTCATCTGCTAGAGCAACGCACGACGAGCGCGACGGAGCTGTCCAAAGCCTGGGCCATTGGAGCCGGCATCCTCACCGCGCACCTCCGATACCTGCGCGACCTCGGCTTCATCACCCTCGACCACCGCGCAACGGTCCGCGGCGCCTTCGCCTACCACTACCGCCTGAGCGACCGCGCCGACGTCGAGCTGCGGCTCTGGCGCACCGAAGCCGTTCCTGCTACCTCGCTCGGCGGTCCGCACGCCGGACAGGCGACGGCGGCGCTCGACGAGCCCGCACTCGAAGCGCTGCGACCCGCGATCGACCGGTTCCTTGCCGAGCTGGCGCAGCTCGGCGCGCAGACCCACAAGCGTCAGCTAGCCGATCCAAGCCGAAGCCAGGCGGTCAGGCTCGTCGTGCTCGTCGCTCGCGAGGAGACCGGCTGATGACGATCGCCCGTTCCGGCACCGGCTCGGCGGGCGCTTGCTCCCGGAGGCCGCAGCACACGGCGCGATCACCGCCCCCGGCGGTGTGACAGTGCGACACAGTGCATCTGGTCTGCGCTGTTTTTACGGTCACAGTGGGGGGCGTGGCTGGGGTTCGCGCGATGGTTTGGGCGCGGTGGCGGCTGGGGCGTTTCGCTGCTCGCGTTGGACGTGTTCGGTGCGAGCTGGATGCGTCGGCGGCGGGCTGCTCGCGGTGCGAGCTGGTCGGCGCTGATGCGGTAGCTGCTGCTGCGCGAGTCGGGGGAAGCGGATGCGCGGATGGCCGGGTTGCCTGCCTCTCGCGCGCGGCCCCCCGCCCGCCGTTCGCGCGCGCGGTGTGCCGGCGCGAGCGGCCGGCCGCCGGCCGGCGACGGTCTGGCGCGCTCGCGCGCTGAGGCGAGACGCGGCGTCGGGCGGGTTGTCAGGCGGACGCGATAGCTGGTCGCTGTGTACCGGTGTCGGGTCGTTCTCGACGTTGCTGTGCGTGATGGGCTTGGCACTTTCTCGGAGTTCGCGTGCTGGACGGGTTGATGCGCGCGTCCGGCAATTCGGGGGGACCAATTTTCCGCCGGCTTCTACTTACGGGATGCGATGTGCTCGTTCTCGATCCCGTTCTCGCGCCCGGCCGTCCGGCGGCCGGCGTCTCCGTCCGGCGATTCGTCGGGGTGGCTGTTGGCCTTGGTCGCACAGAAGGACAGGCGGCCTCTGCGTGGGCGGTCACGCCCCGGCGAATTCGCCGGGGGAGATCCCGCGGGCGGCGCTACATCCACACAGCAGGCACATCAAATCGAGCCGGCGCGAGCGCGGCAGCGGCGCAAAGTCGCTGGGGCAAATTCCGGCCCGTTCGGTACTGAAGAGTGTGCAGTCGTTTAGGAAGGTTTTCGTCACAGCGGCCGGCGATGGGTCTTGTAGGAGTGTGAGCACCTCTCGCCGCTGTCGCCCTGAGCGAGTCGCTCGCGGACGGGGCGCTGCGCGAAGGCGGGGGGGTATTTGCCTGCCGCTGGCTCCGACCACCGGTCAAAGGCCAAAGACGACTCTCGTGTCCGCGCTGGCGTCGATTGGGGGGGTAAAGACGCCCGCCCCATCCGTCAACCCGTCAAGCCACCAACAAGTCCTCCTGAGAAAGGAATCTCATGCAAGAACGAAGTGAATACGACGAGAAGCAGTTCATCGTCGGGTGCGCCGTCGTCTCGATCGTCGTGGCGCTCGGGACGCTGCTGTTGGAGTGGCCGACGCTGGTGTGGTCGACGCTGCATTTGCGGCCGGCGCTCGTGAACCCGCTTGGCGCGCTCGCCGCACTGATCCACCGCAGCCTGCTCGGGGTGTGGAAGTTCCCGTCGAGCTGGGCCGGGGTCGTGCCCTCGTTGCCGGTCGTGGTCGTGCTCGACGTGCTGTTGCTCGTCGGCCTGGGCGTGCTGGTTGCGGCGGTGAAGTTGCGTGTCGGGATGTGGGGCGGGCGCAACCGTGCGCACCTGCGCGACATCGACCCGCGTAAGCGGGTCAGACCGCGCGCGTTCGCGAAGGCGCGCGACTGGGCGCACTTGCAGCCTGATCCGGAGGAGGCGCGCTCGCGTGCGCTGGCGCGGATGTCGAGCGGTCTGGTGCGCCCGCTGATCGCCGAGCGTCGCCGGCCGGCGCCGCGTGGCGGCGACGGGTGGAATCTCGGCAGATTGCACGGCCGCGAGGTCCGGTCCGCGCCGGAGCAGCACTTGATGGTCGTGGCGCCGACGCGCAGCGGGAAGACGATGCGCGTCGTCGGCACCGAGGCGCACGAGCACGACGGTCCGCTCGTGATTCTCTCGAACAAGATCGACGTGCTGTTGCACACGTTGGTCGCGCGTGAGCGGCGCGGGCCGGTGTTCGTGTATGCGCCGATGACGCGCCTGCCGCCGCGGCTTTCGTGCGCGTGCTGGACGCCGTTGGCGCACTGCGTGAGCTGGGAGGGCGCGTTGCGGATGGGGCAGTGGCTCCACGACGCCGACCCCGACGCCGGAGAGATGGCGAAGGGCGATGGTGCCGCGCGCTTCTACGACCGCGGCGCGATCGAGCGGCTGTTGCCGGGGGTCCTGCATGCGGCGGCGATTGAGGGCCTCGGGATGATCGAGGTCTACGACTGGCTCACCGCCGGCCCGGACGGCCTCGACATCCCGGCCGAGATCCTCGCCCGGTATGGCAGAGAGCGCGCGGCGGCGGCGCTGCGCGCGGTGCAGGCGATGGAGGACCGTGCGCGCAGCATCCTGATGATGTCTGCCGCGCGGCTGCTGGCGGTCTACCGCTTCCCGGCGGTGCAGCATGTCGACCGCCGCGGCTTCACCGCAAAGGAGCTGCTCGCGCAGAATGCGACGCTGTTCCTGATCGCGCCGGAGAGCGACCAAGACGCGCTCGCGCCGGTCTTCGGCGCGATCCTCGGCGAGATCCTGCGCGCGTGTGAGCAGAACGCCGCCAGCGTCGCGGACCCGCGCTCGCTGCCGCTGCTGAAGATCCTGGCCGACGAGGCGGCGCACCTGGCGCCGCTGGCGCGGCTGGGGACGCACCTCGCGGTCTCGGCCGGGCACGGCGTGCGCTGGTGCGTGGTCTACCAGTCGATCGCGCAGATTCGCGCCCGCTACGGGCACGAGGCCGACGCGATCATCGCCAACACGCTGTGCAAGCTCTACCTCGGCCCGATCGTGGACGCCGCGACCCGTCAGGAGGTCCAGGCGCTGCTGGGCGAGCAGGAGGTCGAGCAGACGTCGACCACGTCCGGGCGCTGGGGTGAGAGCACGACGACCCGGCACGAGCAGTCGCGGCCGAAGCTCGGCGGCGAGCAGCTCGCGCAGCTCAGCGGCGGGGAGGCGATCGCCTTCCACGGCCACGACCTGCCCGCGCTCGTGCGGCTCCCGTTCTGGTGGGAGTGGCTCGGCGCCAGCAGCCCGCAGGAGGCGTTGCGCCACATCCGCAACGACAGCCCGCAGGAGGCCGCCCGCCGCCTCGCCCGCCAGTTCAGCGAGATCCCGAGAGGAGGACCAAACCGATGATGACCGCGGCGAGCATCCCGGCCGCCTCCACAGGCGGCTACGCCGACTACCTCGACAGCAAGACCATCGCCCCCGAGCAGGGGGACTACTACCTCGGCCGGGACGGGATGCCGGCCGAGGCACCCGGCCGCTGGATCGGCGATCCCGACGCGCTTGCGCGCGTCGGGATCACGCCGGGCCGGGTCGAGTCCGGCGAGCTGCGCGCGATGATGGAAGGCCGCCGGCCCGACTCGCCGCCGCAGGCGCCGGCCTACCTGCGCAACGCCGGCCCGGACGGCGAGCGCGCGGGCGGCCTCGATGTCACGTTCTCGGCGCCGAAGGGCGTCAGCGTCGCATGGGCGCTCGGGAAGGATCGCGCCGCGATCGAAGCCGCGCACGAGGCCGCCGTCGACGCGGCGCTCGACTACCTGCGCGAGACGGTCGAGCTGACCGTCCGCTACGACCCCGCGACCGGCACCATCCCGGACACCGCCGCGCACCTGCACGCCGCCGCGTTCACGCACACGACCGCGCGCGGCGTCGGCGACGCCGTTCCCGATCCGCAGCTGCACACGCACGTCGTCATCACCTCGGTTGAGCGCCGGGACGGCTCGATCGCGGCCGTGCGCTCCCGTCCCGCCTTCCGCGCTGCGCGCGAGGTCGGCGCCTTCTACCGCGCGCACCTCGCGCACGAGCTGCGCGAGCTCGGCTATGAGATCGCGCCGGCCGGCAAAGACGGCCGCTACTTCTTCATCGGCGGCATCCGCGAGAACGTCGAGCAGGCGTTCTCAAAGCGCACCACCGAGGTCACGCGCGCCACCCGCGACTTTCGCGCCAGATACGGCCGCGACCCCGAGCGCGGCGAGCTGCGCGACATGGCCGTCAAGACCCGCACGCGCAAGCAGCCGCTCCCGCACGACCGCGGCGAGCTGGACCGCGCCTGGACCGACACCGGCCACGAGGCCGGCACCTCGCGCGAGCAAATCGAGCAGGCGCGGCACGAGCACCGCGCGCCGGGCGCCGATCCCGAGCGCTGGGCGCAGCGCGTCGAAGTCGCCGCAACCGCCCGGCGCGCGATCTTCACCGACGCCGAGCTGCGCACCGCCGCGCTCGAGCACGCCGCCGGCGCCGGGCTCGCGCCCCGCGACGCGCTTGCGCAGCGCCACGAGCTGCGCCGCGACGGGCGGATCCTCGATCTTGCGGACGGCGGCATGACGACCGCGCGCGTCCGGGCCGCCGAGCAGAACATCGACCGGCGCCTGACCGGCATGGCCGCCGACCCGGCACAGGCGATCGACCCGGCCGCGCGCGAGCGCGGCATCGCCACGGTCGAGCAGCGCCTCGGCGGCGAGCTGTCCGCCGAGCAGCGCGCGGCGGTCGAGACGATCACGGGGCCGGGCCGCGCGTCGGTCTTGATCGGCGCGGCCGGGACCGGGAAGGGCGTCGTCATTGACGCCGCCGCGCACGCCGAGCGCGAAGCCGGCCGCGAGGTCTACGGCGTCGCCGTCGCCGGCCGCACCGCGCAGCGCCTCGGGGAAGCCTCCCCAGCACTCGAAGGCAGAACGCGCACGATCGACAGCTTCGTGACCGCGCTCGACGCCGGCCGCCTGCACGTCGACCAGCAGACCACCGTGTATGTGGATGAGGCTGGGATGGGCGACACCGCCCGGCTCGCTCCCCTCGTGGCCGCCGTGGACGAACGCGGAGGGCGCCTCGTCGCGATCGGAGACCACCGCCAACTCCCGGCAATCGGCGCCGGAGGCATGTTCGAACACGCCGCCCAGCGCGTCCCGACCGCCGAGCTGGCCGAGGTCCGCCGCACGCAGGACCTGGCGACGCGGGAGGCGTGGCGTGAGCTGCGCGAGGGCGACCCGGCGAAGGCGATGGCGAACTTCCACGCGCGCGGGGATCTCCACTTCGCCGAGACGCGCGAGCAGGCCGTCGAGCGCGCCGCCCATCGCTACGACGAGCTGGCCCAGCAGCACGGGCACCAGCATGTCGCGCTCATGTCGGACGCCTCGAACGTCGAGATCGACACGCTGAACCTGCGCGTGCAGCAGCTCCGACACGAGCGCGGCGAGCTGACGGCGGAGGCGGTCGAGCACCCGGACGGGCACCACCTCCACGGGCACGATCGCGTCGTCTGGACCGAGCCGATGCGCCTCGGCGACGGCGGTCCCCGCGTGGAGAACGGCCAGCGCGGCACGATCACGACCGCCGACGCCGAGCACGGCACGCTCGTCGTGCAGCTCGACGCCGGCCGCACCGTCCAGCTCGACGGCGAGCAGGTCGGCGCGCTGCGCCTCGCCTACGCCGGGCACATCACCCGCGAGCAGGGCGCGACCGTCCGCGAGGGCGTCGCCCTGACCGGCGGCTGGCAGACCTCCCGCGAGGGCGTCTACGTGCAGGCGTCGCGCGCTACGGATCGGATCGAGTTCCACGTCTCCGGCGAAGACCTCGACAGGGAGGACGAGCAGCGCGTGCGCCAGCTCGCCGCGCGCGTCGAGCGGAGCGACGCGCAGACGCCCTCGATCTCACAGCCGCTCCATGACCCGTACCGCGACCCCGGCGAGCAGCGCGGCGCCGAGCGCGTCGAGCGCTACCAGCCGCCCCGCCCGCCTGAGCGCGCGCCCGCGATCGACCGCGCCCCGGAGATCGCTCCATGACCACCGTCGCCAAGCGCGTCGCGATCAGCCTCACCGTCGCCGAGCGCGACGAGCTGCAGCAGCTCGCGCACGCAGCCGGCGAGCCGATCGCCACCGTCGCTGGCCGCCTCGTCCGCGCCGCGCTCGCCGACCACGGCGCGCAGCTCGACACGCCGCCCGCCCGCCGCGCCGGCTCACCACGCGGCCGTCGCGTCAAGCGCCGCCCGGCCCCGGCCACCGACGCGCCCACCGGCACTCTCGACGCGCTCCGCGCCCGCTACCCGCGCGAGCTGCGCCACCTCCCCGCCGACCTCGACGGCGACACCTACCTGGCCGAGCAAACCGCCGCCTTCATCGCATGGCGCGACCGCCTCGACGCCGCCGGCACCGACGCCGACCCCCGCGAAGTGCTCGCGTTCGGCTACGAGCTGCGCACCTTCGCCCTGTTCCTTCAAGACCGCGCACGACGCAGCAGGTGAACGCATGGAAGCCAACCGCCCAAAGCTCGACACCGCACGACCGCAGACACGGCGGCGGCTCACCCGCGAGGACGTGATGACGCCGGCCGAGGTTGCCGCGATGCTCGCGCTTCCCAAGTCCACCGTCTATGAGCTGGCACGCCGCGGCGAGCTGCCCTGCGCTCGGCTCGGGCGAGCCGTGCGCTTCGTCCGCGAAGACATTGAAGCGCGCCTTCGTGGCGCTGGCTGACCTACGAGTCGGCGGACTGCTCGCCGGCTACCGGAACGCCGAACGCCGCGTTCACAGCGATGATCGCGGCGGGGTCGATCTTGCTGTGGAGATAGCGATTCGTCGTGCGCAACTCGGCGTGCCCGAGGAGGTCGCGGACCGTGACGAGTGGGAGCGTGCGGGCCAGCACGGATCCGGCGGCGTGCCGGAGCCCATGCAGTTTGACGGGGCGAAGTCCGGCCGCTTCGGCTGCCCGCTTGTAGCGACGGCGCAGCGCAGAGCCGTCGAGCGGGTCGCCGAGCCGGTTGCAGAACACGTAGTCCTCGGGGTCGGTGAACTCGTCGCGCTGACCGAGCCGGGCAAGCGCCTCGGCTGCCGGGCGCGGGATCGGAACCTGACGGCCGCGCCGACCCTTCGGCTCCTTCTCGACGCCTGCGCTGATGGCGCGCTCCACGTCGATGATCGCGCCGGAAAGGTCGGGAAGGAAGTGGACGTACCGCCAACGCAGGGCGCGGATCTCGCCGAGCCGCATTCCGCTGTAGAACTTCACGCGGAACAGCTCGGCGTCCTGTCGATCCTCGGCCGCGCGCGCCGCCTGCTCGTCCTCGCCGAGCGCCACCGGGCGCCCCTTGTAGTTGCGCGGTCTGCCGCGCTGCTCGCCGCGCTCGCACGCGAGCGCAAGCGCCTCGACCTCCTCGGCCTCGTAGTGGTCGAGCGGCGGCGGGGGCGCCTGGTAGCGCTTGTCGGTGTCGCTGACCGGGTTGGCCGCGAGCGCGTGCGTGTCGGGCTTCATGGCGTAGGCGAAGATCGAGTGCAGGACGGCGCGGTGCTCGTTCACCATCCGGGCTGAAAGCTCGTCGTCCAGCTCCCGCAGGAACTTGGACACCTCGGGCGTCGTGATCTCGTCGTGGGGGCGATCCCCGAAGCGGGCCATGAGCCGACCTTGGACGATCCCGCTGCCGCGCTTGTACGGCTCGCCCGGCTCGCGCAGCAGGCGGGCATTCTCGCGGAGGGTCGAAGGGGCGCCGCCCTTCACGTCCCGCTTCCACGCGAGCCACTCGTGCGCGACCTCGCGGAAAGTCGCGACACCTGCACGCTTGCGAGCCCGCGCGGCCTGCTCCCGCTCGCGTGCGACCTCGGCAACCTTCTCGGCAGCGGCGACGTGCGCGGCGCGCTCGTCCAGCCAGCCCTCGCGCGGACGCCCGCGGCGCTTGCGCCAGCCGCCCTCGCCGTCCGGCTCCACCCACGCCGGACCGAGGCGTCGCTTGATCTGCTGGCGGTCCTCGTCGCGCCACTTCGCCTCGAAGAACGGCGTGCCGTCCTTGCCCTCACGGATGACGACGGCTGGGGTCGCCTGCGGTGCTGACACGTCGAACCTCCCGTTCGTCTTGGCGCCGCTCGTTGTGCGAGGGTACCACCGCTTTCGGCGAGGGTACCACGCCGATCAGCGGGTACCAGCGCGGGTACCAAACCGGCAGATTGCCTTTCAGAACGGGGCTTCTGAGCCAGCCGAATTGCCCATTCCTGCGTGAACCATACGGCCGTTGACTGGCTGGGGGCCGGGCGGTCGCAGGTTCAAATCCTGTCTCCCCGATCAAGGAAAAGCCCCGCAAAGCGGGGCTTTTCTTGTCTCGCATGGGCCCGCTAGAAGATGACTGCTCATGTCATATTCTGCCGGTAACCGAGCCGGTGAGCTCGCGCTATGGCTCGGTCTTGGCCTTCGCCGCGCTACGACGGCAGCGTCGCTGCGGCCTTCTCGAGGTCGCGCCGGTCGACGATCCGTTCGACGAGGAAGCCGGCCGCTTCGGCGGCTCTGAGTGATCTCAGCTCGGTGTTGGTGAGTGGCCGGTAGACGACGCGGTATTCGCCGCGCCGCAGACGTAGCCATGGGGAGCGGCCGACGAGCGCTTTGACATCGAGGCTCGGGGGTTGCGGTTCGGCTGCCAGCTCTCTTTCGAGCAGGTCGAGTAGCCGCTTGCGCGGTCCGTGATCGATGCGGCGCAGATCGCGCATCGCGCGCTTCGAGAGCTCGACGCGGTACATCGGAAGGAGAGGCTGCCGGAGCTGGGGTCAGCTCGCGTCTTCGAGCTGGCGGCGCGCTTCGGCAAGCGACGTCGTCTCGCCGGAGGCCAGGTCGCCGTCGGCGGCGGCCATGCCCTCGACGAACTCGGGCGCGTGCGCGAGTACGAAGTCCTCGAACTGCTCGGAGTCGACTGGCAGCATGTACGCCACGGGCCGCCCTCGGCGCGTGATCAGCGCCGGCTCTCTGGTCTGCTCCAGGTCGCTGATGATCGAACTCGCGTGCCGCGCGAGGTCCCGAACGCCGATCGTGCTCATGCAAAACACCCTTCCATGTACGTCGTCATGTACGTACATGCTAGCAGGCTCCTCGGGCTGGCCCCTCAGGCGCTCTCGCGCTGCAGCAGTGGGATCACGTCGGCGAGTGCCGGCTCGCTCGGTCTGACGCGCGGACCGGCCTCGCTCCAGCCATCGAACTCGTACAAGACCGTGCGCGCGCCGTGCTCGCGCGGCATCAGTTTGCGGTTGAGCAGCGAGGCGAAACGCCGGTCGTGCGTCGTGAGAAGCAACTGCCGCTGCTCGCGTATGCGGCGACAGAGGTCGGCGAAGCCCAGTACGGCGAGCACGTCCATCGCTTGCAGCGGGTCGTCGAGCACCACGAACGGCAGCGTGCCTTCGCCCGCGTTGAGCGCGAGGCCAAGGAAGTACGACAGCGCCACCACGTTCAGCTGGCCCTCGCTAAAAGTGAGCTGGGGGGTGACCGTCACCCCGCGGCGGCGAGTTCCCGCAACGCGTCGAGCTTGTCGGGTCTCTCATCTGCGACGCGCTGAGCGAGCTGTTCAAGGGAGAGGCCGTCGAGCGCGCCATCAGCGCTCAGCCAGCGTGCCACGGTTGGACGCAGCCGGTCGGCCACCTCTGGCCCGCGCGGTCCTCTGGACGGATCGCCCATGCTGATGCCGGCGCCCATGTACAACACAAGCCGCCGCTGCTTTGCGGCCTGGACAAGTCTCGTGAAGGCCGCGTCGAACGGCGCAGAGAGTGGTTTCGGGCTGTAGGCAGGCACGGACTTGATCGAGGCGGAGCCACCTTGATGAACGCACCCGATCATAGGGCAACATCGCACGGAGTCCGTGCATTCGAGCATGCCCCGTGATGCCGGAAGAGTTGAACCGCGGTCGATGCGAGACATCCACGATGGGCCGTGAGACCCGCGCTACGCAAACGCCAGGTCGATGACCTCGGCTTCGTTCTCGGCTGGTTGGTAGTGGGAGTAGATCTGGGTGGTCTTGGCGTCGGCGTGGCCCATCCACTCCTGCAGGCGGCGGAGGGGGACGCCGTGGGCGGCCATGCGGGTGCCGAAGGTGTGGCGCAGCTCGTGGAAGGTGACGCGGCGTACGCCGGCGCGCTCGATCGCCTGCTTGAAGCGGCGCACGAGCTTGGAGCGGTCGAGTGGCTTGCCGCTCTCGGGGTGGCAGAAGACGAGGTCTCTCGCGTTGCCGTAGTGCGTGCGGGCGTGGAGCTGCTCGAGCGCTTCGGCAACGCGGGTGGCCATTGGGATGGAGCGGCCGGAGCCTTCGGACTTGGGGTCGGCAAACTCGCCGCGGACATAGGGGGAGACGACGCGGATGCGGCGTGCGTGGAAGTCGACGTCGCGCCAGCGCAGGCCGAGCCGCTCGCCTTGGCGCAGGCCGGTCATCGCGGCGGTGAGGTAGAGCGTGGGCTCGATCGAGCCCCAGGTGTCGTCGGGGTAGGTCGCGGTGACGAGCTGGTCGACCTCGGGCTGGGTGAGGAAGCGGATGCGGGTCTCGGTCTTCTTGATGGCCGGGCGCTCGGCGAGCTTGACGGGGTTATGGCGGCACCAGCCCTTGCGCAGACCGATCTGGAAGACCGAGTGCATCGTGTTGAGGTGGTTGCGCACGGTCTTGACCGCGAGCGCGTGGCTCTTGACGTCGACGTAGCGCTCGACGTCGTCGACGTCGATGCCCTCCAGCGGCCGGCCCTCGAAGAACGGGACGATGTGGTTGCGCAGATCGGAGGCGACCGTAAGCCGGTGGGACTTCTTGCGGTTCTTGCGCACAAGCGTCCGGGCGAGCTCGTCGCCTGCCTCCTGCATCGTCACGCGCGCGTCGCCGGCCTGCCGCCGGCGGGGCGGGTCGTTCTGACGCATCGAGGCGAACTTGCGCTCAGCCTGCGTGATCGCCAGCCCGTCCGGCTGCCCCGGCGTGCGCACGTCGCCGACCTTGCGGCGCACCTGGCGGCCGTCGCGCGCGTACCACGTCCCGATCCAGGATCTGCCGACCTGCTTGAGCGACCCGGTCCCGTAGGGTCGACGCTGGCCTCTGCTGCGTCTCGGTCTCGAAGCCCTTGCCGTCGTGCTCATGGCGATCATCGTGCCAGGCCACCCGTGTCATGTCTATGTCACGTTCTGACCTGAAGCAACCTCACGCAACCGCACGATAAATGGCGCTTTTGCAGGGTTAAGCTAGGTTGCCGTTCTGCCGCGATATGGCTGGGGCCGGGCGGTCGCAGGTTCAAATCCTGTCTCCCCGATATCTGGAAGCCCCGTGAGAGCGGGGCTTTCGACATGTTGGGGGCAGGGCACGAGATGCTCGTGAGGCCGTGGTGCCGACTGCGGTACCACTTCCGATCACGGGCTGTGCATCTCGGCCAGCCGTGCGAGGCAGCACTTCAGACTGTCACATCGTTCAGGTCTGGGCGAGCAGGCGACCCTCGCAAAGCGCGCGCTCGACCATCGTTCCGCGCACGCCTGCGCGACGCTTTGCCTTGGCCTCGTCCATGACGACGACATCGATCGGAACTCCAAGGCTGCGCAGCTCGCGGCGCAGTCGGACCGCCTCCGAGATCGGGCTCTCGACCGTCGGCTCGATCACCAGGACGTCGTAGTCGGAGTCCGCGGTGGCCGTGCCGCGTGCGTGCGAGCCGAACAGAACCACACGCGAGCTTGGTGGCGCCGCCTTGCCGAGAAGCGTCCCGATCTGTTCGATCACTTCAGCGGAGACCATGGCCGGAAGGTGACGAGGTGAGCATGTCGCGGACGCGCTGAGCGAAGTCCGACGTTCGCGCTCGTCCGAAAGCGTCAAGCAGTTCGTCCATCGTGCGCTCGCCGTCGCCCCAGGTCGCCCTTTGCGCCGCGAGCGCGTCGAGGACCGCGTCGGGCTCGGTGTCGAGCTGGGCGCAGAGGTACGTATCCGGATCGGCGACTTCGACACCGTGGGCGTCGAGCGCCTCGCGCAAGTAGCCGCGATCAAAGGTTAGGAGCACGTCGGCGTTGCCGGCAAGCGCAAGTGCGCATACGTGGGCGTCGTCGGGATCGGTCGTCAGCTCCGCAGGGTCGACGGTCAGCTCGGCGGCTGCGAGATCGACAACTCCGGCCGGGAACGCCTCACGTAGGTAGCCGACCCAGCGATCGGCTACACCGCGCGTGAGCGGCTTGCGCTCGACCAGGACGCGGCGGGCTTCGTCCAACAGTTCGTCGCTCCAGAGGAGATCCATGAGCCGCGCCTCGGCCGCGAGCCGGCCGAACAGCTCGTGCAGAACGCGCGAGAAGATGACGTCGGTGTCGAGGACGGCGCGAGGGATGCCGCTCACTCGAACGGAACTCCAAGCCGATCAAGCTCGCGCGCGTGGCGGTCGGCGCGTGCACGAGCTGCCCCGCGCCGCTCCTCGAAGGCGAGGATCGAGCTGAGCGACACCTTCCAGTAGCGCGAGTTCGGCATCTGCTCGGCCTCGAGCTCGCCGGCATCGATCAGTCGCCGCACATGCTGACGCGAGAGGCGAAGGCGCTCCGCGGCCTGCTGCGGCGAGAGCGCCTCGTCGTCATCGGCGACCGTGACGGTGATGTGACGCCCTTCGTCGAGCAGCCCGCGCACGACGTCGTCCAGCTCGCGCAGGGGATCGCGGCCGGTCGTTGGGTCAAGGCGGATCGTCTTGTGCATGGCAGCCTTCCGATCAAGGTGTCCTACCTGCACATCGTACTGAACCTGCCCTACCTGCACAATGGCTCCTGCATCGGACTGCGGTACCGCCGGTGGTACCGACCGCATCGTCCGATGCTTCCATCAGATCCCCGCGGTGGCGCCACACGACCATTCCCCTACTGCATCCCGCCATATCCCGATTGCATCAGCCAGCTGGGGGCCGGGCGGTCGCAGGTTCAAATCCTGTCTCCCCGATCATCGGAAGCCCCGTGAGAGCGGGGCTTTCGGCTTCTCGGGACTCGACGCGACGGTTCGAGATGCCGTCGTGGTACCCCGGGGGTACCACGATCTCGCCGCGAGCTACTCAGACACCAACCCGTCGCTCGTCACGGCTGATCCGAGCGTCGAAGCAATGAGGTCCAACTTCTCGACCACATCCGGTGGATCTCGTCCGGCGTCATCTCCGCAGCGACCAAGAAGTAGTCCCGCTTGGGCAGAGGTCGCCCAGCGGCTTCCAACAGCCCGGGCAGAAACGCTTCGCTCGCCTTGAGACGAGCCAAGCCAGCCACATCCCCAAAGAGGTCACTTCCTTCCGGAACCTCTCTCCGAAACTCTCTCAGGACTGGTTCCGCCATCAGAGTCCCGTCGCCCCACCCTCCGGCCGCGGCTATTGCTCGGGGAATCAGAAGATAGTTCTCAATCTCGTACCGCTTCCACCGGCTGACGAGCAGCCCGTCGGGCAGGGTCTCGCTTGTGGGCTGGTCACGATTGTCGCCATCCAAGATCACCAAGCCGCGAGCTGGCTGAACGACTGACTGGAATGCGAAGAAATGCGCACGGGCGTCACTGAGGTCGCAACCGCGGAGTGCGTGGGTGAACGACCGCCGGAGAAAGTCTCGGGCAGGATGTTCGAGAACCTCAGCCCAGGCGCTGAGAATCCGTTCGTCCGAGTCGTCTTCAAGGTAAATGATTGCTCCCACCTGCTCGGCGAGGAGCATCTCGGTCGTCGACAGGCGCTTCATCGCTTCGCGAAGCGCGTCCCGTTGGACGGTGTCTGACAATCGCCCGGGGGGACGGCGAACGAACGAAATGACGTTCTCCGGCGAGGTGGCGTTGAGCAGAACCTCTGAATGGGTTGCGATCACCAGCTGCGAACGGCGAGTCGCTGCAACACGCCGGAGAAGGTCGTATACCTCTCGCTGCAGAATCACATGGAGATGGGCATCGGGCTCGTCCAGCAGAAGAATCGAACCGGGTCGCGCGTAGAAGAACGCGAACAGCAGGAGCACTTGGAGGAACCCACTGCCGGCATTTGCGACGTCCAAGGCTCGCGCTCCGCTGCGAGGCCGGTACTCGCAGATGAGGTGAGGGTCGGCTGGACCGTACGTGGGCTTTACCAACTCGACGTCGAACAACGTGCGGATGTGTGTTTCGAGTTCGTCCCAAGCTCTCGGGTCTTGGCTCACCTCGAAGAGAAGATTGCGAAGCACCTCGCCGGGCCGGCCTGACCCAATGAGAAGGTCTTGCAAGCCACGGTCTCGGCGCGGCTCCTCCCGTTCAATACCGGACATTGGGGGGATATGCACCACGTCGATACGCTGGGCAGCCTCCGGAGGGAACGCGCTGATATCAGCACCCTCGCGAGCTCCGAGCGGGCGAACGTTCACGCTCTCTGGTGTTCCGTACTCAAGCTCGAGGCCACACTCCCAGCCACCGTCGTCATCGCCACGCACGATGATCTCGATCCGCCGCTTGCGGCCTGGAGGCGCTTCCATCCCCGAGGTCTGGCGGCCCTGCCAAAGCAGGTTCATCTCTCGAACTGGAATTGCTGTGAACTGCTGTCGGCTCAGGATCACTCCCGCGCGTGCCTTTGCAGTTGTCTTTCCTGGCTCCCGACGAGAGAGCCAATGCGCGAGGCAAATTTGCCAAGTCACAATGGCCTGAAGCAGGGTGGTCTTGCCCGAGTTGTTCGGACCTGCCAGGACGACGGCCTCTCCCAGCTCAAAGGTCTCGTCGGCAAGTCGCTTGAACCGACGGATGGTGATCGAGGTGATCACAGCGACTGCTTTGTGGGGGACGTTCCCAGCACCGTGTGCGCGAGTCTAGCTCGCGTCTCGGCGCGTTCAGGGACCCTGGACCCGGGTTCCGGCCGGGCGGTCAGATGCGGCTGACGGCGCAGCCCGACCCCGTCGTGCCGGGGCTGCCGAGCGGTAGACGATCGACGCGGGCTGTCGTGGTACTACCCGTGGTACTCCGGACCCCTCCGAGGACGTCTCGCGCCACCATCCGGCGCCTGGCTCAGCAAGGAGACGGCCCTCGCGCAGCGCGCGCTCGACCATCGTGCCCCGCTCTCCTGCGCGCTGGTCTGCCTTCGCCTGGTCCATCACGACGACATCGATCGGCACCTCGAGTTCGTCCAGCTCGGCGCGCAGCCGGACGGACTCTCGGATCGGCCTGTCGACGGTCGGCTCGATCACCAGGACGTCGTAGTCGGAGTCCGCGGTGGCCGTGCCACGTGCGCGCGATCCGAACAGGACCACGCGCGAGTCGGGCGGCACTGCCTTGCCGAGCAGCACCCGATCTGCTCGATCACCTCGGTGGAGGTCATGGCGGGAAGGCAATCGACCGTACGGCGGGCGCAACCGCGTATATCTGGCACTCGGACCTAGCGGTGGCCGTCGATCCGACCGCTGGCCCACACGGTTGCCGCGAGGGCGGCATCGAGCGCTCCGGTGCGATCGAGGACTTCCTCGATGTCGTCGTAGCGCATCGTCACAGCCCACGGGCCGAGCCATTCGGACTCAACGAGCGTGGCTGGCATCTCAATGCGATGCTGGTCGAGCAGCTCCACCAGGAACGTGATGTCGTGGGTGCGCGGCGCCTCGATCTGCTCGAGGGCGAGCACGGCCTTGAGTGCCTTCTCGACTGCCTGCTGGGCGTGAAAGCCGATTGCGTCGTCGTGTGGGTCGGGATCGGCTGCGAGCACGCGGGCCACGGCGAGATCCGACTCGGCCTTGCGCAGCAGCAGCTCGGCGAGGCTGACGTACTCAGGTCTGGGCAAGCAGGCGGCCCTCGCGCAGCGCACGCTCGACCATCGTTCCGCGCACGCCTGCGCGGCGCTTCGCCTTGGCCTCATCCATGACGACGACGTCGATCGGAACTCCGAGGCCGCGCAGCTCGCGGCGCAGCCGGACCGCCTCCGAGATCGGGCTCTCGACGGTCGGCTCGATCACGAGCACGTCGAAGTCAGAGCCGTCGTCGGCGGTGCCGCGCGCATGGGAGCCGAACAGGAGCACGCGCGACTTCGGCGGTGCGGCTCTCGCAAGTCGCGCCCCGATCTGCTCGATCACCTCGGTGGAGGTCATGGGCGGGAAGGTAGCCGATCGTGCGGAGGGTGCAACGGTGGCCGCTCACGTGCCGCCGTCCGCCACAAACTCCCAACCATGCCGGACGGCGGACGCGAGCGCAGCCGCGCGATCGACCTCGCCCCCGGGCGCCGGGGCGCCCGTCTCGGCGAAGAACCGCTCGATGCCCGCTGGGCTGAAGATCACGACGCGCCGGCCGGTGGTGTCGCCGACGTTCGCGCCCGAGTGGACGACCCCGCGCGGGACGTGGATCGACTCCCCCGCGCTCAGGCGGGAGCGCATCCCGTCGACCCGGACCTCGAACTCGCCCTCGACCACATGGATCGTCTCGGACTCGTTGCAGTGGCGATGCGGGGGGAGCGACCAGCCTGGCGGCGGCTGATCGACCAGCACGCAGAGCGCGTCGCCGGTGTCCTGGGCAGTGAGATGGATCTCGGTCCGGACACCGCCGGGCATCCACACGACGAGCGGCTCGGCCACGGCAGGAACGTAGCCGACCGCACGGAGGCCTCGCGCACCTCACCCGTCCGCGGGGAACTCCCGCAGCACCCACTCGGGGCCGACCACGGGCCGCAGGAACGAGCGGCCGGCGACCGTCACCCACTCGCCCGTGCGCGGATTCAACGGGAGGTTGCGCTCGACCGGGTACCACTCGTTGTGGGCGCGGATCGGCTCGTTCAGCTCACGGTGCTCGCGCGAGCGCCCGCGTGCCGCCGCGAAGGCGCGCCAGGCGGCGGCAAACCCCGCCGTGTCGCGTGCGAACCGCCGGCGCAGCGCACGCCGCTCCGCCTCCAGCAACCGCCGCTCGCGCTTCAGGCGCCGGTCGATCTCGGCCACCCGCTCCATCCAGCGCGGCGGGTTGTTCGCGCCCATCAGGTACGACTCGACCGAGCGCTGTGCCTGGCGCGCGCGCTCGGTCAGCGGTCTTCCGACGCCTGGCAGGTCCGCCGTCCGCTCGCGCAGGTAGCGCTCGGCGGGCGAATCGCGACGGGAAGCGCTCATCCCCTGTCACTGTAGGCGCCCTCGCACCGCACTCCACACCGCAAAGCCCAGGAGCACCGAAACCATGACCGACGTCGTGATCGCCGGCGCCGCCCGCACCGCCATCGGCTCGTACGGCAAGAGCCTCAAGGACATCGCCCCGAGCGACCTGGGCGCCACCGCCTCCAAGGCCGCGATCGAGCGCGCCGGCCTGCAGCCCGACGACGTCGGCCACGTCGTCTTCGGCAACGTCATCCACACCGAGCCGGGCGACATGTACATGGCGCGCGTGGTCGGGATGAAGTCCGGGATCCCGAAGGAGACCCCCGCCTACACCGTCAACCGCCTCTGCGGCACCGGCGTGCAGGCGATCGTCTCCGCCGCGCAGACGATCCAGACCGGCGAGGCCGACGTCGCGCTCGCCGGCGGCGCCGAGTCGATGAGCCGCGGCCAGTACTGGATGCCCGGCGCCCGCTGGGGCGCGCGGATGGGCGACGCGCCGCTCGTGGACGCGGTCGTCGGCGCGCTCACCGACCCGTTCGACAGAGACCACATGGGCATCACGGCCGAGCGGCTCGCCGAGCGCGGCGGCATCGACCGCAAGCGCCAGGACGCGTTCGCCGCCGAGTCGCACCGGCGGGCGGCGCAAGCCCGCGCAGAGGGCCGCTTCGCGGATCAGATCGTCCCGGTGGAGATCAAGGTCAAGCGCGACGTGCAGCAGTTCGACCAGGACGAGCACATCCGCGCGAACGCCGACGCCGACGCGATGGCGAAGCTCAAGCCCGCCTTCAAAGGCGACGGGACCGTCACCGCCGGCAACGCCTCCGGCCTCAACGACGCGGGCGCGGCGGTCGTGCTGATGTCCGCCAAGGAGGCCGAGCGCCGCGGCGCGCCCGTGCTCGGCCGCATCCTCGCCTACGCGAGCTGCGGCGTCGACCCGCGCATCATGGGCATCGGCCCCGTGCCCGCGACGCGCACCGTCCTGGAGCGCGCCGGCCGCTCGCTCGACGAGGTCGGCGTGATCGAGCTGAACGAGGCGTTCGCGGCGCAGGCGCTCGCGGTGATCGACGAGCTCGGGCTCGACGAGGCGAAGGTCAACCCGAACGGCGGCGCGATCGCGCTCGGCCACCCGGTTGCCGCGACCGGCGCGGCGATCACCGTGAAGCTGCTCGCGGAGATGGAGCGCGGCGACCACGAGCTGGGACTGGCGACGCTCTGCATCGGCGGCGGCCAGGGGATCGCGCTGCTCGTCGGGCGCGGCTGAGGCGGCGACGGCTGCGGAGCGTCAGGCGGCGGGCGGGGCCGGCCGCCGCTCCTCCGTCGGCACGACGCCCTGCTCGTCTGCGAGGGTCGGCGGCGGCCACGGGCCGAACCAGTTGTCGCGCGCGCCGTCGAGCGTCACGACGCTGCCGCTGAACCCACGCCCGAGCGGCGAGGCGAGCAGCGCGACGAGCCAGGCGTGCTCGATCGGCTGCCCGAGCCGCTGCAGCGGAACGGTGCGCGCGGCGCCGGCGCGCACGACGTCGGGGTACTTGTCGAGCGCCTCCGTCTCGAAGTGGCCGGCGGCCAGCGCGACGACGCTGATGCCATCGGCCGCCCACCGCTCCGCCCACGCGCGCGTCAACCCCTCCACGGCCGCCCGCGCCGCGCTCGAGTGCGTCATCCCGGCGAGGCCGTGGTGCGGCGAGAGCGTCACGTTGAGGATCGTCCCGCGCCCCGCCGGCCTCATCACGCGCTCGGCGACCAGCTCCGTCATGCGCGTCGTCCCGTCGACGTTCAAGCGGAAGACGGCCTGCCAGCCCTTCGCCGCGATCGCCTCCGCCGGCACGAAGTACTGCCCGCCGGCGTTGTTGACGAGCACGTCCAGCCGCCCGTGGCGCTCCAGCACCGCCTCCACGATGCCCGCCGCCGATGCGTCGTCGCGGATGTCGCCGGCGACGGTCGTGGCGGCCGGGCCGATCTCCGCCGCCGCCGCGTCGAGCACTTCCGCGCGGCGTCCCGCGAGCACGACCTGCGCCCCGCAGCGCGCAAGCTCGTGCGCCGCCGCCTTCCCGAGCCCGGTCCCGCCGCCGGTCACCAGCGCGACCTGCCCGTCGAGCAGGCCCGGCGCGAAGATCTCCGACGGCTGCGAGGCCGTCATCGCGCGGGCGCGCTTCGCCGACCGAGCGCGAGCACGAGGAGGCCGGCGAGCAGGTAGAGCACCGCGAGCCCCGTGCAGGCGAACTTGACCGACGCGAACGCGCCCGCGAGCGTCGGGCCGAGCGTTTGCGCGTGCCCGCCGAGCTGCAGCAGCAGGAAGACGTCTTCCAGCGCGTCGCACGCCGCGCCGACGAGCGCCAGCGCGGCGATCGTGCCGCCCGGTCGCGCCAGGCCGGCACGGCCGCGGCGCACGAGCGCGTCGCGCAGCGCGCGCACGGCGAGGAACAGGAACAGGCCGTACGCGATCAGATAGAGGAAGTCGAACCACAGCGAGGCGACCGCCGCGTCGTGGCCCTTCGCACCCCACGCGGCCATGATCGAATGGGCCTTCGCGTGCGTGAAGGCGACCTCGAACGCAACGATCCCGTGCCCGCCCGCGTCCTGCATCTGGCGGTCGTACGCGTACTCGACCGCGAACAGCGCGATCGCGGCGACCCCGAGCAGCCACAACGCGCGACGACGGGTCATGCGCGACAGCATTTCACGGGGATCTGGGACCGCACGCCGGTTGGCGCGCAACACAACGGCGGCCGTCCGTCACGCGGCGGACGCCGCCGGCAGCGTGAACCGCACCCGGGTGCCGCGCGGCGCGGCGGGCTCGAGCCAGATCCGCCCGCCGTGCGCCTCGACGATCGCGCGCGAGATCGCGAGGCCGAGGCCCGCCCCGTCGGACGAGCGCGCGGCGCCGTCGTCGCCGCCGCGGTAGAAGGGCTCGAACACGCGCTCGCGCTCGTCCGCCGCGACGCCCTCGCCGTCGTCGACGACCTCGATCTCCACGACGCCGTCGCGGCCGAGCCCCGAGCGCGCGCGCACGACGACGCTGCCGTCCGCCGGCGTGTGGCGGATCGCGTTGAGGATCAGGTTGAACAGCACGCGCTGCACCTTCTCCGCGTTCGCCCGGGCCGCCAGCGGCATGCCGGCCGGCAGCTCCGCCAGGACCGCCACCCCCCGCTCGTCGGCCTGCGCGCGCAACGCCGCGACTGTCTCGCTCACCAGCTCTCCCAGCTCGATCTGGTGCATCGACCACGAGATCTCCCCCGCCTCCAGTCGCGAGAGCTCGAACAGGTCGTCGATCAGCGCGCTCAGCGCCGCCACGTGCGTGCGCATCTCGCGCAGGTAGCGGGCGCGAATCTCGCCCGTCGCGACGCCGTCATCGACTGCGTCCACGAGCAGCCGCAGCGAGGCGAGCGGTGTACGGAGGTCGTGCGAGACGGCCGCGACGAGCCGTTGGCGCGCCTCGTCGACCTCGCGGTGCATCGCCTCGACGTCGTCCATCACGCCGTGCGCGAGCAGCTGCGCAGCGCGTGCCCCGACGACGCCCGCGACGGCCGCCATCGCCGAGATCACCAGAGCGTCGTGGTGCGAGACGAACATCGCCATCGCCCCCACCCACACCGCCGCCACGACGGTCGTGACCGCGAGCAGCGCCCCGAGCGCGAGCTGGCGCGAGAGCCGCAGCCGCGCCCGCCGCGCGGTCGCGACGTGCGCGGCGCCGAGCATGCCCAGCGCGACCGCCGCCAGCAGCGCGAACGTCGTCCACGCGCCGTGCCAGCCGTAGACGGCGCCGACGACCGCCGCACCGGCGAGGCACGCGAGCAGCGCGACGAACGCGGAGCGCAGCAGCGGCATCGGGGTCATGGTCTGAACCGATAGCCGACGCCCCACACCGTCTCGATGTAGCGCGGGGTCGCCGGGTCGGGCTCGAGCTTCGCGCGCAGCCGCCGCACGTGAACCGTGACGGTCGAGGTGTCGGTGTAGAAGTCGTAGCCCCATACCTGTTGCATCAGCTGATCGCGCGAGAAGACACGCCCCGGCCGGATGGCGAGGAACCGCAGCAGCTCGTACTCGCGCTGCGTCAGCGCCAGCTCCTCGCCGTCGAGCGCGACCGTCCGCGCCGCCTGGTCGATCCGCAGCGCTCCGTGCACGATCGGCTCGACGTCGCCGTCGTCGTCGGCCCCGCCGCCGACCCGCCCCGCACGCCGCATCACGGCCTCCACGCGCGCGACCAGCTCCGCGGGCGAGAACGGCTTGACGACGTAGTCGTCGGCGCCGCGCCGCAGTCCGATCAGCCGGTCGGACTCCTCTGCGCGCGCCGTCAGCAGGATCACCGGCACCGGCTCGCCCGGCTGCTCGTGCAGGCGCCGCATCACCTCGATCCCGTCGAAACCGGGCAGCATCACGTCGAGCATGACGAGGTCGGGCCGCTCGCGCCGCGCCGCCTCCAGCGCACCGGGCCCGTCGAACGCCCCGCGCGCCTGGAAGCCGGCGCGGGCGAGGTAGCGGCCGACGACCTCCACGATCGTCGCCTCGTCGTCGACGACGAGCACCGTCCCGCGCGAGGCCATCGGCATGGGCGCCATGATCGAGGATCCGAGGGGTGCCTCGCTAGCCGAAGGTGAAGGCATAGCCCTGGATTCCTTCGTCCGGCTCCAGCCGCAGCACGTGCTCCTGGTCCGCCGGCAGCGAGACGAGGTCGTAGAGCCGCTGGGCGGCGATCGTCGCGAAGCCGCCGTGCACGTCGGCGCCGGCGAGCGCGTCGGGCAGCGGGCGCCCGTCGAGCAGCACGCGCATCCGCCGCGCATGGCCGGGCGAGCCGAGCACCAGGTAGACGTGCTGCGCGCCGAAGCGCAGCGCGAGCTGCGCGCCCGGCCCCGCGGTCGCGATCTGGCTGGCGATCGTCCACCTGCCGCCGTAGGCGAGCTGGTCCTGCGCGGGCACGGACGCGCTGCCGAAGTCCTGCGTGCCGGGCATGATCGTGCCGTTCGCGAAGCGCTCCGCGCGCTCGGAGCCGAGGTAGCTCTCCGGCGTGGAGACGCCGGCCGACGGCTGCATCCCGCGCGCGCCGGACATCGTCGCGCCGACGCGTCTGCCCGCCTCCGCGAGCAGCTCGCGGATCACCGCCTCGCTGTGGCCGTAGTCGCCCTCGCCGAAGTGCGCGTAGCGGACGTGGCCGCGCGCGTCGACGAAGTAGTGCGCCGGCCAGTACTGGTTCCCCCACGCGTTCCAGGTCCCCAGGTCGTTGTCCTGCACGACCGGGTAGTGGATCCCCTCGCGCGCGATCGCGGCGGCGACGTTGCCGGCGTCCTTCTCGAACGGGAACTCGGGCGAGTGGACGCCGACGATCGTCAGCCCGGCCGCCCGGTAGCGCTTGTCCCACGCCTCCAGATAGGGGAGGGTGCGCAGGCAGTTGATGCACGAGTAGGTCCAGAAGTCGATCAGCACGACTCTGCCGCGCAGGCCCGTCATCGTCAGCGGCCGGTCGCCGGGCGTGTTGAACCAGCGCTGCGTGTCGGTGAAGTCGGGCGCCGTGCCGAAGTCGCGCAGGCCGAGGCGGCGTGCGGCGCCGCTCGCGGCGACCGCATGAACCGGCTGTGCCGTCAGCTTCGATCTCGGCGCGCCGCGCACGTCGGCGAGCGCCCGTCTGGCGGCCGCGCTGCTCTCCAGGTGCTGCGTGGGGTCGACGAGGAACGCCGGCAGGTCCTTGGCGATCGCGCTCTGGAAGCGCAGGTCGTAGTCGTTGAGCATCGCGAGCGCCACGAGCACCATCACGGCGCCCATCGCGATCTGCAGCTTGCCGCTGCGGCGCGCGAGCGGCGCGGTCAGGCGCCGCCCGCCGAGCATCAGCAGGTAGAGCACGACCGCCGAGCCGATCCCGTACGCAAGCGCGACCGCGAGGCGCCCGGCCGTGAACGGCTGCGAGGCGCTGACCGTGATCACGCCCGCGAGCACCGGCCCGGCGCACGGCGCGTAGACGAGCCCGAGCGAGGCGCCGACGAGCAGGCCGGAGCGGAAGCCGTCGCGCGGGCCGCCCCGCGAGGCGCCGCCCGCCCCGGCGACCCGCCCGGCGATCCGGCTCAGCCGCGCCTCCAGCCGCGCGGCGAGCGGCGGCACGAGCAGCGCCGCGCCGAACGCGAGCAGCACGACGATCGCGAGCGTGCGCAGCAGGTCGTTCGGCAGCCCGAGCGCGTCGAGCACGTAGACGAGCGCGACCGTCGCGAACGTGAACGAGGCGGTGAGGCCGACGATGATCCCGAGCGGCCGCCGCCGCCCGCCGGTCGCGCCCGCGGACAGCGCGATCGGCAGCACCGGCAGCACGCACGGCGAGAGCGCAGTGCCCGCGCCGGCGAGGAAGCCGAAGACGATCAGCAGTGCCATCGACTGCCAGGATGCCAGCCGGCGATTACGACTTCCTGAACGTCCGGCCGCCGGCTCACGACGCGATCCGCACCGGCGTGCCGAGCGGGAGCGTCCGCGCGAGCCGCTCGATCGCCGCGTTCGGCAGGCGGATGCAGCCGTGGCTGACGTCGCGGCCGATCCCCGCCGGGTCGTTCGTCCCGTGGATGCCGACCTGCCCGGGGCCGCCGCCGAAGGAGCTGAGCACCGGCGAGTAGAGCGAGAGGCCGAACGCCCACGGGCCGTAGAGGCCATGCGGATCAGGCTGGCGCAGCAGGACGGTGACGAACGCGAGCCCACGCGGAGTCGGCGTCACCGCGCGTCCGACGCCGATCGGCGTGCGCAGCACGACGCGCCCGGCACGCCACACCACGAGCCGGTGCGCGTGCAGCGCGACGCCGACCCGGTAGGGGTTCGTGCGCAGCTCGACGCGGCGCGTGCGGATCCAGCCGCTCGCGCCGTTCGGCCGCACCGGCAGCAGCACGCGCAGCCAGGCGCCACGGCGCGCACGCACGAGCAGCACGCGGCTGCCGGGTCCGATCGCGAGACGCCGCGCCGGGCGGGCTTCGCCGGGACGGCGGTAGACCGCCAGCGCCGCTCCCCCGCGCACGTTCGCGGCGAGGCTCGTGCCGGGCGGGAGGACGCGGTCGGCCGCGAGCGCGGGCCTGCGCGCGGCGCCCACCGCCCCGCGCGTCGCCCCGCCGCCGTCCGGCGCCAGCAGCGAGCCGGCGAGCAGTCCGGCGAGCGCGAGGCCCGCCGCCGCGAGCCCGAGGCCGAGGCGGCGGGCCGCGACGCTCATCCGGTCATGTGCGCGGCGCTCATCGCCGCGCCGTGCATCGCCGCGCCTTGCTGGTGCATCGCGGCGCCCGACGAGGAGGACTTCATCGCGTGCGAGCTCGACGAGCCCGCGCCGAGCGCGATCCCTCCGCCGAGGCTCCCCGCGAGCAGTCCGACCGTGACGGCGAACGCCGCCCATCTGCGCTTCGCGCGCATCGCATCGCTCCCTTCGAGTGGACGAACCGACGCGGCGCGACGCTACGGCGCAGATGTGAACAGCCGCGAAACTCGCGTGGCGCTAAGAGGTTCTAAGCGCTGCGGAACTCCATGATCGCGACGCTCAGCATCGCGAGCGAGCAGCCGATCACGACGACCACCTGCACCGCGATCGGCACGTGCCAGCCGAACCACGTGATCCCCGGCAGCAGCGCCGCTCTCGCCGCCGTCGTCAGGTCGATGCGGTCGAACACCGCGCTGCGGATCGGGTTGACCGCGTAGGTGAGCGGATCGAGGCGGTTCAAGACCTCAAGCCAGCGCGGGAGGCCGCTCAGCGGGAACAGCGCGCCCGACAGGAACAGCAACGGCATCACGAGCATCTGCATCAGCGCCATGAACGCCTGCATCTGCGTGATCCGGGCCGCGCACATCACGCCGAACGCGGTGATCATGAACGCGAGCAGGAGCTGCAGCGCGAGCACCTCGAGCACGAGCACGGCCGAGTACGGCACGTGCACGAGCGGCGCGAGCGCCATCACGAGCAGTCCCTGGAAGGCGGCGACGGTCGCGCCGCCGAGGCACTTGCCGAGCACGATCGCGCCGCGCCGCACCGGCGCGACGAGCATCTCGCGCAGGAAGCCGTACTCGCGGTCCCACACGACCGACGCGGCGCTGAACATCGCGGTGAACAGCACCGCCATCGCGAGCGCGCCGGGATACATGAACGTGCGCAGGTCGACGCCCTGCGTCCCGCCCGAGGCGAGGCGCGAGAGCCCGCCGCCGAGCACGAACAGGAAGATCAGCGGCTGGACCAGCGAGGTGACGATCCGCAGCTTGTCGCGCCAGAAGCGGATCAGCTCGCGCTGCCAGACGACCTTGATCCCGCGCAGGTCGGCGCGGATCCCGCCGGGCGGGACGACGACGCGGACGGGCGCGCCGGGCGGCGCGGCGACGGGCGCGGCGCCGACGGGCGCTGTCGAGGTGCTCGTCATCGCGTCATCGCCTCCCTCGCATCATCGCCAGCATAGGGTCTTGGCGCCCGGCCTCGGCGTCGCGGATCGTCGTGCCGGTGTAGCTCATGAAGACGTCGTCGAGCGACGGCCGCGCCACCGACACGCCGCGGATCGGCACGCCCAGCTCGGCGAACAGGCGTGGCACGAACGCCTCACCGCCGGAGACGGCCACCGTCACGTGCCCCTCGGCGATCGTCGCCTCCAGCCCGAAGCGCTCGCCCAGCGCCTCGATCGCCGCGCCGGCGTCGTCGACCTGCAGCTGCACGCGGTCCTTGCCGACGCTCGCCTTCAGCGCCTCCGGCGTGTCGAGCGCGATGATCCTCCCCTGGTCGATGATCGCGATGCGGTCGCAATGCTCCGCCTCGTCCATGTAGTGGGTCGTCAGGAAGATCGTGATGTCCTCCTGCTGCTTGAGCGTCTCGATGTAGCTCCAGATCGAGGCGCGCGTCTGCGGATCGAGCCCGACCGTCGGCTCGTCGAGGAACAGCACGCGCGGGGCGTGCAGCAGCCCGCGCGCGATCTCCAGCCGCCGCTTCATCCCGCCCGAGTAGGTCGAGACGAGGCTGCCGCGCCGCTCCCACAGCCCGACCATCTCCAGCACGAGCTGCATGCGCGCCGGCACGAGCGCCTTCGGCACGCCGTACAGCTCGGCGTGGAAGCGCAGGTTCTGCTCGGCCGTCAGGTACCCGTCGAGCGTCGGCTCCTGGAAGACGAGCCCGATGTTGCGGCGTACGTCGTTGCGCTGCGCGACGACGTCGTGGCCCGCCACGCGCGCCGTCCCGTCGTCCGGCGTGACGAGCGTGCACAGCATCGAGATGGTGGTCGACTTGCCGGCGCCGTTGGGGCCGAGGAAGCCGAACGTCTCACGCGCGGAGACGTCGAGGTCGATGCCGCGCACCGCCTCGACGTCGCCGTAGCGCTTGACGAGGCCGCGGACCTCGACGGCGAGGTCGCTCACGCGCCGGCCTCGCCCTCGCCGCCCTCCGCGAGCAGGCGGTAGAGGTCGCGGCGCACGCCGACGAGCAGCTTGCGCGCCTCGGCGCGCTGCGCCTCGTCGCCGACCTGCAGCACCTGGGTGACCGCCATCGCGACCTCCTTCACGACGCCCATGATGACGCGTGCGTCGTCGGAGAGATCGCCTCCGAGCTCGTCCCACGGCGCCGGCTGGTCGGCGGAACGCGCCTCGACGAGCTTGCGGCCGGCGTCGGTGAGCTGCAGCAGCTTGCGGCCGTCGACCGCCTCCGAGCGGACGAGGCCCTCGTCCTCCAGCAGCTGGAGCGCGGGGTAGATCGAGCCCGCGCTCGGGCGCCAGGCGCCGCCGCTGCGCTCTTCGAGCTCCTGCATGATCTGGTAGCCGTTGCGCGGCTCCTCGGCGAGCAGCAGCAGCACGGCCGTGCGCACGTCGCCGCGGCGCGCCTTGCGCCCGCGGCGGAAGCCGCCGGGGCCTGCCGGGCCCATCGGACCCCAGCCCCAGCCGAAGCCGCCGCCGTGGCGCGGACCGCCGGGTCCGTGTCCGTGTCGGCCGCTCATCCAGCGCACGCCGGGGTGCGACGACGCGGGCCCACAGCAACCGGGTCCCGCGCCTGCGAACTGTGGAGCAGTCCGGTACATGTCCAACTCCTTGCGTTTGAATATCTCGATGCTCTAAAGATATATCGCGATACATGCCTAAACGCAAGGGCCGCCCGCACGCGGCGGCGCACCGGACATGACGAGAGACGGCGAACGCCCCGAGGCCTGGGAGCACGCGGGGCGTTCGCGCTGCCCGCTCTCGCGAGAGAGCGGAGAAGCCGGCACCGGTCCCCCTGCCTGCCTTGCCGGACGCGCTGAGGGGGATGCGCGCCGACGCAGCCGGGGTGCCAAGACGCCGGAAGACCGACTATAGACAGAAAACCATCTACCGGTGGAGATTTACCGTTCGGAGACGGTGGCTGAACATCGATCGGTGGTGGAGCGTTCTGCGTCCGGATGCGCACTGCCGTCTCCCCCGAGCTCCTGGCCTTCGGCCGCACCGTGCGCAAGGCCCGCCGCGACCTCGACCTCTCGCAGGAGGCGCTCGCCGACGAGGCCGGACTGAGCGCGAAGCACGTCGGCGAGATCGAGCGGGCGAACAAGGACCCGCGCCTCACGACGGTGCTGAAGCTCGCCGGCGCGCTGGAGCTGCGCTCGCAGGAGCTGTTCGAGCTGCTCGACGAGCGGCTCGGCTCCTGACGCAGGCCCGACTCCTGACACAACCGGCGCACGGGCTTGCGCCATATGCGAACATATGTTCGTGTTGTTCGCACAGCGGGAAATGGGTCGATGACGCAACGAAGAGGGTTCCAACCGGCCCCGGAACTGCGCGCGCTCGGCGATGCGATTCGTCAGCTGCGCCGCAAGCGCGAGCTCTCCCAGGAGGCGCTCGCGTTCGCAGCCGACATCCACCCGAAGCACCTCAGCGAGATCGAGCGCGCGAACAAGGATCCGCGCTCGACGACGGTCGTGCGTCTCGCCGACGCGCTCGGCGTCACGGTCGCCGAGCTCTACGAAGGACAGGACGGGAAGCCCCGGGCCTGAGGGTGCGGCGCGGCGGTCGAAGACGGCCCGCCGCGTTACGCTCCGCGCTGCGTGTCGATCCTGCCCCCACTCGTTCGTCGTAGGGGTGGAAGGCAGTCCACGACAGAAGGAGGGTCCTGATGCGATTCATGGTGATGGTGCGCGCGACCGCCGACAGCGAGGCCGGCGCGATGCCGAGCCGGGAGCTGTTGGAGGAGATGGGCAGATTCAACGAGGAGCTCGCGCAGGCGGGCGTCATGCTCGCCGGCGAGGGATTGCAGCCGAGCGCGAAGGGCGCGCGCGTGCGCTTCTCCGGCGCCGATCGCACGGTGATCGACGGACCGTTCGCGGAGACGAAGGAGCTGATCGCCGGCTTCTGGATCCTGCAGACGAAGTCGCTGGAGGAGTGCATCGAGTGGGTCAAGCGCTGCCCGAACCCGATGCCCGGCTCCTCCGACATCGAGATCCGCCAGGTCTTCGAGGACGACGACTTCGGCGACGAGCTGACCCCCGAGCTGCGCGCACAGGAGGCGCGGGTGCGCGAGCAGATCGCGGATCGGTGAGCGCAGGCGCGCGGGCCGGCGGCGGCGCGGAGCTGCGGCGCACGATCGACGCCGTCTGGCGGATCGAGTCGCCGCGGCTGATCGCCGCCCTGACGCGCATGACGCGCGACGTCGGCCTCGCCGAGGACCTCGCGCAGGACGCGCTCGTCGCCGCGCTGGAGTCGTGGCCGCAGTCGGGCGTCCCGGACAACCCGGGCGCCTGGCTGCTGGCGACGGCCAAGCACCGCGCGATCGACGCGTTTCGGCGCGGCGCGACGCTGGAGGCGAAGACCGAGCAGATTGCGCGGTCGCTGGAGGCGGAGCTGGCGGCCGGCGGCGCCGCGGCCGATCCCACGGCGGAGGCGGCCGCCGCCGGCGAGGCCGGCGAGGACCTGCTCGGCCTCATCTTCATGTGCTGTCACCCGGTGCTGTCGATCGAGGCGCGCGTGGCGCTGACGCTGCGCCTGCTCGGCGGCCTGACGACCGACGAGATCGCGCGCGCGTTCCTGACCCCGAGAGCGACCGTCCAGCAGCGGATCGTGCGCGCGAAGCGGACGCTGAGCGCCGCGAACGTGCCGTTCGAGATCCCCGCCGGCGAGGAGCTGGCCGAGCGGCTGCCGGCGGTGCTCGGCGTGATCTACCTCGTCTTCAACGAGGGCTACGCGGCGACGGCCGGCGCCGACTGGACGCGGCCGGAGCTGTGCGAGGAGGCGCTGCGGCTCGGCCGCATGCTGGCCGAGCTGATGCCGCGCGAGGCCGAGGCGCATGGGTTGGCGGCGCTGATGGAGCTGCAGGGATCGCGCCTGCGCGCGCGGCGCGGCGCCGACGGCTCGCCGATCCTGCTGGGGGATCAGGACCGCTCGCGCTGGGACCTGCTGCTGATCGGACGCGGGCTGCGCGCGCTCGATCGCGCCGAGGCCGCCGCGGGCGGCGCGCTCGGGCCCTACGCCCTGCAGGCCGCGATCGCCGCCTGCCACGCGCGGGCGCGGCGCGTGGAGGACACCGACTGGGAGCGGATCGTCGCGTTGTACGACGCGCTTTCGGCGCTGACGCGCTCGCCGGTCGTGGAGCTGAACCGCGCGATCGCGGTCGCGATGGCGTTCGGGCCGGCGGCGGGGCTGGAGCTGGTCGACCGGCTCGCGGAGTCGCGCGAGCTGGCCGGGTACCACCTGCTGCCGAGCGCCCGCGCGGACCTGCTGGAGAGACTCGGCCAGCGCGAGGAGGCGTACGCCGAGCTGACGCGCGCGGCCGGCATGACGGCGAACGAGCGCGAGCGGCGGCTGCTGCTGGAGCGCGCAGCGGGGCTCGCCGGCGGCTCCTGATGCGGGTGGTCGTGGTCGGCGGCGGGATCGTCGGGCTCGCGACCGCGCGGCTCGTGGCGCGCTCGCGGCCCGACGCCGAGGTCGTCGTGCTCGAGCGCGAGGCGCAGCTCGCGATGCATCAGACGGCGCGCAACTCGGGCGTGGTGCACGCGGGGGTCTACTACGAGCCGGGGTCGCTGAAGGCGCGGCTCTGCCGGCGCGGCATGGAGCTGCTGGAGGCGTTCTGCGCGGCGCGCGGCGTGCGCTACGAGGCGTGCGGGAAGGTCGTGGTCGCGCTGGACGCGGGTGAGTTGGAGCGGCTGGAGCGGCTGGAGGAGCGAGCGCGCGCGAACGGCGTGCCGGGGCTGCGCCGGCTCGACGCCTCCGGTCTGCGCGAGCTCGAGCCCCACGCGGCGGGGATCGCCGCGCTGCACTCGCCGCGCACGGCGATCACCGACTTCCGCGCCGTCGCGCTGGCGCTGGCGGACGAGCTGCGCGAGCACGGCGGGGTCGTGCGGACAGGCGCGGAGGTAGTACGGGTACGGGCGGGCGCCGTCGAGCTGGCCGACGGCTCGGAGCTGCGCGCCGACCGCATCGTCGTCTGCGCCGGCCTGCACGCCGATCGCCTTGCGCGCCGCTCGGGCGAGCCGGCGGCGCCGCGGATCGTGCCGTTCCGCGGCGAGTACTGGGCGCTGGCGCCCGAGCACGGCGCGCTCGTACGCGGGCTGATCTATCCGGTGCCCGATCCGGCGCTGCCGTTCCTCGGCGTCCACCTCACCCGCACGCTGGACGGCTCGGTGCTGATCGGCCCCAACGCGGTGCTCGCGCTCGCGCGCGAGGGCTACCGGCGCGGGACCGTCCGCGGCCGCGACGTCGCCGAGCTGGTGGCGTATCCGGGCACGTGGCGCGTGCTCCACCGCCACTGGCGCTCGGGCGCCGTCGAGCTGCGCCGCTCGCTGTCGAAGGCCGCGTTCGTCGCCGACGCCCGCCGCTACGTCCCCGCGCTGGAGGCGGCCGACGTCGTCCGCGCCCCGGCCGGCGTGCGCGCCCAGGCGGTCGACCGCGGCGGCGCCCTCGTCGACGACTTCCGCATCGGCGGCGACCGGTGCGTCGCCTGGATCCGCAACGCACCGTCCCCCGCCGCCACCTCATCGCTCGCGATCGCGGAGGAGATCGTCAGTCGGCTGGGCTTGGGCTGACGGCGTCCCCGCGAGAGCGCGCATGCGCCTAAAGCTCGGGCTTGTCGCGGTCGATCAGCCAGCGTATGCGACCCCGCACGATCGGCTCCCTGCTGCTGGGCCTGTGTTGCGCGCTGGCCCTCTCGCTGGGCGACGCCGCGGCTGCCGGATCCTCCGCCGAGGCCGGCGCCGCCAGTCCGACGCTGCTGTTCGCGCAGGACGCGACCGGCGGCTCGCTCGCGCCGATCGCGCGGCATCCCGGCCAGTACCGCGTCACGCTGCGCGGCGTCGAGCCGCGCACGCTGTGGTTCGAGAACCGCCCTGGCGTGTTCAAGGGCACGCTCTCCAACGCGCGCATGCTCGACCTGTTCTACGGCAGAGCCGCGCGCGGCGAGCCGGCGCCCAACGGCGCGATCGACGCGTGGGACCCGCGCCGCGGACATGACGTCGTGATGGGCGTGAAGCTGCTGCACGGGAGCTGGGACGCGCGCACGCGCACGCTGCGCTACCGCGTCGCGCGCCTGCACCAGCGGCCACCGAGACCGAGCGCCAAGCTGCATGCGAAGCCGACCCGGATCGACAGCGTGCTGCCGCGCCGCTTCGGCGAGGCGGGCGTCTTCGTCGACGACGAGATCTGCTACGGCGCCTGCCACGCGATCATGGGCATCGTCGAGCTCGGCAACATGGCCAACGACTTCTTCACCGCGCGCAACACCTGTTCGGCCGGGATCTTCAACGACACCGGTGCGTCGCTCACGTGGGTCGGAGACGACTCCAAGTCGGAGGACAGCTGGCAGGTCAACCCGCCGCGGACGCTGCCCCTGATCCGCCCGCAGTTCGCGGTGATGCCGTCCTTCTCCGGCTGGATGACGGTGTCTGCGTGGGCGCGCGGCTGCTGGAACAACGTCACGTACAGAAATGCCTATGGGACCGTCGCGATCGGTGTCAGCGACCCATACAGCAGCGGCAACGACTGGTGGTGCCACGCGACCGGCAGGCTCCGTTGCATCGGCCCCGAGCACCGCGTCAGAGACTGGCAATGGCCGCGAGTCCAGCAGTATGTGCTGAGCTACATGGGCGAGGCGTCGGTGCTCGGCGGCTCGCACATCCGCGCGGCCTACTGCGTCGCACGCACCGACGTGCCGCTCCGAGAGTATCCCTGCGACGACGACCCGCTGCGCGAGTAGCGGCAGCTCCTGATTGTACAAGTAGTCGAAGGTCTTGTACGATCCTCGCATGGCGACGATGAACATCAGTTCCGCGCGGGAGAGACTGCCCGAGGCCGTCGAGCTCGCCCATTCCGAGGCGGTCTTCCTGGAGCGCTACGGACGACGTGCCGCGGTCCTGCTCAGTCCCGAGCGCTACGACGAGTTGATGGAAGCGCTGGAGGAGGCTGAGGATGTCGCGGCATTCGACGCCGCCATGGCCGAGGAGGGTCCCAACATCCCGTGGGATCAGGCCAAGGCCGACCTCGGCTGGACGTGACCTACCGCATCGAGCTGCGCCCCGCCGCCGCCCGCGCGCTCAAGAAGCTCGATCCGCCCGTCGCCCGCCGCATCCAGGGCGCCATCGCGCTGCTCGCAGAGAATCCCCGGCCACCGGCGGCACGCCCCTTGCGGGGGCGGCCCGGCCTCCGAGTCCGAGTCGGCGACTACCGCATCGTCTACACGGTCGAGGACGACGTTCTGCTGGTGGTCGTCGTCACGCTCGGGCATCGCCGCGACGTCTACGAGCGTTGAGCGAGCGTTGCCGCGCGAGCGACTCCTTCGAGCCGCCGCTCGCTTTTGTGGATAGCGCCAACACGCCACCTCCGGCCCCGCGACCGGCTCGATCTCCGTTGAACCGATAATCGTCCGCGTGCTCGGGATACGACGGTGGCCGCTCGTCGACGAGCGCGGAGCGTGCCGCGACTCCTGAAGTTTGGAGTCCGACACCCGTGGCTGAGATGCGCGACATGGCTTGCTAGCGTGCTAGACGGAATTCCGGTGCAGTGCCGCTGCGACAGGGGCTCGTCTCAGGTGTATGAGCGACGGGTAAAGCGGGGTGCTTCATTCGTGTTCCAAACTGTCACCAACCCATAGCGGGAGGTTCATACATGCATGCCGTTCCGGTCCCACGGAAGGCGATGCTGAGCACGCTGGTCGCGCTCGCGTTGATCGCCGGCGCTCTGCTCGTCGCAGCACCGAAGGCCTTGGCTTCAACAGGGCAGTGCAACGAAGCAGGCAGAGTCTGCGTCTGGGCACTGTCCGGATGGGAAGGTAACTTCTCCTGGTGGGGCGCAGGCACCGGTTGCCACAATCACGCAGAAAACTCGAATTTGCGGTCGGTGTGGAACCGCACGAGCCACAGCATAAACATACCTGAACGAGGCAGCGTACCCCCGAACGAGTTGATATCCCTCGGCTCGGGCGAACCGTCGATAACGGGATTGATCTGCACCTGATCGAAGATGAGCTGGTGACGCAACCAGCAAATCACTTACGGAAAGGAACACGGCATGACGCGCACTCATCGTCAGCGTTTCGCGCTGCTGCTCGCTGCCAGCCTCGCGACGCTGTTGATCGCACTGGCGCTTGCATCGACGTCGGCTTCGGCATCTCCGTTCTGCGGCGGTCAGACGATCAACGACCATCAGACCTGCTTCGGCGCCGCCCGCACCTTCCAATTCCTCAGGGGCAGGGGCGAAAGCACGGGCGTCTGCGTTGGCTACAACGAAATAGCAAGAGGAGGATGCTCGGCAGGTGCGGCATTCTGGGCGGAATGGGACGTCGGGTCCGCCGCCTTCCGCACCCCTCGAATCATCGGCAACTCCCCGAACAACACCACGGTGCAGTTCGCGGAAGCGTCGTGATCGAGGAACGACCGCTCGCTTAGGACGGCCGTGATGGCGAAGAGAACAGTGAGCTGGCGCATCTGCGCCAGCTCGCTTCTCATCTTGCTCGTGGGCGCTGGTCTGGCGTCGTGCGGTTCGGCGAGGCCCGACGGCGCGAAGCCTCGCTCGCGGACTGTCGAGCATGCGCCGCGCATGCTCGGGCGGCTGTCGCGCATGCAGCGCCACTCGTTCGCGCTGCTGCGCACACGGCCAGAGGGACTTCCAGCAGGCTTCGGGCCGCTCCCGACGGCCACCGCGGCGGGCATAAATCCGGCGTTGGCGCAGCGGATCCCGGTGATGGTGGCGGGCAGATACTGGTTGGCTCCCGGCATCGGCTCGCTCTGCATCCTCTCCGAGGTCCCCGGAACCCCGGGCGTCATGACGGTCTGCGGGAGAACGCGGCAGGTCGCCGAGCAAGGCCTTGGCACCATCTCCTTCGCGCCGGCAGAACGGACTCCGGCCGGCGCGCCGACGCGACTGCTCGTCGGCATCGCCCCTGACGACGCACGCACGGCACTCGTCCATACCGACGGCTCGGTCGCCGCCGTGCCGGTCGTCGGAGGCGTGTTCGTCCTGCGCGACTCGCGACGCGGACCTTCGGAATCCACCGAGCTGCGCCGCACGCGCGGTACCTGACGCCGCAAAGCGTGCCCCAGGAATCGAACCTGGCATTGCGGTTTGGGACCGCGTGAGCAGATGGCGCGGGCCACGCTGGCAGGGTGGGGTTCGCGTGCCAACTGTCGCGGCGCCTGGGCGTATCGGGTCGGGCGTGGCAGGACGTCACGACGGGTGCACTCGCGACCGTGTCGCAGGCGGGATTTCGCGGTAGCGCTGCGAGCCGTTGCGTTCTGTAATTGAAGCCGTTGGCGTCTCTCAGGAATTTCGCCACGGGGCCGCTTCCAGTGCGATTGAGGATGCAGGCTTTTGACGGCATGCCCTGCGGGCGCTACGCTTGATCGTGACGCAATTATTCACCTAGTCCAGGGGGCGCCGGTGCTGGCGCGGGGCGGGGTGCCTTTTGGCGAGCGAAGGAGGGACGCTCACAACGCGTTGTTCGCCCGCACGCGACGCTCGCCGAGCGCACATGCCCTGTGCGCTGCCGCAGCAGTCATGCCGCGGCTCGACCACCAACGAAAGGACGCAGCCGGATGTCCGTCCGCAGCAGGTTCATCATCTCAGCACTCGTGGTCACGATGCTCCTTGCCGGCGCCGTGGGCTCCGCATCGGCCCGCGAACTCCTGGTCAGCGAACAGCACCACTCGTGGATATGGCTACTCGGCCACGCGCTCCTCCACCCCCGAATCGTGTTTTCGAATGGTCAGATACGCGTCCAGTGCAACCTCAGATTGGGGGGAGGCACCAACGAAAGGATAATCAAGAAAGAAACCACTACAACCATAGGCAGCATCACCAACGGCGAAGTCGAAGAATGCGAAGGCGGCACCGCCACGCTCAGGAGGGAAACGCTGCCATGGAGCACGCGCTACCGCAGCTTCACCGGCACGCTACCCAGGATAAGGAGCAGCAGCGAAAGCGTCATAAGGGCCACCTTTAGGATAAGGGAAAGGGAAGGCCTCGAATGCGAAGCCGCAACCGAAGTCAACCACCCTCTTGTGTTCATAATAGGGAACTCGTCTGAACAAGCTGAAACCGGGCTTGAAACGACTGGAGAAGCGGAATACATCACAGCCGACTCAACCCACAGGATACCGCTCAGGGGCGAAGGATTCCTCTGCGCTTTCGCTGGAGAAGGAGAAATCTCCGGCGTAGGATTGGTGCGCAACCTACCGGGGACCGGCAAGATCAGGATAACCCTAATATAGTCACAGCAAACGGAGGGCGTGAGCGGGACTCTCACATGGACGTCCCCTTACGCGTCATCGGGGCGCCTGGCGGCTCGCAAACCCTCCACCGCAGACCTGGTCCTGTCTGATGGCCCGCGTTCACGAGTCCGACAGGACAGACCACCGGAGTGGCCCGGACTCGGCGGCGATCAAAGCATGCCCCGGCATGCCGCCGAGCGTTGCGATGAGCAGGAGAACACCAGTAGCGACGCGTTTCCCTGCAAATGAGCCGGTGCGTCGATTCGGGTGAAAGCGGGGGACCCAGGAATCGAACCTGGCGTTGCGGTTTTGGAGACCGCCGTGTTACCGATACACCAGTCCCCCGGGGACCGGTCGCCCATTGTAGGTGGGCGCGGCGAGGGGCGGTGCGTGCTGCACTTCGACGCTGCTCAGCGGGGTCCGTCGAGGTAGGCCTGCGCCAGCCGTCTCGGCGCGCGCGCCAGCCACGCTTCGACGATCAGCTCCTCCAACTCGGCCGGAGCGATCCGTTCGAGCTGCACGAGCACTGCCGCACAGCCGGCAGCGCGAGCGCAAGACGGCGGACGTCGTCCCAGCTTGCCACGCCAGGAGGGTACCCAGCCGGCGTGCCGACTCAGCTCAGCTCGCCGTGCCGCCCCCCGGCGACGGCGCCACCCGCACCGCGAGCCATCCGGGGACCGCGAGCATCGCAACCGCCACGAGCGTCACGAGCGCGAGCACCGCGAGCGCACCCACCCCGGCCGTCGAGTAGAAGACGGGAAAGCCGGTGATCGTCTCCAGCGCGCGGCTGAGCAGCACCTGCCCGTAGAGCCCGAAGACGGCGCCGACCAGGCAGCCCGCGCCGAGCAGCAGGCCGCTCTCCAGGAGCAGCGCGCGCCACAGCTCCGCCTCTGGGTAGCCGTGCACCTTGAGCGCCGCGAGGCTCGGCCGCCGCTGCCAGATCATCCCCCCCATCGCCGCCGCCATCGCGAGCATCGCCGAGACGAGCACGAGGATCGAGATCTGCGTCAGCCGCTTCAGACCCTGGCGCGAGGCGGCGTAGTGCATCGCCGTCCGCTGCGCGCGCGTCTCCACCTTCGCGGGCAGCCCCGGCCCGAGCGTCCGCCGCACCGCCGCCGCGACGCGCGCGGGCGACGCGCCCGCGGCCAGCCCGAGCTGCAAGGCGCTCGGCGCGTCGCTGCCCCACGCGCGCGTGTAGTCGTCGGCGTTGAGCACGATCGCGCCCGGCGGCCAGCCCAGGTTCGTGGAGATCGCCGCCACGCGCAGCGGCGTCGGAACGGGCGTCGGCAGGATCACGCGATCGCCGATCCCGACGTGCTCCGCAGCCGCCACCGACTCCGACAGCACGACCCAGCCCCCGGCCCGGACGCGCTCGGTGGCACGCGCGAGGTCGCCGTGCCGGAGCTGCGTCGACGGGATCGGCCACAGCGCCGATCGCGGCGGCGCCTGCACCCAGGCGCGGTGGTCGCCGACGTTGAGGAAGCTGCCGCGGTAGACCCGCACCGCCCGAACGCCGGGGATGCGCCGCAGCTCCGCCACGGTCCGCGACGGGACGACGAACGGCGTCACCGCGAACGCGTTCGAGACGCCTGGGAACGACGCCCACACGTCGGCGTTGCTGTCGATCTCGCTCGCCGAGGCGTCCAGCCCGCGCTGCAGATCGGCGTGCGCGCCGCCGATCGCGACGGTCGCGAACACCGCGATCGCCCCGGTCGACGCGAGCGCGATCGTGCGCAGTCTCGCGCGCCCCGAGCGCAGCTCCATCACGGCGAGCGTCGGCACCGGGCTTCTCACGGCGCGCGACACGAGCTCGAAGCCCCGCGTCAGCAGCCGCAGCAGCGACGGCAGCAGCAGGAGCAGCGCGAGCGTCAGCGCGACCAGGCCGGCGAGCGCGACGCGCGGCGCCGCGACGACGATCAGTGTCGTCACGGCGATGCACGCGAGCCCGGCAATCACCATCCGACGCGGAGCGCGCGCCCCTCCCGCACCCGACTCGTCCGCAGCGGCTTGGCGCGCGAGGATGTCGCGCAGCGGCGCCAGCACGGCGGCGCATGCGGCGAGCACCCCGGCGCCGCCGGCGACGGCGACGCTCTGCCACGTCACGATCCGCTGCGAGCCGATCGGAAACGCATACGCGAGATACCCCGGCACGCCGCCGAACAGGTGGCGCGAGATCTCATCGCCCAGCGCCAGCCCGACGGCGCCGCCCGCGACGCCGAGCCCGAGCGCGTCGAACAGCAGCACCTGGACGAGCACCCACGGCTCGTTGCCGGCCATCCGCAGGTCGGCGACAAAGCGGCGCCGCTGCGGGACCGTCAGCAGCACGGCGCTGAACGCGAACAGGAAGCCGACGAGCGCGCTGAAGACGGAGAACATCGCTGTCGACTGGTTCGTCGGATAGGCCGCCTGCTGGAAGACGGCCACGTCGTTGTCGGCCGCGCGGACGTTCAGCCGGCCGGCGGCGATCCGTCGCAGCCCATCCTCGACTTCGCGGTCGCGTCCACGCCTCGGCTCCACGAAGATCCGCGTCACGCGACCACCCATGCCGCTGATGCGCTGCGCGAACGGCAGCGGCGCGATCGCGACCGGGCTGTGGATCAGCGCGCCGATGTCGTGCTGCTGCAGCTCGGCGCCGAGCGGGACCGCGACGGTCCGCGTGCCGATCTGGAGGCGGACCGGCTCGCCGAGCGAGACGTCGAGCGCGTCCGCCATCGGCGCCGGCAGGGCAAGCGCCTGCTGCCGGCTGAGCTGGGCCGCCGTGAAGTGCCGCAACAGGACGCCGCCGATTCTCGCGAAGCGCGGATCGCCGCCGAGAAGCTCGACCGAGCGGCTGCCGCGCGGGCCGATCACGTTCGCCTGCGCTTCGAGCACGGGCGCGGCGGCCCGCACGCCGGGGAGGCGCTCGACCTGCGCGAGCACGCGCTGCTCGAAGCCCTCCGGGCCGCGCGCGGCAAGCTCGAAGCGCGTCTGCCCGACGATGCCGCTGGTGAGCTGGCGCACCGCCCCGGTGAGGCTCGTGTTGGCCACGAGCGCCGCGAACACGAGCGCCACGCCGACGGCGATCCCGGCGAGCGCCAGCAGCTCCTGCACGAGGCGCGAGCGCAGCCGCACGCGGTAGAGGTGGACGAGGCTGCTGAGCGGCACCGCGACCTCAGCTCTCCTCGGCGGCGAGCACGTCCGGCGCGCCGTGCCCGTCGGCGAGCCGGCCGTCGGTCAGCGTGTGCACCCGGTCCGCGAACGCGGCCGCCTCCGGGTCGTGGGTCACAAGCAGCATCGCGACGTTCTGCTCGTCGCAGACCTCGGTCAGCAGCGTGAGGACCTCGCGGCTGCGCTTCGTGTCGAGGCTGCCGGTCGGCTCGTCGGCGAGCACGAGCTGCGGGCCGGTCGCGAGCGCACGCGCGATCAGCACGCGCTGGCGCTCGCCGGTCGAGAGCTGCTCGGAGCGATGCCGCAGGCGCTCGCCCAAGCCCAGGCGGTCCATCAGCGGCGTGACCCGGCGATGCGCCTCGCGGACGCCGATCCGCGTGTCGAACAGCTTCAACGCCGCGTTGTCGATCGCCGGCACGCCCGGCATCAGGTCGAGCGACTGGCTGACGTAGCCGAGCTGCAGCCGGCGATAGCGGGCCGCATCGCGGGGCGAGAGCCCGGTGATGTCGCGGCCGTTGACGAGCACCGCGCCGCCGTCGGGGCGCTGCAACGCGGCGACGATCGTCAGCAGCGTCGTCTTCCCCGACCCGCTCGGCCCGTAGAGCGCGACCAGCTCGCCGGCCGCGATCGACATCGAGATCCCGTCCAGCGCCCGCACGACGTCCCCACCGCCGGAGCGGTAGTGCTTGACGAGGTCGCGGATCTGGAGCACTCAGGCGGACCGCTCGCCGCCGGGGAACTCGACGACGTTCCCGCCGGTCGGAGCCGGGTCGGCCGGCGCCAGCAAGCGCCCGCGACTCAACGAGCGCACCTCGTGCGCGTGCAGCATCGCCGGCATGTCGGGAACCGCCATGAGCACACCCAGTCTCTCGTCCTCGGCGGCCACGCGCAGCAGTCCCACGACGCGCTCGCGGTCGACGATGCCGAGCCCGGCGGTGGGGTCGTCCACCAACAGCAGCCGCGGCTCGCGCACGAGCGCATGCGCGATCGCGACGAGCATGCGCGCCGTGTCCGACAGGCTCGACCAGTGCGCGTCGGCGGCGTCCTCCGCACCGACCTTCGCAAGCGCGGCGAGCGCGCGCCGCTGCGCCGCGGCCGGTCCGAGCTTGCGATAGAGCGGGAGCGCCACGTAGACCCGCATCGGCAGCGAGCGCGTCTCGGGACCCGCGCGCTCGACCCAGCCGATCTCCTCGCGATGCAGGCGCGCGAGCTGCCCGCGCGCGAGCGTGCGCACGTCGACGCCGTCGAAGCGGACGCAGCCGCGCGTCGGCGCGTCGAAGCCCGCAGCGAGCCGCAGCAGGGTCGTCTTCCCGGACGCGCGTGCTCCGTAGACGCCGACGAGCTCGCCGGGATGCACGTCGAGCGAGACGTCTCTGAGCACGTGCAGCTCGCGCGGGCCGCGCAGATAGGACTTGCCGACCGACTCCAGCGCCAGCAGCGGTCTCATCGAAGCGGTCCGGCGGAGGCGGAGGAACGCTCGATGCGCTCCTCGATCAGCTCGCAGATCGCGCTCAGCCAGTCCACCAGCGCCTGCAGCCAGCGGGCGTTGAGGTCGTCGACCATCATCACGGCGGCGTGCTGCCACGGCACCGTCGGCTCGGCGACGTGCGCGAGCACCGGCCGTCGCAGCGTCGCCAGCTCGGCGATGCACTCGCCGGCCTGCGACTCGGCGACGGCCAGCAGCTCGGGCAGGTCGTCCGGATCGCTGAGGCTGAGCTTCGCCTGCAGCTCGTCGCGCAGCACCGCGCGTTCGCTGGGCGCCGCGAGCCATGCCTTGAAGCGCGTGCGACCGACGAGCGTGGCGCGGTAGATCACGCGCGGCGCGCCGCGCCGGGTGGCGCCCGCGCGCTTGTCGCCGATCTCCTCGATCCAGCCGTCCTGCTCGAGCCGCTCGAGCGTGCGGTAGACGAAGTTCTCCGAGAGGCCGAGGAAGCCAAAGCGCGATCTGGCGCGCTGGATCAGGTCGTAGCCGTAGCCCGGCCGCTCGATCAGCAGTCCGAGCACGACGTGCTTTGTCGAAAGCCCGCTCACTCCCCGCTCCCGTGAACGGGACCGTACATCATCAACGGGCACGGCGTGCTTCCGGCGGCATAGCGCCTCCGATCGGTGGTCGTTGACTAGGCTGCGACGTGGGAATGCCGCCTGCGGGACTCGTCGATCCGACGCCGCTCTCGCCTGGCCAGGTTCGCGCGCTGGTCGCCGGCGCAGCACGCGAGCTGTCGTGGGGACTGCCCGCGGTCGCGCACGAGACACGGGCATGGCGGGCGATGGCCGAGTCGATTCCAGCCGCGCCGCTGCGCGAGGACGCGCTGCGCTCGCTCGCCACGAAGCGAGGGCACGCCGACGGGGCCGCGCTGTTCACGATCCTCCCCCGCCACCGCGATCGCAGGCTGCTCGCGCTGCTCGTCGCCTACGAGACGATCGTCGACTTCCTCGACTGCGTGAGCGAGCGCTGCCCGACGCGCGCGAACGGCGAGCAGCTGCACCGCGCGCTCGCCGACGCGCTCGATCCGGACGGGCCGCTGCGCGACTACTACCGCCATCATCCATGGCAGGACGACGGCGGCTACCTGCCGGCGCTCGTCAACGCCTGTCGCGCCGGTTGCCGCGCGCTCCCCTCGTTCGAGCACGTGCGCCCGCTCGTGCGGCGCGAGGCGCGCCGCGCGCTGGTGCTGGGGATCAACCACGAGCCGGACCCCGCGCGACGCGACGCGGCCTTGCGCGCCTGGGCGGCGCGCGAGTTCCCCGCCGAGCGCGAGCTGCGCTGGTTCGAGCTGAGCGGCGCGGCCAGCGCGACGCTCGTCGTGCACGCGCTGCTGACGCTCGCGGCCGAGCCCGACGTCCCCGAGCACGACCTCGCGGCGGCGTACGGCGCGCATTGGCCGTGGATCGCGCTCGCCACCACGATGCTCGACAGCTACGCCGATCAGGCGGAGGACCGGGCCAGCGGGAACCACGCCTACATCGCGCACTACGCGGACCGCGACGCCGCGGTCGCGCGCGTGCGCGAGAGCATCCGCCACGCGCTCGCCGCTGCTGCCGAACTGCGCGACGGCCACCGGCACGTCGTGATCGTGGGCTGCATGATCGCGCTCTACCTCTCGAAGGAGAGCGCGCGCGCTCCCGAGCTGCGCGCGACGACGGCGTCGCTCGTCGAGGCCGGCGGGTCGCTCGTGCGCCTGCTGCTGCCGGTCCTGGGGGCGTGGCGCGCGGTCTACGGCCAGCGCCGCGCCTGACGGGCGCCGCAGACCCCCTGCGCCGGAGTATTGCCGCGCAGGGATATGCGCGCCGCGCGGCGCGAACTAGCGTGCGCTCCACGCTCGACGGGATCAGGCGGCATTCCCCCACTCGCCGGGTCCCGTCCGAGGCAGAGGACAGGTCCTCCGCTCCAGCGTCGGCGCGGCGAGGAGGGAGGCGCGCCGCTCGACCCGCGGCGCGCTCCCCTCCTCCCGCCGGCACGACCACACACAGCCATGCGCGACGAGCTGAGCAGCGAAGCGGTCCGGCCGCACCTCCGGAGAGCGTCACCGGCGCCGGAGTCGGTGGTCCTCGCGCTGTACGCGAGCCTCCGCGGCACAGCCGCGTACGTCGCGCTGCTCGTCGACCGGATCGACATGGCGCACCTGCCCGACGCTCAGATCGAGCGCACGCCCGCCGACGTCCCCGCCGACCTGCTCGTTCGCCTGACGGCGCTGTGCGACGCGTTGCGAGCGGCCGCCGACGCCGTCCTCTGCCAGCTCGACCCGCTGCTCGCGCGCCGCGCGTGGGCCGCAGCCGACGTGGCCTCGCAAGCGGCGCCGGGCGGCGAGGGCAGCCGATGAGGGCGCCCGGGACCGTCCGACGACGTGGGGGATGCGGGTGGAGGGATTCGAACCCACAGCGGCCTCTACCTGGCCACCGGCTCCTAAGGCCGGCGCGTCTACCGTTTCGCCACACCCGCAACTGACACCGTAGCGGCGCGCGGGATTGTAGGGTCCATGGTCGATGGACGCCGGCTACGTGATCGAGCGCCCCAACCGCGACAAGGCGTCGTCGAAGACCACCCGCGCGATCGTGGTCGCGCTGCTGCTGATCTCCGTCGCGCTGATGCTCGTCGTCATCCTCGGCGGCTGGTCGATGCTCCAGAGCGGCGGCGCGCTGCAGCTCCTCTACGTCGTGATCTACCTCGTGATGGCGTACTACGTGGCGCAGTGGAACCGCGGCCCGCTGCCGGTCGTCACCGCGCTCGCGATCATCCTCGGGATCTTCGCCGTCATCGCCGGGCCGCAGTGGTTCGACCGCGACAAGGCCGGCTTCGCCACGCCCGAATCCGTCTTCGGCACGACCGGCCTGCACTCGCACACGCTCGGCGTCGTCACGCTCCTGCTCGTGCCGCTGCAGGCGCTGCTGATCTTCTTCACGCTCCAGGGCTTCCGTCAGGACTGGCACGTCGAGGTGGAGCGTCCGGTCGGCCGGCTCGACCGCCGCGCCGTGCGCGGTGTTCGCTGACGCCGCGGCTCAGGGCACCAGCAGCAGCTTGCGGTGCGTGCTGCGCTGGACGCGCTCCCACGCGTCCGCGACCCGCGCAAGCGGGATCCGCTCCAGCTCGATCGCGATCCGCCCGGCCGCGGCGTGCTCGATCAGCGTGCGGTACGCCGCGCGACGCACGTCGGCGGGGACGAGGAAGTTGAGATAGCCGCGGACGTCGAGGTGGCGGCCGCGGATCGCCGCGGAGGACAGCGTCGCCTCGGCGCCGGCCGACTGGCCGAGCTGCACGAGCCGCCCGCCGACGCCGAGCGCCTCGACCGCGGCTGCGGCGGGCGCGCCCCACAGCGGGTCGTGCACGACGTCGATGTCGCCGGCGGCCGCTTTGCGGAAGGCGTTCGTGAGATCGGCGCCGTCGAGGTCGCGGAGGTCGACCGTCGCGTCGGCGCCGAGCTGGCCCGCGCGCGCGAGCATGTCCGCGTCGCGCCCGGCCGCGACGACCCGGCCCGCGCCGAGCAGCCGCGCGGCCTGGACGGCGAGCGCCCCGACGACGCCGGTCGCGCCGAGCACGAGCACCGTCTCGCCCGGCCGCAGCTGCGCGCGCCAGGCGAGCGGCAGCCACGCGGCGAGCCCGGCGATGCCGAGCGCCGCCGCGACGCCGTCGTCGATCTCGTCCGGCAGCTCGAGCGGTCCGCCCGCGTGCACGAGCACGCGCTCGGCGAAGGCGCCGAACGGCGCGATCGGCGCGTCGAAGTAGACGCGGCGCCCGTCGTCGGTCCGCCCGACGCCCTCCGTCCCCACGACCGACGGCAGCGGCGGCGGGCCGGACAGGTAGGCGCCCGACGCCTTGCGCACGTCGACCGGGTTGACGCTCGCGACCGCCACCTCCACGACCGCCTGCCCCTCCCCCGCGACCGGCTCCTCGAACGCCTCATGCACCGGCGTCGCGCCGTACTCGTGCAGGACTGCGGCGTGCATCTACCGGACGCTAGCGTGTCTGCTGAAACCCTCGCCGTCCGGGCGACCCATGCAGGCGCGTGAGGGGCGGACAGAGTTTGCTGCGAAAGCGCATGTGGTTGGTTCCTTTCTGTGCAGAGGGCCCAGCAGACGTGCTGCTGCGGCACGAAGGTCAAGCGCGGCGTCGCAGCGTCCCCTCCTTTCCCTGCCAGCGACGACGCCGACCTGAGCGAACGGCCTCCCGGGCGAGCGTCGCGCACCGCGGAGCACGCGGTCAAAGCTCCATCGCCGCGAAGAGAGACACCGGCGGCTGGCGAGCGCCCGAGCCATGGCGCGCGTTTTGTGGCGGTCGTTCGGGTCTCGATGGGGCGAGCGGGATTCGAACCCGCACGTCCTTGCGGACAGTCGCTTTTGAGGCGACCGCGTCTGCCATTCCGCCACCGCCCCGGTGGGGACCAGAGTGTACGTGGACTGCGGCGAGCGATCAGCCGACGAGCGCCAGCAGCTCGCCGGCGAACGCCGGCGGCGCGGCGAGCAAGCCTGCCGGCATCCCGTCCGCGGGCGCCAGCTCGTGCAGCTCCAGCCCGGCGCGGACGCACAGCAGCGCACCGGCGGCGACGTCCCACGCCTTCACGCCGCGCTCCCAATAGGCGTCGCAGCGGCCGAGCGCCGTCCACGCGAGGTCCAGCGCCGCGCTGCCGCCCCGGCGCACGTCGCGCACGCGCGGCAGGACGCGCTGCAGCACCTCCGCCTGCCGCGCCCGCACCGCCGCGTCGTAGGCGAAGCCGGTCGCGACGAGCGCGAGGTCGAGTGTGGCCGCGCGCGGACGGCCCGCGACCGCCGCCCCGTCGAGCAGCAGCGACCCAGAGCGGGCCGCGCTCAGCTGCTCGTCGCGCAGCACGTCGAGCACGACCCCGGCGATCGTCCCGTCCGCGTCTTCCGCCGCCACGCTCACGGACCACTGCGGATAGCGGAAGAGGTAGTTGACCGTCCCGTCGAGCGGATCGACGATCCAGCGCACGCCGCCGTCTCCGGCGGTCTCGCCGCCCTCCTCCCCCAGGATCGCGTCGCCCGGACGATGTGCGGCGAGCACGCGCCGGATCGCCGTCTCGGCGGCACGGTCGGCGTCGGAGACGGGGTCGGTGGCGGTCGTCTTCGTGCCGAAGCCCTCGACGGGGTGCTCGTAGCGCGCGATCAGCTCATCGGCCGCGGCGCGCGCCGCCGCGCGGGCGACGTCGAGCAGCTCGCCTTCGCTCACGCCGCGAGCAGCGGACGCCGGTCGGCCCACGGCCGCGCCGCCTCGAGCTGAGCGGAGAGCGACAGCAGGGTCGCCTCGTCGTGCGGGCGCCCGACCAGCTGCACCGCGAGCGGGACGCCGTCGGCCGTGAAGCCGGCCGGGACCGACGCGGCCGGCTGGCCGGTCACGTTCCACGCCGGCGTGTAGGGCGTGTAGCGCGCCACGCCGTTGAACGTCCACAGCGCGCCGCGGCCCTCGTATCTGCCGATCGGCAGCGGCAGCTGGGCGGTTCCCGGGGTCAGGAGCACGTCGTGGTCGGCGAAGACCTGGCCGAGCCGCCGCGCCGTCGCGGCCTCGTGCGCGCGCGCACGCGCGAGGACCGGACCCGGCAGCATCCGCCCGATCCGCACCATGGCGCGCGTGCGGCGCTCGAGCCGGTGCGGATGCGCGAGCATCGCCGCGTCGTCGGCGACGCCGCGCAGGTAGCGGGGGACGATCTCGGTCAACAGGTCGGCGTAGGGGACCTTGATCTCCGCGACCGTATGGCCGAGCGAGCGCAGCAGCGCGATCGTCTCCTCGTAGGCGCCGCGCTGCGGCGTCGACAGCGGCGCGAACAACGGGTTGTTCGTCGCGCAGGCGATCCGCAGGCTGCCGGGCTCGCGCGCCGCCGCTTCTGCGAAGGAGCCCTGCCCTCCGTCGTCGGTGCGGTCGGCCACCACATCCCACCACAGCGCCGTGTCGCCGACCGAGCGCGTCACGCAGCCGACGGTCGTGAGGCCCTGCCAGCCATCCTCGTAGGGAGCCGTCGGGATTCGCCCGCGCTGCGGCTTGAGGCCGTAGAGCGCGCAGCAGGCCGCCGGGATGCGGATCGACCCCGCGCCGTCGCTGGCGAGCGCGGCGCCGGCGAGGCCGGCGGCGACGGCCGCGCCCGAGCCGCCGCTGGATCCGCCCGGCGAGCGGTCGAGGTCCCAGGGGTTGCGCGTGATCCCCCAGGTGGCCGACTCGGTGAACGGCCACTGCATCAGCTCGGGCGTGTGCGTCTTGCCGAGCACGATCGCGCCGGCGCCGCGCAGGCGCTTGACGACCTCGGCGTCGTCGGCGGCCGGGCGGTCCTCGGCGCCGCTGCCTTTGCACGTCACGACGCCGGCGACGTCGACGTCGTCCTTGATCAGGACCGGCACGCCCAGCAGCGGCCGCTCGTCGCCGGCGCCGCGGCGGCCGGCGGCCTGCTCGGCCTCGGCGAGCGCGCGCTCGGCGAACACGACGCGGACCGCGTTGAGCTGGGGGTCGATCCGCTCGATCCGCTCCAGATACAGCTCGACCAACTCGCGCGGGGAGACCTCGCCGGCGCGCACGAGCGCGGCGTGGCGGGCGATTCCGGCGAAGGCGAGGTCGGTGCGGTCCATCGCGGCGCAGCGTACCGGCCACGCAGGCGCGCCCGCGCCGACGGGCCGCGCCCCCTCAGCCGAGCACCGGCATGACGGCGGACGCCGGCCTGACCGCCACCCCGCGCGGCGCGGCGAGCCGCTCCAGCATCACAGCGGTGTCGGCGAAGGCGACGCCGGTCAGGTGCTCCTGGCGCGCCGCGAAGTCGGCGACGATCGCGGTGACCGCCTTCGCGTAGGCATTCCGGTCGCCAACCGCGAGCGCGTGCAGCGCGTCGGCTGTCTGCGCAAACGCCTCCCCGCCGGCGCGCATGCCCTCGACCGCGGGCAGCGCCGCCTCGTCGTCGCCCTGTGCGAGCGCGGCGAGCGCCAGCGCATATGCGGAAGCCGGCGTGTCGCATCTGTCGCCCAGCGCTTCGCGCACGTACGCCGCGGCTTGTCCCCCCTCGCCTGACAGGATCGACGACTTCAGCAGCCCGATCAGGCGGCCGAACGCGTCCGGGCCGGCCCCCTCCCACGACGCCCGGTAGCGCTCGGCGGCGGCACGGAAGAGCGTGCGCGAACGGGCTGCGTCCCCGCGCAGCAGCGCCTGCTGCGCCAGGCCGTCGCAGCGGACTGCCTCGCCCATGAGCCGCTGAGCCGCGTCGGCGCTCATCCCGCGCGGACCGTACCGCGTCGATCGCTTCCGGAAAACAGATGTATGTGGTAGACGACCGATGTAGGGTTCGAAGAATGAAGCGTTTGCAGATCCACATCGAAGAGGAGCTCGACGACGCGCTCGCGGTCGCGGCGGCGCAGCAGGGCACGTCGAAGGCCGCGCTCATCCGCGAGGTCGTCGCAGAGCGGTACGGGTCCGCCGCGGACGGGACAGAGGCGCTGCTGAGCATGGCGGGCATGTTGAAAGGCGGCAGCCGAGACGACTCACAGTCGATCGACGACATCGTCTACGGCCGTCCGTGAGGTTCGTCGACACGTCGTTCTGGATCGCGCTGCTGTCCGAGGAGGATCGCCACTTCGCCGCAGCGCAGAGGCTGGCGAGAGATGGTCTCGGCCCGCTGCTCACCAGTAACCATGTCGTCGGTGAGACCTGGACGTGGATTCGGCGGAGATTCGGTCACGAACGAGCCGTCGCATGCAACCGATCCGTCCGCGCGATCCCCACGCTCACCGTCGTCCATGTCGACGCCGAGGAAGAGCAGGACGCGTGGCGGTGGCTCAACCGCCGCGACGAACGCGAGTACTCGTTCGTCGATGCCACGAGCTTCGCGGTCATGCGGCGGCGCCGGATGCGCGAGGCGCTCGCGTTCGACGGCGACTTCAGCGCGGCCGGGTTCGTCGAAGTGCGATCCTGACGGCCGGCGTCACGCGCCCTCGTCGCCGCCCGGCAACTCGGAGGCCCACAGGCCGCCCGGCCGGACGGGACGGGTCGGCCCGGGGCCGCGCGCGCCCGGGCCGGGCAGCGGCTGCGTCGGCGCGTCCCCGCCCCCACTCGCTCCGCGCGGCTCCGGCGGCAGTTCGCGGCGCGGCCGCAGGCCGGCGCCGATCGCGACGCCGCCGAGCAGCACCAGCACGAGCGGCCAGAACCACAGGCTCGCGCCGGCGACCCCCGGGATCCCCACGAGCGCGACGAACACGAGCAGGATCAACGCGCCGAGATAGGCCGGGCCCGACTCGTGGTCGACGCCCGCGTACGCGACGAGGCCGAGCCCGGCGGCGAGCAGCACCAGCTTCCAGCCGCCGCCCGGCACGCTCGCCGGGATGCCGACGAAGCGCAGAACGCTTGCCGGGATCGGCGAGTAAGCGACGATCGCAGCACCCAGGAACGTCACGCCCAGCGCGAGGATCGCGACGCCGGCCGCGTCGATCAGGTACACGGACTCGCGCCGCTCGACGTCGCGACGCGCCAGCGCCGTCAGCACGAGCACGATCGCGAACGCGAGCAGCACCCAGCGCATCGTCGCCGGGCCAGACGGCTCGAACGCCCACATCACGAACGACAGCACGGCGACGAGCCCGGCGAGCGCCGCGACCAGCGCGCAGATCGCGCTGCGGCGCGCATGCGCGGCCCAGGCCGCAGCGCCCATCACGACCAAAGCGATCCACATGCGCGAGCCGGCGCCGGCGAGCGGGCTGTCGGCGCCGAGCAGATGGGCGAGGCGCAGCAGCGCGACGAACCCGAGTGCCAGCCCGGCAAGCAGCAGCACCTGCTGGTAGGCACGCGGCCGCTCGTCCTCCAGCGGCGAGAGCAGTCCCATCCCCAGCACGAGCCCACAGGCGAGCGCGGTCAGGACGAAGAGGATCCCGGTCCCCCACTGCCCCTGGAAGCGCACGTTCACGAGCAGCATGCCGAGCGCGAGCGGCACCGCGCCCGCCGCGATCAGGTCCCCGCGATGCGGGTGCGGGGTCAGCGCCGCGACGCCTTGGTCGGTGAGGGCGCGCAGGTCGTTCGCCTCAGCCATCAGGCGCCAGCGTAACGCGGCGCGCCGTCGCGATGGCGCGGGTGCTGCGGGCGAACGACCGCGTCGCCGAACCGCCGCGGCCCGTCGTCTCGTACCATCGCGCACATGACCGATGGCGAGCAGCCCTCTGATCCGCCCGCCCTGCGCGCGTCCGACGCCGAGCGCGAGCGCGCCGCCACCCTGCTGCGCGATCACGCCGGGGCCGGCCGTCTCACGCCGGAGGAGCTCGACGAGCGCCTCGACGTGGCCTACGCGGCGCTCACGGTCTCGCAGCTCGACACGCTGCTGCGCGACCTGCCGGCACCGGGCGCCGCGAGTGCGTCCAAGCCGCCCGCCCGCTCGGAGCACCGCGAGATCGCGCGCCGGAGGCTCGTGCACGCGGTCGGCCAGGCGCTGCTCGTCACCGCCGCCGCGATCGCGATCTGGCTCGCGACCGGCGCGGACGGCGACTTCTGGCCGCGGTGGGTCGTGCTGGTGATGGTGATCCGCATCGCCTTCCGCACGTGGGGCGAGCTGGGACCGGGGGGCCGCGCCGAGCGCCGGCACCATCGCGACGAGGCGCGGCTGGGCCGCGGCGGCGCGCGCCCGCGCGAGCTGCCTCGCGAGCAGGCCGACGACCGTTAGCCTCGACGGCCACCGCCCACCTGCACGCCCGGAGGCCCCATGGCACTCGTCGAGACCGAGGACCGCGGCGCGGTCCGCCACCTGATCCTCAACCGCCCCGAGAAGCGCAACGCGATGCACGGCGAGCTCGTGCTGGCGATCGGCGCGGCGCTGAAGGAGGCGTCCGTTGAGCCCCACGTGCACTGCGTCGTGCTGCGCGGCGCGGGCGCGATGTTCTCGTCCGGGATGGACTTCGGCGCGCTCGGCGGCCTGGCGAGCGAGCCCGCCAACCTGCGGCCGTTCCGGCGCGAGATCCTCGACGCGTGGAACCTCGCCGAGGAGATGACGAAGCCCGTCATCTGCCAGATCCACGGCGGCTGCATCGGCGGAGCGATGGAGCTGGCGCTCGCGTGCGACCTGCGCGTGATGGCGGCTGACGCGGTGATCGGCATGCCGGAGACGCGCGTCGGCCTGATCCCCGACGTCGGCGGCTCCTCGCGGCTGCCGGCGGTCGTCGGGCTGGGGCGCGCGAAGGAGCTGATCATGACCGGGAAGCTGATCGGCGCCGAGGAGGCCGAGCGGATCGGGCTCGTGAACCGCGTCGCGTCGCCGGAGGAGCTGGACGAGGTGACGCAGCAGCTGGTCGACGAACTGCTGGCGTGTGCGCCGATCGCGGTCGGGCTCGCGAAGCGCGTGCTCGACGCGGCCGCCAAGCCCGCGCTCGCGGCGACGCTCGAGCAGGAGGTTGCGGCGCAGCAGCTGTGCGCGCAGTCGGAGGACTTCTCCGAGGGTGCGCAGGCGCTCGCCGAGCGGCGGCAGCCGCAGTTCGCGGGTCGCTGAGGCGAACATGCACATGCTATTGTATGTGCATGTTTCATCATCGACTCCAGATCCTGCTTGACGACGACCGGCATGAGCGCGTCAACGCCGCCGCGCGCGAGCGCGGCGTGTCGGTCGCGGCGGTCATCCGCGACGCGATCGACCGCGGCCTGCCGAGCGCGGACCGGCGCCGCGCCGATGCGGCGCGGCGCCTCCTCGACGCGCCCGACATGACCGTGCCGGACGTCGCCGATCTGCGCTCGGAGCTCGAGGCGCTGCGCAGCCAGCGCGCATGATCGTTCTCGACACGACCGTGCTCGTGTACGCGAAGGGCGCCGACCATCCGCTGCGCGACCCGTGCCGCGTCCTCCTGCAGGCCGTCGCCGAGCGCGTCGTCGCCGCGACGACGACGGCCGAGGCGATCCAGGAGTTCGTCCACGTGCGCGCGCGGCGGCGCGGGCGCGAGGACGCCGCCCGGCTCGGCTGCGACTACGCAGAGCTGCTGGCGCCGCTGCTGAAGCCGAGCGCCGAGGATCTCGTCCGCGGGCTCGCGTGGTACGAGCGCTCGGAGCGGCTCGGAGCGTTCGACGCGGTGCTCGTCGCTGCTGCGGCCGCGACCGGCGCGCGCGCGGTCGTGTCCGCCGACGCGGCATTCGCCGAGCTCGACTCGATCGCCCACGTCACGCCGGACGCAGACGGCGTCGCGGGCCTGCTCGCCGCCTGACCGCGGGTCGATAGCCTCCGGCGCGCCATGCCCCCCTCCCCCGTCACGATCGTCGGCGCGACCGGCGACCTCGGCTTCGGCCTCGCGCTGCGCCTGGCGCACGCCGGCGGCGTGCCGATCGTGATCGGCTCGCGCGACGCCGCCCGCGCAGCAGAGGCCGCCGAGCGCGTGCGAGCGGCCGTGCCCGGCGCGGAGGTGCGGGGCGCCGAGAACGCGGAAGCCGCCGCCGCATCCGACCTCGTCGTGCTCTCCGTCCCGTTCGCGAGCCAGGCGAGCACGCTCAGATCGATCAGAGACGCCTTGCGGCCCGGCACGCTGCTGCTCGACGTCACGGTGCCGCTCGCGACCGCCGTCGGCGGGCGCCCGACGCGCACGCTCGGCGTCCCGCAGGGCTCCGCCGCGCAGCAGGCGCAGGAGCTGGTCCCCGACGGCGTGACGGTCGTCGCCGGCCTGCACACCGTCGCCGCCAGACACCTCGCCGACCTCGACCACCGCTTCGACGAGGATGCCCTGATCTGCGGCGACGACGCCGCGGCGAAGGAGCGCGTCGCCGAGCTGATCCGCCGGATCCCCGGCCTGCGCCCGGTCGACGCCGGCCGCCTGGAGCTAGCGCGGATCGTCGAGCAGCTCACCGCGTTGACGATCTCGATCAACGTCCGCCACAAGGTCACGGCCGGCATCCGGATCGTCGGGCTGCCGTGATCGCACCCGTCGTGGTGCTCGCCGGCGGCACCGGCGGGGCGAAGCTCGCGCGCGGGATGGCCGACGTGGTGGGCGCCGACGCGCTCGTCGTGATCGCGAACACCGCCGACGACGTCGAGCTCTACGGCGCGCATGTCTCCCCCGATCCGGACCTCGTCAGCTTCTGGCTCGCCGACCGCATCGACGAGCGCGGCTGGGGCCTCGCCGGCGACACCTTCCACGTGATGGACGGGCTGCGCGCGCTCGGGCGCGAGGTGTGGTTCAACGTCGGCGACCGCGACCTCGCGATCGGGATCGAGCGAGCGCGGCGGCTCGCCGAGGGCGCCCGCCTGACCGAGGCGATCGCAGAGCTGGGCAGCGCGCTGGAGATCCCCGGCCGTGTATTGCCGATGTGCGACGAGCCGGTCCGCACGCGCGTGCGCGCGCACGGACGCGAGTGGCCGTTCCAGGAGTGGATGATCCTCGGCAGAGGCGCCGGTCCGGTCGAGGACGTGGCGTTCGAGGGGATCGAGGCGGCACGGCCCACGCCGGAGGTGCTCGACGCGCTCGCGCGGGCGCGCGCGATCGTGATCGGCCCGTCGAACCCGATCGTCTCGATCGGCCCGATCCTCGCCATGGCGGGGATGCGGGAGGCGCTGCGCGCGGCGCGCGCGCCGGTCGTCGCCGTCAGCCCGATCGTCGGCGGCGAGGTGCTCAAGGGCCCCACTGCGGCGTGCCTCGCGTGGAGCGGCCAGCCGGCGAGCGCGACCGGCGTCGCGGCGATCTACGGCGACCTGCTCGACGGGATCGTCGCCGACGAGCGGCTGCCCACGGCGCTCGGGCTGCCGCTGCTGGAGACCGACCTGCTGATGGCCGACGGCGCCGGACGCCAGCGTCTCGCGCGCGAGACGCTGGCGTTCGCGACCGCGCTCGCCGGCTGAGGGGCCCGTCGCAGAGCACGGCGGTCCGCGCGCCCAACCACTACCGTACGGCGCCTCATGCAGACCGTCGCGATCCTTCCGGTCAAGCGCTTCAAGACCGCGAAGCGGCGCCTCGAGGCCGCGCTCCCGAGCGGGGCGCGGCGCGCGCTCGCGGAGGCGATGTTCAGCGACGTGCTGACGGGCCTGCGGCGCGTGACGGCGATCGACGAGATCCTCGTCGTGAGCGCCGACGCGGGCGCGCAGCGGATCGCCGAGGGCTACGGCGCGCGCGCGATCGACGACCCGGCCGAGAGCGGGCAGGACCAGGCGGTCGCGCGCGGCGCCGCCGTCGCGCGCGAGCTCGGCGCCGCGCAGGTGCTGTGCCTCGCGGGCGACTGCCCGCTGCTCGACCCGGCCGAGCTGGAGACGCTGCTCGGCAAGCCGCGGACCGCCGAGCGCTACGCCGTGGTCGTCGCCGACCGCCACGGCACCGGCACGAACGCGCTGCTGCTCTCGCCGCCCGACGCGATCGAGCCGCGCTACGGGCCGGGCAGCTTCCAACGCCACCTCGAGCTGGCGCAGGCGGCGGAGGTGCCGGCCGAGGTGGTCGAGGTCGCGTCGCTCGCGCTCGACGTCGACACGCCGGACGACCTCGTCGCCCTGCAGGAGCGCCTCGCGGCCAGCCGCGGCGGCGCCGCGCACACGCGCGGGATGCTCCACCAGCTCCAGCGCACGAGCGCGCCGAGCCGCTGATGCTGACCGCCCGGGCACTCGACAGCCTGCCGGAGATCGCGGCAGGCGCGGACCTCGCCGCGCTGATCGCCGCCGCGGGCGCGCCGCTGCGCGACGGCGACGTCGTCGCGATCGCGCACAAGGCGGTCTCGAAGGCTGAGGGACGTGTCCGGCCGCTGGCCGAGGTCGTCGCCGGCGGGCGAGCGCACGCGCTCGCGGCCGAGCACGGCAAGGACCCCCGCCACGTGCAGGTCGTGCTCGACGAGACGCGCGAGATGCTGCGAGCCGAGCGCGGCGTGCTGATCTGCGTCACCCACCACGGCTTCGTGTGCGCGAACGCCGGCGTCGACGCCTCGAACGCGCCGGCCGGGGAGCCGGAGACGCTGATCCTGCTCCCCACCGACCCGGACACGTCCGCGCGGGCGCTGCGCGCGCGGCTGCGCGAGCTGACGGGGATCGCGCCGGCGGTAGTGATCACCGACTCGTTCGGCCGTGCATGGCGCCACGGCCAGATCGACGTCGCGATCGGCGCCGCCGGGATCGCGCCGCTGGAGGACTGGCGCGGGCGCCGCGACAGCGTCGGCCGCGAGCTGCGCGCCACCTGGATCGCGCTCGCCGACCAGATCGCCGGCGCCGCCGACCTCGCCCGCGGCAAGGACTCCCGCCAACCGGTCGTGGTCCTCTCCGGCCTGCACCGCCACGTCCTCCCGCCCCGCGAGGACGGCCCCGGCGCCGTCGCATTGCTGCGGCCGGCGTCGGAGGACCTGTTCCGCTGAATCGAATAATCCAGACGCTATATTAGCCTGACGCTTATCCTTTCAGTACCACCCCTTACGGTGACGCTGTTTGTATTGCCCGAGAAGGAAGCTTCTCCCGCGATGACGCAGAAGAAGCCGCCTCTCGTTTCTATCCTGGCCGCGGCTTCCGCCTGGACGCCGGTAATGCTGGCGCCCGTGAAAGCTGCGACAAAGCGGCCCGGTCTTTCACTCATCGTTCTCGCTAGGCAGACTATTCCGTCCATATTCGTCTGAAAAGCCATATCGAAAACGTTGACCGTGATCGAGCCTATGTTCGGTAGCGTTCCGCCGAAGGAATTATAGGTGACGTCCCACGGAAGGGTTTCCCTTAGAAGCGTCAGGCCTCCCCTCGCGCATGTGCCGCTGCCCGCCGCGGTCACCCTCCCTATTTCGTTGCCGGCGCTCTTTATGAAGGTGTGCCTTGAGAAGGTGCCTTCCAACGTGATCGGACAGGCGACTTCCCTCCCCCCCGCTTCAATCCTGAACGTCGACCAGACTATTCTGAAGCCCCTTTCCCAATTCGTGATTTCGAAATTCCTCGCTGATGCCGCGCTGACGGCCGCTCCCAAGATGGCGGCGGCCATGATCGCGGCCAGCACGAGCTTGCGGTGATTGCCCATGTGGGTTCTCGCGTTTCTGTTGCGAACGTGTAGTTGACGACGCGAGCACGTGCTCCGCCGATGCGGTCTCGGTCCCCCTTTCGGCCGCGTTCGAAGCGCTGGCTTCCTGCCTGCACTCCCCCTATTCGAACCTGCCACCTGAGCATAAGCCAACAAGGTGGAGTGTCAAGCCCTGGCGAGGATGAGAAGCTGCTAGGGCACGCGACGACGCGACTCGGATGGGAGCCGACTGCGTTTCCAATCCGCCGACTTCGCCGCCGGATGCAAGTTCGTGGGACGGACGCCGCCGATTCGTGCGGCGCCCGCACCCGCCGGGCGCTGATACCGTCGCGCCGCGATGCGACCCGAGGACGCGCGCTACCCGGCCGTCGAAGTGGGCGCCGGGCATTACGAGAGCTTCTACCTGAAGTGCGGGGATGCGGCGAGCCGGCGGGCGCTGTGGCTGCGCTACACGGTCCACAAGCCGCCGGGGGGCGTGCCGGTCGGCTCGCTGTGGGCGACGCTGTTCGACGAGCAGGGCCCGCACGCAGCGAAGGTCTCGCCCGGGCCTGAGCAGCTCGCGAGCGGCGGGCGCGAGTGGGTGCGGATCGGCGAGGCGCGCATCGGCGCCGACGGCTGCGCGGGCGAGATTCCCGACCTCGCCTCGTGGGAGCTGCGCTTCGACGGCGGCGAGCCGCCGTTCCCCTACCTCCCGTCCGACTGGATGTACCGCGCGAAGCTGCCGCGCACGAAGGCGCTCAGCCTGCGCCCGGCGGTCCGCGTGAGCGGCACGGTCACCGTGAGAGGCCGGACGGCGGCGATCGAGGGCTGGCCCGGGATGATCGGCCACAACTGGGGCGCCGAGCACGCCGAGCGCTGGATCTGGCTGCACGGAACGGCCTTTGCCGAGCAGCCGGACGCATGGATCGACGCGACGATCGGCCGCATCAAGATAGGGCGCTGGACGACCCCGTGGGTCGCGAACGGCTGCCTCTCGCTCGACGGCGTGCGCCACCGCCTCGGCGGGCTCGGCAAGGTGCGCGCGGTGCAGATCGATGAGCATCCCGAGCGGGCGCGCTTCACGCTCCCCGGCGAGGGGATCGTCGTGCGCGGCGAGGTCTCAGCCCCGCGGACCGACGTCGTCGGGTGGGTCTACAGCGACCCCGCCGGCCCGCAGCACCACACCGCGCACTGCGCGATCGCCGACATGACGCTCACGGTCGAGCGCGCCGGCGCGCCGCCCCGCACGCTGACGGTGAGCGGCGGCGCCACCTACGAGCTTGGGATGCGCGAGCACGACCACGGCATCCCGATCCAGCCGTTCACGGATCCGTGAGCCGCCTTACTCCCCCAGCGCCGTCCCCATCGCGTGGAAGCCGCCGTCCACGTGCACGATCTCGCCGCTGATCGCGCGTGACCAGTCGGACAGCAGGAAGCAGATCGTCTGCGCGACGGGCGACGGGTCGGTGACGTCCCAGCCCAGCGGCGCCTGGCGGCCCCACGCGTCGGCGAGCCGCTCGAAGCCGGGGATCCCGCCCGCGGCGACCGTCTGCAACGGCCCCGCCGAGACGAGGTTCACGCGGATCCCGTGCGCGCCGAGGTCGCGCGCGAGGTAGCGCGAGGTCGACTCCAGCGCCGCCTTCGCGACGCCCATCCAGTCGTAGATCGGCCATGCGACGGTCGCGTCGAAGTCGAGCCCGACGATCGAGCCGCCGCGCTCCATCAGCGGCAGCAGTGCCGCGCCGAGCTGCTTCAAGGACACCGCGCTCGTCTGGAACGCAGCCAGCGCGCTCTCCGGCGGCGTATGCAGGAAGTTCCCGCCGAGCGCGTCCTCCGGCGCGTAGGCGACCGCGTGCAGCACACCGTCGACGCCGCCCCACCACTGCCGCAGCTGGTCCACCAGCGGGCCGTAGTGCGCCGGCTCGTTGACGTCCAGCTCCAGCACCTCCGGCGTCTTGGGCAGCCGTGCCGCCGCCCGCTCGGTCAGCCGGCGCGCGCGGCCGAAGCCGGTCAGCACGATCTCCGCGCCGCAGCGCTGAAGCTGCTCTGCCGTCGCGAACGCGATCGAGTCCTTCGTGATGACGCCCGTGACGAGGACGCGCTTGCCGGCGAGGTCCATCAGACCGCTCACGCGATGAAGGCGCCCGCGCGCCGATCGTCCATCGCCGCGAAGGCCCACGCGAGGCGCCGCCGCGTCTCGTGCGGGGCGATCACCTCGTCGACGAACCCGGCGGCCGCGGCGACGTCCGCGCCGAGGTGCTCGTCCGCGTAGGCGGCCGCCAGCCGCTCCCGCTCGGCGACCGGGTCGGACGCCGCCGCCAGCTCGCGCCGGTGGATGATCCCGACCGCCGGCTGCGCGCCCATCACGCCCAGCTCGGCGTTCGGCCACGCCAGCACCAGGTCGGCGCCGAGGTCCTTCGAGTTCATCGTGATGTACGCGCCGCCGTAGGCCTTGCGCAGCACCACCGTCACGCGCGGCACGGTCGCCGCCGCGAACGCGCGCACGAGGCAGGCGCCGAAGCGGATCACGCCCGCCTGCTCCTGACGCGTGCCGGGCATGAAGCCGGGCGTGTCGACGAGCACCACCAAAGGGATCCCGTAGGCGTCGCACGTCTGCACGAATCTCGCGCCCTTCTGTGACGACTCTGCATCCAGCACGCCGCCGAGGAAGCGCGGCTGGTTGGCGATCACGCCGACCGGGCGCCCGTCGATGCGCGCGAACGCGGTCACGATCGAGCGCGCCCAGCGCGGCTGGATCTCCAGCAGCGAGCCGCCGTCGACGATCCCGCCGATCGCGTCGCGCACGTCGTAGACCTTGCGCGGGTCGTCCGGCACCGCCGCGCCCGGGTCGGCCAGCTCCGGCTCGACCGCGAGCGTGCGCGGCAGGCCGGCGTCGTTGTGCTGCGGCAGGTAGGACAGCAGCCGGCGCGAGAGCGCGGCGGCGGCGCGGTCGTCCTCGACCACGAGGTCGCAGACGCCGTTGCGATCGTGCACCTTGTGGCCGCCCAGCTCGGCGGCGCTGACGTCCTCCCCCATCACGTCCTTCACGACGCCCGGGCCGGTGAGGAACATCGCCGCGTCCTGCGTCATCACGACGAAGTCGGTCAGCGCGGGCGAGTAGCAGCCGCCGCCGGCCGACAGGCCGCCGATGATCGAGATCTGCGGCACGACGCCCGAGAGCGCGACGTTGTGGCGGAAGATCCGCCCGTAGCCGCCGAGCGCCGCCGTCCCCTCCTGCATGCGCGCGCCGCCCGACTCGATGAAGCCGACGACCGGCACGCGCGAGCGGCCGGCGAGCGACAGCACGCGGTTGATCGTGTCGGCGTGCGCGGCGCCGAGCGAGCCGCCGAGGAACGAGACGTCCTGGGCGTAGCAGGCGACGGGGCGACCGTCGACGCGCCCGAGCCCGCCGACGACGCCGTCGCCCGCGCGGGCGCGCGCGCCCAGCTTCGGCGAGACGACGCCCGAGCGGATCGGCTCGAACGAGCCGGCGTCGCACAGCAGCTCCAGTCGCTCGGGCGGCGTCAGGCGCGCGGGCGCGGTCTCGGGAACGGCGATGGCACTCATGCGACCCCCTCCAGGCAGAGAACGACGTTGTGACCGCCGAAGCCGAACGAGTTCGACAGCGCCAGCGGCCGCTCGCCCTTCGGCGTGAACGGCCGTGCGGCAAG
>DATNAP010000064.1:0-2777 GCA_035572475.1 Conexibacter sp. | reverse complement strand
GAATCCCCGCGAGCCGCAAGACGGACGGCGCCTGCGCTGCGCCGTCCACCGTGGCCGCGGACGTGGTCGTGTCGCGCATCTCACTCACCCTGCTCTCGCAGTCCGATGATGACGGCGGCGAGAATGATCAGCCCGAGCGCGATCGTCTGCTCCGCGACGTTGAGCCCGAACAGGATCAGGCCGTTGTTGAGCGTCGCGAGCAGCAGCGCGCCCACGACCGCGCCGAGCACCGAGCCGCTGCCGCCGAACAGGCTCGTGCCGCCGATGATCACCGCCGCGATGACGGTGAAGAGGTCGTTCGTCCCCAGCGTGTACTGCGCCGCCTGGATGCGGCCCGCGTAGAGGATGCCGGCGAGCGCCGCCGTGGCGCCGCTGATCGTGAAGACCGCGATGCGCACGCGCGCGACGTTGATGCCGCCGCTCGCCGCGGCGCGCCGGCTGTCGCCGACCGCGCGGACGTGCGCGCCGAAGCGCGTGTGTCGGTAGACGACCGCGCCGATCGCGGCGACGGCCGCCGCCCACACCACCACGCCCGAGAGCTGGCCGATCTGCCCGGACCCGAACCAGCGCAGGAACGCGGTGTTCGTGACCGACACCGACTGCAGGTCGTGGATCCGGCGGGCGACGCCGGTCGCGATCTCCATCATCGCGAGCGTCACGAGGAACGACGGCACGCGCAGCCGCGTGACGAGCGCTCCGCTGAGGAACCCTGTGCCGATTCCGACCGCGGCGCCCGCGGCCAAGCCGAGCAGGAGGCCATGGTCCTGCAGCACGGACGCCGTCGAGAGCGCGGACACCGCCACCACGGCGCCGATCGACAGATCGATCTCGCCGGCCGACAGGACGAACACGGCGCCCACCGCCATGATGGCGATCGGCGCGGCCTGCGAGGCGATGTTCAGCAGGTTCAGCGTGCTGAGGAACCCGCGGTTCCGCAGCGCCAGCGCGAAGACGCCGAAGATCACCACCAGGCTGGGATAGACGGCCAGCCGCGAGACGGCCGCCCGATTCACCCTGGCCTTGTGCCACAGTGCAACGAGCGGGAGCGCCCCTGCCGGGGCCTCGCGCTTCACCTGCTCCAATTGCGTCGACAGCTTTCTCATCCTCCTACGTGACATGGCGCCGCCGCGCTCATGTCGTCGGCGTCACCTTCCGAAGGCCGCGCGGCGCGTCCGGGTCGACCCCGAGCGCGCGGCTGGCCTCCAACGCGAGCTGCTGTGCGCGAATGGCGTGCAGCAGCCCGCCGATCATCTCCGGAACGTCCCCGGGGACCGGGACATGCTCTGCTTCCGCCTCGGCGGGCCGCGGGCCGACCCATGCGACGGGCGCGCCGCGCCCGGCGGCCGCCGCCACGGCCGCCGAGACGTCGGCGCGCACCGGACCGTCGGTCGCGAAGCAGACGACCGGAACGTCCGGTCCCGCGACGGCGACCGGCCCGTGCACGAAGTCGCTCGCCGAGTACGCGAGCACCGGCAGCGACGTCGTCTCCAGCAGCTTCAGCGCCGACTCGAGCGCGACCGCGTAGAGGAAGCCGCTGCCGACCGTCACGACCGCGCGCGCGGCCGCGAGCCGCTCCGCGATCGGCGCGACCCGCTCGCCGTCCTCCAGCAGCTCCTCCTGCAAGGCGGGGATCTGCGCGAGCGCGTCGAGCTCGGGGAGCCCGCCGGGCGCCAGCGCGCCGGCGACCAGCGCGATCGCGGCGAGCTGCGCGGTGAACGTCTTCGTCGCCGGTACCGCGCGCTCGAGGCCGGCGCGCAGCGCGACGACGTGCTGCGCCGCGTTCGCGAGCGGCGAGTCGCCCTCGTTCGTGATCGCGAGGACGGTCGCGCCGCCCGCGCGCGCGACGCGCACGACGCGCTCGATCTCCGGTGTGCGGCCCGACTGGCTGAGGGCGATCAGCAGGTGGCCGCCGAGGTCCGCATGCCGCTCGTAGCGGGTCCACAAGCTCGGCGCCACCAGCGAGACCGGCACGCCCGTCGCCGCCTCGAGCAGGTAGCGGCCGTAGATCGCCGCGTGGTCCGACGTGCCGCGCGCGAGCAGCGAGATCCCCGCCGGACGCGACGGCGCGGCCGCACGCAGCGCCGCCTCGATCGCCGGCCGCTGCGCGAGCAGCCGCCGCAGCACGTCCGGCTGCTGTCCCATCTCCTCGGCCATCACGGCGCCGAGCGGCGTCGTCGTGCTCATCGCACGCCGCCCATCGAGGCCGCGAGGCCGTCGCTCGTCCAGACGCCCTCCACGCGCGGCGCGCCGGACGCGACGCCGCTGACGGGCACCACGAGCGCGCGCGTCACGAACGCCTGCGCGCGGAAGCCGAAGATGACGGTGTCGCCGGACCGCGCAGCCGCGTGGTCGAGCTGTCCGTAGTAGTCGATCGCCGCGGGCGGGGGCAGGAACGCGTCGACCCGCGTGGCGAGCGCCTCGTCGGCGTCGCGGCCGACGAGCGCGCGCACCTGGTAGTCGGGGAACACCGGGTCGATGTAGAGGCCGCCGCCGAAGCAGTACGCACGGCCGGCGTGATGGTACGAGACCTCGCTGAGGTAGAGCATCGCGGGAACCTCGGGCAGATCCTCGACCGCGTGCCACGGCGTCGTTCCGGTCAGCGCGTGTCCGGGCTCGACCTGCGTGGCGCCCGCGTCGGCGAGCATCACGAGCGTGCGCAGCGAGGTCGTCCCGGGGGCGTTGACCTCGATGTCGCCGCGGCCGGCGGCGCGCAGCCGCTCGGCGGCGCGTTCGAGCGTCGCGAGGTTGGGCGTGGAGTGGACGACGCCGGCGTCGCC
>DATNAP010000063.1:0-45608 GCA_035572475.1 Conexibacter sp. | reverse complement strand
GAGCAGCGCTCCGGAGGCCTCGCCGAGGCGCAGGCGCAGGTCGAGCAGCGGCTCGAGTCCCAGCTCGGCGAGCACGAGCGCGTGGCCCGGCTCGGCGGAGCGGTGGCCGGCGATCAGCGCCTCCGCGACGCCGGGGTCGAGCCCGGCGGCGGCGAGTGCGGCGGCGCCGACGGCGTAGCCGTCGAGCAGCACTGGCAGCCCGCGCCGCGCCGCCTCGATCGTTGCGCCGGCGAGCGCGGCCAGCTCCAGCCCGCCGACCGCGAGCAGCGCCGCGCGCGCGGGCAGCGGCGCGCCGTGGCGCTCGATCGCGGCCGCGATGACGGCGCACTTGCGCTCCAGTCCCGCAGCGTCGACGCCGGTGCCGCGGCCGACCGTCAGCGCGGCGGCTGCGCCCGTGAGCGCGCTGACGAGCGCAGCCGTCGTGGTGGTGTTGCCGATGCCGATCTCGCCGAGCACGAGGCAGTCGACGCCGCGCTCGGCCAGCTCGCCGGCGAGTCGCGCGCCGGCTGCGAGCGCCGCGTCGAGCTGCGCGTCGGTCAGCGCCGGGCCGTCGAGCATGTCGGCGGTCCCGGCCGCGACCTTCTCGTCGCACACGCCGGCGGGCGTCGGTCCGGCGAGGCCGACGTCGGCGACGAGCAGCTCGTGGCCGCCGCGGCGCGCGAGCACGCCGACCGCGGTCTCGCCGCGCGCCGCCGCCGCGGTCACCTGCGCCGAGACCTGCGCGTCGAACAGACTGGTGCCGCGGCGGGCGTGGCCGTGGTCGGCCGCGCACACGAGCACGCCGGCGCGCGGCTGCGCCGGCGGCGGCGCGCCGGCGATCGCAGCCCAGCGCTCGATCAGCGATTCGAGCGCGCCGAGGCTGCCGGCCGGCTTGACAAGGCGGTCGAGCCGGTCGCGGGCGGCGATCGCGGCGGCGCGGTCGACCGCAGGCCGTGCGCCGGCATCCTCGGGCGCCGCCTCTCGCCAGCGCTCCTCCATCACGACCGCGTCGAGCGGCGCGCGCGCCGACCAGCCGGCCGCTTCGAGCCCCGGCCGCACGGGCCGCTCGTCAGGCCAGCCGAGGCACAGCCAGGCGATCGGGTCCACGCGCGCCGGCATCCCGAGCAGCGCGCGCAGGTCCTCCGGGCGGTAGAAGCTGACCCAGCCGACGCCGAGCCCCTCGGCGCGCGCGGCGAGCCACAGGTTCTCGATCGCGCACGCGGTGCTGTAGACGTCGGTCTCGGGGATCGTGCCGCGGCCGAGCACCTCCACCTCGGGGTCGCCGTGGTCGCAGCCGACGCAGATCCCGAGCGGCGCCTCGACAACGCCCTCGATCTTCTGATCGAGGAAGTGACGGGCGCGCGCGTCGAAGCGGTCGGCCTGGCGGATTCGCTCCCGCTGCGCGAGCCGGCGCATCGCCGAGCGGGTGGCGAGGTCGCGCACGACGATCAGCCGCCAGGGCTGCATGAGGCCGACCGACGGCGCGCGGTGGGCGGCTTCGAGCACGCGTCGCAGCGCGTCCTCGGGGACGGCGTCCGGGCGGAAGCGGCGGATGTCGCGCCGCTCCGCGATCACGCGGTGGACCGCGGCGAGCGCGTCGTCGTCGTAGCGCCAGCCGCGCGGATCGCCCGCGCGCTCGGCGGCGCGCGAGGCGTCGAAGCCCGCCGGCGTGGCGGGGCGGACGATGCGCTCGGAGCCGGGCATGGGCGGGAACCGTAGCGCTCGGCGGCAGGTGTGCGGGCAGGCCGGTAGGATCCACAGCCGTCAAGCGTGGCGGTGCGAGGAACCCGGTGGAAGTCCGGGACGGTCGCGCCACTGTGACCCGGGCGAGGCGTCCGGGAAGTCAGGAAGTCGACCGCCGCGGAGCCCTTCCGAGTGCGGGACGCACGATCCCGCGGAGGTGTCGCGCATTGTCCACCGTCCTCGTCTCCGGTTCGCCTTCCGAGCGGACCCGCTGGTGAGGCGCCTGCTGCTCGTGCGCCACGCGGCGACCGCCGCGACGCGCGCCGCGGGGTTCCCGACCGACGAGCCGCTCGACGAGCGCGGCCGCGCCGACGCCGCCCGGCTCGGCGCCGCGCTGCCCGCGCGCCGCGTCGCGCTGTCGAGCCCGGCGCTGCGCTGTCGCGAGACGGCGGACGCGGCCGGCTTGGATGACCCGACGCTGGAGCCGGCGCTGCGCGAGTGCGACTTCGGCGCGTGGGCAGGCCGCACGTTCGCCGACGTGCACGCGACGGACCCGGACGCGGCGCGCGCGTGGATGCTCGACCCCGACGCGCGCCCGCACGGCGGCGAGGCGCTCGCCGCGTTCGCCGAGCGGGTCGCCGGCTGGCTGGAGCGGCAGGCCGCCGCAGACGGCTGCGCGGTCGCGATCACCCACGGCGGCGTCGTGAAGGCGGCGGTGGTGCGCGCGCTCGGCGCGCCGCTGGAGGCGTTCTGGCGGATCGACGTCGCTCCGCTCGGGATCACCGAGCTGCACGCGCACGACGGCCGCTGGACGGTGACGCGCGTGAACTGGCGGGCGGCGGCGTGAGCGGGATCGCGCTTGCCGGTGGGTGGGCGGCCGACCTGCTGCTCGGCGACCCGCGCCGCGGCCATCCCGTCGCCGGCTTCGGGCGGATCGCGCTGGCGCTGGAGCGGGCCCTGTGGGCGCCGTCGCGCGTGCGGGGCGTCGCGTTCGCCGGTCTCTTGGTGGGCGGCGCGGCGCTGCTCGCGGAGCTGGCGGCGCGGCGGCTCGGACGCGGCGCCGCGCTCGCGGCGCTGACGTGGGCTGCCCTCGGCGGTCGCTCGCTCGCGCGCGCCGGGCGCGCCGTCGCCGAGCGCGTCGAGCAGGACGACCTCGAAGAGGCGCGCGCGGCGCTGCCGGCGCTGTGCGGCCGCGACCCGGCCGCGCTCGACGGCCCGGAGCTGTGCCGCGCGACGGTCGAGTCGCTCGCCGAGAACACGAGCGACGCGGTGGTCGGTGCGCTGCTGTGGGGGGCCGTCGCCGGGCCGGCGGGCGTCGCCGCCTTCCGCGCGGCGAACACGCTCGACGCGATGGTCGGTCACCGCAGCGAGCGCCACGCGCGGTTCGGCTGGGCGGCGGCGCGGCTCGACGACGCGATGGGCTGGCCGGCCGCGCGGCTCGGCGCCGCGCTCACCGCCGCCTGCGCGCCGCTCGCCGGCGGCTCGCCGCGCGCCGCGTGGCGCGCGCTGCGCCGCGACGGCGCTGCGCACCCGTCGCCGAACGCCGGGCGGATGGAGGCGGCGTTCGCGGGCGCGCTCGGCGTGCGGCTCGGCGGCCCGCTCGCGTATGGCGGGCGCGTCGAGACGCGGCCGGCGCTCAACGCGCCCGGCCGTCCCCCGGCGCCGCGCGACGTGCAGCGCGCCGCGCGCCTCTCGCTCGCCGTCGGCGCGGCCGCGGCGATGGCCTGCGCCGCGCTGCGCGAGACGCTCGCCTGGCGCCGCTCCGCCGGCCGCTCGCCCGCCCGCCGCGCACGCGCGCGCGGCCCGCTCGCCCGCCGCTCGTCCGCGGAGGCGCTCGCATGAGAGGCGCGCTGCTCGTGTGCGGGACCCACTCCGACGCCGGCAAGTCCGTCGTCACCGCCGGCATCTGCCGCTGGCTGCGCCGCGCCGGCGTGCGGGTCGCGCCGTTCAAGGCGCAGAACATGTCGCTCAACTCGGTCGTCACGCCGGACGGCGGCGAGGTCGGGCGCGCGCAGGCGGTGCAGGCGGCGGCGTGCGGGCTGGAGCCGGAGGCGGCGATGAACCCGGTCCTGATCAAGCCCTCAGGTCCACGTCACAGCCAGGTGATCGTGATGGGGACGCCGTTCGCCGACGCCGACGCGCGCTCCTACCAGCAGCTCAAGGACGCGCTCCAGCCGGTCGTCGCCGACGCGCTGGCGGACCTGCGCGCGCGCTTCGACGTCGTCGTCTGCGAGGGCGCCGGCTCGCCCGCCGAGATCAACCTGCGCGCACGCGACCTGACGAACATGGGGCTCGCGCGCGCCGCCGGCCTGCCCGTGCTCGTCGTCGCCGACATCGACCGCGGCGGCGTGTTCGCGTCGCTGCTCGGCACGCTCGCGCTGCTCGACCCGGCCGACCAGGCGCACGTCGCCGGCTTCGTCGTCAACAAGTTCCGCGGCGACGCCGGGATCCTCGCGCCCGGCCTCGCGCAGCTTGAGGAGCGCACCGGCCGCCCCACGCTCGGCGTGCTGCCGTACGTCGAGGACCTGTGGATGGACGTCGAGGACTCGCTCGCGCTCGAGGCGCCGCGTCCCGACGCGCCGGCGGCGGCCGGCGGCGAGGTGCTCGACGTCGCCGTGCTGCGCCTGCGCTGGATGAGCAACTTCACCGACCTCGACGCGCTCGCCGCCGAGCCGGGCGTGCGCGTGCGCTTCACGCGCTCGGCGGCCGACCTCGCGCGCGCGGACCTCGTCGTGATCCCCGGCACGAAGGCGACCGTGCTCGACCTGGAGCGGCTGCGCGCGGACGGCCTGCACCGCGCGCTCGCCGCGCGCGCCGCCGCCGGCGATCCGCTGCTCGGCATCTGCGGCGGCTACCAGCTGCTCGGCGAGCGGATCGAGGACGACGTGGAGTCGTGCCGCGGCGCGGTTGACGGGCTCGGGCTGCTGCCGGTGCGGACCGCGTTCGAGGCGGAGAAGCTGCTGCGCCGCCGGGTCGGCGCGTGCGCCTGGCTGGGCGCGAGCGCCGGCGGCTACGAGATCCGCCACGGGCGCCTCGCGCGCCACGGCGGCGAGCCGCTGCTGCAGGCCGACGACGGCGAGCCGGACGGCTGCCGCGCCGGTGCCGTGCTCGGCACCTCGTGGCACGGCGCCTTGGAGCACGACGCGTTCCGCCGCGCGCTGCTGCGCTGGGTCGCCGCGGAGCGCGGCCGCCGCTTCGTCCCCGGCGAGCGCGCGTTCGCGGACGTGCGCGAGGCGCGCCTTGACGCGCTCGGCGACCTCGTCGCCGACCACCTCGACACCGACGCGCTCGCCGCGCTGATCGAGCGCGGCGCCCCGCCCGACCTTCCCACCCTGACGACGGAGGTGCGCGCGTGCCTGCCGTCGTGACCCACGACCCCGAGGAGTTGCCGTGCTGCGCTTCGTGACCACCGCCGACACGGAGATCCTCGCGACCGCCGCCGCGGTCGGGCGGCTGCCCGACGACTTCCCGGACGTGCGCTGCGCGAACCCGGCCGCCGCGGGCGACGATCCGGCCGCGTTCGTGGAGGAGCTGCTCGACGGCGCGCGCGTCGTGCTGTGCCGGATTCTCGGTGGCCGGCGCGGCTGGCCGGACGGCTTCGAGCTGCTGCGCGCGCGCTGCGCCGAGCGCGGCGTCGCGCTGCTCGCGCTCGGCGGCGAGGCCGAGCCGGACGCGGAGATGACGGCCTTGTCGCTCGCCCCCGCCGGCGCGGTCGCGCAGGCGGGCGAGTATCTGCGCCACGGCGACGTCGAGAACGTCGAGCAACTGCTGCGCTTCCTCGCCGACACGTTCCTGTTGGAGGGGCACGGCTTCGCGCCGCCGCGCGAGGTGCCGGACCTGGGGATCTACGTTCCCGGCCTGGGGGACGTCCCGCTCGACGACGCGCTCGCGCGCCACGACCCCGCCAAGCCGACGATCGGCGTCTGCTTCTACCGCTCGCACCGCCTGACCGGCAACACCGCGTTCGTCGACGCGCTGTGCGCGGCGATCGAGGCGGCCGGCGCGAACGCGCTCGCGGTCTGGTCCTACACGCTGCGGCGCGACCGCGACGGGCGCGTGCCGGCGCTCGAGCTGCTCGGCGGCCGAGTCGACGCGCTGCTTGTGACGATGCTCGCGACGGGCGGATCGGCCCCCGCCGGCGACGACGCGTGGGACGCGAGCGCGCTCGCCGCGCTCGACGTGCCGGTGCTGCAGGCCGTCTGCGCGACGGCATCGCGCGCCGCGTGGGAGGCGTCCGACGCCGGCCTCGCCCCGCTCGACGCCGCCACGCAGGTCGCGATCCCCGAGTTCGACGGCCGGCTGCTGGCCGGCGTCATCTCGTTCAAGGAGCGCAGCGCGGGGGACTCGCCGGTGGGCGCTCCGGTCGCGCGCTACGTGCCCGACGAGGAGCGCTGCGCGCGCGTCGCGCGGCTCGCGGTCCGCCACGCGCGGCTGCGCCACACGCCGCCGGCGCAGCGTCGCGTGGCGATGCTGCTGACCGCGTTCCCCACCAAGCACGCGCGCGTCGGGATGGCGGTCGGGCTCGACACGCCCGCGAGCGCGCTGAAGCTGCTCGACGCGCTCCACGGCGACGGCATGCAGGTCGCGCGCCCGTTCGCGCACGGCGACGAGCTGATGCACGCGCTGATCGCGGCCGGCGGGCACGATCCGGAGTTCCTCACCGACGAGCAGCTCGCGGCCGCGCCGCTGCGGCTGCCGGTCGCGGAGTACGAGGCGTGGTTCGCGACGCTGCCGGCGGCGCTGCGCGAGGCCGTGATCGAGAAGTGGGGCGCGCCGCCCGGCGAGCAGTACGTCGACGGCGAGGACTTCGTGATCGCAGGGCTGGAGCTGGGCAACGTGCTCGTCGCGATCCAGCCGCCGCGCGGCTACGGCGAGGATCCGGTCGGGATCTACCACGACCCCGAGCTGCCGCCGACGCACCACTATCTCGCGGTCTACCGCTGGCTCGACGCGGTGTGGGGCGCGGACGCGATCGTCCACCTCGGCAAGCACGGCACCTTGGAGTGGCTGCCGGGCAAGATGCTCGCGCTGAGCGCGGCGTGCGCACCCGACGCGGCGCTCGGCGACGTGCCGCTCGTCTACCCGTTCGTCGTCAACGACCCGGGCGAGGGCGTGCAGGCGAAGCGCCGCGCGCACGCCGTGATCGTGGACCACCTCGTTCCGCCGATGATGCGCGCCGACACGTACGACGAGCTGGCCGAGCTGGAGGCGCTGCTGGACGAGTACGCGCGCCTGGAGGTGCTCGACCCCTCCAAGCTGCCCGCGCTGGCGGCGCGGATCTGGACCGCGATCGAGGCGGCGAACCTGCAGGCCGACCTGGGCGTCTCGGAGCGCCCCGACGATCTCGGCGCCTTGGTCGAGCACATCGACGGATACCTGTGCGAGGTCAAGGACATCCAGATCAAGGACGGCCTGCATGTGCTCGGCGTCGCGCCCGAGGGCGAGCAACTCCGCGGGCTGACGAGCGCCATGCTGCGGCTCGGGTCGGGCGACGTGCCCGGGCTGCGGCGCGCGGTCGGCGCGGCGTTCGGGCTCGACGAGCCGGCGCTGGTCGCGGCGCCGGGCGCGGCGGCGCCGGGCGCGCCGGCGGCGTTGCTGGAGCGCTTCCGCGGCCCGTCGACGTCCGCCGGCGATCTGGTCGACCGGCTGGAGGCGGCGCAGGCCGCGCTGCTCGACGCGCTCGCCGCGCGCGAGTGGGATCCGGACGCGGCCGGGACAGTCTGCGAGGACGTGCTCGGCCGCCGCGACGATGGCGTCGAGCGCGCGCTGCGCTTCGCCGCGAGCGAGGTCGTCCCGCGCATCCGACAGACGGGCGACGAGCTGACCCACGTGCTCGCCGCGCTGCACGGCCGCCACGTCCCAGCCGGGCCGTCCGGCGCCCCCACGCGCGGGCGGATCGACGTGCTGCCGACCGGCCGCAACTTCTACTCGGTCGACCCGCGCGCGCTGCCGTCGGAGCTGTCGTGGGAGGTCGGGCAGCGGCTCGCCGGCGCGCTGCTCGATCGCCATCGCAGCGAGGCGGGCGAGCTGCCGCGGATGGTCGGGCTCGTCGCGTGGGGCACCGCGGCGATGCGCACGCAGGGCGACGACGTCGCCGAGATCCTCGCGCTGCTCGGCGTGCGGCCGACCTGGCACCCGGAGTCGCGGCGCGTGACCGGGATCGAGGTCGTGCCGCTGGAGGAGCTGGGCCGCCCGCGGATCGACGTGACGGTCCGCATCTCCGGCTTCTTCCGCGACGCCTTCCCGCATCTCGTGCGGCTGATCGACGACGCGGTCGCGGCGGTCGCCGCGCTCGACGAGTCCGACGCGGACAACTACGTCGCCGCGCACGCGCGCGCTGACGCCGAGCGGCTGGCGACCGAGCTGGACGCCGCCGGCGCCTGGCGGCGCGCGACGACGCGCGTGTTCGGCTCCAAGCCCGGCACGTACGGCGCCGGCCTGCTGCAGCTGCTCGACACGCGCGGCTGGCGCGACGAGGGCGACCTCGCCGAGGTCTACGAGGCGTGGGGCGGCTGGGCGTACGGCCGCGGGCTCGACGGCGAGGCCGCCGGCCCGGCGATGCGCGACTGCTTCGCGCGCATCGAGGTCGCGGTCAAGAACGTCGACTCGCGCGAGCACGACATCCTCGACTCCGACGACTACTACCAGTACCACGGCGGGATGATCGCGACCGTGCGCGCGCTGACGGGGCGGGAGCCGGCGGCGTACCTGGGCGACTCGTCCGATCCCTCCCGCGTCGTCGCGCGCACGCTCGCGGAGGAGACGCGCCGCGTGTTCCGCGCGCGCGTCGCGAACCCGCGCTGGATCGCCTCGATGATCCGCCACGGCTACAAGGGCGCGGCCGAGCTGAGCGCGACGGTCGACTACCTGTTCGGCTACGACGCGACCGCTGGCGTCGCGGAGGACTGGATGTACGAGCAGGTCGCGTCGCGGTATCTGCTCGACCCCGACGTCGCCGAGTTCATGTCGCGCTCGAACCCGTGGGCCGCACGCGGGATCGCCGAGCGGCTGCTGGAGGCGGCCGAGCGCGGGATGTGGGCCGAGCCCGCCGACGGGACGCTCGCCGCGATCCGCGAGCGCTACCTGGCGCTGGAGGGTGAGCTGGAGGAGGCGGGCGCATGAGCGCCGCGCCCGAGAGCGGCGGGCCCGCGGGTCGCGGCGCGCCTGCGCCCACCCCGGCCGCGCCGGTATTCCCCCTCCCCGCGATCGTCGGCCAGGAGGCCCTCGTCGAGGCGCTGCTCGTCAACGCCGTCGCGCCCGACGTCGGCGGCGTGCTGGTGCGGGGAGAGCGGGGGACGGCGAAGTCGACGGCGGTGCGCGGGCTTGCGCCGCTGCTGCCGCCGGTGGCGGCGGCCGAGGGCCAGCCGTACGCGTTCGCGCCCGGCGAGCGCGCGCCCGGCGGCGTGGTCCCGGCCAACGCCCCCGTCCACGACCGCGCGGCGCCGCTCGTCGAGCTGCCGCTCGGCGCGACGCTCGACCGCCTCGTCGGCGCGATCGACCTCGGCCGCGCGCTCGCCGGCGAGGCCGCGTTCGAGGCGGGACTCCTTGCCCGCGCCCACCGCGGGATCCTCTACGTGGACGAGGTCAACCTGCTGCCCGACCACCTCGTCGACGCGCTGCTCGACGCCGCCGCGTTCGGCGTCGCGCGCGTCGAGCGCGAGGCGGTGTCGGTCGAGCACGCGGCGCGCTTCGTGCTCGTCGGGACGATGAACGTCGAGGAGGGCGAGCTGCGCCCGCAGCTGCTCGACCGCTTCGGGCTCGGCGTCGAGGTCCGCACGCCCGCCGACCCGGCCGTGCGTGCGGAGATCGTGCGCCGGCGGCTGGCGTTCGAGCACGATCCGGCGGCGTTCGCGGAGGAGTGGGAGGCGGCCGAGGACGACCTCGCCCGCCGCATCTCGTCCGCCCGCGCGCTGCTGCCCTCCGTCCGCCTCCCCGAGCGCGAGCTGCAGCGGATCGTCGGCGCGTGCGCGGCGCTCGGCGTCGACGGCGTCCGCGGCGACATCGTCACCGCCCGCGCCGCGCGGGTGCTGGCGGCGCTCGAAGGTGCGGAGGAGGTCTCGGAGGACCACGTCCGCCGCGCCGCCGCGCTCGCGCTCCCGCATCGCCGCCGGCGCGATCCGCTCGACGGCACCGCGCCCGACCCGGCGGATGTCGAGCGGGCGCTGGACGGCGCCGACCCGGGTCGCGGGCCCGGGCCCGGCGGTCCCCACGGCGGCAACGAGGGGGGCGACGGGGATGACGATCCGGATGGGAGCGGCGCGCCGCCGCCGGGCGGCGCCCCGGCCGACCACGGCGGATCTGACCCCCGTATGGGGGCACAAACCCGCAGTGGTCCGGCCGCCCGCGAACGCCGGGATCCGCCCGCGCCGGCTGTGCTCCCCCTCGATGCCCTGCGGTTGCGCGGCCGCGGCGCCGGTCCGGCCGGGCGCCGGGCGCGCGGGACCGGCCCGGAGGCGGGCGCGATCGACAGCCGCCCCGGCACCGACGACCTGGCCGTCGTGGCGACCCTGCTGCACGGCGACCTCCGCGCCCACGTCCGCGCCGGCCGCGAATCCGCCCTGCTGTGCCTGGTCGTCGACGCGAGCGGCTCGATGGGCGCGCGGCGTCGCCTCGCGCGCGTGAAGGGAGCGCTGCTCCAGGTGCTGCGCGACGCCTACGCGCGGCGCGACCGCGTCGCCGTGGTGGCCTTCCGCGACGCCGGCGCCCGCGTGCTCGTCGCCCCCGGCGCGCCGCTGGAGCAGGCGGCCGCCGCGATCCGCGCGCTGCCGACGGGCGGTCGCACGCCGCTCGCCGCCGGGCTCGACCTCGCGAGCGAGACGATCGCGCGCGAGCGCCGCCGCGAGCCGGCGCGCCGCGCGCTCGCGCTCGTGCTCACCGACGGGCGCGTCGAGGATCCGGCGCGAGCCGTGCCGCGCGCCGCCGCCCGCCTTGCGCGCGCCGCCGACGCGGTCCACGTCGTCGACATCGAGGACGGCCCCGTGCGGCTCGGCCTCGCACGCGTGGTGGCCGCCGCTGCGGGCGCGCCGCTGCACCGCCTCGACCCCCCGACCACCGCAAGGAGAGCCGCATGACCGACCGCGGGAGCGCCGACCCGAGACGCCGCAAGCCGCGCGACCGGCCGCTGCTGATCGTCGTCACCGGCCAGGGCAAGGGCAAGAGCACGTCGTCGTTCGGGATGCTCATGCGCGCGTGGGCGCGCGGCTACCGCTGCGGCGTCTTCCAATTCGTCAAGTCGGGCAAGTGGAAGGTCGGCGAGGCGAAGGCAGCCGCCGCGCTCGGCGGGATCGATTGGGAGAAGATGGGCGACGGCTGGTCGTGGCTCTCCAGAGATCTCGACGAGTCGGCCGATCTCGCGCGCGAGGGGTGGGCGGGGGTCAAGCGCGCGATCGCGGAGCAGCGCTACGAGTTTCTGCTGCTCGACGAGATGACGTATCCGCTGAAGTGGGGCTGGATCGACGTCGAGGACGTGCTCGCGACGCTGCGCGAGCGGCCGGGCTTCCAGCACGTCGTCATCACCGGCCGCGACGCGCTGCCGGAGCTGGTGGAGGCTGCAGATCTCGTCTCCGAGGTCGTGAAGGTCAAGCACCCGATGGACGCCGGCATCCGCGCGCAGCAGGGGATCGAGTGGTAAGGGTCCTCGTGATCCTCGACGGCGCGAGCGAGCCGCTCGGCGAGGAGCCGACGTCGCTGGAGTCTGCGCGCACGCCGGCGCTCGACGCGCTCGCGCGCGGCGGTGCGTTGAGCCGGCTGCGCACGGTCGCGCCCGGCCTGCCCGCCGGCTCCGAGACTGCGATCCCGGCGCTGCTCGGCTGGACGCCGACAGGCCCGGTCGATCGGGGCGCCGTGGAGGCGGCGGCGCACGGAGTGCCCGTGGGTTCGGGCGAGCGCGCCTGGCGCGTGGACGTCCTCGCCGCCGGCGGAGCGCGCGCCGACGCCGCCGGCACCTCCGCCGCGGCCGAGCGCCTGCGCGCGCTCGCCCCGCGCCACCGCGTCCACCGGCTCGTCGGCCACCGCCTGCTGCTCGTCGGCCCGCCGCCGCTCCCTGATGTGTGCCCTTTTGGGTTCCGTATAGGAACCCAAAAGGGCACAGCTCTGCGCGCGTGGCCGGAGGGAGTCGTGCCGCCGCGCGTGCTCGACCTGCGCACGGTCGTGGTCGGCGCGCGTGGGGCGGCGACGGGCGTTGCGCGGCTGATGGGCGCGCGCGTCGTCGTGCCGCCGGGCGCGACCGGGGGCGTCGACACGGCGCTCGATGCCAAAGCGCACGCCGCGCTCGATGCCATCGCCGGGGGCGCGGCGCGCGTCGTGATCCACGTCGGCGCTCCCGACGAGGCCGCTCACGCGCGCGAGCGAGCCGCCAAGGTCGCCGCAATCGAGCGCGCCGACCGCGAGCTGATCGCGCCGCTCGTCGAGGCGGTCCGCCAGGCCGGCGCGACGCTGCGCGTCTGCCCCGACCACGGCTGCGATCCACGCACCGGGCTGCACGACGACGCGCCGGTGCCGTGCCTGGACTGGTCGCCGGCCGGGGCCGCCCCCCTCGATGCGCGCGCGAGCAGAAGCGCGCGGCTCACGGAGCGAGCCGTCGCCGCGCTGCCGGTGGCGGAGCCGCGGGAGTGGGAGACCGCCGCCGCATGATCCCCCGCGTCGTCGTCGCCGGGACCAGCTCCGGCGCCGGAAAGACCACCGTCGCCTGCGGTCTGATCGGCGCGCTGCGCGCGCGCGGACTGCGCGTGCAGGGCTTCAAGGTCGGCCCCGACTACATCGACCCGAGCCACCATGCGCTCGCCTCCGGTCGGCCGGGACGCAACCTCGACGCCTTCCTGGCCGGACCCGAGCTGATCGCCCCGCTCGCGCGGCACGGTGCGGCCGGCGCCGACGTCGCCGTGGTCGAGGGCGTGATGGGGATGTTCGACGGCGCCTCCGGCCGCGGCGAGCTGGCCTCGACGGCGCACGTCGCGAAGCTGCTCGACGCGCCCGTGCTGCTCGTGGTGGACGGCTCCGCGATGGCGCGCTCGGCGGCCGCGGTCGTGCACGGCTTCCGCACGTTCGACGCGGACGTGCGCGTCGCGGGCGTGATCTTCAACCGGGTCGGCTCCGAGCACCACGAGGCGCTGCTGCGCGAGGCGCTCGAGCCGCTCGGCGTGCCGGTGCTCGGAGCGCTGCGCCGCGACGAGCGCGTGCGCGCGCCGGAGCGCCACCTCGGGCTCGTGCCCGCCGGCGAGCGCGAGGAGCGCGCCCGGGCGGCGCTCGGCGCCCTCACGGCCGCGGCCGAGCGCCACATCGACCTCGACGCCGTGCTCGCGCTGGCGCGCGCGGCTCCCTCGCTGCCCGGCGCGGCCTGGAGCCCGGAGCCGACCGAGGGAGCTCAGGGCGCGCGCGTCGCCATCGCCCGCGGACCCGCCTTCTCCTTCCACTACGAGGAGAACCTCGAACTGCTCGCGGCCGCCGGCGCGGAGCTGGTCCCGTTCGACCCGCTGCACGACGCGGCGCTGCCGCCCGGCGCCGACGCGCTCGTGCTCGCCGGCGGCTTCCCCGAGGTCTACGGCGCCGAGCTGGCCGCGAACGCGCCGCTGCGCGCCGAGGTCGCGGCGTTCGCAGTCTCCGGCCGGCCGCTGCTGGCCGAGTGCGGCGGGCTGCTCTACCTCGCCGAGGAGCTGGACGGGCGGCCGATGTGCGGCGCGCTGCCGCTCCGTGCGCGCATGAGCGAGCGGTTGACGCTCGGCTACCGCGAGGCGACCGCGCGCACCGCCACGCCATGGCTGGACGCGGGTGAGCGCGTGCGCGGCCACGAGTTCCACTACTCGCAGGTCGAGCCGATGCACGGGGGGGACCAGGCGGCGTGGACGCTCGCCGCGCGCGGCAGCGAGCGGACGGAAGGCTTCGTCGCGGGCGGCGTGCAGGCGAGCTGGCTGCACGTCCACTGGGCGGCGTTCCCGCGGATCGCGGAGCGCTTCGTGAGCGCCGCGGCGACGGCACGGCAGGCGGCGCGCGCATGAGCCTGACGCTCGTGATCGGCGGCACGCGCTCGGGCAAGAGCGCGCACGCCGAGCGGCTCGCCGCGGCGAGCGGGCTGCCGGTGCGCTACGTCGCGACGGCGGACGCGTCGGACCCGGCGATGGCGGAGCGGATCGCCGCCCACCGCGCCCGGCGTCCCGCCGGCTGGGAGGCGGTCGAGGTGGACGGGTCGCTGCGCGTCGCGCTCGCGGAGCGCGACGGCGTGTGCGTGCTGCTCGACGGGCTCGGGACGTGGATCGCGGGCGCGCTTCACCATGCCGGCGCGTTCGAGGATCCCGCGGCGCTCGCGGGGGTGCGGACGCGGATCGCCGAGGAGGTAGGCGGGCTTGCCGAGACGGCGCGCGGCGGCGATCCCGTGATCGTGGTCGCCGAGGAGGCAGGCCACGGCCTGCTGCCCGCCGACGCCGCCTCGCGCGCATGGCTCGACCTGCTCGGCGAGGCGACGCAGCGGCTCGCGGCCGTCGCGGAGCGGGTCGAGCTGGTCGTCGCGGGACGGCCGCTCCGGCTGGCCGGCGACGACCCGCGCGCACGACCGATCCCGCCCCCCTCGATGCCCATCACGATGGCGCAATCGCCACCGCTGGCGGAGAGCGACGCCGCCCTCCGCCGCCACGGCGACGGCGACGTGCGACCCGGCGACGCCGACCACGCCGTCAACGTGATCGCCGGCGGGCCTCCGCCGTGGCTGCGGGACGCGCTGCACGCCGCGCTCGACGCGCACGCCGACCGCTATCCCGACGACCACGCGGCGCGGACCGCGCTCGCAGCGTCGCACGGCCGCGCACCGGACGAGATCGTGCCGACCAACGGCGCCGCCGAGGCGCTGTGGCTGCTGCCTGCCGCGCTGCGCCCGCGTCTCGCCGCCTGCGTCCATCCGGCATTCACCGAGGCGGAGGCGGCGCTGCGCGCGCATGGCGTCCCCGTCGCGCGCGTCCAGCGCGATCCCGAGCGAGGCTTCGCGCTCGACCCCGCCGCCGTGCCGGACGATGCCGACCTCGTCGTGCTCGGCAACCCCGCCTCGCCGAGCGGCACTCTCGACCGGGCCGCTGCGCTGCTCGCGCTGCGCCGGCCGGGTCGCGTCGTCGTCGTCGACGAGGCGTTCATGGACCTCGTCCCCGGCGAGCCGGCGAGCCTCGTGCGCCAGCCGCTCGACGACGTGCTCGTCGTGCGCAGCCTGACGAAGGCGCTCGCGATCCCCGGCCTGCGCGCCGGCTACGCGGTCGCCGCGCCGCCGCTGGCCACCATGCTGCGCGCGGTGCGCCCGCCGTGGTCGTGCAACGCGCTCGCGCTCGCCGCGCTCGCGGCGGCGGCGCGCCGCCCCGCCGAGCTGGCGGCCGCCGCCGAGCGCGCACAGACCGAGCGGCAGGACCTCGAACGGCGGCTCGCCGCCCTGCCGCACGTGCGGACCTGGCCGGCCGCAGCCAACTTCGTGCTCGTGGAGGTCCCCGACGGCCCGGCGCTCGTCGCGGCGCTGCGCGAGCGGGCGATCGCGGTCCGCCCGGCGGCCTCGTTCCCCGGACTCGGAGCCAACCACCTGCGGATCACGGCCCGCGCGCCCGAGCAGAACGCGCGGCTTGTCGCGGCGCTGGCGGAGGCGCTCGCATGATCGCCGTCGTCGGCATCGGCGCCGACGGCTGGGCCGGGCTCGGCGAGCCGGCGCGGGCCGCCGTCCTGGCCGCGCACGAAGTGATCGGATCCGAGCGCCAGCTCGCGCTGCTGCCCGGCGCGGTGACGGCGAGCCGCCGCCCGCTGCCCTCCCCGCTGGAGCCGCTCATCGACGAGCTGGCGACCGCGGCAGACGGATCCACGTGCATCCTCGCCAGCGGCGATCCGATGCTGCACGGCATCGGCGCGAGCCTCGCGCGGCGTCTCGGCCCCGAGCGCCTGACGGTCCACCCCCATCCCTCCGCGTTCGCGCTCGCCTGCGCGCGGCTCGGCTGGCCGGCGGCGGACGTCGCGCTCGTGAGCGCGGTCGCGCGGCCGCCCGAGGGCGTCGCGCGCCTGCTCCAACCGGGCCGGCGCCTCGTCGTCTACGCGACGGGGGAGGACGGCGCGGCGCGGGTCGCGCGCGTCCTGCGCCAGCGCGGGTTCGGCCCGAGCCGCTTCGTCGTGCTGGAGCAGCTCGGCGGCCCGCACGAGCGGATCCGCGAAGTCACCGCCGACGACTGGGAAGACGACCGCGCCGACCCGCTCCACGCCGTCGCGATCGAGTGCCGCGCCGCGGCCGGCGCGTCGCTGCTCCCGTGCACGCCCGGCCTGCCGGACGACGCCTACGACCACGACGGGCAGCTCACGAAGCGCCACGTACGCGCGCTCACGCTCGCGGCGCTCGCGCCGATGCCCGGCCAGCTGCTGTGGGACGTCGGCGCCGGCAGCGGCTCGATCGGCGTCGAGTGGCTGCGCGCCGAGGCGACCGCGCGGGCCATCGCGATCGAGGCGCGCGCCGACCGCGCCGAGCGCGCCGCGCAGAACGCGCTCGCGCTCGGCGTCCCGCATCTGGACGTCCGCACCGGCCGCGCGCCCGACGCGCTGCACGACCTGCCCCGCCCGGACGCGGTCTTCGTCGGCGGCGGACTGACCGAGCCCGGCCTGCTCGACCGCTGCTGGGAGGCGCTGAACGCCGGCGGCCGGCTCGTCGCAAACGCCGTCACATTCGAGGGCGAGCAGGTCGTCCACGCCGCCCGCGCGACCCATGGCGGAACGCTCACCCGAATCGAGATCGCCCACGCCGAGCCGCTCGGCGGCTTCACCAGCTGGCGCGCCGCGCTCCCGATCGTCCAGTGGGCGGCGGTCAAGGGGGACGACCGGCCCGCGGCCGCGGAGCCGCCCGCGTGACCGTCCACTTCATCGGCGCCGGCCCCGGCGCGCCCGACCTGCTGACGCTGCGGGCCCAAAAGCTGATCGCGACCTCGCCGGTCTGCCTCTACGCCGGCGCGCTCGTGCCGCGCGAGATCCTCGCCCACGCGCCCGCAGGCGCGCGGCTGCTCGACACGCAGGACCTCACGCTCGACCAGATCGTCGGCGAGCTGCAATCCGCGCACGACAACGGTCAGGACGTCGCCCGCCTGCACTCGGGCGACGTCTCGATCTACAGCGCCTGCGCGGAGCAGATGCGCCGGCTCGACGCGCTCGCCATCCCGTGGGACGTCACCCCCGGCGTGCCCGCGTTCGCCGCCGCAGCCGCCGCGCTGCGGCGCGAGCTGACGATCCCGGAGGTCGCGCAGACGGTGATCCTCACCCGCCACGGCCGCCGCGCCTCCGCGATGCCGCCGGGGGAGGAGCTGAGCGCGCTCGCCGCGCACGGCGCCACGCTCGTCGTCCACCTCGGCGCGCAGGCGATCGGCGAGATCGCCGCGACGCTGGCCGCCCACTACGGCGAGGACTGCGCGGCTGCCGTCGTCGCGCGCGCGAGCTGGCCCGACGAGCTGGTGCTGCGCGGCACGCTCGCGACGATCGCCTCAGCGGTGCAGGATGCCGGCGTCAAGCGGACGGCGACGATCCTCGTCGGCCCGGCGCTCGCGGCGAGCGGGTTCCGCGACAGCCACCTCTACTCGTCCACGCGCGAGCGCCTCAGCAGGTAGGTGTCCATGATCCACCCCTTGCGCTCGCGCGCCTGCGCGCGCACGCGCTCGATCTCGGGTCCGGCGTCGGCGAGCGGGCCGGCGAGCAGCAGCTCGTCGGGCGTGCCGAGGTAGGCGCCCCAGTAGATCTCGACGCCTGCCGGATCGAGCTCCCGGAACGAGCAGTCCGCGTCGAGCATCACGACGACGTCGTCCACGTCGGGGGGCCAGCCGCCCGCCGCCAGCCGCCGGCCGGTCGTGATCTGCACCGCCCCGCCGACGCGGTTGAGCGCGATCCGATGGCGCGCGGTGAGCGCGTGGATCGCGCTGATCCCCGGGATCACCTCGTAGGAGAACGTCACGCGGCCGGCCGCCAGGACCCGCTCGATCACGTCGATCGTGCTGTCGTAGAGCGAGGGATCGCCCCACACGAGGAACGCGCCGACGCCGTCCTCGCCGAGCTCGTCGCGCAGCAGCGCCTCCCACGTCTCGGCCCGGCGCGCGCGCCAGTCGTCGACCGCGGTGCCGTACGCTGCGCTCGTGCGATCGCGCGGCGGATCGGGCACCTCGACGATGCGGTACGAAGGATCCTCCACGAAGCGCTCGCAGATCGCGCGGCGCAGCGCGACCAGCTCGTCCGCGGCCACCCCCTTGTCGATGATGAAGAAGACCTCGGCCTCGTTGAGCGCCCGCACGGCCTGCGCCGTGACGTGCTCGGGATCGCCCGCGCCGATGCCGATGACCAGCAGCCGCCTCATGTCCCGAACCCTAGGGACTGCTGGATGATCCTGATTCTCGGCGGCACGGCGGAGGCGCGGGAACTGGCGGCCGCGCTGCACGCGCGTGGGGTGTCCGTGACGTCGTCGCTCGCCGGCCGCGTCAGCCGGCCGCGGCTGCCGGCCGGGGAGGTGCGGATCGGCGGCTTCGGCGGTCCGGACGCGCTCGCGCGCTGGCTGGAGGAGCACGACGTGCATGCCGCGATCGACGCCACGCACCCGTTCGCCGAGCGCATCTCCGCCTCGGCGGCGCGCGCCTGCGCGCAGGCCGGCGTGCCGCTGCTCCGACTCGAGCGGCCCGGATGGGACGAGCGCCCCGGCGACCGCTGGACGTGGGTCGAGGACCTCGACGCCGCCGCGGCGGCGATCCCGCGCCTCGGCGCGCGCGTGCTGCTGAGCACCGGCCGGCAGGGCCTCGCCGCGTTCGCCGGCGTTGCGGACGCATGGTTCCTCGTGCGCTGCGTCGATCCGCCCGACCCGCCGCTGCCGCCGCGCCACGAGCTGCTGCTCGACCGCGGCCCCTACACGCTCGCCGGCGAGCGCGCGCTGATCGAGGCCAACCGGGTCGACCTCGTTGTCACGAAGGACAGCGGCGGCGAGCACACGGTCGCGAAGCTCGACGCCGCGCGCGAGCGCGGCCTGCCCGCGATCGTCGTGCGCCGCCCGCCGCGGCCCTCAGGCGTGGCGACGGTCGTGGCGGTCGCCGATTCGCTGGCGTGGGCGCTGGCGCGTCACGACGCCGGATAGGAGCGCGGCGTGTAGACGCGCGGCGGGGTTCCGTCGCCGCCCGCCAGCACGCGCGTCATCGACGAGCCGACGATCAGCAGCGTGCGCATGTCGACCGCTTCGAGATCGAGTTCGGCGAGCGTCGTGACCGTCACCGACTCCTCCGGCGCGCCGACCGCGCGCGCGACGACGACCGGCGTGTCCGCGGCGCGGTGGCGCAGCAGCACCTCGCGCGCCCGCGCGAGCTGCTCGCGGCGGCTGCGCGAGGCGGGGTTGTAGAGCGCGAGCGCGAAGTCGGCGGCGCCGGCCGCGTCGAGCCGGCGCTCGATCGCGTCCCACGGCTTGAGCCGGTCCGACAGCGAGATCACGCAGAAGTCGTGCCCGAGCGGCGCGCCGACCCGCGACGCCGCCGCCTGCATCGCGGAGAGCCCCGGCACGACGCGCACGTCGACCGCGGCGAAGCGCCCGTTGCCCGCCTCGACCTGCTCCAGCACCGCGCTCGCCATCGCGAAGATCCCCGGGTCGCCGGAGGAGACGACCGCCACCCGCGCGCCGCCCGCCGCCAGCTCCAGCGCGTGCCGCGCCCGCTCGGCCTCGACGCGGTTGTCGGACGCGTGGCGGCGCTGTCCCGGCCGCTCCGGCACGCGGGCCAGATAGGGGCCGTAGCCGACCAGCTCGTCCGCCGCCGCCAGCGCGTCGCGCGCTTCGGGCGTGAGCCACTCCGGGCCCGCGGGGCCGAGCCCGACGACGGCGACGGAGCCGGCCCGGGCGGCCGCCGCCGCGGGCGCCTCCGGCCGCGAGCCCGCGCGCGCTGTGTTCGCAGTCGGCACGAGCACGAGCGACATGTACGGGACGCCGTCCGCCTCGACCTCGCTCAGCGGCTCCAGCCGCTCGCGCTCGCTGCTGGCGCGCTCGACGTAGACGCCGCGCTCCGTCACGCCGGCCGCGCGCGCCGCCGCGCGCACCTTCGGGAACGTGCGGCCGAGCTTCATCACGACGGCCGCGTCGGCGTCGCGCAGCCGCGCCGCCAGCACGTCCTCCGGCAGCGTGCCCGGCAGCGCGACGAACACGTCCTCGCGCTTGACGAGCGGCGCGCCCGCGGCGGCCGCCGCCGCGCTGAACGCCGTCACGCCTGGGATCACCGTCGTCTCGTAGCGCGGTGCGAGGCGCTCGTGGAAGTACATGTACGAGCCGTAGAAGAGGGGATCCCCCTCGCACAGGATCGCGACGTCGCGCCCGGCGTCGAGGTGCGCGGCCAGCTCCTCGGCCGCCCCGTCGTAGAAGGCGGCGAGCGCGGCCTCGTAGCCGCCGGGATGCTCGGTCAGCTCGGTCGTGAGCGGGAACTGCAGCAGCACCTCGACGTGGTCGTCGCGCAGGTGCGGCGCGGCGATCCGCCGCGCGACGCTGTCGCCGTGGCGCGCGCTGGGATAAGCGATCACGTCGGCGGCGGCGATCGCGCGCGCCGCCTTGACCGTCAGCAGCTCGGGGTCGCCGGGGCCGACGCCAACTCCATACAGCCGGCCGGCGCTCACTCCGCCTCGCTCGCGAGCGCGTTGACGGCGGCGGCGGCGATTGCGCTGCCGCCGCGGCGGCCGTGGACGACGAGGTGCTCCAGCGCCGCCGGGTGGCGCGCCAGCTCGACCTTCGACTCGGCCGCGCCGATGAAGCCGACCGGCACGCCGACCACCGCCGCCGGCCGGCCCGCGCCCTGCTCGACCAGTTCGAGCAGGCGGAACAGCGCCGTCGGCGCGTTGCCGACCACGACGAGCGCGCCGTCGATCCGCTCGCGCCACAGCTCCATCGCCGCCGCGGTGCGGGTGGTCTCCAGCTCGGCGGCGAGCGCCGGCACGCGCGGGTCCGAGAGCGTGCAGACGACCTCGTTGCCGGCGGGCAGGCGCGCGCGCGTGACGCCGGAGGCGACCATCGCCGTGTCGCAGAGGATCGGCGCGCCGTCGCGCAGCGCGCCCTCGGCAGCGGCGCCGAAGCCGGGGGAGGCGGCGACGTCGCGCGTGAGGTCGACCATCCCGCAGGCGTGGATCATCCGCACGACCGTGCGCGCGAGGATCGGGTCGAAGCCGTCGAGGTCCGCCTCCGCGCGGATCGTCGCGAACGACTGCCGGTAGATCTCGGCGCCGTCGCGCAGGTAGCCGGCGGTCACGGGAGCGAGGCCTCCACGCCGGCCGGACGGCCGCACGAGCGCTCGCACGCGACCCAGTGCTCCGGCGGGTCGTGCGGGCGGCGCACCGCCGCGCGCCGCGCGGCGATCGCGCGCACGTCATGGCGGGCGCGTGCGCAGGCGCCGAGCCCGGCGCACGCGGTCAAGCCCGTCCAGCCGCTGTCGGCGGCGGTGACGAGGCCGCATGCGGCCAGCTCGTCCTGCGCGGCTCTCGCCTCGGTGGGCGGCACGTCGAGCACGGTGACGGTTCGCCAGGGGGAGATGCGCAGATCGCCCCGGTCCTCCGCGAGCGACGTCAATTGCGTGATCGCCCCGCGCTCGAAGCGGCCGAGCGGTGCAAGTGCCGTGACCGCTGTGCGGCCGTCGCGCTGTGTCGTGAGCCCCGGCGTGGCTGCGGGCGGGTCCGATCGGTCCCGCCCGCCCCGTCTTTCCGCGGGCGGGGCCGCGGAAAGAGCTTCCCCGCGCCACCCGCCCGATCGGCGTTTGAGCTGTTGTGCGATGCGCTCGGGGCCGCTCTCGATGTCTGCGATGTGCCATGCGCCGTCGCTGTGGCCGAGAAAGGTGCGCGCGGCTTCGAGCGCGAGCGCGGGCGCCGCGTCGGCCGATGCCTCCAGCTCGCTGTCCTGGCCCGCGAGCAGCAGCGCGAACGTGTCGTGGCTTGTCGCGAGGAGCGCGACGTCGGGCGTGCGGGCCGCGAGTGCCAGCCCGCTGCCGTCATCGATGGCGAACAGGAAGCGGCCGGAGAGCGCGGCGAGCGCCGGGTCGGCGCAGATCCCGCGGTCGAGCGCGTCCACGATCGCGTCCGTCTCGGCGAGCGCCGCGACGTGCCGTCCGGCGAACGGGCTCGCGAGCACGTTGCGCACGCGGTCGTGGGCGGGGGAGGGGAGCAGCCCGGCGTCGGCGAGGAGCGGTGCGAGCGCCGCCGCTGCGTCGTCGGGCAGCCCGCGGAGCTGGACGTTCGCACGGCCGGTCAGCTCGATCAGGCCGCTGCCGAGCGTCGCCGCGGCGTCCAGCCCCCGCAGTTGAGCGGCGGACAGCCGCCCGCCGGGCACGCGCACGCGCGCGAGCGCGCCGTCCGCGGCCGCGTGCAGCCGCAGCAGGCCCGGGCAGGCGTCTGCGCCTGTCGCACGCGGCTGGCACACGCCGCTTGTCGTCTCGGAATGATCGACCGCCAGCGGGTTCACCGGACGGCGAGACTATCGCGGGCAAGTAGGGCTTGGCGAAACCCCCGCGGCGTCTGGCGGCGCCGGACACATCGCGGATGCGTCGTCCTCAGTCGGCGCAATAGCGCTGCTATTGCTGCCTCCTTGCGTCCTCGCGGGCGGGCGGGTCCGATTTCCGGCATCCGCCAGCCGCTCACGCGGGTTCCGCCAAGCCCTACTACGCGCCGCCGTAGCTGACGATCAGGTCGGTCGCGACGCCGGCGAGGAAGCCGGCGGCGAGCAGGTAGAGGCCGAGCGTGTGGTGGCGGTAGCGGCGCACGCCGGTCCATATCTCGCCGATCACGTAGATGATCGCGCCGCCGGCGAGCGCGTAGAAGCACAGCTCGAGCGGGTCGGAGTGGACCTGGTAGCCGACGATCGTCCCGAGAAACGTGGGACCGCCGCCGACGAGGCCGGCGAGGCCGAGCCACGCCCACGACGGGCGCACGCTGCCGAGCGGCCCGACGATCCCGAACCCCTCGGTCGCGTTGTGCAGCCCGAAGCCGACGATCAGCAGCGTGGCGAGGGCGATCTCGCCGGTCTTCGCGGAGACGCCGATCGCGAGCCCCTCGGCGAAGTTGTGCAGGCCGATCGCGACCGCGATCGTCATGCCGGTGCGCAGCGCCGCGCGCCGCGTGTCGTGCTCGATCCGCGCGAGCTCCGGCGGGCTGAAGACCGCCGTCGCCTCCCCGCCCGCGATCGGCGGGAGCCCCGGGCGCCGGCGGCGCAGCGTGCGCTCGATCATCGAGATGCCGGCGGTCCCGGCGGTGAAGCCGACGGCCAGCAGCGCGAACAGGCCGAGCACGTGTCCGAAGCCGGTCTTGTGGTCCTTGAAGTTGCCGAGCGCGGTATCGACGATCTCCTGGCCGTGCGCCGTGACGTCCATGAAGATGAACGCGAGGATCCCCACGGAGAACATCGCCAGCGCGACTCGCAGCCGGTCGTCGACACGCCCGATGCGCCCGACCGGCAGGCCGAGGTAGATGGTGAATCCGGCGATCCCGCCAAGCCCGACTGTCTCCGCAAACCCCAACACACACTCCGATCCGGTCTAAGGACGCCCTAATTAGGGGCCCCGAAGTTCTAGCACAGCGGTCGGAATTCGGCTACGCCCGTCGTCGGATCCCGCGTCGCGCCGCTCCCGTCCGGCGCCGCAGGACGACGCGGCAGCCCCGGTGCGGCGCCACGATCACGCTGCGCCAGCGCGGGCGCTCGGGCGCCGAATGCGCCGGCTCGATCGCGAAGCGCGCCAGCGCGGCGGCGACCACCGTGTGCAGCTCGCGGAGCGCGAGTCGCTGCCCGAGACAGCGCCGGCGTCCGCCGCCCCAGGGCTGCCAGCCGGCGCCGGCCGGCTCGGCGCCGAGGAAGCGCTCGGGCCGGAAGCGGTGCGGGTCGGCGAACAGCGCCGGATCGTGGTGGAGCAGGTAGAGGCAGACGAGCAGCTGCGAGGGCGGGAGGTGGGTCCAGCCGCCGATCTCGACCGGCGCCTTGACGGCCCGCGGGATCGCGAACAGGAACACCGGCCGGTGGCGCAGCGCTTCGCGGACGGTGGCGGTGAGATACGCGTCGTCGCCGGCGTCGAGCTCGGCGCGCAGCGCGGCCTGGACGCGCCGGTCGTGCGCGATCAGCTGGATCGTCCAGGCGATCTCGGCGGCGGTCGTCTCGTGGCCGGCGAGGATCAGCGACATCAGGCTGTCGCGCACGTCGGCGCGCGTCAGCGGCTCGCCGTGCTCGTCGCGCGCGGCGAGCAGGAGGTCGAGCGCGTCGCCGTGCGCGCCGTCTCCCTCCGCGCGGCGCGCATCGATCAGCCGGACCAGGGTCGCGTCGACCGCGTCGCGGTCGCGCAGGAAGCGCCGCCAGCGTGCGTGTGCCCCCGGCAGCCGGCGTGCCGGCGCGAGCGTGAGCAGGACGCCGTCGGAGATCGAGAGCATCGCCAGCAGCTGCGCGTGCAGGTGCGGCGCGCTCTCGGCGAGGTCGGCGCCCAGCAGCGTCGTGAGGATCACCCGCAGCGTGAGCGCGCGCAGGCGCGGGTGCAGCGCGACCGGCGTCCCGGTCGGCCAGCGCGCGACCTCGCGCTCGACGAGGTCGTGGATCGGCTCGCCGTGGCGCGCGGTCGCCTGGGCCGTGTAGAGGCGCGCGAGCCGCGTCCGCCCGCGCCGGTGCGGCTCGCCGTCGGCGAGCATGAACGAGCGCTCGCCCACGATCGGCATGATCGGAGCCCCGCCCTCGCCCGGCGCGAGCACGTCCGGTGCGGCGGCGAACACCGCGCGCGCGTCGCCGGGGTCGGCGAGGAACACGAGCGGCGGACGCGCGATCGCCTTGAACGTGAAGCGCGCGCCGTAGTGCGCCCGCATCCGCTCCAGGTAGCCGAACGGGTCGCGGACCATCCACGCCGTCTGCGCCGCAGACGGCAGGGGGGAACTCGGCGGGGGTCCCGTGCGACCGGGACGTGGCGGCGTCCGTGGGATGCGGCGAGTCTCGCGGATCGCGAATCTTCACCGTGAAAAAAAACCCGAGCGGGTCGCTAGCCTTCCGGCGATGCACGCGGTCCGACGACGGGCGCTCCCCCTCGTGCTCGCGGCGGCGGCGCTCGGCGCGCTCGCCGTCGCGCTGACGGCGTGCGGCGGCTCGGGCAAGGCGTCCCCGACGGCCGCCGCGCGTCACACACGCGCCACCCGGCCGGCTCGCAGCGTCCCGCCGCCGGTCGCGCACCCGCCGCTCGTCGCGCCCGCGCATCCGGCGCCGCGCACCCTGCGCGTGCCGATCCTCATGTATCACCGCGTCCACGCGTACGCGACCGAGCTGACGAAGTCGCTACCGGACCTGACGGTCGAGCCGCAGGTGTTCGCGGCCGAGGTCGCCGCGCTCGCGCACGCCGGCTACCACTCGGTCACCGTCGCGCAGCTGTTCGGCGCGCTGTTCCACGGCGCGCCGCTGCCGTCCAAGCCCGTGATGCTGTCGTTCGACGACGGCTACGCCGACGACGTCACGCAGATCCTGCCGGTGCTGCGCGCTCACCGCATGACGGGCGTCTTCTTCATCATCACCGGCCGCTTCCACGAGGCCGGCTTCGTGGACCCCGCGCAGATCCGTCAGCTCGACGCCGCCGGCATGGACGTCGGCGCGCATACGCGCGACCACGTCGATCTGCCCGGCCTGCCGGCCGCGACGCTGCAGAGCGAGATCGCCGGCTCGCGCGCGGACCTCGAACGCGTGCTCCGCCATCCGATCGCCGCGTTCGCCTATCCAGCCGGCCGCTTCGACGCCGCCAGCGTGGCGGCCGTCCGCCAGGCCGGCTTCGCGCTTGCGGTCACGACGCAGCCCGGCATGCAGCTCTCCGCGCAGCAGCCGCTGCTGCTGCCGCGCGTGCGCGTCGGGCGCACGACCACTCCCGCCGGGCTGCTCGCCTGTCTGCAGGGACGCGGCTGCTAGCTCGGATCGAGCGCGGCGCGCCGATCGGTGCGCACGGCGCGCGTCCCGGCGGCCGCGATCAGGAGGATCGCGAGCCCGAGCAGCGCGCCGACGACGGCGGCGATCTGGCTCGGGACGATCGCGAACGGCGCGGGGTAGCCGGTCTCGAAGGTCAGCCAGCGCGTCAGCAGGCGGTGGCCGGCGGCGCCGGCCGCGACGCCGGCGAGCGCGCCGGTCGCGAGCACGATCGTCGCCTCCAGCAGCACCACGCGCCACAGCTCGCGCCGGCGATGGCCGGCGATCCGCAGCGCCGCGAGCGAGCGCCGGCGCTGCCAGATCGCAGCCGTGGTGCCCGCCGCGAGCGACAGCGCGGCCGCGATCACGAGCAGCACGGAGATCTGGCTGAGCCGCTGGAGCCCATCGCGGGCGAGCGCGCGGAACTGCGCGTCGCGCGCCCCGGCCGTCTGCGCGCGCAGCGCGCTGCCGGCGCCGAGCGCGCGCTGGATCGCCGCCCGCGCGAGGTCCGGGCTCGTCCCCGGCGCGAGCGACACCTGCAGCGCGGTCGGGTCCGCGCCGTTCCAGGCGCGCCGGTAGCTCGCGCCGGACAGCACGATCGCGCCCGGTCCCCAGCCGAGGTTCGTCGTGATCGCCGCCACGCGGTAGCTGCGCGGGCCCGCGGGCGTCGGCAGCGTCAGGCGCTCGCCGAGCCGCGCGCCGAGCGCCGCCGCGAGCACGTTCGAGACGGCCACCCATCCGCCGGCGCGCACGCGCGCCTCCGCCGTGGCGAGGTCGCCGCGCAGCAGCTGGCTCGGCGGGATCGGCGCGCGCTCGCGTACGCCCGGGGCGAGGATCCACACGCGCCGGTCGCCGAGGTCGAGCAGGCCGCCGTAGGATTGCTCGACGCGCCGCACGCCGTCGACCCGGCGGATGCGGCGGGCGACGGCGGCTGCCGGGAAGCCCTCGGTCGTCAGGCTGTTCTCGTCCCGGCCGGCCGTCACCCACACGTCGGTCCCAGCGAGGTGCTCGGCGAAGTTGCGGTCGAGCCCGCGCAGCACGTCGCGGTGCGCGCCCTCGATCGCGAGGCAGCCGCAGACGGCGACGGCCGCGGTCGCCGCGAGCGTCGCCGCGCGCGCGGGTCGCGCGCGGATCCCTTCGCACGCGAGGCTGACGGCGTGCCAGCTCGCACGCTCGGCGAGCCGCTGCAGCAGCCGCGCGACACGCCCCGACAGGACGGGGACGGCGAGCGCGGTCGCGACCGCGAGCGCGCCGACCGCCGGGACCGTCGTGCTCGGCGCCCGCCAGGCGATCAGCGCGGCCGCCGCGAGCAGCGCGCCCGCGGCGGCGTTCATCCACGCGCGCGCGGCGGGCGAGATCTGCTGCCCGGCCTCGCCCGCGTCGCGCTCGACGGCGTCGGCCGGGCGGCCGCGCCGCACGTCCAGCAGCAGCGGCGCGGCCGCGAGGCACGTCACGAGCACGCCGCCGGCGCCGACGAGCAGCGCCGTCCCGGGCGGGACGGCGACGTGTCCGCTGAGCGCGAACGCGAACGACAGGAAGCTGGGCTCCCCTGCGAACAGCGTCCGCGCGAGCACGGCGCCGAGCGCGATCCCCGCCAGCGAGGCGACGGTCCCGAGCACCGCCGCTTCGGACACGAGCAGCGCCGCGACGTCGCGCGGGCGGTACCCGGCGGCGATCCGCAGGATCGCGATGCTGCGGCGCCGCTCGGGCGCGGTCAGCAGCATCGCGTTGAAGACGAGCAGCGCGCCGCAGATCGCGGCGATCGCGGCGAACAGCCCGGTCGCCTGGTAGCTCGGCGTGGCCGCCTGGGCGATCAGCGCGACCTCCTGGTCGATCGGCGCGACCGTGATCCGCCCGGCGGCGATGCGCTCGAGCCCGCGGCGCACCGCCGCGTCGCGACCCGGCCGCGGCGTCACGAGCACGCGCGTGACGCGCCCCCGCAGGCCGGCGAGCGCCTGCACGTGCCCGAGCGGCGCGATCGCGACGGCCGCGTCCGCGACCGGCCCGATCAGCGACGACGTCAGCACGGCGGCTGCGCTGAGCCGGTCGGTCCGGCCGCGCAGCTCGAGGCGGATGCGACGTTGGCGCGCGCTTGCGTGCACGCCGACGCCGATGGCCGCGGCGACCGAGCCGGGCAGGATCAGGCCGCCGTGCAGCACGCCCAGCAGCCTGGGATCGAGCTGGCGCATGACGACGCCGTCAAGGCGCGTGAGGCTCGCGTCGACGCCCACGAGGTCGACCGCCTCGCGGCCGGCCGGTCCAGCGATCGCGGCGCGCTCCTCGACGAGCGGGCTCGCGGCGGCGACGTCGCGCAGCGCGCGCACGCGCGCGACCGTGGCCACGCCGAAGCCGTCCTCGCCGCGCGCGACCAGCTCCAGCCGCGCGCTGCCGGCGATCCCGTGCACGAGGTCGCGCGCGTTCGTCGTGATGCTGCCGTCCGTGGCGAGCACCGCCAGCACGAGCGCGACGCCGATCGCGACGCCGGCGCCGGCGAGCAGCTCCTGCGCCGGATGCGCCCGCGCGCGGTCGCGGTAGTGCTCCGCAAGCCCCCGGAGCGTCATCAGATGGTCGATTTCACGAGATTCGTGGATGCGAGGGGTGCGATGGGCGGGTGCTGGGCGACGCGCGGTGTCGAAGCCAATGCCGGTGGCATTGGCGAGACGCCGGGTGGCGTCCAGCACCGCCCAGCGTGCCCCTCGGGCCGCGAGATCGCGGAATCAACCATCTAGGCGCTGCGGATCCGCAGCACCTCGGCGCGCTCCGGCGTCGTCGCCCCGCGCACGACGCCGCGGCTGATCGACAGCAGGCGGTCGACGCCGCCGAGCTGACCGACGTCCGCGGCGCTCAGCAGCACGGCGATGCGGTCGGCGCGCGCGAGCGCGGCGATCAGCTCCAGCAGCCGCTGCGCCTCGAGCGCGTCCAATCCGCTCATCGGCTCGTCGAGCACGAGCAGCCGCGGTCGCATCACGAGCGCCCGCGCGAGCGCGACGCGCGCCAGCTCCCCGGCGTCCAGCTCGCGCGGCGCGCGACCGGCCAGCGCGCCGGCGTCGACACGCTCCAGCGCATGCAGCGTGTCCGCGCGCACCGCGCGCGCCGGTCTGCGGCCGCGCCGCGCGGCGATCGCGACCTGGCGCTCGACGGTGCGGCCGTGATCGGACGGGAACGCCGCGTGCCAGACGGCGATCCGCTCGCGCCGCGCGCCCCCGCTCCACAGGTCGTCCCCCGCGAGGCGGACGACGCCCGCATCCGGCCGCTCGACGCCGGCGGCGAGGCGCAGCAGCGTCGAGCGTCCCGAGCGCCGCCGGCCCCAGACGCCGGCCAGCTCGCCGGCGTCGAGATCGAGCGAGACGCCGTCGGCGCCGATGCCGCGCGCGAAGCGTTTGCTCACGGCCTCCATGGTGAGCGTGCTCGCAGTGGGAGGCTGCACGGCGCTCGATGCTAGCTTGGATCGCGTGGGCATCCAGCGAATCGGGCGTCACATTGCGTACTCAAGGCCTTGATTGGTCTGGTCCAGACTAGGCAGCGCTGGCGCGCTCGCTCAAGATCGCGGTGCGACGTCGCCACGACGCGAACGCCCCGCCTGGCGCCTCCCCCATCGGAGACGTCACGCGCCGAATCCCCCACGGTAGGCGGGTGCGTTCGCGTTCAGGTGACGATTCCGCTAGCGCGCCTGCCGTCTCCGCAACGGTCCCCCACGTGTATGCGGAGACGGTGGGTGCGCCCCAGCGCCGCCCGCAGCCGCAGCGTCCACAGGAGCGGAGCGCTGCCGAGCCCGACGGCGGCCGCGACGCGACGGTGCACCTCCTCGTTTCCGTCCCACCCGGCTGCCGCGTAGTAGGCCGTCATGCCCGCCAGGATCACGGCGTGCCCGCGCCCGTGCGGGAGCGCCCGCGCGGCCTCCGCCGCGACGCGCGTGACCGCCACCAGGCGCTCCGCCGTCTGGGCGGCGTCGGCGTAGTACGCGGTGCAGCGATGGTTTGCGGTGCCGGCGTCGCCGTCCGTGTCGATCGTGCTGTCGAGCAGCGTGCTGAGCGCGCAGATCGAGGGGAAGTAGGCGGCGTCGATCCGGCCCGCGTCGGCCGCGGTGGTGTGCGGGAGCGCCGCGCCGGCGAGCAGCGCGTGGACGGCGAGCGAGCTGATCGCCCCGCCGGCGACCTCCCACCACACAAAGCCGTCCGTCCTCGGCTGCGCGAGCGCCCACTCCCGCAGCGCCGCGGGCCCGGCCTCCGGCGCCGCGTGCGTGAGCGTCTGCGCTTCGGCGCAGCGCTCGGCCGCGCGCACGGCGAGCCGCCCGACCGCGGCGATCGAGGGGAGCGCTGAGACGCTCTCGCGGCAGCAGGCGACGAGGCCGTCGAGGTAGCCGCCGTCGCCGGCGTGTCCGGCATAGAGGGCGGACGGGTCGAGCGCGGCCCCGAGCGCGCTGTACAGCCGCCGTGCGGCGTCCGGCGTCTGCTCCGCTTCGAGATGCTCGCCGAGCGTGTCGAGGTAGTCGTAGGCGACCTGCCAGGCGACGAGCAGCCGCACGAGCTGCCGCCGCGCCGTCCGGCCGGGCACGAGCGTTGCGAAGATCGCCGCTCCCTCGGCGAGCCCGCCCTCCTGTGCGAGCGTGTCGAGCGCGAGCGTGCGCACGCGCGGGTCGGGGATCGCCGACGCGAGCGCGCGCCATCTTCTCAGCTCGTTCCGCACCACCGGGAACACAGTCGCCCAGTAGGCGGCAAGGATCGCGGCGAGTGCGGCGCCGTCGAGCGTGGTGCGCCGGGCGCATCTCGTAGTTGGCATGCACCAAGAGTGCCGCCTTCAGCGGGTGAAAGTTGCTCAACCCCCCCTGAGTAATCAGTCCACGGGGACCTACTCGTGAAACGCCATGCGCTGCTCGACGCGCGCTGCGCGCGCGCTGGCGAGTCCGATCAGGACGAGCGCCGCGCCGACGATGCCCGCGAGCACCGTCGCGATCTGCCCGGCGTTGAGCGCGAACGGCGCCGGGTAGCCGGTCGTGTCCGCGAGCCAGCGGGCGAGCAGCCGGTGGCCGATCCCGCCGGCGACGAGGCCGGCGAGCGAGCCGGCGCCGAGCACGATCGCCGCCTCCAGCAGCAGCACGCGCCACAGCTCGCCCGGCAGGTGGCCCGAGATGCGCAGCACCGCCAGCGAGATGCGCCGCTGCCAGATCGCCGCGACCATCCCGGCGGCGAGCGACAGCGCGGCCGCGGCGACGAGCATCAGCGCGATCTGGCTCAGCCGCACCAGGCCGTCGCGCGCGAGGGTGCGGAACTGCGCGTCGCGCTCCGGCGTGGTCTGTGCGTGCAGCGCCGTGTCGCGGCCGAGCGCCGTCTGCACCGCGCGCCGGGTCGCGGTCGGGTCGGCGCCGGGTGCGAGCCGCAGCTCGAGCGCCGAGGGCTGCGGGCGGATCCAGTCGCGCCGGTAGCGGTCCGCGGACATGATCACCGCGCCCGGTCCCCAGCCGAGGTTCGTCGTGATCGCCGCGACGCGGTAGCGCCGCACGCCGGCGGGCGTCGGCAGCGCGAACTGCTCGCCGATCCCGACGTGCTGCCGGCGCGCGAGCGCGTTGGAGACGGCGACCCAGCGACCGCCGCGCAGACGTGACGTCGCGGTCCGCAGATCGCCCTCGATGAGCTGGCTCGGCGGGATCGGCGCGGCGTCGCGCGCGGCGCGTGCGATCACCCACACGCGCCGGTCGCCGACGTCGAGCAGGCTGCCGTAGTAGGGATCGACGGCGGCGACGCCCGGGACGGCCGCGAGCCGCCGTGCCGTCGCGGTCGCCGCGAAGCTCTCGGTCGTCAGGCTGTTCTCCGTCCCGCCGGGCGTCACCCAGATGTCGCCCGAGGCGAGGTACTGCGCGAAGTTGCGGTCGAGGCCGCGCAACACGTCGCGGTGCGCGCCCTCGATCGCGAGGCAGCCGCAGACCGCGACCGCCGCCATCGCGGCGAGCGTGCTCGCGCGCACGGTGCGCGCGCGCACGCCCTCCGCAGCCAGGTCGAGCGCGTGCCAGTCCGCGCGCGCGGCGACCCAGCCGGCGAGCCGCGCGGCGCCGACGCACAGCGTCGGCATCGCGAGCGCGGTCGCGACCGTCACCGCGCCGATCGCCGCGATCGTGGCGGCCGGCTCGGCGGCGGCGAGCAGGCCGCCGGCCGCGAGCAGGACGGCGGCGGCGGCGGCCATCGCGCGGCGCGCCGACGTGGGGACGCGCTGGCCGGCCTCGCCCTGCTCGCGCTCGACCGCGTCGAGCGCGCGGCCGCGGCGCAGGTCGAGCAGCGGCGGCGCGGCGGCGATGCACGTGACGAGCACGCCGCCGGCGCCGACGGCCAGCACGGTCGCGAGCGGGATCGAGACGCTGCCGCTCAGCGCGAAGGCGAACGACAGGAAGCTCGGGGCGCCCGCGAAGGCCGTCTTCGCGAGCAGGATCCCGAGCGCGATCCCGGCGGCGGACGCGAGCGTGCCGAGCACGAGCGCCTCGAACAGCAGCATCGCCGCGATGTCGCCCGGCGTGTAGCCGGCGGCGGCGCGCAGGACCGCCATGCTGCGGCGCCGCTCGGGCGCGGTCAGCAGCATCGCGTTGAAGACGAGCAGCGTCCCGCAGATCGCGGCGATCGCCGCGAAGAAGCCGGTCGCCTGGTCGCTCGGCGCCGCCGCCTGCGAGATCAGCGCGACCTCGCGGTCGACCGGCGCGACCGTCAGCCGGTCGCCGGCGATCCGTTCCAGCTCGGCGCGCGCGGCGGCGACGCGACCGGCCTTTGCGGTCACGAGGATCCGCGTCACGCGCCCCGGCAGGCCGGCGAGCGCCTGCGCGCGGTTCAGCGGCGCGATCCCCAGCGCCGCGTCGGCGGCCGGGCCGATCGCCGCTTCGCCGAGCACGGCGGAGACGCCGAGGCGCCGCGCGCGGCCGCGCACCTCCAGCGTCACGCGCCGCTCCGCGCCACCGTTCGCCGGCACGCCGATCGCGTGCGCGACGCCCGTCGGCAGCATCACGCCGTTCTGCAGCAGCACGAGCATCACGGGGTCGAGGTTGCGCGTGACCGATCCGTCGAGGCCGACGATGCTCCGCTCGACGCCGACGAAGTCGACGCTGCGCGTCCCCGACGGCCCGGTCACGAGCGCGCGCTCCTCCAGCAGCGGGCTCGCGACGGCGACGTCCGGCTGCGCGCGCACCGCCTCCGTCAGCGCCTGCGGGAAGCCGTCGCCGCTGCGGGCGCTGAGCTGCAGCTGCGCGGAGCCGGCAATGCCGTGCACGAGCGCGCGCGCGTTGTTCGCGATGCTGCCGTTGGCGGCGAGCACCGCGAACGCGAGCGCCACGCCGATCGCGACGCCGACGCCGGCGAGCAGCTCCTGCACCGGGTGGGCGCGCACGCGCTCGCCGTAGTGGTCGGCCAGTCCGCGCAGCGTCATCGGCTCATCCGCCGGAGGCGCCGACGGCCGGCAGCTCGGCGTGCGCCAGACGCCCGTCCTCGAGATGCTCGACGCGGTCGACGAACGCCTCGATCCGATCGTCGTGCGTGACGAGCACGACTGCCGCGCCGTGCGCGCGGGCGCTGTCGGCGAGCAGCTGCACGATCGCCTCGCCGCGTCTGCGGTCGAGGTGGCTCGTCGGCTCGTCGGCGAGGATCAGCCGTGGCGTCGTCGCGAGCGCGCGTGCGATCGCGACCCGCTGCCGCTCGCCGCCTGAGAGCTGGCTCGGGTAGTGGCCGGCGCGCGCGGCGAGGCCCAGCCGCTCCAGCCAGGCGGTTGCCTGCTCGTGCGCGTCGGCGCGCGAGACGCCGGCGGCGCGCAGCCGGACGGCGGCGTTCGCGAGCGCGCGGTAGCCCTCGACGAGGCTGTCGCGCTGGGGGATCAGGCCGATCTCGCTGCGCAGCAGCAGCGTCCGCGCGTGCACGGACAGCTCGCCGAGGTTGCGTCCGTCGAGCAGCACGGCGCCGTGGTCGGGCAGCTCGATCCCGGCCGCCATCCGCAGCAGCGTCGACTTGCCCGACCCGCTCGGCCCGCAGAGCGCGACGACCTCGCCGCTCCCGACCCTCAGCGAGACGCCGTCGACCGCGCGCACCAGCTCTCCGGCGTCGTAATGCTTGACGACCTCGCGGAGCTCGAGCCCCGTCATCCGGCCTGCTCGGTTCGGCGCAGCTCGATCACCTCGGCCGGCGTCGGCGCCGTCACGCCGCGCACGGCGCCCCCGGCGATCGAGAGGTGCCGGTCGACGCCGGCGAGCTGGCCGACCTCGGAGGCGCTCACGAGCACGGCGATCCGGTCCGTGCGTGCGATCTCGATCACCAGCTCCATCAGGCGCTCGCTCTCGAGCACCTCCAGTCCGGCCATCGGCTCGTCGAGCACGAGCAGCGTCGGGCGCATCACGAGCGCGCGGGCGAGCGCGGCGCGGGCGGTCTCGCGGTGGTCCAGCTCGCTCACGGGCGTGCGCGCGCAGTCGCCGATGCCGACGCGCTCCAGCGCCGCCTGCGCGTCCGCCCAGGCGCGCTGCGTCGAGCGCCGCCCGCGACGCGTCGGGATCGCCACCTGGCGGTAGAGCCGGCGGCCGTGGTCGCGCAGGAACAGCGGATACCAGACGGCGATCCGCTGCCGGACGGCGCGCCGCTGGGCGCGGTCGCCGTGCCACAGGTCGACGCCGTCGAGACGCACCGCGCCGCGATCGGGCTGCTCGATCCCGGCGGCGACGCGCAGCAGCGTCGTGCGTCCGGAGCGGCGCCTGCCCCACACGCCGACGACCTCGCCCGCGTCGACCTCGAGGCCGACGTCGTCGAGCGCGACCCGGTCCGCGGCGCCCTGTCGGAAGCGCTTGCCGACCGCGTCGAGCACGAGAGTGGTCATCAGGGGCTGTCGGGCGCGATCAGGTCGAGCGCGGCCTCGCGCGCGTCCTGGACCCAGGACAAGCGCCCCTGCAGGTGATGTTGCTGATCCTTGACGAACAGCCAATCGCCGAGCTCGGGCAGGCGCTCGGGCCGGCGCGGCGGGCGCAGCGCGTCGAGCCGCTCGGCGACGCGGCGCTCCAGCTGGTCGAGCAGGTCGAGGACGGCGTCGGAGCCGTTCCACGAGGCGATCCGCACCGCGAGCACGAAGTACTCGCGCGGGACTTCGAGCAGGTCGAGCCGTTCGAGGAACCAGTCGAGCTCGCGTTCGCCCTGCTCGGTCAGGCGGTACGGGGTGCGCTCGCAGCGCGAGCTGATGCGGCGCGCCTCCGCCGGGACCGGCTCGACGAGCCCGTTGCGCTCCAGGCGTCCGAGCGCGTCGTAGAGCGCCTGCGGCGACACGTCCCAGGCGGGGAAGACCGAGCCGAACTGCTGCGCGAGCATGTAGCCGTAGACCGGCTGCCGGCGCAGGAATGCCAGCACACCCCACTTCGCACTCGCTGCAGCTGCCACGCTCTCCCCTTCCGGCCGCCCATCCGACGGACGTGTCCCTCACATCTGCACGCCTGCGTTCGCAGGACGGAACCCACCCTAATCGGTTGAGGCCGAATGCTCAAGGCGTAGCGTGCGGTGCCGCCGCCAGTCGTGCCGCGGCGGCCGCAGCCTGGCCGTACGCGATCCCGCCGTCGCCGGGCGGCAGGCGCTCGGGCACGAGCACGCGCAGGCCCTGCCGGTGCAGCAGCGCGGCGGTGCGTTCGAGCAGCCGCCGGTTCTGGAAGACCCCGCCCGACAGCGCGACGGTGCCGACGCCGGCGCGCGCGGCGGCGAGCGCGGCCGCGCCGGCGGTGGCGGCGGCGAGGCCCGCGTGGAAGCGCGCCGCGACCGCGCCGGCCGCGGCGCCGCGCCGCAGGTCGGCGGCGATCGCCTCGACCGTGGGGCGCGCGTCGAGCGTCAGGAAGCCGTTGGCGTCGTCCAGCGCGAGCGGATACGCGCCACGCTCGCACGGGTCGCACGCGGCTTCCAGCTCGATCGCCGCCTGGCCCTCGTACGCCACCTCGGGGCAGATCCCGCACAGCGCGGCGACCGCGTCGAACAGCCGCCCGACGCTCGTCGTCGTCGGGCAGGCGACGCCGGAGCGCGCGAGCGCGGCGACCGCTTCCCAGTCGCGCGGGGCGACGCGGCCCGCGAGCGCGGGCGGCAGCGAGGGGGAGGCCCGGATCGTCAGCAGCCATGCGCACGCCATCCGCCACGGCTGGCGCACCGCCGCCGCGCCGCCGGGCATCGGCACCGGCCGCAGCGCGCCGACGCGCTCGCTGGCGGCGAGGTCGCCGAGCAGCAGCTCGCCGCCCCAGATCGCGCCGTCCGCGCCGTAGCCGGCCCCGTCGTAGATCGCGCCGAGGACCGGATCGGTCTCGCCGTGCTCGGCCAGGCAGGCCGCGAGGTGCGCGTGGTGGTGCTGGACGCCGATCAGCCGCACGCTGTCTGCTTCGGCCACGCGCTCGTGCGCGTACTTCGTCGAGACGTACTCGGGATGGAGGTCGTGCACGACGACCTCGGGCGTCACGTCGAACAGGCGCTCGAAGTGCGCGATCCCGTCCGTGAACGAGCGCAGCGTCTCCCAGCTCTCCAGGTCGCCGATGTGATGGCTGACCCACGCGCGCTCGCCGCGCGCGAGGCAGAAGGTGCTCTTCAGCTCCGCGCCGCACGCGAGCAGCGGGCGCGGGGCGGGGATCGGCAGCGGCGTGCTCGCCGGGACGTGGCCGCGGGAGCGGCGCAGCAGCAGCGGGCGGCGCGCGCCGGCGAGCGCGACCACGCGGACGACGGAGTCGTCCGTGCGCGTCTCGATCGGGCGGTCGTGCAGCAGGAACAGGTCCGCGATCGCGGCGAGCCGCGCGAGCGCGTCCTCGTCGCGGTAGGCGATCGGCTCGTCCGAGACGTTCCCGCTCGTCAGCACGAGCGGCATGCCGGCGTCGGCGAGCAGCAGGTGATGCAGCGGCGTGTAGGGCAGCGTCACGCCCAGCTCGCGCGAGCGCGGCGCGACCGCCTCTGCGACGTGCGCTTCGGAACGGCGCGGCGCGAGCACGATCGGCCGCGTGGGCGCGGTCAGCAGCGCGCGCTCGGCGTCGCCCAGCCGCATGAGCGCCTCTGCAGCCGCGAGCGAGCCGGCCATCAGCGCGAACGGCTTCTGCTCGCGGCGCTTGCGCGCGCGCAGCCGCGCGACCGCGCGCTCGTCGTCCGCGCGGCAGGCGAGGTGGAAGCCGCCGACGCCCTTGACGGCGACGATCGCGCCGGCGAGCAGCGCGTGCGCCGCCACCTCGATCGCGTCGCGCGCGTCGCCGAGCGGCAGCGTCCTGCCGCCGAGCCCGACCAGCCGCACGCGCGGGCCGCAGTCGGGGCAGGCGTTCGGCTGCGCGTGGAAGCGGCGGTCGGCCGGGTCCTCGTACTCGGCCTGGCACGCCGGGCACATCTGGAAGCCGGCCATCGTCGTGCGCGGCCGGTCGTAGGGGACGCCGCGCACGATCGTGAAGCGCGGCCCGCAGCTCGTGCAGTTGACGAACGGGTAGCGGTGGCGGCGGTCGGCGGGGTCGAACAGCTCGGCGAGGCATGCGTCGCACGTCGCCGCGTCGGGCGCGACGAGCGCGTCGGGGCGCCCGCCGCGCGGGCTCGCGACGATCGCGAAGCCGGTCGCCGCGCCGGTCGGTGGCAGGTCCTCGGCGACGACGCGCTCGACGTGCGCGAGCGGCGGCGCCTGCGCCGCGATCCGCGTCAGGAACGCCGCGAGCGCGACGGCGTCCGCCTCGGCCTCCACGACGACGCCGCGCGCGTCGTTCCACACCAGCCCGCTGACGCCCAGCTCGCGCGCGAGGCGGTAGACGTGCGGGCGGAAGCCGACGCCCTGCACGACGCCCTCCACGCGCGCGCGCACGCGACGGCGGGGCCAGGCGGCGGGGGCGCGCGCGGACGGCGAGCGCGCGGCCGTCATGGCGCCGCCAGCTCGATCAGCGCGCGCAGCGCGTGGCAGGCGCTCGCCTGCGCCTCCTGAATGCGCGGGATGTGCTCCGAGCGCGTCACGATCACGTGGTCGGCGAGCCGCTCCGCCGCCACGCGGCCGCCGTCGTAGCCGACGAGCGCGATCGTCTGCAGGCCGCGCCGGCGCGCCTCCGCGAGCGCCGCGATGACGTTCGCCGAGCCGCCGCTCGTCGAGAGCGCCAGCAGGCAGTCGCCGGTCCGCCCGTGCGCGATCGTCTGCCGCGCGAAGATCGCCTCGACGCCGACGTCGTTCGCGATCGCGGTGAGGATCGCGGCGTCCTCGGTCAGGTCGAGCGCGCGGCGCGGCGGCCAGCGCGGGTCGGGCGGGAAGCGCAGGTCGGCGACGAGGTCCATCGCGTCGGTCGCCGAGCCGCCGTTGCCGAGCGCGAGCACGCGCCCGCCGCCGTCGAGCGCGGCGCGCAGCGCGGCGGCCGCGGCCAGCAGTGCGTCGCGGTTCTCCGTCAGCGTCTGGGTGCGCAGCTCGCCGACCTCGCGCGCCTTCGCGAGCGCGGAGCGGCGCACGTCGGCGAGAACGGCGTCGAGGTCGTGCTCGGACTCGGCGAGGAATGGATAGAGGAACGACGAGGCGCCGCCGTCGTGGACGCGGCGCTCGCTGCGGCCGGCGAGCAGGCCGCGGTGCTCGAAGAAGACGTGCACCAGCTCCCACAGCACGTGATACGCGGTCTCGCAGACCTCCTGGCGCACGAGCGGGTCGGCGCTCGCGGGGGCGAAGGCCCATTCGGCCGGGCCGGTGGCGCCGCCGTCGAACGCGAGCGTCAGGCAGCCGCGCTCGGCGGCGAGCCCGAGCGCGTCCGCCACCTCCTCGCCGCCGCCGAACGCGACCGCGACGTCCTCCTCCTCCACCGCCAGCTCCACCTGCCGCCCGAGCGAGCCGCCCTCGCCCGCGAGCCCGAGCGCGGGCAGCGCACGCTTGCCGACGATCACCGGATGCACGAACTCGACCGCGATGTGGCGCACGTCGGAGCGCGCCGCCGGCGAGGCGCCGAACGCGACGAGCCGGCCGCCGCGCGCGAAGCGCTCCGCCATCGCGTGGCAGCAGCGCGCCAGCCGTCCCGCCTCCACCTCGTAGAACGCGCCGCTCGCGCGCAGCCGCTCGGCGAGCGCGGCGTCGAGCAGCGCCCCGCCGCGCGCCGCTGTGGCGAGCGCGTTCACGCGGCGACCTCCTCCCGCGCCGCGAGCCGCGCCAGCCACTCCCGCCACTGCGCGATCCCGTCGCCGGTGCGCGCGCTCAGGAGCATCCGCTCGACGCCGGGATGCACCGCGTCGAGGTTGCAGAGCAGCGTGTCGAGATCGAAGTCGAGGTGGGGGAGCAGGTCGAGCTTGTTGATCAGCACCAGCTCGCACGCGCGGAACATCAACGGGTACTTGAGCGGCTTGTCCTCGCCCTCCGCGATCGAGCAGACCATCGCGCGCGCGTGCTCGCCGACGCGGAACTCGGCCGGGCAGACGAGGTTGCCGACGTTCTCGATCGCGAGCAGGTCGAGCCGCTCCAGCGGGATCTGCGGCAGCGCCGAGCGGACCATGTTCGCGTCGAGATGGCACTCGCCGCCGAAGCCGGAATCGGTGTCGAGCTGCACGACCGGCACGTGCAGGCTCGCGAGCCGGTCGGCGTCGAGGCTGCCCTGCACGTCGCCCTCGAGCACGCCGACGCGGATGCCGTCGTCGTGCAGCTCGCCGAGCACGCGCTCCAGCAGCGACGTCTTGCCCGCGCCGGGCGCGCTCATCAGGTTCACGACGCGCACCCCCGCGCGCTCGAAGTCGGCGCGGTTGGCGGCCGCGATCGTGTCGTTCGCGTCGAGGACGCCCTCGACGACGCTCACCTTCGTCCGGTGCATGAAGCCCTCCTACATCTGGCGGACCTTGAGATAGCGCTGCACCTCGGGCGCCTGCGTCTTCGCGACCCAGCCGACCGCGGCGAGCGCCGCGAGCGCGACGAATGCCTTGCTCATGTGGCGTCCTCCTCCTCGTCTGTCTTCTCGTGGTGCGCGAGCAGCTCGTCGAGCAGCGACTCGACGAGCCAGACGGCAGCCGGCACCGCCGCGCGCACGGCCGGGCTCAGCTCCATCACGATCTCGGCGTCGTGCTCGCCCATCAGCACGGCTGGCTCGCAGCCGACGACGACGATCCGCCCGGGCACCGACCCCAGCGCGCGCGCAAGCGCGAGCACGCGCACCGGGGTCATGCCGTGCACGTCGAGCACCGCCTCCTCGTCAGCTGGCCCACGGTGCTCGATCGTGCACAGCGTCCCGGGCGCCTCCCCACGTGGAACCGCATCGATCAGGATCGCCGCGTCGTAGTCCTCCTGCAGCTCGTAGGCGAGGTCCATCCCGCGGATGCCATAGTCAGCGACCTTCACGCCCGCCGGCAGCTCGCGCTGCGCGAGCCGTTGCGCGACCGCGACGCCGAAGCCGTCGTCGGCGAGCAGCACGTTGCCGATGCCGGCGACGAGGATGCTCGGCGGGCGCCGCGCTCGGGCCTCGCCGAGCGGCTCGACCTCGTCGGCGGAGAAGAAGAAGCGGTGGCCGGGCTGACGCGCGACGCCCAGATCGCGGCCCGGATCCTGCTCCAGCACGACGGCGAGCTGGACGCCGCCCTCCAGCGTCTGCTGGATCGACTCGACGACTGCCGTCTTGCCGGCGAGCGCGAGATCGAAGACGTCGCCGCCGGCGCGCGCCCGCGGCCGCAGCCGCACGAGGCTCCCGCGCCCGACGGGCACCCCGTCGACCGCGACCGTGCGCGGAGCGCGGCCCTCCAGCGCGCGCCACGGATCGCGCGTACTCACGGCCGCAGCTCCCGCGTCGCGGTGACCGTGCGCCCATGCAGGGCAACCAGCTGCTCCAGCGTGAGCGCTTCGACGCGCTCCAGCAATGCGCGCGTGCGCGCGTCGGAGGCGCGCATCTCGGCCTTCTCCGCGTCGGTCAGGCCGAGGATGTTGAGCACGAGCAGCTGGTCGATCTCGCCGCCGTCGAAGAAGTCGCCCGGGCTCTCGGGCGCGACCTGCGGATGGTCGGAGAGCACGATCGGCGAGGACAGGACCGTGTCGCGTGTGTCGGGCGCGCCGACGAGCACCGGCCACGTGCCCTCGTTGACGCACGCGCTCGCCTGCGCGCGCAGGCGTTCCGGCGGGTCGGTCTGCGAGACGAACGCGCCGCCCTCGACGTGCAGGGTCGTGTGCGTGGAGCACAGCGTGCGGCGCTGCGCCGCCGCACGCGGGCCGCCCGCCCACGGCGTCGTGTTCTCGATCCGCACGGTGATGCGGTGCAGCTCGTCGCCGCGCCGCTCGGCACGGACCGTCACGACTCCGTCGAGCGGCTCCCACGAGCGCATGAGCGCGCCCACGCCCGGCAGCGGCTCGCGCGCCGTGCCCGCCGCGATCGCGATCGGCGTACGGAGCGCGCCGTCCTCGCCGCTCAGCCGCGCGAACGTCGTGGGGGCAGGCGCGATCTCGCGCTCGGCCGCCTCCTCCCAGCTCAGATGCTCGCCGAGCCTGTCGACGGCGCGGCCGTCCGCGTCGACCGCCTGGCGCCGGACGACGTGCAGGAAGCGCACGGTCACCGAGAGGCGCGCGTCCGGCGGTCCCTCGACGAGGCACTGCGTCTGCATCGTCCAGGGGTCGTCGCCGGCCGCGCGCGCCTCGCTGTGCGCGCGCGGGAAGACGCAGCCGAACGTCCAGCGCTGCGTGTTCTTGAGCGCCGAGCGGCGGTAGGGCCACAGGACGTAGCCCTCGTAGAGGACCGCGTCGGCGATCGCGCGGACGGGGTCAGCGGGCATCGTCGGCCTCCGCGAGCAGCTCCTCCACGACCGCCTCCCAGCTCGGCAGCGCGCGCGCCGCGCGGAAGGCGGCGAGCCGCTCGAACGCGTCGCGTTCGAGGCGCACCCACGCGCTTCCGGGGAAGCAGGCGTCGAGCGCGGCGCGCCAGGTGCGCACCGGCAGCGCGCAGCTCGCCTCGCACTCCCACGGGATCCGGCCGGCCTGCAGGCGTCCGTCCGCGCCGGTCCAGAAGACGGTCCCGCTCAGCAGCAGCTCCAGCGGGATCTCGCCCTCGCTCAGCGCCGCGAGGTAGCGCGCCGCCGCGACCTCGAAGTCGTACGTGCACGGCACGTCGAGCGCGGCCGTCGTCGTCCCCTCGAACGGGCCGACGACGAGCGCCGCGCGCGTCCACGGCAGCGTGTGCAGCGTCTGGCCCCAGCGCTCGGGCGCGCCGAACAAGTCGGCGAGCTGCGCCTGCTCGGCCGCGTCGTAGCGGCGCTCGCGGGCGGCGATCTGGAGCTGGACGGCGAGCGTCAGCGAGCGGATCGCGGCGCCGCAGGCGTCGAGCGCGAGCGCGAAGCGCAGCGTCGGCGCGGCGGCCGGCGCGAGCGCGTCCACGCCCGCGACCGTGCACGTCAGGCGCGGCACGGAGGGGGCGGCGAGCGAATCTGCGGCGGCCATCGTCGCTACCCCGGGGAGAGGTTCGGCATCCGCGGGTCGATCGGTTCGCGGTCCTTCGCGCTGACCCCGGTCGAGCGCCGTGCGGTCGAGCGGCCGTCGGGCCGGTGCCCCGCCTGGCGCGCGTACGCGCCGAGTTCGTTGCCCTCCCGGATGCCGGGCGTGTGCGCCGGCGTGTCCTGTCTCACCTCCGGGTTGCCGAACCTGATCGTCATCGTTGCTCCTCTCGCTTTGCAAGGTCATCGAAGAAGCGCCCGATCGCCTGCCACGCCTCCTCGCCGCCGCCGAACCCGCGCCAGCGGCTGCGGATCAGCCCGACGAGCGCGTAGCAGTCGTCGATCGGCACGAGCCATTGCTCGCGCATCCCGCGCGCGTGGCAGACGAGCAGCGCCTCGACGTCCGGCTCCAGCTCGGCGAGCGCCGGGTTGGCGGCGACGAGCTCGTCCCACGCGTCGAGCTGCAGCTCCGACTCGGTCGCGCCCATCGGGCTCGGGTAGAACGCGACCGTCCGGCCCGCGACGCTGCTGTGGAACAGGAACGCCAGCTCGACCGGCAGGCGCAGGCGCGCCCACGTCGTCGCGTCCAGCCGCAGGTCGTCCAGGCGCCGCCGGCGCGTCGGGATCAGGCGCAGGCGCCCGCCGCCGGCTGCGGGCCGGTCGAACAGGATCGCGCAGGCGCGGCAGGCGCACAGCAGCCGGCGGCTGTCGAGGTCGACGAGGTGGCGGTGGCGCGCGGCGAGCGGCTCGCCGCACAGGTCGCATAGCTCCTCGGCGGCCGCGAGCGGGCCGGCGGCCGCCGCCGCAGGCGCCGGGCGCGCGAGCTGCAGCAACCGCGAGGACACCGCTCAGCCCGCCTCGCGCCGTTCGGCCGCGAGCGCCGGCGCGCACTCGATCTGCAACAGGCCGCTGCTCGCGGGCGGCTCCTGCGCCTCGACGCGCTCGACGTCCGGCGCCGCCGCCAGCACGGCCTCCTCGATCGCCAGCTTCAGCGTCATCGCGGAGGCCGGGCAGCCGTCGCAGCTTCCCTGCAGGCGCAGCCGCGCGACGCCGTCCTCGACCGCGAGCAGCTCGACGTCGCCGCCGTGCGACTCCAGGTACGGCCGCACGCCGTCGAGCGCCGCGCGCACGCGCTCCTCGACGCCGAGCGGGTGCAGGTCGTGCACGAGCAGCAGATGGCCGACGAGCGGGTCGCCGGCGAGCGCGCGCGCCGTGCCCGGCCCGACCTGCGCGACGATCCGCGCGAGGCCCTCGCCATAGAGCGCCACCAGCGCCTGCACGGCGGCGCGCGTCGTCTCGCGCGCGGGCGCGTCGGGCAGCGCTTCCACCGCCTCGAGCAGCCGCTCGACGCGCTGCAGGTCCGGCGGCGCGGCGGCCTCAACCGCCACCGTGCGCTCCCAGCATCGGCGAGTGGCGCTGCTCGACGACCTTTCCGCCGCCCAGGTACATGTGCACGCCGCACGGCAAGCAGGGGTCGAAGCTGCGGACGGCGCGCATGATGTCGATCCCGCGGAATTCGTCGGGGCCGTTCTCCTCGAAGATCGGCTGGCCGGTGACGGCGTCCTCGTACGGGCCGAGCGTCCCGTAGGAGTCGGTCGGGGAGCCGTTCCACGGCGTCGGCGGGTACGGGTGGTAGTTGGCGATCTTCTTGTCGCGGATCACGAGGTGGTGGGAGAGCACGCCGCGCACCGCCTCGTGGAAGCCGCAGCCCATCGCCTCGTCGGGCACCTCGAAGTCCTCGAAGACCTTCGTGTTGCCGGCGCGCAGCTCGGTGAGCGCCTGCTCGACGAAGTGCAGCGCCATCCCGGCTGCGTAGGCGACGAAGTACGCCCGCGCGCGGTCGCGCTCCAGCGCGTTGGACCAGTGCGGGATCCGCCACGTCAGCTCCGCGGCCGGCATCGCCGCGGTCTGCGGCAGCGCGATCTCGACGGCGCCGCCGCGCGCCTTCACGTACGGCGTGTCGACCTTGCCGGCGAGCGCGGTCGCCCACAGGCGCGCGAGCGGTCCGCCGCCGGTGTCGAGCGCGAGGTGCTCGCCGGTGCGGCGGTCGTGCCAGCGCGGGCTCATGACCCATGAGTAGTTGCCGCCGTCGAGGTCGCGTCTCTGCGGTCTCGGCAGCGTCGTCTGGTTCCATGGGTGGCGGCGGTCGACCGGGTTGCCGAGCGGGTCGCGCTCGACGAACGTCTGCTCGTTCGCCCAGTCGTCGTAGTAGGAGGAGCCGAGCAGGATGCGGATGCCGAGGTTGATGTCGACCAAGTTGGTCGTCAGCAGCTCGCCGTCGACCACGACGCCCGGGGTGACGAACATCTCGTTGCCCCACTGCTCCATGTTGCGGTAGTCGTAGTCGACGTGCTCGGGGTTGTTGAACGCGCCCCAGCAGCCCAGCAGCACGCGCCGGCGCCCGACCTCTTCGTACCCGGGCAGCGCTTCGTAGAAGAAGTCGAACACGTCGTCGTTCATCGGGACGGCCTTCTTGATGAAGTCCATCGAGCGCATCAGGCGCGTGAGGTAGTCGGTGAACAGCGTCGGCGTCGCGACCGTCCCCACGCCACCCGGATAGATGGTGGAGGGGTGGACATGACGCCCCTCCATCAGACAGCACATCTCGCGCGTGACGCGGCTCACCAGCAGCGCCTCGCGGTAGACCTCGCCGGTGAACGGATTGAACGCGCGCATGATGTCGGCGATCGTGCGATAGCCGTGGACGTGCGCATGCGGCGCCTCCGCCCGCTCCGCTTTCTCCATCACGCTCGGGTTCGTCGCTCTCACCATCTGCTCGCAGAAGTCGACGAACACGAGGTTGTCCTGGAAGATCGTGTGGTCGAAGATGTACTCGGCCGCCTCGCCCAGGTTCACGATCCACTCGCCGAGCGGCGGCGTCTTCACCCCGTACGCCATGTTCTGCGCGTACATCGAGCAGACGGCGTGGTTGTCGCCGCAGATGCCGCAGATGCGGCTCGTGATGAAGTGGGAGTCGCGCGGGTCCTTGCCGCGCATGAAGACGCTGTAGCCGCGGAAGATCGACGAGGTGCTCTTGCAGCTCACGACCTCTCTGGCCCTGAAGTCGATCCTCGTGTAGATCCCGAGGTTCCCGACGATGCGGGTGATCGGGTCCCACGACATGTCGACGACGTTGCCCGCCTCGGGCTCGATGCGCTCTCGCGTCGTGGCCATCGCTCACTCCTCTCTCAATTCGGCCACCGCGGCTGCGCGCCGGTGGTGAGCTCGCTGCGGTTGTGGCGCCACTTGGGCTCCTTGTTCATGGTGCGGTTCGTGATCCCGCGCAGGCGGCGGATCAGCGGGCCGTAGACGCCCTCGACCGCGCTGGAGATGCCGCCGCCGGGCGGCGCGTCCATGAACGGCATGAACTTGTCGGGGAAGCCCGGCATCGTGCAGCCGATGCAGATGCCGCCGACGTTCGGGCAGCCGCCGACGCCGCCCATCCACCCGCGCTTGGGCACGTTGCAGTTGACGACCGGCCCCCAGCAGCCGATCTTCACCTGGCACTTCGGCGAGTTGTAGTCGAGCGCGAAGTCGCCCTGCTCGTAGTAGCCGGCGCGGTCGCAGCCCTCGTGGACCGTCTTGCCGAACAGCCACTGCGGGCGCAGCTTGTCGTCCAGCGGGATCGTCGGCGCCAGCCCGGCCGCCTGGTAGAGCAGCCAGGTGAGCGTCTCCATGAAGTTGTCCGGCTGGACCGGGCAGCCGGGCACGTTGACGATCGGCAG
>DATNAP010000062.1:0-11228 GCA_035572475.1 Conexibacter sp. | reverse complement strand
AGCAGGATCGCGACCTTGGCGCCGGGCCGCGGGGCGAAGAACGCGCGCGTCGAGGGGTCGGGCGCGAACGCGCCCGCGTAGGCCGGCAGCGGCGCTTCGCCGTCGATCAGCGGCGCGGTCGGCGTCGCCTCGCCGATCCGCTGGAGCTGCGTCCACGGCCATGGGACCTGCGCGATCGAGCAGACGGTCAGCGCCATCCCGGCGAGCGCGAACAGCGTGCCGAGGCCCGGCCGCGCGTCCGCGTGCCGGCGCGCGCGCGCGAGGACGTCGACCGTCAGCAGCGCGAGCGCGAGCGCCCACGTCGGGAAGAGCGCGATCAGCAGTTCGGGGTGCGTGCGCCCCATGAAGTACGCGGCCGAGCCGAGCCCGAAGACGCCGCTCCAGGCGAGCATGCCGGTCAGCGCGCGGTTCGGCGCGCGCTCCAGGGCCCGCACGGTCGCGAGCGCGATCGCGCCGGCGAAGGTCGCGTAGAGGACGAGGTGCAGGCCGAGCAGGCGGTGGAGCCTGAGCAGACCGAAGCCGCCGATCGAGTAGAGGCGGCCGTAGTCGGTCAGGCGGCCGAGCTGCGGCAGTTCGCCGGCGCGCGCGAGCGTCAGCAGCGCGAGCAGCGCGTAGGCGCCGAGCAGCCCGAGCGCGAGTTGGCCGCCGAGCCGCGCGAGCGCACGCGGGCTGCGGTCCTCGGCGGTCCACAGCAGCGCCGCGACCGTCGCCGCGAGCGCCGCGAGCCCGAACTCGGCGTTGTTGAGGACGACGAGGCCGCTGACGAGGCCGAGCACCCACGCGCCGCGCGGCCGGGCGCCGTCGAGCCGGCGCACGAGCAGCCACGCGAGCAGGAACGGGCCGGCGTAGCGCAGCGGGAAGACCCCGAAGTAGTCGCCAAACGTGTAGCGGCTCGTCGTCGTGCCGCCGACCATGAAGAGGCTCGTCGCAAGGAACGGCACGTACAGCAACAGGGCGGTCACGCCATTGCGCACGATCCGCCGCAGCAACGCGTAGACGGCCAGCAGCGCGACGCCCGTGATCGCGCACATCGCGCACGAGAAGGCGAGGAAGGTCGTGCCGAACAGCGCGAGCGCCGCGGCCGTCAGGTACGGCCACAGGGACCCGTACTGCGCGGTGAAGTTGGCGAGCGGCGTGCGCCCGTTCAGGATCGCGTAGGTCTCGTCGAGCGTGAACTGCGCCGGGCTCCACTCGTGCGAGCTCGTGCCCATGATCGAGCTGTCGGTGTTGACCGCATGCAGGAGCCATATGGCAGTCAGGAGCGCCGCGATCAGCGCGGCTGCGAGGCGACGGCGGTCCGTCTCCCGCAGCCACGCGGCGACCCGCTCGCGCAGCGCCGGGCGCGCGAGCACGGCGTACGCGCCGGCCGTCAGCAGCGCGGCGACGACGAGCGTCTCGGGCGTGAAGTAGCGCCAGCGGTGGACGACTCCCACCTGGTATATCGGGACTTCGTAGACGAGCCGCTCCTGCACGACGAAGCAGACGACCGCGGCCGCGAGCAGGGCAGCCTGCGCCGCGGCCACGACGACCGCGGCCGCGCGCCGCGGCAGCGCAAGCCCGCGCCGAGCGCTTGCGACGAGCGCGCCCGCGAGCACGAACGGCGCGGCGAGGGAGAGCAGGTAGCGGCCCTGCTCGGTCGGCTCGGGTCTGACCGCCCAGCGCAGTTCGGTCCAGAACGTGTAGTGCGCGCCGCCGGAGTGCAGCAGCCGTCCGAGCGGCGGCCCGAGCAGCGCGATCAGCGCGATCGCCAGCAGCGCGACCGGCACGGCCAGCAGCCACGCGAGCGATTCCGTCTCGACGGCGACACGTGCGTCACGGCGCGCCGGGCGCGCGGCGCCGACCCCCTCGACGACCCCCATGCGGCGACGCTAGCGGAAGCGCGCGGGTGGTGCCAACTGCCGGACGGTCAGACGGCGACCCAGCGCTCGGGCTGGGTGGGGGTGTCGGCGTCCCGCCGCGCCGCGCCGATCGCTTCCAGGTGGCGCAGGTAGCAGAGCGTCTCCGTCAGCAGCCAGGCCGCTGCGTGGACCGCGTCCTCCCCGTGCACGAGCGGGACGACCTCGTACGCGGTCAGCGGCGTGCCCTCGATCGCGACCGCCGTCGCGGCGACGCGCTGGGCGACCAGCTCGCGGTTGGCCTCGATGTGCGCCTGCACGTCGGTGAACGGGCGCGCGTGGCCGGCGAGGCACAGGCGCGGCGCCGGCTTCAGCGCTTCGACCGCGTCGAGCGAGCGCAGGAACTCCCCGACCGGATCGGGCGACCAGCCGTAGTCGTAGTAGAGCGAGATGCGGCCGAGCAGGTGATCGCCCGAGAGCAGGATGCGGCGCTCGGCCTGATAGAGGCAGACGTGCGAGGGCGCGTGGCCGGGCGTCTCGATCACGCTCCAGGAGCCGAGGTCGGTCTCGATCTCGATCCCCGGCAGCAGCGCGAGGTCGGGGTCGACGACGCGCGCGATGCCCGACGGCTGCTCCTTCGCCATCTCCGCATAGCGGCGCAGCACCAGCTCGGGAACGCCGCTCGTGCGGGCCACCTCGAGGCGTCGGTGCAGCGCGTGATCGGGGTCTTCGAGTCTCGCCGTCGCGTGCTGGTGGTTGGGGTGCATCCACAGCTCGCAGCCGGCGCGGTCGACGATCGGCCCGGCCTGGCCGTAGTGGTCCGAGTGCGCGTGCGTGCAGACGAGCAGCCGCACGTCCTCCAGCCGCAGTCTCACCATCGCCATCGCGCGCTCGAGCTGCTCCAACGAGCCCGGTTCGTGCATCCCGGTGTCGACCAGGACGATCCCGTCGCCGGCTCTGATCGCCCATGCGTTGCAGTGCGGGACGCCAGGCCACGGGAGCGGCAGGCGCAGCCGCCACAGGCCGTTCAGGACGCGCTCGCCGCGCCCCAGCTCGCGTCTACGGCTTCTCTCTGCCATGGCCGGTTCCACCCTAACCGGCGGGGCGGCGTAGGGTGAGTGCTGGCGCACACCGACGACGGAGGATCCCGCCGATGCCGAGAACCGCAAGTGCCGATCCCACGATGACGGAGGAGGTCGCGCGGCGCTACTTCGACGCGGTCGCCGCGCGCGACGTCGACGCGATGGTGGCCTGCTGGCGCGTCGGCGGGGTCGACCGTCTGCACGGCCAGGCCGACCTCGTCGCGCCCGACGGCATCCGCGCATGGTTCGAGGAGCTGTTCGCGGCGATCCCCGACGCGGCGATGACGGTCGTCTCGACGACGACCGAGGGCGACCGCTGCGCGGTGCGCTGGCGGATGACGGGGACGTTCGCGGGACCGGGCGCGTTCCAGGGCTTCGCGCCGACCGGCGGCCGGCTGGAGCTCGAGGGCTGCGACGTCGTGGAGGTCGCAGACGGGCTCGTGGCCGGGAACGAGGCGTACGTCGACGGCATGACGATCGCGCGGCAGATCGGCGCGCTGCCGCCGCGCGACTCGGGCGCCGAGCGCGGGCTGACGGCGCTCACGAACCTGCGCACGCGGCTCGCGCGGCGCTTCGCCGCCGGCGACGCGGAGCCGATCGCGGACGGCGTGTGGGTCGTGCGCGGCGGCTTTCCGAGACGCGTGATGAACGTGTACTTCCTGCGCGACGGGGACGGCGTGCTGATGTTCGACGCCGGCGTGAAGTCGATGACGCCGGCGCTCGCGCAGGTCGGCGCGCAGCTCGGCGGGATCACGCGCGTGCTGCTCGGCCACGGGCACCCGGACCATCGCGGCGCGGCCCCCGGCGTGGGCGCGCCGGTGTGGTGCCATCCGGACGAGCGGGCGGACGCGGAGGGCGACGGCGGCGTCCACTACTTCGACCTGAGCCAGCTCGACGTGCACGGCCGGATCCTCTTGAGACGGCTGCTGCCGGTGTGGGACGGCGGACCGGTCTCGGTCGCGGGGACGGTGTCGGAGGGCGACGAGGTCGCGGGCTTCCGGGTCCTGCACCTGCCGGGCCACGCGCCCGGCCTGATCGGCCTCTGGCGCGAGTCGGATCGGCTGGCGCTCGTGAGCGACTGCTTCTACACGCTCGACCCGCAGACCGGGATGCCCGGACACCCGCGCGTGCCGCACCGCGCGTTCAACAGCGACACCGAGCAGGCGCGCGCCTCGATCCGCAAGCTCGCCGCGCTCGCCCCCTCGACCGCCTGGTGCGGCCACGCCGACCCGCTGCGCGGCGACGTGGCGGCGCAGCTGGAGCAGGCGGCGGCGACGACGTAGGCTTCGCGGCGTGGGTCGCCGGAGCCGACAGCGTGACCGCTTGGGCAGGAAGCTCGCCGCGCCGACGACGGACTACGCCGACCCGGACGGCAACGTCCTGACGTTGCGCGGGTCGATGACGCCGGCGACGCGGCGGGAGTACGCCGTCGTGCGCGGAGGATCGCCGCTCTCGCAGGAGGACGCGTGGCAGCGCTCCGTCGAGTTCCTGTTCGAGCGGCTCGCGGTGCGCTGGACGATCGCCGGCGCCCCGATCGAGAAGCCGGGCGAACTGCTCGCGCGCTTCCGCTTCGCCTCGCAGGACGAGCGCGCGTGGATCCGGGGCGTGCTGCGCGAGCACCTCGCGGAGTGGTTCCCGGACGTGGAGGCGCCGTGACGGGCGCGAGCGCCGGCTGGCGCGACGCCGACACCGCGCGCTTCGCCACGCTGCTGTGCGACTACTGCCTGGAGGTGCAGCCGGGCTGGCAGGTGCTCGTGCGCTCCACGACGCTCGCCGCGCCGCTGCTGCGCGCGCTGCACGCGGCGATCCTGGAGCGCGACGCGTGGCCGCTGCTGCGGCCCGAGCTGCCGGGCGTCGAGGAGGACTTCCACCTGCTGGCCGGCGAGCGCCAGCTCGACTCGTTCGGCTCGATCGCCGAGGCGGAGGCGGCGCAGGCGGACGCGTTCCTCGCGATCCAGGCTCCGTTCAACACGCGCGCGCTGGCCGAGGTCGAGCCGTCGCGCCTCGCGCGGATCGCCCGCTCGCGCGCGCCGCTGACCGAGCTGCGGATGCGCAAGCGCTGGTGCGGGACCTTGTGGCCGACGCCGGCCGGCGCGCAGCAGGCGGGCATGGGCGACGACGCGTTCGCGGCGTTCGTGCGCGGCGCGCTGTTCCTCGACCGCGACGACCCGGCGGCGGCCTGGCGCGAGCTGGGCGCGTTCCAGGCGGGCTTGGTCGAGCGCCTGAGCGGCGCCCGCGAGCTGCGGATCGAGGCGCCGGGGACGGACCTCACGCTGCACGTGGACGGTCGCGAGTGGGTCAACAGCGACGGCAGGCGCAACATGCCGAGCGGCGAGGTCTTCACCGGGCCAGTCGAGGACTCGGCGAACGGCGTGGTGCGCTTCACGGTGCCGTCCTCGCCGCGCGGCGTGGCGGTCGAGGACGTCGAGCTGACGTTCCGCGACGGCGAGGTCGTCGCGGCGAGCGCCGGGCGCGGGCAGGAGCACCTGGAGCGCACCCTCGCGACCGACCCCGGCGCGCGCCGCCTCGGCGAGATCGGCATCGGCACGAACCGCGGGATCGAGCGCCCGATCGGCGCGATCCTGTTCGACGAGAAGATCGGCGGCACCGTCCATCTCGCGCTCGGCCGCTCCTACCCGGAGACCGGCGGCGTCAACGACTCCGCCGTCCACTGGGACCTCATCTGCGACCTGCGCGGCGGCGGCCGGCTGACGGCCGATGGCGAGGTGGTGCAGGAAGACGGAGCCTTCGGCTCCTGAGCGACGCTACGGGAGCGCGGTGGTCGCGTAGCGCGGGGAAAGCTTCGCCGCCGCTCGGCCGTCGAGCACCCTGCGGAGCACTGCACAGAAGTCGAGCTCGCGCAGCCGCTCGCGATCGACGACTATCGCCAGCCCGTTGTTCCCGGAGGCGAGGAACAGCGCGAGGTCGCGGCGGGTCTCTTTGAGGAAGTCCTCAATACCCGTGAGCACGCCGTTGCGAGGGCCGCCCTCGTGCTTGGCGTTCGCCAATGCCTTGTTGGCGCCCTTCGGGGAAAGTCTCGATTTGCCGGGAAGGATGCCCAGGTAGGCATACGGCTGACGGCGTTCGGCGGGGATCCGATCGGGCGCGTAGTACATGTCGCGCCGTCCGTACGGCCACTCGACGTCGTGCGCGAACGTCAACGGCCAGTTCCTGCACGTGCGGTCGAGGATGCGAAGCTCCTCGAAGATCGAGTACCAGTTGTGATCGCCGTCGAGCAGCACGACGTCGGGATCCTTGATCGAAGGCAGGACGTCGTGGCTCAGCTGCTCGTAGACCGTCGAGAACTTCCCATATGCGTCTCGGACCGCGACCGGGTCGAACCGCGGAACCGGATCGATCACGTGCAGGTGCGCCCTGTGCGAGAGCGCATAGGCGAGGAGCCTCCTCGTGTGGACGCCCTCCTCGGCGCCGACCTCGACGATCGTTTTCGGCCGGGTCACCTCGAGCAGCGGCTGGACAGCGGACTCGAAAAACCTGTGCATTGTTGCGCTCCATCATCCCTGAGCGGGAGCGGCCGTGCAACCGCCAACGGCGACGTCCGATTTCCACTAGTCGCTGACCGCAGCGCGCGCAATCATCGTCCTCGTGATCGAGGACTTCGACCAGTGCTATCGAGCCGTCAGCTCGAAGGACGCGCGCTTTGACGGCTGGTTCGTGACCGCCGTCACGTCGACCGGCATCTACTGCCGGCCGAGCTGCCCGGCGCTCACGCCGAAGCGCGCGAACGTGCGCTTCCTGCCCAGCGCGGCCGCGGCGCAGCGCGCCGGCTTCCGCGCCTGCAAGCGCTGCCGGCCCGACGCCTCCCCCGGCTCGCCGGAGTGGAACGTGCGCGCCGACACGGTCGGCCGGGCGATGCGGCTGATCGGCGACGGCACGATCGAGCGGGAGGGCGTTGCCGGCCTCGCGCGGCGGCTCGGCTTCAGCGAGCGCCACCTGCACCGCCAGCTCGTCGCCGAGCTGGGCGCCGGCCCGCTCGCGCTCGCGCGCGCCCAGCGCGCGCAGACCGCCCGCCTGCTGATCGAGACGACGACGCTGCCGTTCACCGACGTCGCGTTCGCGGCCGGCTTCCCGAGCATCCGCCAGTTCAACGAGACGGTGCGCGAGGTGTTCGCCACCACCCCCACGGACCTGCGTCGCGGCGCCCGGAGCGAGCCCCGGCAACTTCACCACCGTAACGGTGGTCGGATTGACGGGGCTCGGGCGGCGACGCCGCTGGCGCTGCGCCTGCGGCATCGGGCGCCGTTCGATGCGCGTGCGCTGCTGGCGTTCCTGGGTGCGCGGGCGGTGCCGGGGGTCGAGGCCGGCGACGGCGCGCGGTACCGCCGCGTCCTGGCGCTCCCGCACGGCCCGGGCGTCGCGACGCTCGCGCCGGGCGGCCCCGGCCACGTCGACTGCGAGCTGCGGCTCAGCGACCTGCGCGATCTCGCCGCCGCGGTGCAGCGCTGCCGCCGCCTGCTCGACCTCGACGCCGACCCGGTCGCGGTCGACGACGCGCTCGCGGTTGACCCGCCGCTGGCGCCGCTCATCGCCCGCGCGCCGGGCCGCCGCGTGCCGGGCGCGGTCGACGGCGCGGAGCTGGCGACGCGGGCGATCCTCGGGCAGCAGATCTCCGTCGCCGGCTCGCGCACGCTCGCGGGCCGCCTGACGAAGACGCTCGGCGAGCCGCTGCCGGACGGCCTCGCCGGCGCGGACGAGCACCTCACGCACGCCTTCCCAACCGCGGCCGCGCTCGCCGGCGCCGACCCCGCCGCACTCCCGCTCACGCGCGCCCGCGCCCAATCGCTCGTGACGACGTGCACGGCGGTCGCGGACGGCTCGCTCGCGCTCGACCCCGGCGCCGACCGCGCCGCCACGCGCGCGCGCCTGTTGACGCTGCCCGGGATCGGTCCCTGGACGACCGAGTACGTCGCGATGCGCGCACTCGGCGATCCCGACGCCTTTCCCGAGACCGACCTTGGCATCCGCAAGGCGCTCGCGCGTCTCGGACCCGCGGCCGACTCCGACCGCTGGCGCCCCTGGCGCGCCTACGCCGTACAGCACCTGTGGGCGACCCTCAGCCCGAACGAAGGAGCAGCCTGATGTACACCGCCACGATCGACACCCCTCCCGGCCCGTTCACGATCGTCGCATCCGACGACGCGGTGCTCGCGAGCGGCTGGACCGACGAGCCCGAGCGCCTGCGTGCGCTGATCGGCTCCCCCCTGCGCCCGCGCGACGAGCTCCGCGCCACGCGCGACCTCGGCCCGTTCACGCAGGCGGTCGCCGACTACGTCGCGGGCGATCTCTCCGCGATCGACGACGTCCCCGTCGATCAGGTCGCCAGCCCGTTCCTCGCGCGCGCGCGGGAGGAACTGCGCCGCATCCCGCCGGGCGCGCCGGAGACGTACGCCCAGCTCGCGGCGCGCGCCGGCAATCCGGCGGCCGTGCGCGCCGCCGGCTCCGCGTGCGCGCGCAATCCGACGGCGCTGTTCGTCCCCTGTCACCGCGTCGTCCGCACCGGCGGCGGCCTCGGCGGCTTCGCCTACGGGCTCGGCGTCAAGCGCTGGCTGCTCGACCACGAGTCGGGCCCGAGCCTGCTCGCGGGCGCGTGACGCTGCCCGAGGAGATCCGCGAGGCGTGCGCGTGGGTCGCCGAGCGGGCGCAGCACGTGCGGATTGAGCAGGGCGCGATCCCCGCATACGCGGCGGCCCTGCCCAGCCCGCGACCTCCGGACCCGGCGGACCAGCTCGTCGACGGGCCGCCGGAGCTGCGCGCCGCCTTCCACCTGACGCTCGACGCGATCAACTTCGGCTCCGGCTGGTTCCCGACGCTGCGCAAGCGCGACGGCCGCTCCGGCTACTGGACCGTCGGGCTCGGGCTGCGCGACCGCTTCGCCGCGCACGGCGCGTGGGGCGCCGCGGAGCTGCGGGCGATCGACGCCCGTGACGTCGCGGCGACGCTCGGCCAAGACCCCGGCCACGAGCTGATGCGGCTGTTCGCGCGCTCGCTCAACGATCTCGGCGCGCACGTCGGCGACGAGCACGGCGGCAGCTTCCTCGCCGTCGCGCGCGCGGCGCAGGGCTCGGCGGTCGCGCTCGCCGAGCGCCTCGCCGGATGGGACTGCTTCGCGGACGCGTCCGGCTACCAAGGCCGCCGCGTCCCCTTCTTCAAGCGCGCGCAGATCGCCGCCAGCGATCTCCACCATGCAGGGGTCGCGGACTTCGGGCGCGACCTCCACCACCTCACGCTGTTCGCCGACAACCTCGTCCCGCACGTGCTGCGACTCGACAGGATCCTCACGTTCGACCCCGCCCTCGCCGCGCGCATCGACGCCGGCGACCCGATCGAGCACGACGCGCCCGAGGAGGTCGAGCTGCGCGCCTGCGCCGTCCACGCGGCGGAGCTGATCGTGCGCACGCGCCCCGACCTCACCGCCCAAGAGGTCGACCATCTGTTGTGGAGCAGAGGCGCCGGAGCGCCTTACAAGGCCGTGCCCCGCCCCCGCTCCCGCTGCACCGCGTACTAGCCTGCCGCGGGCGTATGCGGCTCGTCACCTGGAACGTCAACAGCCTCAGACAGCGCCTGCCGCGCGTCCTCGAACTCGTCGCGGAGCACGCGCCGGACGTCATCTGCCTGCAGGAGACGAAGTCGGACGCGGACGCGTTCCCGCACGCGGCGCTGGCGGAGGCGGGCTATCGCGCCGCTGACCACTCGGGCGGGCGCTGGGCGGGCGTCGCGATCCTCGCGCGCGAGCCGCTCGCGCCGGACGATCCCGCACGCGGGCTGCCGGGCGAGCCGGTCCAGGACGAGTGCCGCTGGGTCGAGGCGACGGTCGGCGGCGTGCGCTTCGTCAGCACCTACGTGCCGAACGGGCGCGTGGTCAACAGCGAGTGGTACGCGCAGAAGCTCGACTTCCTCGCTGCCGCGGCCGAGCGCGTGCGCGCGATTCGCGCGACCGGCGCCGCGCTCGTCGTCGCCGGCGACATGAACGTTGCTCCCGCCGACGTCGACGTCTACGACCCCGCGGCGTTCGCGACCGAGACGCACGTGACGCCGCCGGAGCGCCAAGCGCTCGCCGCCGTCGCCGAGGCGGGCGGGCTCCAAGACGCGTTCCGCCGCCTGCACCCCGGCGAGCAGCAGTTCACCTGGTGGGACTATCGCGCCGGCCACTTCCACAAGGGCTTCGGCCTACGGATCGACCACGCGCTCGTGAGTCCCGAGATCGCGACCCGCCTCAGCCACGCCGGCATCGAGCGGCCCTACCGCAAGGGCCCGAGACCGTCCGACCACGCGCCGCTCGTCGTCGAGTGGGCGGACTGAGCCTGCCAAGCGGGGGGTCGTTCACGGGTTGGGCCGGGCGGTCCGGGCGTGCGCGCGCTACCGTGCCGGCCGTGCGCCGCACCAAGATCGTCGCGACCATCGGCCCCGCCTGCCGCAACCCCGAGACGCTCGCCCGCATGGTCGAGGCCGGCCTCGACGTCGCGCGGCTGAACTTCTCCCACGGCACGCGCGAGGAGCACGCCGACAACGTCCGGCTCGTGCGTGAGGCGGCCGGCCGCGTCGGGCGCCCGGTCGCGATCCTGCAGGACCTGCCCGGGCCGAAGCTGCGGATCGGCCCGCTGCGCGAGGACCTGATCGACCTGCGCCCCGGCGACAAGCTGACCCTCGTCTGCGGCAGCGACGAGCCGGGCGACGAGCATCGCATCTCGATCGGCTGGCCGGGGCTCGCGCGCAACGTCGAGGCGGGCGACGTCGTCTACCTGGCCGACGGGCGCATCCGCCTGCGGGTGATGGAGGTGCGCGACGGGTCGAGCGAGATCGACACCAACGTCGAGATCGGCGGGGCGCTCGCTTCGCGCCAGGGCCTCAACCTGCCGGGCAACACGCGCGGCCTGCCGTCGGTCCCGCACGAGGACCTCGAGCTGCTGCGCTTCGGCGAGTCGATCGGCGTCGACCTCGTCGCGCTCTCGTTCGTGCGCGAGCCGGAGGACGTCACGGAGGTCCGCAAGCACACCCGCATCCCGCTGATCGCGAAGATCGAGAAGCCGCAGGCGGTCGCCGAGGCAGAGGAGATCATCCGCGCGGCCGACTGCGTGATGGTCGCGCGCGGGGACCTCGGCATCGAACTGCCGATCGAGGACGTGCCGGTCGTGCAGAAGCGGCTGCTGGCGCTCGCCGGCAAGCTCGCGCGCCCCTCGATCACCGCGACGCAGATGCTCGACTCGATGGTCAGCTCCTCGCGCCCGACGCGCGCGGAGGTGACAGACGTCGCGAACGCGATCCTCGACGGCACCGACGCGGTGATGCTCTC
>DATNAP010000061.1:0-16179 GCA_035572475.1 Conexibacter sp. | reverse complement strand
GCGAAGGTCCCGCCGCCGAGCCGCCTGAGCCTGCTCACGCGCCGCTTCGGCCCCGACCAGTACACGCTCGGGGACATGGCGACCGACACGGCCGGTCTGCTCGACGCGCTCGAGCTCGACTCCGCGCACGTCGTCGGCGTCTCGATGGGCGGCATGATCGCCCAGACGCTCGCTGCGACCCGCCCGCAGCGCGTCCGCTCGCTGGTCTCGATCATGTCGACGACCGGCAGTCGTCGCGCCGGGCAACCGAAGCCGCACGTGCTGCCGTTGCTGCTCAAGCCCGCGCCCCACGAGCGTGACGCCTACGTCGAGCACATGCTCGCGATCCTGACCGCGATCGGCGCGCCGGGCGACATCCTCGACACGCCGGAGGGTCGCGCCTACCTCGCGCACACGCACGATCGCGACCCGGACGCGCGCGGCACCGGCCGCCAGCTCGCCGCGATCCTCGCCTCAGGCGACCGCACGAAGCAGCTGGGCACCATCACTGCGCCCACGCTCGTGATCCACGGTGACGTCGACCCGCTCATCACCGTCTCGGGCGGCAAGGCCACCGCGAAGGCCATCCCCGGCGCGCAGCTGACGATCGTTCCCGGCATGGGCCACGGCCTGCCGGAGCGCCTGTGGCCGCAGCTCGTAGATGCGATCGCCGGGCACGTGGCGGCCGCCGAGGGCGTGCGCGCAGCGACCGGCTGACTTTTGTTCAAACCGTGCTAGCCTGCCGCGCATGGCGCAATCCGCGGAGCACCTCGACGTCCTGATCGTCGGCGCCGGCCTGTCGGGCATCGGCGCGGCATGTCACCTCCAGGCCGACTGTCCCGGCAAGACGTACGCGATCCTCGAGTCGCGCGCGACGAGCGGCGGGACGTGGGACCTGTTCCGCTACCCGGGCATCCGCTCGGACTCCGACATGTTCACGCTCGGCTACAGATTCGCTCCGTGGCTGGAGCCGAGAGCGATCGCGGACGGCCCCTCGATCCTCCGGTACATCCGCGAGACCGCGCGCGAGCACGGCGTCGAGCGGCATATCCGCTACTCGCGCCGCGTCGTGCGCGCGTCGTGGTCGAGCGAGCAGGCACGTTGGACGGTCGACGTCGAGCACGCCGACACGGGTGAGCGCGAGCAGCTCACCTGCTCGTTCCTCTACGGCTGCACCGGCTACTACAACTACGCAGAGGGCTACACGCCGGAGTTCGCCGGAGCCGAGCGCTTCCAGGGCGAGATCGTCCATCCGCAGCACTGGCCCGAGGGCTTCGACTACGCCGGCAAACGCGTCGTCGTGATCGGCTCCGGCGCGACCGCGGTGACGCTGATCCCCGCGATGGCCGAGCAGGGCGCGGCGCACGTGACGATGCTCCAGCGCTCGCCCAGCTACGTCTTCGCGCTGCCGGAGCGCGACCCGCTGGCGGAGCTGATCCGGCGCGCGCTGCCGCCCGAGCGCGCGTACCCGATCGTGCGCTGGAAGAACGTGCTGCTGGCGTCGCTGATGTATCAGGTCAGCCGCCGGCGCCCGGCCTTCATGCGTCGCCTGCTGACGAGAGGGGTTGCGCGTCAGCTTCCCGAGGGCTACGACGTCGACACCCACTTCAACCCGCGCTACGAACCGTGGGACCAGCGCCTCTGCCTCGTCCCCGACGGCGACCTCTTCAGGACGATCAGCGAGGGGAAGGCCGCGGTCGTCACCGACAGCATCGAGACGTTTACCGAGCGGGGCATCAAGCTCGCGTCCGGGGCCGAGCTGGAGGCTGACGTGATCGTCACCGCGACCGGCCTGAACCTGCTGCTGTTCGGCGGCATCGAGCTGGCGGTCGACGAGCGCCCGGTCGTCTTCTCCGACACCGTCGGTTACAAGGGGATCATGTTCAGCGACGTGCCGAACCTCGCGCTGACGCTCGGCTACACGAACGCCTCGTGGACGCTCAAGGCGGACCTCGCGGCCGAGTGGATCTGCCGGCTGCTGAACCACATGGACGCGCACGGCTACGACGTCGTCACGCCGCGCCGGCCGGATCCGTCGCAGCCGACGCACCCGTTCATCGATCTCAGATCCGGCTACGTGATGCGCTCGATCGAGCAGCTGCCGAAGCAGGGCGACCGCATGCCGTGGCGCCTGCATCAGAACTACCCACGCGACGTCATGCTGCTCAAGCGCGGCGCGATCGAGGACGGGATGCTGCGGTTCTCGCGCGCGGGTGCGCCCGTTGGCGCCGCGGCTGAGCCGCTCGCGGTCTGAGCACGTCAAGCGGCGGGCGCCTACGATGGGCGCATGTGTCGCAACATCAGAACCCTCTACAACTTCGAGCCGCCCGCGAGCGAGGACGAGGTCCGCGCCGCCGCATTGCAGTACGTGCGCAAGATCAGCGGCTTCACGAGACCGTCGCAGGCGAACGCCGCGGCGTGCGAGCGCGCCGTCGAGGCGGTCGCCGAGATCTCGCGCGAGCTGCTCGCCGAGCTGACGACGGTCGCGCCGCCGAAGGACCGCGAGGTCGAGGCGGCGAAGGCGCGGGCGCGCGCGGCCGAGCGCTACGGCCGCGCCGCGTAACGCTCGGGCCGCGCGGGGGGTTGCCCCGCTCCGCGCCTCACCAGCTCACGCCCGGTGCGATCAGCGCGTCGCTCCAGACGCGCTGATCCTCCATGCCCAGCCGCCAGAACGCGACGCCGCCGAAGCCGTTGTCCGCCGCGAGCTGGATGCGGCGATCGGTCGTGGTCGCGTCCGGGTACCAGACGTCGTGCGGCGAGCCGCCGGCGTCGGTGTACGTGGCGTGGTTGCTGTCGACGCTCGGGTCGAGCTGCGCGACGGCTCCCATCGACGGGAAGCGCGGCACGATGTCGCCGTACTGCTCGGTGTCGGCGGGGTGCGCGGTGCCGCCGCCGTCGGCCCAGTCCATCGCGTAGAGGTTCGTCCCGTAGACGAACTTGCGGTGCAGCGGCATCGTCGCCACGTACTGCGCGACGCTCGTCGCCCAGCCGATCTCGTCCTGCGCGCCCGGCGCCGAGGTCGACCAGTGCAGGCCCCACACCATCACGATCACGAAGTCGGCCGACTGCGAGATCTGCGGGTAGTCGAAGATCCCCGAGCGCGGATGCGTCTTGGAGTCCTTCGCCTTCGCGGAGGCGGCGAGCGAGAGCAGCTTGCCGTCCGCGTGCAGGCGCGCGGCCAGGTCGGAGACGAACGACGTCATCGCGGCGCGGTCGACTGCCGGCCCCGCCTCGAGGTCGAGCGAGATGCCGTCGTAGCCGTAGGTCTGCGTGAGCGAGACCATCGTGTCGAGCCAGTAGGCGCGCGTCGCGGGGTCGGTCAGCATCTGGTCCACTCTTGCGGTCCCCTGGCAGTTGACGCGCGGCATCACGAGCACGCTGCGCGCCCGCGCCCAGCCGGTCACGAGCGGGTCGTCCTGCCCCCGCAGCTGCATCCCCGCCGTGCAGTCGAAGTAGGTCGGATAGACGTAGCGGATCTGGCGGTAGTGCGCCCGGAAGTCGGCGAAGCTCTGGCTCGTGGAGGCGAGCAGGTAGGCGTGCGCGTTGCCGGTCGTCGGGACCGGGTCCTGCGTGCGCGCGCTCACGACGGGGGACGGCGCGCTCTGGTAGCCGAGCCCGTCGATCGCGACGATCGAGATCCCGTAGGAGGTGCTCGGCGCGAGGTTGTCGAGCACGGCCGACGTGCCTCTGACCTGCTCGACGACCGCGCCGTCGCGCAGCACGCGGTAGCCGACGATCCGGCCGGCGCCGACGGCGCTCGCGTCCCACTGCGCGCCGATCGAGGACTCCGAGACCGACAGCGCCTGCACGTTCTGCGGCGTGCTCGGCGGCTCGTGGCCCGTGACCAGCTTGACGGTGTTGCTCGCCGCGCTCGTGCGGCCGCGGCTGTCGACGGCGACGACCGCGAAGCGGTAGCTGTGGTTCGGCATCGCGCCGAGCGTCCAGGCGGTGCTCGCGGTCTGGCCGACGGACCGGCCGTCGCGCAGCAGGCGGTAGCCGGCGGGCTTGCCGTCGCCGCGCGCGCCCGGCAGCCAGTCGAGCTTCATGCCGCGCTCGCTGCCGGAGATCGCGAGGCTCTGCGGCGCGCCCGGCGGCTGATAGCGGACGTCGACGTGGCGGGCGGCGCCGCAGTGCGTGTGGCGGCCCTTGCGGTCGAGTGCGACGACCGCGAAGCGGTAGGGGCGGTCCAGCGTGACGGGGATCCGCATCGTGTGGTGATGGGTCTGGCCGATCGTGTGGCCGTTGCGCGTCACGCGCCAGCGCGTGGCGCGGCCCTTCGCGTGCCAGCTCAGCACGCCGACCATCTGGCCGACGTTGCGCGTGAACGCGAGGCGGCTGGGCATCACGCACGTGGGGCGGTGCGCGTGCCGTTTGACCTTCGCGGCGAGCGCGGACGCCGGCGCGAGCAGCGCCGCGAGCAGCGGCAGCAGGAGGAGCGCGCGCCTCATTCGACCGTCACCGTCTTCGCGAGGTTGCGGGGGCGGTCGGGGTCGAGCCCGCGCGCGCACGCGATCTGGTGCGCGAGCAGCTGCAGCGGCACGACCGCGGGGATCGGGGAGAGCAGCGGGTCGGTCGCGGGGACGAGCACGAGCTCGTCGGCTTCGTCGGCGATCGCGCCGGCGGCGCCTTCGGTGGCGATGGCGAGGACGTGCGCGCCGCGCGCCTTGACCTCCGCGACGTTCGAGCGCAGCTTGTCGAGCACCGGGGAGGCGGTCGCGACGACGACCACCGGCGTGCCCTCGCGCAGGAGCGCGATCGGCCCGTGCTTCATCTCGCCGGCGGCGTAGGCGTCGCACGGGATGTAGGCGATCTCCTTCAGCTTCAGCGCGCCCTCGAGCGCGACCGGCAGGCCGGCCTGGCGCCCCAGGAACAGGAAGAAGGGCTCCTCGCTCCAGCGCTCGGCAGCGCGCACGATCGGCTGCTCGGCGGCGGCGCGCGCCGCGGCGACGACCGCGGGGAGGCGCTGCAGCTCGTCCTCGAGGCGGTCGGCCTGGGCGTCGCCGAGCACGCCGCGGGCGGCGCCGAGCTGGCGTGCGAGCGCGGCGAGCAGCGCGACCTGCGTGACGAACGTCTTGGTGGCGGCGACGCCGACCTCCGTGCCGGCGTCGGTCAGCAGTACCGCGCTTGCCTCGCGCGTGACCTGCGAGCCGGGCACGTTCGTGAGTGCGAGCACGTGCGCGCCGCGCTCGCGCGCGAGTCGCATGGCGCCGATCGTGTCGGCCGTCTCGCCCGACTGCGTGATGCCGAGCACGAGATCGCCGCGGCTGAGCTCGGGCTCCCGGTGGCGCCACTCGGAGGCGATGTCGACCTCGACGCGCAGCCCGGCCCAGCGCTCGAGCAGGTAGCGGCCGGCGAGGCCGGCGTGATAGCTCGTCCCGCACGCGACGATCGCGATGCGGCGGGCGGCGCACAACTGCACCCACGGCAGCTCGTCCAGCCCCGGCCCGCTCGGGGCGGCGCGCAGGGTGCGCCGCAGCGCGCGCGGCTGCTCCTCGATCTCGGCGAGCGTGAACGACTCATGTCCGTCGAGCACGGCGCGCTCCTGCCGGTCGGCGAGCGCGAGCCCGCGCGGGCGCACCGCGCGACCGCGCGCGTCGAGCACCTGCGTCGTGTGCGCGTCGAGCACGACGACCTCGTCGTCCTCGATCGCGTGCGCCTCCGCCAGCTCGGCCGGGAGGCCGACGAGCGCCGAGCCGAGGAAGCGCTCGCCCTCCCCGTGCCCGGCGACGAGCGGGCAGGCGCGGCGCGTGCCGACGAGCAGGCCGGGCTGCTCCGGCGAGGCGGCGGCGAACGCAAAGTGGCCGTGCAGCAGCGGCAGCGTCATGCGCACCGCCTCCGCCAGGCCGTCGGCGTCGAGCGCGCGGGCGACGAGGTGCGCGACGACCTCGGCGTCGGTCTCGGAGGCGAAGCGCGCGCCCTCGTCCGCCAGCGCCGCGCGCAGCTCGGCGTGGTTCTCGACGATGCCGTTCAGGACGATCTGCACGCGGCCCGCCTCGTCGCTCAGCGGGTGCGCGTTCGTCTCGCTCGGGCGGCCGTGCGTCGCCCAGCGCGTGTGGCCGATCCCCGTCGTGGCGATCCGCAGCGCGTCGGCCTGCGGATGGCGTGCGACCGCGTCGCGCAGCTGCGCGATCCCGCCGACGTTGCGCACGCGCACCGCCGTGCCGTCGCTGTCGAGCAGGGCGAGCCCCGCAGAGTCGTAGCCGCGGTACTCCAGGCGCTCCAGGCCGCCGAGCAGCAGCTCGAGCGCGGGGCGCCCTCCGACGTAGCCGACGATGCCGCACATGCGCGTGGGCTCCCTTCGAGGGTGGGGGACGAGGAGGAGACGGGGGTGATGGCCGGGCCGGTGGGATGGACGCCACGCAGCTCCGCGATCCGCTGCGCGGCCGACGGGGCGATGACCGGCGCTGCCGCCGCGAGCGGCAGCGCCGACAGCGGGACGAGCGCGAAGCCGGCGATGCGCCGCCAGCGGCTCATGCGCTCACCTCGCTCGCGGCGGGCTGCGGCGGCGCCTGGCCGGCGGTCGCCGGGCGCGTGCCCCACGAGGAGCTGCGTGCGGTGGCGATCGCCCAGTAGGTCTGCCAGAGCAGGAAGGCGAGGTAGAAGAAGCAGAAGACGACGCCGTAGATCCAGCGGGGGTCGTAGCGCGGCTGGCGCACGACGTAGTAGAGGCCGTACGCGAGCGCCATCGCGTAGATGCCGGCGACGTAGATGAGGGGAACGCCGCGGTGGCCGACGAGCGGCAGCCAGACGAGCGCGCGGATCGCGACGACCGGGGCGATCAGGGAGAGCAGCACGCCGGCGTAGGCCTGCCACGCCGCGACGGGATGCTTGCGCCAGACGAAGCGCATCAGGATCAGCGACTCGCGCGTCCAGGAGCGCTTCCAGCGGAGCTGCTGGCGCAGGAACTGGTGCAGGCCCGTCGGCACGGCGGTGTGCGAGATCGCGTCGGCGGCGTAGCGCACCTTCCAGTCGCGCAGCACGCGGTTCGTCAGCGCGCGGTCGTCGCCGAACGTGGCGGCCGCGCCGAAGAACGTCTGGTGCTCCCACTCGTCCAGGTGGGGCACGATCGCCGTGCGGCGGTAGGCGGAGAAGCAGCCCGAGCAGCACGTCACGCAGCCGAACACGGACTCGGCGGCCTTCACGACGCGGAAGGCGACGAAGTAGCGCACGACCTGCAGGCGCGAGAGCCAGGAGTCGTCGGGGTTGGCGACGTCCGCGTGGCCGCAGATCGCGCCGACGCGCTCGTCCGCGAAGCCCTGCACGAGGCGGCGCAGCGCGTCGGGCTCGACCGAGCTGTCGGAGTCGACGAACGCGAGGATCTCGGCGTCGGTCGCGCGCATCCCGACGGCCATCGCGGCGCGCTTGCCGCAGTTGGTCCCGAGGTCGATCACGCGCACACGCGGCTCCTCGCGCGCGACCTCGACCATCCGCTCCAGCGTGTGGTCCGTCGAGCCGTCGTTGACGGCGACCAGCTCCAGCTTCTCCGGCGGGTAGTCGAGCGCGAGCAGCGAGCGCAGCGAGTGCGCGATCACGCCCTCCTCGTTGAACGCCGGCATCACGATCGCGACGTGCGGCTCGATGCCGGCGTCGCGCGGCGGGCGGTACGGCAGCGACAGCAGGAAGCGGCTCGTGATGTATGTGACGACGATCACGCCGTAGACCGTGAACGCGACGTCATTGCCGTCGTCGCCGAACCACAGCCCGTGGTAGGCGAGCGCGAGCACGAGCAGCACCGCCAGGTAGGCGGCGGCGAGCGCGCGCATCGCGCGGTCGGCGAAGCGGGGGGCGGGCATCGGATCAGACGAGCTGGCGCGGGCGGTCGAGCGGCAGGCGGTAGGTGGCGTCGAGCACGTGCTCGAACGCCGCCAGCCAGCGCAGGTCGGCGCCGGCGTGCAGTGCGGTGACGAGCACGAGGTCGGCGTCGCCGGGCGCAGGGCGGGCAATCGAGCGCAGGCGCGTGCCGGCGCTCGTCACCACCTCCGGCACGCGCGGGTCGTGATAGGAGACCTGCGCGCCGGCGCGTTCCAGCTTGTCGGCGATCGCGAGGCCGGGCGACTCGCGCGCGTCGGCGACGCCGGGCTTGTACGCCATGCCCGCGATCAGCACGCGCGCCTCCGGCGGCGCGAAGCCGCGCATTCGCAGCAGCGTGAGCGCGCGGGCGGCGACGGCGGCCGGTCGCGCCGCGATCCCCTTCATCGCCTGCTCGGCGATCGGCGCGGAGACGCCCGCCTCGCGCAGCGGTTCGAGCAGGTAGTAGGGGTCGACGGGGATGCAGTGGCCGCCGACGCCGGGGCCGGGGTAGTGGGCGAGGAAGCCGTAGGGCTTGGTCGCGGCCGCGTCGACGATCTCGACGGGGTCGAGCCCGAGGTGCGTGCAGACGCCCGCCATCTCGTTCGCGAACGCGAGGTTGACGGCGCGGAAGGTGTTCTCGTAGAGCTTCGTCAGCTCGGCCGCTTCGAGCGAGGAGACGACGTGGATCTGCGCCGTCGTCGGCCCCAGCAGCTTGCGCGCGCGCTCCGCGCACGCCGGCGTCGCGCCGCCGAGCACGCGCGGGACGGCGTGCTGGTCGACCGTCGGGTCGCCGGGCAGGATCCGCTCCGGCGCGAACGCGACGGCGACGTCGCGGCCGGCCTGCAGTCCGCGCCGCGCGAGCGGCTCGACGAGCAGCTCACGCGTCGAGCCGACCGAGATCGTGGAGGTAAGCACGAGCGTCTGGCCGGGCCGCGCGTGCTCGACCAGCGTCGCGCAGGCGGCGCGCAGCGCGCGCTCGTCCGGCCTGCGCTGCTCGTCCACGGGCGTCGGCACGCACACGATCACGCCGTCGGCGGCGGCGAGCGCCGCCGGGACCGGCCCGAGCCGCAGCCGCTCCCCGTCGAGCGCCCGGCGCAACCGCACGACGTCCATCTCCGGCAGGTCGACGTCGTGGGAGCGGATCGCCTGCAGGCGGCGCTCGCTGACGTCGATGCCGATCACGTCGGCGCCGCCGTCGTGCAGCGCGAGCACCGTCGGAAGCCCGACGTAGCCGAGCCCGACGACCGCGACGCACGGCGGGACGAGCGGCGCTGCGGCGGGGACCGGTTGAGCGGCCGGCGCGAGTGCGGGGGCGTCGGCGACCGCGAGCGCATGCGCTTCGGACACGGGGGATCCTCCGTGGATCGATGGGAACGGTAGGTGGCGCCCGACCGAGGTGCATGGAGGCCGGTCCGGCGCCGCGCAAAGGGTTTCGGGCACGCCGGAACCGCGCTGAATGGGGTCCGAACCCCACTTTGACCAGGGCGTCGATCTCAGATCTGGAAAAACGCTGCGGCGCGAGCGATGCGGCGTCGCCCGAGGTGCGCGGGCGGGCGCGAGCGGGGTGCGCCGGGCTGGACGTTCAGGCAGTCACGACGTGCGCGCCAGCGCGGCGCCGCGGCCGCAGAGCTCGCCGACGAGCGTGCGCAGCTCGTCCGCAGCGGGCGAGAGGACGCGCTCGCGGTGCCACAACAGCGCGATCGGCTGGGCGAGCGGGACGGCGTCGAGCGTGTGCGTCGCGATCGCTAAGTCGTCCGGCGCGACGCCGAAGGTCGGGAGCAGGCCCGCGCCGACGCCGGCGGCGACGAGCGCGCGCACCGTGTCGTCGAGGTCGGTGCGGAAGACGACGTTCGGCTCGTGGCCGGCAGCTTCCAAGCGGGCTTCGAGCGGCGGCGCGGCGCGCGGGCCGTGGCGCCCGACGAGCGGGCGGTCGGCGAGGTCGCTGAGCTGGATCGTGTCGCCGCGGCGCGCGAGCGACCACTGCGACGGCGCCGCCAGCACCCACCGCACGCGCAGCAGCGTGCGGTGCTCGAAGGGCCCCGGCGGCAGCGGGAGCGCCGCCAGCGCGAGGTCGAGCGCGCCCTGCTCGATCAGCTCGAACAGCGGCGCGTCGGTCGCGAACTCGCTCGCCACCACGCGCGTGCCGGGGCGCCGCTCGCGGTAGCTGCTCAGCACGCGCCGCAGCAGGCGCGGCCCGACCCCCTGCGGGACGCCGACGCGGACCGCGCCCGTCTCGCCCGCGGCGAGCCGTTCGAGGTCCGCGCGCGCCGCCGCCTGGCGCGCGAGCAGCGCCTCCGCGTGGCCCACCAGCAGCTCGCCGGCGGGCGTCAAGGCGATCTCGTTCGCGCCCGGCGCGCGCTCGACGAGGCGCGTGCGCGCCGCGTCCTCCAGCGTCGAGATCTGGCGGCTGACCGCCGACTGCACGTAGCCGAGCCGCGCGCCGGCGAGCCGGAACGAGCGCGTGCGCGCGACGGCCACGAGCGCTGCCAGCTGCCGCGGCTCGAACGCCGCGAGACGCTCCTGGTCGGTTGCGACGGACGGATGCGTTTCCCCTGCACCTCGTGTGTTCTGGAGCATGGGTGCACGGTATGCGACGCATACGCGCGCACATGTTGCGCGGATGCTCGGCAACCGGTTCTGTGGACCTTTCGCAAGGGCCGTCCGGCAGGATCGCTGCAAGATCGCCTCACCAGGCGGCCCCCGGCGCCAGCAGCGGGTCATTCCACAGACGCTGGTCCTCGAGCCCGAGGCGCCACAGCGCGATCCCGCCGAAGCCGTCGGCGGCGGCGAGCTGCAGGCGGCGACCGGTCGTGCTCGCATCGGGGTACCACACGTCGTGGGCGGCCCCGTCGGCGCCGGTATAGGTCGCGTGGTAGTTGTCGGAGGCGGGATCGAGCTGCGTCGTCGCGCCGAGCTGCGGCAGGCGCGGCACGATCTCGCCGTACTGGTACGCCGTCGCCGCGTTCGACGGTCCGCCGCCGTTCGGCCAGTCCATCGCGTAGAGATTCGTGCCGTAGACGAACTTCTGCCGCAGCGGCAGCGTCGCGACGTAGTCCGCGACCCCCTTGGCCCAGGACGCGTCGTCCTGCGCCCCGGGGACCGAGGTCGACCAGTGCAGGCCCCACACCATCACGAGCACCCAGTCGGCCGACTGCGACAGGCGCGCGTAGTCGAAGATCCCCGAGCGCGGATGCGTGAGGCTGTCTCTCGTCTTCGGCGAGACCGCGATCGTCAGCAGCTTGCCGGCGGCGTGCAGGCGTCCGGCGAGGTCGGCGACGAACGAGCTGAGCGCGTCGCGGTCGCTGGCCGGGCCGGCCTCGAAGTCGATCGAGAGCCCGTCGTAGCCGTGGTCGGCGACGAGCTGGGTGAGCCCGTCGAGCCATTGCCGGCGCGTCGCCGGGTCGGTCAGGATGCGGTCCACGCGCGCGGTCTCCTGGCAGTTGATGCGCGGCAGCACGAGCACCTTGCGCGCCTGCGCCCAGCGCGTGACGAGCGGGTCGTCCCGGCCGCCGAGCGTGACGTCGGCGGTGCAGTCGAAGTAGGTCGGGTAGAGGACGCCGATCTGGCGGTAGTGCGCCTGGAAGTCCTGGAAGGACTGGTCGGTGGAGGCGAGCAGGTATGCCTGCGCGTGGCCGCCGGTGGGGACCGGGTCGGCGGTGCGCGCCGTCACGGCGCCTGACGGGGCGCTCGCGTAGCCGAGGCTGTCGACCGCGACGACGGAGAAGCGGTAGTCGGAGCTCGGCGCGAGGTTGCCGATCACGGCCGAGGTGCCGGACACCTGGCCGACGACGGCGCCGTTGCGCAGCACGCGGTAGCCGGCGATCCGCCCGGCGTGGGCGCTGCTCGGCGACCACTGCACGCCGACCGCGGAGTCCGAGACGGTCAGCGCCTGCACGCCCTGCGGGGCCGACGGCGCGACATGGCCGAAGATCGCCGTGACCGCGTTGCTCGGCCGGCTCGCATGGCCGCGCGTGTCGATCGCGACGACGGTGAAGCGGTAGGCGCGGTTCGGCGCGGCGCCGAGCGTCCAGCTGGTGTGGCGCGTCTGGCCGACGGGCGTCGTTCCGCGCAGCAGCCGGAAGCCGGCGAGCCGGCCGTCGCCGCGCGCGCCGCGCTGCCAGCTCAGCCGCATCTGCCGCTCGTCGCCTGCCAGCACGAGGTGCCGCGGCGCGCCCGGCGCGCGGTAATGGACGCGCAGCAGCCGCGACGCCGGGCACTGCGCGCCGCGGCCGAGCGGGACGACCGTGAAGCGGTAGCGACGCCCGAGGCGCACGGCGATCCGCAGCGCGTGACGGCGCGTCTGGCCGACGACGCGCCCGTTGCGCAGGACGCGGAAGGCGCGCGCGCCACGCGGTCCGCGCCAGTGCAGCACGCCCGTCGCTCTGCCGGTGCGGCGGTCGAACCGGAGCTTGGCGGGCTTCGCGCAGGCGTGGGCGGACGCGGCGGCCGCCGGCGCGGGCGCGGTCGGCGCCGCCGCGAGCGCGGCGGCGAGCGGGAGGGAGAGCAGGACGCGATGTGTCATTCCACGGTCACCGTCTTTGCGAGGTTGCGGGGGCGGTCGGGGTCGAGCCCGCGCGCGCACGCGATCTGGTGCGCGAGCAGCTGCAGCGGGACGACCGCGGGGATCGGGGAGAGCAGCGGGTCGGTGGCGGGGACGAGCACGAGCTCGTCGGCTTCGTCGGCGATGACGCCGGCGGCGCCTTCGGTGGCGATGGCGAGGACGTGCGCGCCGCGCGCCTTGACCTCGGCGACGTTCGAGCGCAGCTTGTCGAGCACCGGCGACTCGGTCGCGACGACGACCACGGGCGTGCCCTCGCCGAGCAGCGCGATCGGGCCGTGCTTCATCTCCCCGGCCGCATACGCGTCGGATGGGATGTACGCGATCTCCTTGAGCTTCAGCGCGCCTTCGAGCGCGACCGGCAGGCCGGCGTGCCGGCCGAGAAAGAGGAAGAACGGCTCGTGGCTCCAGCGCTCGGCCGCGCGTGCGATCGGCAGCTCGGCGGCGGCGCGCGCGGCCGCGACGACGGCCGGCAGGCGCTGCAGCTGATCGTCGAGCCGCTCGGCCTGCGCGTCGCCGAGTACGCCGCGGGCCGCGCCGAGCTGGCGCGCGAGCGCCGCCAGCAGCGCGACCTGCGTGACGAACGTCTTCGTCGCGGCGACGCCGACCTCGGTGCCGGCGTCGGTCAGCAGGACCGCGCCTGCTTCGCGCGTGACCTGCGAGCCGGGCACGTTCGTGAGCGCGAGCACGTGCGCGCCGCGCTCTCCCGCCATCCGCAGCGCGCCGATCGTGTCGGCCGTCTCCCCCGACTGCGTGATCCCCAGCACGAGATCGCCGGCCGCGATCGACGGGTCGCGGTAGCGCCACTCGGAGGCGATGTCGACCTCGACGCGCAGTCCGGCCCAGCGTTCGAGCAGGTAGCGGCCGGCGAGGCCGGCGTGGTAGCTCGTCCCGCACGCGACGATCGTCAGCCGCCGCGCCGCGCACAGCGAGACCCACGGCAGCTCGTCCAGGCCGGGGCCCGCGGGCGCGGCGCGCAGCGTGCGTCGCAGCGCGCTCGGCTGCTCGGCGATCTCCGCGAGCGTGAACGACTCGTGCTCGGTGCGCTCGGCGCGCAGCTGGCGCGCGCCGAGCGCCAGGCGGCGCGGCGTCACCGGGCGACCGCGCGCATCGAGCACGCGCGCGGAGAGCGGGTCGAGCACGACGATCTCGTCGTCCTCAATCGCGTGCGCGCCCGCCAGTTCGCCGGGCAGACCGACGAGCGCGGAGCCGAGGTAGCGCTCGGGCTCGTCGGTGCCCTGGCCGATCACCAACGGGCACGCGCGGCGCGTGCCGACGAGCGTCCCCGGCTCGTCCGGCGTGGCCGCGACGAACGCGAAGTGGCCCGCGAGCAGGCGCAGCGACGCGCGCACCGCGTCGGCGAGGCCGCCCTCGTCGAGCCGCCGCGCGACGAGGTGGGCGACGACCTCGGCGTCGGTGTCGGACGCGAAGCGCGCGCCCTCGGCGACGAGCAGCGCGCGCAGCGCGTCGTGGTTCTCGACGATCCCGTTCAGGACGATCTGCACGCGACCCGTCTCGTCGCTCAGCGGGTGCGCGTTGCCTTCGCTGACGCGCCCGTGCGTCGCCCAGCGCGTGTGGCCGATGCCCGTCGTCGAGACGCGCAGCGCCTCCGCGTCCGGGTGGCGGACGAGCGCGTCGCGCAGCGCCGCGATCCCGCCGACGCTGCGCACGCGCACCGCCGAGCCGTCGCCGCCGAGCAGCGCGACGCCCGCAGAGTCGTAGCCGCGGTACTCCAGGCGCTCCAGTCCGCCGAGCAGCAGCTCGAGCGCGGGGCGCTGTCCGACGTAACCGACGATGCCGCACATCTCCGGTGACTCCTTTCGAGAGCGGATGGGCTGTGGTGGCGCGCGGGCGCGCCGCCGCGCAGCTCGGCGACGCGCCGCGCCGCCGACGGCGCGACGAGCGGGGCGAGCGCCGCCAACGGCAGCAGCGAGAGCGGCACGAGCGCGAAGCCGGCCGCGCGGCGCAGCAGCCTCATGCGCCGGCCTCGTTGGCGGACGGCTGCGCATGGCCGGTGGCGGTCGAAGGCCGCGTCCCCCACGACGAGCTGCGCGCCGTGAGGATCGCCCAGTAGGTCTGCCACAGCAGGAAGGCGAGGTAGAAGAAGCAGAAGACGACGCCGTAGATCCAGCGCGGGTCGTAGCGCGGGCGCCGCACGACGTAGTAGAGGCCGTACGCGAGCGCCATCGCGTAGATGCCGCCGACGTAGACGAGCGGCACGCCGCGGTGGCCGACGAGCGGCAGCCAGACGAGCGCGCGGACCGCCACCACCGGCGCGACGAGCGAGATCAAGACGCCCGCGTACGCCTGCAGCGCGGCGATCGGGTGCTTGCGCCAGACGAAGCGCATCAGGATCAGCGACTCGCGCGTCCACGAGCGCTTCCAGCGCAGCTGCTGGCGCAGGAACTGGTAGAGCGTGGTGGGGACCGCGGTGTGCGAGACGGCGTCGGCGGCGTAGCGCACCTTCCAGTCGCGCAGCACGCGGTTCGTCAGCGCGCGGTCGTCGCCGAACGTCGCCGGCGAGCGCAGGAACGTCTGGTGCTCCCACGCCTCCAGGTGCGGCACGATCGCGACGCGGCGGTAGGCGGAGAAGCAGCCCGAGCAGCAGGTGACGCAGCCGAACAGCGACTCCGCGGCCTTCACGACGCGGAAGGCGACGAAGTAGCGCACGACCTGCATGCGCGAGAGCCAGGAGTCGTCGGGGTTGGCGACGTCGGCATGCCCGCAGACCGCACCGACCCGCGGGTCCGCGAAGCCCTGCACGAGGCGGCGCAGCGCGTTCTGCTCCAGCGAGCTGTCGGAGTCGACGAAGGCGAGGATCTCGGCGTCGGTCGCGCGCATGCCGACGGCCATCGCGGCGCGCTTGCCGCAGTTGACGCCGAGGTCGATCACGCGCACGCGCGGCTCGTCGGCGGCGACCTCCGCCATCCGCGCAAGCGTCTCGTCGGTCGAGCCGTCGTTGACGGCGACCAGCTCCAGCTTGTCCGGCGGGTAGTCGAGCGCGAGCAGCGAGCGCAGCGAGCGGGCGATCGCCTCCTCCTCGTTGAAGGCCGGCATCACGATCGCGACGCGCGGCTCGACGCCGGCGTCGCGCGGCGGGCGGTAGGGCATCGAGAGCACGAAGCGGCTTGTGATGAAGGCGACCACGACGAGGCCGTAGACGACGAGCAGCGGATCGTTGCCGCTCGCGCCGTACCACAGCCCGTGGTAGGCGATTGCGAGCGCCAGCAGCGCCGCCAGGTAGAGGGCCGCCGCGACGCGCATCGCGCGGTCGGCGAAGCGGGGCGGTGCGTGCTGCGCGGGGTCGGGCATCGCCTCAGACGAGGTGGGGCGGACGGTCGAGGGGCAGCCGGTAGGTCGCGTCAAGCACGTGCTCGAATCCGTCCAGCCAGCGCAGGTCGGCGCCGGCGTGCACCGCGGTCACGATCGCCAGATCGGCGTCGTCCGGGCCGGGCCGCGCCAGCGCGTGCAGCTCGCAGCCCGCAGCCGTGCGCACGCTCGGCACGCGCGGGTCGTGGTAGGCGATCCGCGCGCCGGCGCGTTCCAGCTTGTCGGCGATCGCGAGGCCGGGCGACTCGCGCGCGTCGGCGACGCCGGACTTGTAGGCCACGCCCGCGATCAGCACGCGCGCCTTGCGCGGCGCGATCCCGCGCAGGCGCAGGAGCGCGAGCGCGCGCGCCGCCACGGCGGCCGGGCGCGCGACGATGCTCGCCATCGCCTGCTCGGCGATCGGCGCGGGCACGCCGGCGTCGCGCAGCGGTTCGAGCAGGTAGTAGGGGTCGACGGGGATGCAGTGGCCGCCGACGCCGGGGCCGGGGTAGTGGGCGAGGAAGCCGTAGGGCTTGGTCGCG
>DATNAP010000060.1:0-28941 GCA_035572475.1 Conexibacter sp. | reverse complement strand
GCCCAAAACGGCAACGTCCTCCAAACCGCACCCAAGCTGCGCATCACCGGCTGCCCACGACCCAAACCACACAAACACCACTAAACACCACCGCGACAAACACACGACGATGGGAGCTGGCACACCAAGCACACCAGCCCCCACCACATAGTCGCTGTCCACGATCCTCGCGGTAAGCGCGCTGCGCGACCCGTCACTGTCAGGCGGGCGCGGCTGCAGAAGCGCGGCCTTGCGTAGCCCCCGCGTGAGCAGCTCTCATGCGCGTTGCTCGGGCTCCTCCGAGGACCGGCGGCGAGTGCTGCCGAGGGACGGGGGTCACAAAGCCAATCTCCCCGCCCCACCGGCGATCCCGGCACTCGGAGAGGCGCGCCCCGACCCCCGCTGATAGCATCGCCAACACCCGTGGTGGGCGTAGCTCAGCTGGTAGAGCTCCTGGTTGTGGTCCAGGCGGTCGGGGGTTCGAGTCCCCTCGCTCACCCTTCAAGGGGCTTCGCCGAGCGCGGGGTTTCTTTCGCATCGCGCTTCGGGCACCTGCCTCGCGACGAAGAGGGCTAGGACAGGTTCGGCGCGTCAGAGGCCGAGCAGCTCGCAGGCGGTCCGAGTCGTGAGCGCAGGCGGGTTGAGGCCGGGATGGTCGAGCAGATCTCGGTCACCGGTGACGATCGCGCGTGCGCCAGCGGCGAGCCCAAGCGCAATGAGGTAGCCGTCGGTCGGATCGCGCACGACGCTTGGCGGATCGCGTGGGTCTCGGAGTTGGATGCTCGCGCGGGCAGCTCGCGGACCGCACGCTCGGCGTCAGCGGGGTCGGTGCGGTCGAGGATATGGCTGGGACAGGCCGCGTCTGACCTCACGCAGCTCGCGATCCGCCTTGCCGGGCTCCTCGGCGCGCAGCTCTTCGAGCAGATCAGCGTCGAAGTCGACCGTGATGGGCTGCTTGGCCATGAGAGGAGCGTAGCGATGGTGTCGGCGGCGATCTGCTTACCCGTCGGCTTTCCAGGCCCTCGGGGGTTCGAGTCCCCTCGCTCACGCGTCGTAGGGCTTCGCGCGGCGGGCTGCCTCGCGTTGTCACGCGCGCCCGCGCGCGCGGCGAGCCGTGAGCAGGCCGCCGAGGCCGGCGACCAGGCCGAGGATCCCGACGATCAATGCGGTGATCGCGAGGCCCTTGCTCGGGCCGCCGGAGGAGGCCGCGGCGGGCGCCGTCGCCGCCGGCGCGGCGCCCAGCGTGAGCGCGGCGGCGCTCGCGGGCGGGCCGGCCTCGCCGCCGGCGACGTCGAGCAGCGGGCCGCCGGCCTTCGAGACGTCGATCGTGGGCGCGGGCATGTCGGCGGACGGCGGGCCGATCCAGCGGTCGAGCTTGCCGTCGCTGTAGCTCTGGACGGTCGGGAAGGCGATCGCGCTGCCGGCCTTGCCGGGAATCACGACGGACAGCGGGAGCTGCAGGAACTGCCCGGGCGGCGTGCCCGCGCCGCCACCGGCGCGCCAGTCGATCTCGCGCACCTCGCTCGTGATCGGGCCGTCGTCGCCCTGGATCGGCTTGGCGAGCTTCTGCGTCTTGTACGCGACCGACCAGCCCGGCGGCGGGTCGGCCGCCACCGAGGTGAAGCCGTCGGGGAGCTGCATCCGCACGAGCACGGTGCGCGCGCGGTCCGACTCGTTCGGCACGCGCACGACGAGCGTGGCGAACGCGCCCGACGGGATCACGTTGGGATGCAGCGAGACGTGCGCCTGCGCGAGCGCCGGCGCGGCGGCGAGCAGGGCCGCAGCGAGCGCGGCGGCGAGCGGGGTGCGACGGGACACGGATCTCCTTCGTTCGAACGGGGGAACGGGCGCGCGCGTCATGCGTTCACCGCCGACAGCAGCCACAGGCCGAGGCAGGTGAAGCCGACCATCACGGTGAGCATCCAGTACTGCGATCTGACGGCCATCCGCGGGTCGTCGCGGAAGATCGCGAGCGCGCGGTCGTGCGCGAGCACGAGGCCGCAGACGTGCCCGGCGATCAGCGCGGCGACCTGGACGTACCAGATCGCGCTCGTCGAGATCAGCGTGTAATCGACCTGCGTGTTGGCGGTGCCGAAGATGTTCGCGCCGGTGCCGAGCGGGTCGGAGATCAGGTAGAGGATCGCCTGACCCTGGAACGCGAGCAGCGAGAAGTAGTGCGCGAGCACGTAGGCGAGCGCGATCGGCGTGAGCGTATGCGCGAACGCGCGCGCAAGCTCGCCGGGATCGCGGCGCGGATCGACGCTGCGCATGCCTGCGATCCCGAGCCGGTAGAAGCTGGCCACGACGCCGATGCAGAGCGCGAGCCCGGCGCTGAACGTCAGCTCGCCGGCGACGGTGAGGCTGAGCCCGCGGTGCCCGAGGAACGTCTGCACGTGGGGCGCGACCTCGGCCCACAGCGCCCCGTTGGACGCGCCGTCGAACGTCGTCGTGCCGATGATCGTGCACAGCAATGCGACGGTGCCGGGCACCATGTCGAGGTCGGGCACGCCTGAGAGCAGCGGGCGCAGGCACAGCTCGCGGCCGCGCCGCTCCCACACCGACAGCCGCGCGGCGAGTCCGAAGGAGACGCCGAACGCGTCGCCGCGCTCGCTCCACGTCTCCTCGCCGAACAGGCTCATCCCCACGACCTGCACGAACGCGTAGGCGAGCGCGAGGATGCCGAGCGTCGCCGGCACGTCGCGGTCGACGTACACAAGCTCCAGCCACGCGAACCCGACCAGCCCGGCGACCGCGGGCCAGCGCCCGAGCCGCGCGGGGTAGCGCAGCGGCGCCGCGTCGAGCGACGGCGCAAGCCGGAACAGCACCGTGGTGAGACCGCGATACGCCGCGCGCCACGGGTTAAACAGGCGGAAGACGTTCCCGAGCAGCACGCTGAGCAGCGGGATCGCCACCCAGAAGTGCACATAGATCGCGGTCGGCGCGAGGTTCGCGAGCGCGATCGTCGTGCCGGCGAACGCGCAGTAGACGACGATCGCGAACGCCGCGATCCCGAGCAGCCCGCACAGCGGCTCGACGAACCGGGGGACCGTGAACAGCGGCCGGACGCTGTGGACCTGGAGGCGCGGTCTCGGCCACAGCGTCCCGAGCGCGACGAACGACGCGATCAGGACGATCGCCGCACCCCACGCGAACATCCAGTCGGGGATCGGCAGGTCGGTGCGCCCGACGAGCCCGTGCGCCGAGGCGCTGGCGGGGAACAGCACCGCGGCGGCGAACGCCGCCGGCGCGGCGCGGCGGATGGTGCGGGAGACGGCGCTGCTCATCGGACGGGGACCTCCACGGTCGCGAGGTACTCGGTGAAGTCGGAGACGCGCACCGTCACCTGGATGCGCCACGTCCCGGGGACCCCGAGCAGCGCGTCGGGCACGATGTAGTGGCCGGGGCCGGCGAGGTTCGCCGCCTGGTTGAGTGGCCCGATCGAGCGGCTCGGCTGCGACTCGGCCACGTCGACCTCCTGCGCGCGCGTGTATTGGGTTCCGTCCTGCGGGTTCAGCAGGTAGAGGTGCAGCTCGTTCGCGCCGACGCGCGCCGGGTCGAGCGTCAGCTCCAGCTGCGCCGGCCCGATCCGCGTCGTCTTCGACACCGGCCCGCTCTGCGCGAACGTCGAAGGCGGATAGGACGTGAGCGCGGCCGTCACGCCGAGCACGACGACGGCGAGCGCCAGCTCGGCGCGCAGCGCGCGGCGCACGAGCACGCCCGCACGGCCGAGCGGGGCGCCGTCGGCGGCGATCCGCCGCAGCGCCGGCAGCGAGCGGCGGCGCTGGTAGGCGCCGAGCGCGACGAGCGCGCACAGCAGCAGCGCCTTGATCAGCACGGCGCGGCCGAACGCCGTGTCGAGCAGGTGCGCGGGCGTGCGCCGTAGCACGTAGCCCTGCACGATCCCGGTCGCGGCAATCGCGACCACGGCCGCCAGCGCGAGCGGCGAGAAGCGCGCGAGCGTCCCCGCGAGCAGCCGGCCGCGGTCGGCCAGCTCCAAGTGGCGGGTCGCCGCAGGCAGCGCGAGCGCGAGCAGCGCGAGGCCGCCGACCCACAGGCTGACCGCCGCGACGTGCACGACGTTCGCGGGCGCGAGCACGGCGACCGGGTGCTGCGTCGTCGCGTGGCCGCTGAACGCCGGCAGGACGAGCAGGAACGCGCACGGCGCCGCGAGCGCGGCGAGCAACGCGAGCGGGGGCAGGCCGTCCGTCCCCACGCGCGCCGGCCGCAGCGCCGCCGCGACGCCGCGCGGGCGCAGCGCCGCCCACCCGAGCGCGCCGACGAGCAGCCAGGAGACCGCGCCGATACCCCACACGGTCCCGAAGCGCGTGCCGAGCGTCTCGCGCACGATCCGCGCGCGCAGCGCGTCGAAGCCCGAGAGGCCTGCTGCCTCCGCGCCCTCCAGCACGACGCCGGCGGCGGCGCTGAGCGCGCCGAGCGCCGCCGCGCCGAGCAGCAGGCCGCGCAGCCGCCGCGCGAACGCCTCCGACGCGCTGCGCCACTCCTCGCCGCTGCCCGCCAGCTCGCGCAGGGCCGGGCGCCAGACCGCGAGCAGGAACGCGAGCGCGCCCAGCGCCAGCGCGATCGCCAGGTACTGCAGCCCGCGTGCGAGCCCGAACGCCGTCTCCGTGACCGGGCCGCTGCCGCCCGCCCCGATCAGCTGCCCGACCGTCTGGCGCGTCGCGCTCGGATGGCCGATCGAGAAGACGAAGCCGCTGGAGACGATGTGCCCGTCGGCCGAGACGACCCGGTACGTCGCGGTGTACGTGCCGGCCGGGAGCTGTGGCTTGAGGTGGACCGCCATCACCGGCCCGCGCCCGCCTGGATGGAACGCGTCGCCGGCGTCCACGCGGCGACCGGTCCCGTCGTAGACGCGCACCGCGCCGAACGTGCCCTCGACCGCCTCATCGAAGCGGAAGCTGACTTGCGCCGGCTGCGTGCGCACGACCGCGCCGCGCTGCGGACTCGTGTCCTGGAGCTGTGCGTGCGCCAGCGCGGCGCTGGGCGCGAGCAGCAGCGCGCCGGCCGCGAGCGCGGCGGCGAGGCGCACGTGCGTGCGGCCTGCGCTCACCACGCTTCCTTCGCCGGCGCGCCCTCCCGCGGCGCGCCTCCGCCCGGCCCGCCCGAGGCGCGCCGGCGCCGCACGAGCACGACCGCGCCGACCGCCAGCAGCAGGAGCACCACGAGCGAGACGACCGCCGCGACCGGGAACCCGGACGGGCTGCCGATCCAGTAGAGCGTCCCGGCGATCGCGCCTCTCGCGCCGCCGGCCTGGAGCGGGATCGCGTAGGCGAAGATCGTCGTTCTCTTCGCCTTGTCTCTGACCTTCGGCGGGATCGTCTGCGCCATCCAGTGCATGCGATGGTCGTGCCAGACGAACGTGCCGACGCGGTCCTGCGTCACCCACTGCGGCGCGAATTGGGCGTTCGCGCTCGGCGGCACCGGCGTCGTCCCGTAGCGGTCCTCGTTCAGGTACAACGCCGGCGAGCGGCGGTTGACCTGCACCGTCCCGTCGGCCAGCAGGCGCGCATACGGCTCGCCGTTGTAGCCGTAGACGACGACCGTCCGGCCGGAGCGGTTCGTCAGCTGCATCTCGTTGTCGAAGCCGAGCACCTGCACGCGCAGGCCCGGCAGCGCCGGCGTGACGTGCTGCACGACCGAGCGGAAGTTCGGGTTGCCCTGATGGGCCCCCGCGGGCATCGCAGCCGCGGCCAGCAGCACCGTCGCCAGCCCGGCGGCCCGCCTCAGACGGGACATCGCAAAAAGCTCCTTCGCAGTAGACGCGAGCGTGGATTCGCGACGCTCGGCCCGACCCGCGTCGAGCCGGGGAGCGTCAGCCGAGCTGGACGGCGCGCGGCGGCGCCCGCCCGGCGGCGGCGCGCGCGAGCGGCGCCGGCGGCGCCGTCATCACCTCGACGCGCGCCCACGCGAGCGGCGTCGCCGTCCAGCGCAGCCGTGCGAGCGGCGCGTCGCCGAGCAGCCGCGCGACCGCCGCCTCGACCCGCAGCGCAAGCGCCCGCAACCCGCCGATCAGCGCGGCGCTCGGCAGCGCGAGCCAGCCGCCGCTGCCGATGACGCCAGCCAAGCCGCCGGCGTGACCGGTCGCGAGGAGGCCCTCGAACAGCTCCTGCCCCGTGTAGATCGCGACGAGCGCGAGCGTCGCGGCGACCCACACGCGCAGGAGCGATCCGCGCGCGTCGTCCGCCCGCGACGTCGCCGCCCGCGACGCCATCCGCCCGAGCGAGCCGCCGACCGCCAGCGCGGCGAGCAGCACGATCCAGGGCGTCAGCGACGACAGGTACGCGTGCCCCTGCGCCGCCAGGCGCTGATCCGCATGCGAGCCGAACGCCAGCTCGTACCGCAGCCGATGCACCACGAGGGCGGCGCCGGGCAGCAGCGCGGCGCCGCGCAGCGAAGCCGGGACGCCCGACAGCCGCCGCAACCCGCCCGCTCGCCGACCTTGCACGACGCGCATCGCCGGCAGCTTACCGTCACGACGAGCGCGCCCGGCCGCCCGCGGCCGCGGTTGCCGCGCGCCGCGTCCGGAAAGAACCGCACGCATGGACGAGCTGGCGCCCGGCCTGTGGCACTGGACCGCATTTCGCAACACGATCCGCAGAACCGTGCACTCGGCGTATGTCGAGCCGGCGCGCACGCTGATCGACCCGATGCTCCCCGGCGAGGGCGACGACGGCCTCGATCGGCTCGCTGCACACGGGCCTCCGGAGCGGATCGTGCTCGCCAACCGCCACCACCTGCGCCACAGCGTGAGGTACGTCGCGCACTTCGGCTGCACGGTGCACTGCCATGAGGCGGGGCTGTGGGATCTGCACGACAAGGGCGTCCGCGTCGAGCCCTTCAAGTTCGGCGACGAGCTGGCACCCGGCGTCGTCGCGCACAGAGTCGCCGCGATCTGCCCGGAGGAGACCGCGCTGCACATCGCCGACGCCCGGCACGGCAGCGCGCTCGCGGTTGCCGACGGCGTGATTCGCGGCGCGGACGGCGAGCTGGCGTTCGTCCCCGACTTCCTGCTCGGCCACGACCCGGAGGACGTCAAGCGCGGCCTCGGCGACGCCTACCTGCGACTCGCCGAGACGCTCGACTTCGACGTCCTGCTGATGGCCCACGGCGACCCGTGGATCGGCGGCGCGCGCGAGGCGCTGCGGGCGTTCGCGCAGCGGCACGCGAGCGCCGCGGCGTAGCGGGCGCTCAGCGGCTCAGCGCAGGATCCCCGTGTGCCCGATCGAGTAGCGGCCGGGCTGCGGCCACACCGCCAGCCCGTGCGGGCCGTCGCCGACTCTGACGCGATGGACGAGCCGCCCACTGCGCGTGTCGATCGCGTAGACCTCGGCGTTGTAGCGGCCGCTCAGCCACAGCGTGCGGCCGTCCGCCGAGATCCCGCCCATGTCGGGGCTGCCGCCGCCCGGGATCCGCCACGTGCGGTACGGCCGGCCGGTGCGGAACGAGATCAGCGAGATCGAGCCCTCGCCGCGGTTCGACACGTAGAGGGTGCGGGCGTCGCGGCTCGGGTAGAGCCCGTGCGCGCCCTTGCCGGTCGGCTGGAAGCGGATCACGCGCCACGTGCGCGCGTCGATCAGCCAGACGCCGTTGTCCATCATGTCGGCGACGTAGAAGGTGCGCCCGTCGGGCGAGAGCTTGACGTCCTGCGGCATCGCGCTCGCTCGCAGCGGGATCGTCCGCACGACCCGCTCGCGCACGAGGTCGACGACGATCATCCGTCCGTCGAACTCGCACGAGACGAGCGCGGTGCGCCCGTCGGCGGTGTAGTCCATGTGGTCGACGCCGTCGCACTGCGGGACGAGCAGCGCATGCTGCAGACGCATCGTGTGCGGGTCGCGGAAGTCGAGCTCGCGGTGCGCCTCGGCGACGACGATCGCGTGCAGGCCGTCGGCCGTGAAGTACAGGTTGTACGGATCGAGCACGGGGACCGGGCTGCCGGGTCTCCCGGTGTACGGGTCGATCGGCGTGAGGCTGTTGCCGGCGTCGTTCGTGACCCACAGCGTCTTGAGGTCCCACGAGGGCACGACGTGCTGCGGCAGCGCGCCGACGGCAAAGTGCTCGACGACCTTGCCGGTGCGCTGCGAGATCACGTCGACCGTCGCCGCCTTCGAGTTCGGCACGTACACAAGCGGGAGCGCGTGCCTGGCGGCGGGCGCGAGCAGGCCGGGGCGCTCGGCGGCGTAGACGTTCGTGGGCGAGAGCGGCGGCGGGATCCGGCCCGGCCGCGGCGTGAAGTCGACGCGCGCCGGATGCCGGTGCAGCTGGGTGGTCGCGCCGCCCGTCGTGCGCGGCGCGGACGACGACGTCGTCCCGGTGCCCGAGCCGCCGCCGCAGCCGGCGGCGAGCAGCGCCGCCACGGTGGCGACGAGCGCGAACAGCGCGCCTCGGCCCGGCCGGCTCACGGCGCCAGCTCCCAGGCGCTGTCGGCCACCGCGCCGCCGGGGCCGCGCCCGCCGACGACCCAGATGCGCCCGCCGAGCGTCGCCGCGCCGACGTCCGAGAGCGCCCGCGGCAGCGCACCGGCGGGACGCACCCGTCCGTTCGCGGGGTCGACCGCGAGGATCGCGCTGCGCTGGCTGTCGAGCGCGTCCCCGCGCCCGCCGATCGCGTAGAAGACGCCGTGCAGCGCCGCGCCGGCCGCGTGCTCCAGCGGCTGCGGCAGCAGGCCGACCACACGCGCACGCCCGCTCCCGGGATCGACGCGGACGATCTCGCGGCGCGCCTTCACGCCATCGGTGCCGCCCGCGACGAGCAACTCGCCGCCGACCGCCGCGACGGCCGCGTAGCGCAGCGGGTGGGGGAGTCGTGCGACGTCGCGCAGGCCCGGCTGTCCGGGCGTGTAGGCGAGCACGGAGCGCAGCGGCACGCTCCCGGTGTAGCCGCCGACGACGTACGCGGTCCCGCCGATCGTCGCGACGGAGGAGTCCGAGATGCCAACCGGCAGGCGGGCGGCCGCGCCGACCGCGCCGCTCGGCGCCACCGCGAGCACCGACGCGGACGACCCGCTCGCGCCGCCGCCGCCGAACAGCAGCATGCGGCCGCCGAGCGAGGCGGCGCCGAGGTCGTGGAGCGCCTGCGGCAGCGCGCCGACCCGCCGCGGCGCGGCGATCCCGCCGCCGGCGACCGCGACCACGTCGGCGACCGACGTGTCCTGCGCGCTCAGTCCGCCGGCCGCCAGCACGCGCCCGCCGGCGACCGCGACAGCCGGCAGCTGCACAGGCGCGGGAAGGCGGCGGCTCGCGACGATCCGCAGCCGCGCCGGGACGGCGCCCCGCGAAGCCGGCGCAGCCGCCGTGCGCGTGGCGGAGGCCGTCGTGGCCGTCGCGGCGGGCGCGGACTGGCCGCCGCAGCCGCCGAGCGCGGCGAACAGCGGCAGCCCGACGAGGACTGCCGCAGACGTGGGGGAGCGTCGCATCGGCCACGAAGCCTTGCATGCCGCGGCGCTCGCAACAGCGCGCGAACCGACTCCTAACGCGGCTCCAACCCGCTCCGTCCGCGCTCGGCCGCAGCCGCTAAGGTCGAGCGATGGACCGCAAGTGGTGGACGTTGATCGCGGTGAGCGTCGGCATCTTCATGCTGCTGATGGACATCACGATCGTCAACGTCGCGCTGCCCGACATCCAGCGCGAGCTGCACGCGAGCTTCGACGACCTGCAGTGGGTCGTCAACGCCTACGCGCTGAGCCTCGCCGCGCTGCTGCTGACGGCCGGCTCGATCGCGGACCTGCTCGGGCGCCGGCGCCTGTTCGCGATCGGGCTGGTGATCTTCACCGCCGCCTCCGCGACCTGCGGCCTGTCGAGCGGACCGCTGATGCTGAACGTCGCGCGCGCGGTGCAGGGGGTCGGCGGCGCGACGATGCTCGCGACCTCGCTCGCGCTGATCGCCGGCGCCTTCCACGGGCGCGACCGCGGCGTCGCGTTCGGCGTCTACGGCGCGGTGATCGGCGCGGCCGTCGCGGTCGGCCCGGTCGTCGGCGGCGCGCTCACCGCGGGCATCGGCTGGGAGTGGATCTTCTTCGTCAACGTGCCGATCGGCGCCGGCGCGCTGGCGCTGACGCTGACGCGCGTCGACGAGTCGCGCGATCCGCACGCCACGCGCGTGGACTGGCTCGGCCTGATGACGTTCTCGGGCGGCCTGTTCCTGCTCGTCTTCGGGCTCACGCAGGCCAACGACGCCGGCTGGGGGAGCACGGAGATCGTTGGCTGCCTCGGCGGCGCGGCGGTGCTGCTCGCCGCCTTCCTCGTCGTCGAGCGGCGCCAGACGCGGCCGATGTTCGACCTCACGCTGCTGCGCGTGCCGGCGTTCGCGGGCGTCTCGCTGTTGACGCTCGCGCTGGCGGCGTCGATGTTCGCGATGTTCCTCTACCTCACGCTCTACATCCAGAACGTGCTCGGATACGGCCCGCTGCAGGCCGGCCTGCGCTTCCTGCCGTTGAGCCTCGTGTCGTTCTCCGTCGCACCGCTCTCCGGCCGGCTGACGGTGCGGATCCCGGTGCGCTGGCTGCTGTTCGGCGGGCTGATGCTCGTCGCCGGCGGCCTTGCGCTGATGAGCGGTGTGAGCGCGACCTCCGGCTGGACGGCGCTGCTGCCGGGCTTCGTGCTGGCGGGCGTCGGGATCGGTATGGCGAATCCGGCGATCGCCTCGACCGCGGTCGGCGTCGTCTCGCACGAGCGCTCCGGGATGGCGTCGGGCATCAACAACACCTGCCGGCAGGTCGGTCTGGCGACCGGGGTGGCCGCGCTCGGCGCGGTCTTCCAGCATGCGCTCACGACGCGGCTGGGCAGCGGGTTCGGCGGCGGCCGCGCGCTCGCGGCGCCGCACGGGGCGGTCAGCCACGCCTTCCATGCCGCCTTCACGAGCGCGTTGCACGACATCCTGCTGATCGCCACCGGGACCGCGCTGGTGGGCGCGCTCGCCGGGCTCGTGCTCGTCCGGCAGCGCGACTTCGTCGCGGCGCACGCTCCGGCGCCCGCCGCCGCCGTGGCAGCTGAGGCGGCAGACGACGTGGCGCGGGCCGAGGCGGCTCCCGAGCCGGCTGCCTGAGCGCCCCTACGCAGCCGGCTCGACGGCGCTCACCGCGGCCTCGGCCGTGAGCGCGAGGTAGACGCACGTGGCATCGCGCGGCTGGTTGAGATCCAAGCCGGCGAGCTGCTCGATGCGGTGGATGCGATAGCCGAGCGTGTTGCGGTGGACGTGCAGTGCGCGGCTCGTCTCGGCGCGGTCGAAGCCGCAGCGCACGAGCGTGCGCAGCGTGTGGACGAGGTCGGCGCCCTCCCCGGCGCGTGCGAGCGGCTCGAACACGCATGCGCGCAGCGCCGCGGCGATCCGCGGCGAGCGCGCGAGCAGCAGCTCGATCGCGTGCGAGGCGGGCGTCAGCACGCCGGAGGAGCCTGCGCGCCGGCCGTGGTCGACGAGCAGCTGCAGCTCCTCGCGCGCGGTCTCCGGCTCCGCGCGCGGCGTCTCGTCGGCGAGCGCGAGCAGCGCGTTGGGACCCTCCCGCAGGTCGTCCACGTCCGCTCGTCACGCAGACCTACCTCGCCGAGCGCGAGCGACTCGCTCCCGGACGGGGGGACGGGAGGCCAGGGCCGGGCGCGAGAGAAGCGCGCCCGGTCCGTCCTCCCGCCTCGTGCCGACTACGGCGCCTCGCGCACGATCCGCACGCCGCGCCCGGGCACGATCGTGACCCCGGTGGCGCGGACCGGCTCGGGCCGGCGCACCGCGAGCCGCAGCGGACTGCGCGCCAGCACGCGCAGGATCGTCGCCATCTCGAACTGCGCGAAGCTTGCGCCGATGCAGCGCCGCACGCCGCCGCCGAACGGCAGCCACGCGTAGGACGGAACCTCGCCCTCCGTCAGGAAGCGCTCGGGACGGAAGCGCTCCGGCTCGGGGAAGACGTCCTCGCGGTGGTGCGTGACGATGATCGCCGCCGCCAGGTCGGCTCCGGCGGGGATCGCGTGCGGGCCGATCTGGACCGGCTCCGTGACGGTGCGGCCGACGACGGGGACGACCGGCCGGATTCGCAGCACCTCTCTGACGACCGCGTCCATGTACGCCGGGTCGTCGTCTTCGCGTACGCGCGCGAGCACGGCCGGGTTGCGCTGAAGCAGGTCGAGCGCCCACGCGAGGCCGGTCGCGGTCGTCTCGTGCCCGGCCATCACCAGCGTCGCGAGCTGGTCGCGGATCTCCGCGTCGCCCATCGGCGTGCCGTCCTCGTGCTCGGCCTCGACGAGCATCGAGAGGATGTCCTTGCGCTGCGCGCGCTCGGCGGCCCCCATCGCCCGCCGCTCCGCGATCTCGGCGTACAGCAGCGCGTCGACTGCCTCGCGGCGCGCCTCGAACGTCGCGCGCGGCCTGACCGGACCGAAGTCGCGGTGGACCACGGCTCCCCAGAAGACGAGCATGCGGGCGCTCTGCAGCAGCAGCGGCAGCAGCCGCCGCAGCTCGTCCTTGCGCGCCGCGTCGGTGATCCCGAACACGACCTCCAGGATCGCCTCGAGCGTCAGGCGCTCCATCCGCGGGTGGAGCTTGAACGGCGTCCCGACCGGCCAGCTCGCGACCTCGCGCTCGGCCAGCTCGGCGATCAGGTCGGCGTAGGCGCGCAGCCGCTCGCCGTGGAAGGGCGGCAGCAGCAGCTTGCGCTGCTGCATGTGCGGCGCGCGGTCGAGCGCGAGCAGCGACCACGGGCCGAGCACCGGCTTGATCGGCGCGTTCGCGAGGCCGGCGTGGAAGATCTGCGGGTCGCCGGTGACGACCTGCTTGACGAGCTCCGGCGTGCTGAACACGACCGACACGCCGAAGCCGGGGCTGCCGACGGTGAACGGCTCGCCGAAGCGGCGGTGGACGGCCATCGTGTTGCGCAGCGGGTCGCGCGCGAACAGCAGCGCCTGCAGCAGTCCCGGCGTGCGCGGCCCGGGCGGCAGCGCGCTGCGCGGCGGGCGCGGCGGGGCGACGATCGTCGGGTCGAGGGCGGTGGCGGTCATCTGACTGGATGATGCCCAGCCTGCGCACGCAGCGTGCAGGCTGGCTGGTCAGCCAGCTTACGACACGACCTCGCGCAAGCGCCCCGATTCGACCTCGTACACGAATCCGCGCACCGCGTCGACGTGCGCCAGGAAGGGACTCGCGCGCACGCGCGCGACCGCGCGCCGCACGTCCGCCTCGATCTCGTTGAAGCTCGTCGTCTGCCACGCGGGCCGCACGCCCGTATCGGCCTCGAGCTGCTCGGAGAACTCGTCCTCCGCGAACGTGCGCATGCCGCAGTCCGTGTGCAGGATCACGATCACCTCGCGCGTCCCGAGCTTGCGCTGGGAGACGACGAGCGAGCGGATCGCGTCGTCGTTGGCGATCCCGCCCGCATTGCGGATCACGTGCGCGTCGCCCTCCGCCAGCCCGAGCATCCGGTGCGGGTCGATGCGCGCGTCCATGCACGTGAGCACGGCGACCGGCTTGAGCGGCCGCGACGTCAGCTCCCCGTGCGCGAAGCGCTCGGCGTAGGCGGCGTTGTTGGCGAGCAGCTCGTCGGTGACGTTCACCGCGCGCAAACCTACCGCGCGAGACGGCGCGCCAACCGCGCGGCCAGCTCCTGCACCACCCAGCGCCCCCACGCGGCGCTCACGTCGAGCACGCCCGCGACGAAGAACGCGAGCGGGCCGGTGGCGAGGCGGGACGCGATCCCTTCGAGAGGCGCACGGCTGGCGGGCACGGCGCCACGGTATCGTTCGCCGCCCCCCGATGGCCCCCGCCGTGAAGACCAACGTCACCGAGCTGCCCGAGTCGCGCGTGCGCGTCGACGCCGAGGTTCCCGCCGCCGAGGTCGAGCGCAGCCTCGCGCAGACGGCCAGACGGCTCGCCCGCGACACGCGCGTGCCCGGCTTCCGCAAGGGCAAGGTCCCGCCGCAGGTCTTCATCCGCCGCGTCGGGCGCGAGTATGTGCTCGACGAGGCGGTGCGCAGCGCGATCGGCGGCTGGTACGCCGACGCGATCGGCGAGGCCGGGATCGTGACCGTCGGCGAGCCCAAGCTCGACCTCGGCGACCTGCCGCCCGAAGGCCAGCCGCTGGCGTTCTCGATCGAGATCGGCGTGCGCCCGGCCGCCAGACTCGGCGCATATCTCGATCTGGAGGTCGGCCGGCGCGACGAGGTCGTCGACGAGGAGCGCGTCGCGCACGAGCTCGGGCACCTGCGCGAGCACCTCGCGAGACTGGAGACGGCCGAGCGTGCGGCGCGCGAGGGCGACTTCGTCGTGATCGACTACAAGGGCTCGATCGACGGCACGCCGTTCGAGGGCGGCGAAGGTCACGACCAGCTCGTCGAGCTGGGCGGCGGACGCCTGATCCCCGGCTTCGAGGAGCAGCTGATCGGGGCGAGCGCCGGCGAGGAGCGCGCGATCGACGTGGCCTTCCCCGGCGACTACGGTGCTGAGCAGCTCGCCGGCAAGCCCGCGCAGTTCGCGATCTCCGTCAAGGAGGTGCGCGAGAGAGTCTTGCCCGAGCTCGACGACGACCTCGCCTCCGAGGTCTCCGAGTTCGACACGCTCGAGGAGCTGCGCGAGGACATCCGCAGACGGATCGCCGAGCAGGAGGAGCGCGCGGTCGACTCCGAGTTCCGCGAGGCGGTGCTCGACGCGGTCGTCGCGAACGCGACGGTCGACGTGCCCGCGGCGCTCGTCGAGGCGCGGGCGGTCGAGCTGTGGGACCAGATGCTCCACTCGCTCAGCCACCGCGGGCTCTCGAAGGAGGGCTATCTGACCTACGCCGGCAAGACCGAGACGGAGATCCTCGACGAGGCGAAGCCCGACGCGGAGCGCGCGCTCAAGCGCGAGGCGGTGCTCGCGGCGGTGGTCGCGGCCGAGGCGATCGAGCCGAGCGAGGAGGAGCTGGCGGAGGCGCTCGCGCCGACCGCCGCGCGCGAGGGCCAGCAGCCGGCGAAGCTGCTGGAGCGCGTGCGCAACGCCGGCACGCTCGACACGCTGCGCGACGACGTCGCCACGCGCAAGGCGATGGACCTGCTCGCCGAGCGCGCGAAGCCGATCCCGGCCGCGCAGGCGCAGGCGCGCGAGAGACTGTGGGTGCCGGACAGCGCCAAGGGGGAGAGAAGAGCGGCGAGAGCGGCCAGAAGAGCTGCCAGACCGGCGGCGAGAAGAGCCGCGAGAGCCGCCGCGAGAGCCAGAAGAAGCGCCGCCGCCAGAAGAGCCTGAGCGGCTCCGCGCCGCCCGCGCGAACCCCTCAGGCGGCCCGAAGGCGGTTGCTAGACTCGCCCCACCGGTCGGTCGCTGATGTACTCGGCTCCGCCGGGAGGATTCGAGCCGAGGAAGCGAAACAAAGCGAGGACTATGAGCCCCCTTGTACCGATGGTCGTGGAGCAGACGTCGCGCGGGGAGCGCGCGTTCGACATCTACTCCCGGCTCCTGAACGAGCGCATCATCTTCCTCGGCACGCCCGTCGACGACCAGATCGCGAACCTGATCGTGGCCCAGCTCCTGCACCTGGAGTCGGAGGATCCCGAGAAGGACATCTCGCTCTACATCAACTCGCCGGGCGGCTCGGTCTACGCGGGGCTGGCGATCTACGACACGATGCAGTTCATCAAGCCCGACGTGCAGACGATCTGCGTCGGGATCGCGATGAGCATGGGCGCGCTGCTGCTCTCGGGCGGCGCGAGAGGCAAGCGGATGGCGCTGCCGAACGCGAAGATCCTGATCCACCAGGTGTCCTCGTCGTTCCAGGGCCAGGCGACCGACATCGAGATCCACGCGAGAGAGATCATCGACATCCGCCGGCGGCTCGACGAGATCAACGCCCAGCACGCCGGAAAGACCGTGGACGAGGTCAAGGGCGACACGGAGCGCGACTACTTCATGAGCTCCGAGGAGGCGAAGGACTACGGCATCATCGACCGGGTGATCACCCAGCACTAAGGTCGAGGTCGGCATCTGCCGACCACTTGGAGAGCGAGATGGCACGGCCCACGGACACCAACGAACAGCTCCTTTGCAGCTTCTGCGGGAAGTCCCAGCGCCAGGTCAAGAAGCTGATCGCCGGGCCCGGCGTCTACATCTGCGACGAGTGCATCGATCTCTGCAACGAGATCATCGACGAGGAGCTGACCGCTCCGCCGTCGTTCGACCTCGAGCACCTGCCGAAGCCGCGCCAGATCTACGACGTGCTCAACGAGTACGTGGTCGGCCAGGAGGAGGCCAAGCGCACGCTCTCGGTCGCGGTCTACAACCATTACAAGCGCGTCCAGATGCTCCAGTCGGACGAGGACGACATCGAGCTGCAGAAGTCGAACATCCTGCTGCTCGGGCCGACCGGCTGCGGCAAGACGCTGCTCGCGCAGACGCTCGCGAAGATCCTCAACGTGCCGTTCGCGATCGCCGACGCCACCGCGCTGACGGAGGCCGGCTACGTCGGCGAGGACGTCGAGAACATCCTGCTGAAGCTGATCCAGGCGGCCGACTACGACGTCAAGAAGGCCGAGACGGGGATCATCTATATCGACGAGGTCGACAAGATCGCGCGCAAGGCCGACAACCCGTCGATCACGCGCGACGTCTCCGGCGAGGGCGTGCAGCAGGCGCTGCTGAAGATCTTGGAGGGGACCACGGCGTCGGTGCCGCCGCAGGGTGGGCGCAAGCACCCGCACCAGGAGTTCCTCACGATCGACACGACGAACATCCTGTTCATCTGCGGCGGGGCGTTCGCGGCGCTGGATCAGGTGATCGAGAGGCGGATCGGCAAGCAGGGGATCGGCTTCGGCGCGGCGATGGAAGAGGTCGTCGAGTTCGACCCCGGCAGCATCTTCGAGCGGTGCCTGCCCGAGGACCTCGTGCAGTACGGGCTGATCCCGGAGTTCATCGGCCGCCTGCCGGTGATGTCGGCGGTGCACCAGCTCTCGCGCGCGGAGCTGATGACGATCCTGACCGAGCCGCGCAACGCGCTCGTCAAGCAGTTCCAGCGCTTCTTCCAGTTCGACGGGATCGAGCTGGTGTTCGCCGAGGAGGCGCTGGTCTCGGTCGCCGACAAGGCGCTCGAGCGCGAGACCGGCGCCCGCGGCCTGCGCTCGATCATCGAGGAGGTTCTGCTCGAGGTGCAGTTCGAACTGCCCTCGCGCCGCGACGTCAAGAAGTGCGTCGTGACGAAGGAGACGATCGAGAAGGGGAATCCGCCCACGCTCGTCACCGAGGCCGCCCCGCCCGAGGAGGGCGAGGACGAGCTGCGCGAGGAGAGCGCCTAGCCTTCTGCCGCGCCGGCACTGCCGGCGCCCTTCGTTTCAGCCGCGCCGGTACGCCGGCGCGCGGCTCGCCTCTCGCTGGAGAGGCCCGTCGTGAAGCCGCGCCGCACGCCGCATCGTCGCCGGAATCCGCAGAAGCCTCTCCAGCAAGAGCGCCCGCGCGCGGCTACTCGGGCGTTGACCGTGCTTGGTCTGTGGATCGAACCAGCGAGGCGACCTTCTCGCTCGCCGTGGCGGCGGCAGCGATTCGCTCGGCCGGGGATTGTCGTGGCCGAAGCGGTCGTCCCTGCCAGTTGATCCCGCGGTCGGGCGGCGCCGCAAGCAGACGCGGTGCATGAGGGTACGGCGGACGAAGGCCCGCGTACCGTTCGAGCTGCCGGAGCATCTCGCGGAGCCGAGCACGCGCCGTGAACGCGTGGTGACTGGACGGAAGCGACATGCGCGACGGGTTGCGGCTCCTGCGCTACGCGTCTACAGCACGTGACTGGCAAAGCGAGCTGCGCCGGTGCCCGGGCGCCGCCGAATCAGCCGCGGGCGGGAGCCATCCCGCCCGCCGGCGTACCCGCAGCGAACGGACCCCGACGTGCGCGAGCGCGTGCGCCGATCGGCGATACGCTTGCGCCCCATGTCGACGCTGGAGGCCAAGACGCGCTACGACGCCGCGGAGGTGGAGCCGCGGATCGTCAGACGCTGGCTCGACTCGGGGCTGTTCCATCCTGAGCCGGAGGGCGATGCGGGGGAGAACTACTCGATCGCCGTGCCGCCGCCGAACGTCACCGGCGCGTTGCACATGGGCCACGCGCTCAACGGCTCGATCCAGGACGTGCTGATTCGCTATCACCGCGCGCGCGGGAAGCGGGCGAAGTGGATCGCCGGCACCGACCACGCAGGCATCGCGACGCAGAAGCAGGTCGAGAAGCAGCTCGCCGAGGAGGGAACGAGCCGCGAGGCCGTCGGGCGCGTCGCGTTCGAGCAGCGCGTGTGGGAGTGGCGCAGACAGTACGGGGGCACGATCATCGAGCAGTTCCAGCGGCTCGGCGCTTCGCTCGACTACGCCGACGAGCGCTTCACGCTCGACGAGCGCTACGCGATGGCGGTCGAGAAGGTCTTCGTCGACCTCCACGCGAAAGGCCTGATCTATCGCGACCACTACATGGTCAACTGGGATCCGGGCTCGGGCTCGGCGATCTCGGACCTGGAGGTCGAGGACCGCGAGGTCGTCGACGAGCTGACCTACATCGCGTATCCGATCAAGGACTCCGGCGAGACGATCACGGTCGCGACCGTGCGCCCGGAGACCATGCTCGCCGACACCGCGGTCGCGGTGAACCCCGGCGACGACCGTTACAAGCACCTGATCGGCGGGACGGCGATCCTGCCGCTCGTCGGGCGCGAACTACCGATCATCGCCGACGACTACGTCAAGCCGGAGTTCGGCACCGGCGCGTTGAAGATCACGCCGGGCCACGATCCCAACGACTTCGAGATCGGACGCCGCCACGGCCTGCCCGAGCTGAACGTGATCGGCGAGGACGGCCGCATGACGGCGCAGGCCGGCGAGCGCTTCGCAGGGCTCACAATCGTGCAGGCGCAGCAGGCGGTGATCGCCGCGCTCGAAGCGGAGGGCCGGCTCGTCAGACGCGAGCCGTACACGCACGTCGTCCCGTTCAGCCACCGCTCCGGCGAGCGGATCGAGCCGCTCATCTCCCTGCAGTGGTTCATGCGGATGGACGAGCTCGCCAAGCCCGCGATCGACGCCGTCAAGGACGGGCGCGTGCGGATCCATCCCGAGCGCTGGACGCGCGTCTACGTCGACTGGATGGAGAACATCCGCCCGTGGTGCGTCAGCCGCCAGCTCTGGTGGGGCCACCGGCTGCCGGTCTGGTACCGGTCCCACCCCACCCCCGACACCTACGTCGGCCACGCGCCGCCGGACGGCGAGGGCTGGGAGCAGGACCCCGACGTGCTCGACACGTGGTTCTCCTCCGCGCTGTGGCCGTTCGCGACGCTCGGCTGGCCGCAGCAGACGCCTGAGCTGGGCGCCTTCTACCCGACCGACGTGCTCTCGACGGCGCGCGACATCCTCTTCCTGTGGGTCGCGCGCATGATCATGATGGGCCTGGAGTTCGCCGGCGACGTCCCGTTCGAGCACGTCTACATCCACTCGGTGATCCAGGCGCCCGACGGCCGCCGCATGAGCAAGTCGCTCGGCACCGGCATCGATCCGCTCGACGAGATCGAGAAGCACGGGGCGGACGGCGTGCGCTTCGGGCTGCTCGCGATGTCTTCCTCGCAGGACGTGCGCTACTCGGCCGAGAAGGTGCAGCAGGGCGAGCAGCTCGCGAACAAGCTGTGGAACGCCTCGCGCCTGATCCTCACGCGCGTCGACCCGGACGCGCGCGCGGACGCCGCACCCGCGAACGGGACGGGCTTCATCGAGGACCGCTGGATCCGCTCGCGGCTCGCCGCCGCGCGCACGATGATCGATGCGCACGTCGAGGCGTTCGACTTCTCGCACGCGGCGCTCGCGCTCTACGACTTCGTCTACGGCGAGCTGTGCGACTGGTACCTGGAGCTGATCAAGCCGCGCCTCTACGAAGCCGAAGGCGAGGAGCGCGCCGCGCTCGACGCGACGCTGCTGCACGTGCTGACCGAGACCTTGATGCTCGCGCACCCGGTGATCCCGTTCGTGACGGAGGAGATCTGGTCGTTCGTGCCGGGCGCCGAAGGGCTGCTGGCGGCCCGCCGGGTCGGCGCGGCGCCGACCGGCGCCGACCGCGACGAGGAGGCCGAGCGCGCGCTCGCCGACGCGATCGCGGCGGTGCAGGCGCTGCGCGGCTGGCGCGACGGGGTGAGGGCAGCCGCCGGCGCGCGCATCCCGGGGCGGCTGGAGGCCGCCGGCTACGAGCAGACGGCGGCGCACGTCGCGCGGCTGGCGCGCTTCGAACTGGCCGATTCCAAGAACGGGGCGAAGGACGCCGCCACGATCGCGATCCCCGGTGGCGCCGTGATCGTCCACGCGAGCGACGCGGTCGACCTCGGCGCGGCCGAGCGTCAGCTCGCCGAGCGGCGCAGCGCGCTCGGGGCCGAGATCGCCCGCTGCGAGGGCAAGCTCGCCAACGACGGCTTTGTCGCGAAGGCGCCGCCCGCGGTCGTGGAGGCCGAGCGCGCCAAGCTCGCGCTGCTGCGCGAGGAGCTGGAGGGGCTCGCGTGAGCGCGCGCTGGTCGCTGGACGACGCCGAGCGCTACCTGCGCGGGCTCGAGCTGTTTGGCATGCGCTTCGGCCTGGACCGGATGCATCGGCTGATGACGACGCTCGACCAGCCGGAGCGCCGCTACGACACGATTCACGTCGTCGGCACGAACGGCAAGTCCTCGACGACGCGCATGATCGCGGCGATCCTCCAGCGTCACGATCTGCACGTCGGCGCCTACCTCTCGCCGCATCTCGTCTCGTTCGCCGAACGCATCCGCGTCGGCGATCGCGATGTCGACCCGACCGCGTTCGCGCGCGCGGTCGAGCGCGCCGCGCACGCCGCCGCGCTCGTGAATCGCAGCCAGCACGAGGACGACCATGTCACGCAGTTCGAGGCGCTCACCGCCGCCGCGTTCAGCGAGCTGGCCGCGCGCGAGGTCGACGTCGCGGTGGTCGAGGCCGGTCTCGGCGGGCGCTGGGACGCGACGAACGTGATCCCCTCGACGGTGCAGGTGCTCACGAGCGTCGGGCTCGAGCACACGCGCTGGCTCGGGCCGACCGTGCGCGACATCGCGCGCGAGAAGCTCGCCGTCGTGCGCGACGGCGGCGTGCTCGTGATCGGCGCCGGCCTGCATCCCGACGCGTTGGAGGAGGCGCACGTCGCGGCCGAGCGCCACGGCGCCCGGCTCGTGCAGGCGCCGGCCGACCCGGGCGTCGAGGTGGCGGCGCCGGGCACCTTCCAGCAGCGCAACTTCGCGCTTGCGCGCACCGCGGCGCAGGCCTACCTGGAGGCGAGCGGCCGCACCATCGAGCTGGCGCGCGTGCGCGCGGCGGCCGCGGCGGTCAGGGTCCCGGGGCGCCTGCAGGTCGTCGCGCACGAGCCGCTGACGGCGCTCGACGGCGCGCACAACGCCGAGGGCGTCGCCGCGCTCGCGGAGTCGCTGCCGCAGCTCACGGCCGGGCGCCGGCTCGTCGCGGTCGTCTCGATCCTCGAGGACAAGGACGCCGCCGGGATGCTGCGCGCGCTGCTCCCGCACGTCGAGCACGCCGTCTTCACGCGCAACCAGAATCCACGCGCGCTGCCGCCGGCGACGCTCGCGTCGCTGTGGGCGCAGCTCGGTGGAGCGGGCGCCGGCGGGTCGGAGCTCGAAACGGACCCGCGCCGCGCGCTCTCGCGGGCACGCGAGGTGGCCGGCGCCGGCGGCGTCGTGCTTGCGACCGGATCGATCTACCTCGTCGCCGACCTGCTGCGGCCCGCCGGGCAGCGCAGCGCCTCGATGCTCTGATGGACTCCCAGGACGGCCCGCGCTTCCTCTCGATGATCGCGCTCGTGGCGGCCGTCGTCGCCGTCGTGATCCTCGTCTTCTTCGCGCTCGGCTACGCGTTCGGCCGTCTGTTTCTCTAGACCGCGCGGGGGATCCGGGCGCCTCGGCGTGCGGCCCGCGCCGGTCGAACCTCTACACTCCGGCTCCCGATGTCCCCGTTCGCCATCTTCGGGATCAACAGCAGCGGCCTCAGCTTGGCCGTGAACCTGGTGATCCTGTGCCTCGTCGTCATCTGGCTCGCGCTCGTCTACTGGACGTACGCCGACGCCCGGCGCCGGATCGAGGACCCGATGCTCGTGTGGTGCGCGACGGCGGCGTCGCTGTTTCCGTTCGTCGGCACGTTCGTCTACGTGATCGTGCGCCCGCCTGAGTATCTCGACGACGTGCGCGAGCGGGAGCTGGAGATGCAGGCGGCCGAAGCGCGCCTCGCGGAAGCGGGCTACCACCTCTGCCCGCACTGCGACTACGAGGTCGAGAAGGACTTCCTGCGCTGCCCGAGCTGCCTGCGCAAGCTGAAGGACCCGTGCTTCCAGTGCGGCAGACCGCTCGATCCGCTGTGGAAGATCTGCCCGTACTGCGAGGCCGAGGTGCCCGGCCAGACGACCGCCTCGCGGCGCCGCCGGCGACGCAGCGAGAGCCTTGAGAGCACGGCCGCCGAAGGCGCGCCCGAGCCGACGCCGTAGGCTTTCGCGCCGCGGACGCGCTGCCGACGGCGCGCTCCGCGCCATCCCGAACCTGAACCAAGGAGACACCGCCGTGGACCGGACCCTCATCCTGGTCAAGCCGGACGCCTTCGCGCGCGGCCTGACGGGCGAGATCCTCGCTCGCTTCGAGCGCAAGGGCCTCACAATCGTCGCGCTGGAGAAGCAGCAGCTCTCGCGCGAGACGGCCGAGACCCACTACGCCGAGCACAAGGAGCGCCCGTTCTTCGGCGAGCTCGTCGAGTTCATCACCTCCGGCCCGCTCGTCGCCGCCGTGCTCGAGGGCCACGAGGCGGTGAAGGCCGCGCGCCAGGCGATCGGCGCGACGAACCCGATCGAGGCCGCGACCGGTTCGATCCGCGGCGACTACGCACTCGAGGTCGGCCAGAACATGGTCCACGGCTCGGACTCGAACGAGTCCGCAGCGCGCGAGGCCGCCATCTTCTTCCCGGGGATTTGATCCCACCGCCCACCCCCGCAGCCCTCGTCCTCGCATCGCGCTCGCCGCAGCGGCGGGCGATCCTGGAGCAGCTCGGCGTCGACTTCACCGTGAGGGTGAGCGACGCCGAGGAGCTGGTGGGGGGCGACGACCCCTGCGCCGTCGCCGTGTCGAACGCCGTTCGCAAGGCCCAGGCCGTGTGGCGGGCGGGTCCTGTCGCGGCGCGAGGCGATTCCGCGGGCGGGGCCGCGGAATCGTCCTCCACCGCGCCACCCGCCCGATCGGCGCTGCCGGTCCTCGGCGTCGACACAGTCGTGGTCTTGGACGGGGTCCTCTATGGGAAGCCGGCTGATGCCGCTGAGGCCCGGGCGACGCTGGAGGGACTGTCCGGGCGGACTCATGAGGTGGTGAGCGGGGTCGCGGTCGTCGAGGCGGGGGAGGTGCGCACGGCGCATGCGACGACGCGCGTCAGCTTCCGCGAGCTCGACGCCTCGACGCTCGACTGGTACCTCGCGACCGAGGAGTGGCGCGAACGCGCCGGGGGCTATGCGATCCAGGGGCGCGGGGCGGCGCTCGTCGCGGGGATCGAGGGTGATTACCTGAACGTCGTCGGACTGCCCGTCACGACGCTGTTGGAGCTGTTGCCGGATCTGCTGCAAGCTGGCGCCCAGCCGTCCGTCTGACACGCCGATTTGCAGCGCCTTCGCGCCAACGACAGACGTCTTGCAAGCTGGTCTGGACGCTTGGGTCCGCTACACTCCGGCGCTGAGCGGAGGCCCCCGCAGCAGTGCGCGCCGGGCGCGCTTGCACCCCCGCTCACCCTCCCTCCACCACGAATGGGCTTCTTCAGCTACCTGACCGGGTTCGGCGGCCGCGACATGGCGGTCGACCTCGGAACTGCCAACACGCTCGTCTACGTGCGCGGGCGCGGGATCGTGCTGTCGGAGCCGTCCGTCGTCGCGGTCGACTCGCGCAGCGGCGAGGTGCACGCCGTCGGGATCGAGGCCAAGCGCATGCTCGGCCGGACCCCGGGGACCATCTCGGCGATCCGGCCGCTGAAGGACGGCGTGATCGCCGACTTCGAGGTCACCGAGGAGATGCTGCGCCACTTCATCCAGAAGGTGCACCAGAACCGCTGGGCGCATCCGCGCGTCGTCGTGTGCGTGCCCTCCGGCGTGACCGGCGTCGAGAAGCGCGCGGTCGAGGAGGCGTGCCTGTCGGCCGGCGCGCGCCAGGCGTACCTGATCGAGGAGCCGATGGCCGCGGCGATCGGGGCGGGCCTGCCGGTCGGCGAGCCGACCGGCTCGATGGTCGTCGACATCGGCGGCGGCACGTCCGAGGTCGCGGTGATCTCGCTCGGCGGGATCGTCGTCTCGCAGTCGATCCGCGTCGGCGGCGACGAGCTGGACGAGGCGATCATCAACTACGTCAAGCGCGAGTACAAGCTGCTGATCGGGCAGCAGACGGCCGAGGAGGTCAAGCTCGAGATCGGCTCCGCCTACGACATGGACGAAGAGGTCCAGGCGGAGATCCGCGGGCGCGACATGGTCTCCGGGCTGCCGAAGACGGTCGTGCTCACGAGCGAGGAGATCCGCGCGGCGCTCGAGGAGCCGATCTCGCAGATCATCGACGCCGTCAAGGCGACGCTGGACCGCACTCCTCCCGAGCTGGCCTCCGACATCATGGACCGCGGCATCATGCTCGCGGGCGGGGGCGCGCTGTTGCAGGGGCTCGACGAGCGCCTGCGCCATGAGACGCAGATGCCGGCGCACTTGGCGGAATCGCCGCTCACGTGCGTCGCGGTCGGGTCGGGTCGCTCGCTCGAGGAGTTCGAGGCGATCCACCGGTCGAGCAAGAATTCCAGGAACAACCGGCGCCGCCGCTATTGATGCAGGGACCCGCTCATCGGGGTAGCGCGGCGCGGAGGCACCGAGCTTTGGAGCCACTCCCACCGTGTACGACAAGCAAGTCCGCCGGCGGCGGGCAGTGCTCGCGCTGCTCGTCGTCGTCTCCCTGATCCTCCTGACCGCCTACTTCGGCGAGTCGGCCGGGAGCCCGCTGCACAGCGTGCAGCGCGGCGTCGTCGCGGTGCTCTCGCCGGTGCAGGAGGGCGCGAGCCGCGCGCTCAAGCCGGTGCGCGACCTGTTCGGCTGGTTCGGCGACACCGCGCGCGCGAAGAAGGAGCGCGACCAGCTCAGAAAGCAGCGCGACGCGCTGCTGCAGCAGGTCGCCGGCTACAAGGTCGCGGTCCAGGACAACACCCAGCTGCGCGGCATCCTCAACATCGACAACAGCAGCGGGCTTCAGGGCGACCAGCAGCACACCGCGCGCGTGATCGGCCGCTCGCTCGACAACCTCGTCAGCGACCGGCTGCAGCTCGACGCCGGCAGCGGCGACGGGGTGGGCGTCGGCGATCCGGTGATCGGCGGCGGCGGGCTGGTCGGGCACATCAGCTTCGTCGGCTCGAACTATTCGTTCGTCACGCTGATCACCGACCCCAGCTCGGCCGTCTCGGTGAGAGTGCTCGACAACGCCGGCGACTTCGGGCTGATGAAGTCCTCCGTCGGCAACCCGCTCGACCTGCTCGTGCAGCTGCTGCCGCGCAACGCGAGCATCCAGCAGGGCGACATCGTCGTCACGGCCGGCTCGCGCTCGAGCGGCCTCGAGTCGCTCTATCCGCCGGACATCCCCGTCGGGCGCGTCACGAAGGCCGACCCGGAGGAGCTCGACGCCGACCAGCAGGTCCACGTCTCGCCGCTCGCCGACCTGCGCCACCTCGACTTCGCGCAGATCCTGATCGGCCGCGGCAGCTCCGGGCAGCAGCGCGCGCAGGTGGGCCCGTGAACCAGCTCCCGCTGCGGCTCGGACTGCTCGGCTTCCTGACGGTCGTCGTGCAGATCGCGGCGATCTCGCAGGTGACCGTCTTCGGCGTGAGCGCCGACCTCTCGCCGCTCGTCGTCGCCTCCGTGGGTCTGCTCGCCGGCTCGCTGCCGGGTGCGGTCTTCGGCTTCGCCGTCGGGCTGTTCGTCGACGTCGCGCTCGTGCAGACGCTCGGCGTGACCTCGCTGCTCCTCATCGCGATCGGCTACTGGTCCGGCCGCCTGCGCGAGCTGCGCGATCCGGCGCACGGGCTCGTGCCGCTCGCGGTCGGCGCGGCCGCCACCGGCTTCGCGACCGTCGGATTCGCGCTGATGCAGTTCCTGCTCGGCGTGCGCGCGCCGATGAGCTGGCTGCTGCTGCGCCAGGTCGTGGTGACGATCCTGCTCGGCTCGCTGCTCGCGCTGCCGGTCTACGCGCTCGTGCGGCGCATCGTGCAGGGCTCGCTGCCGCAGGACCCGCGCCGCCGCCGGCGCCGCGCCTACACGACCGGCGGCCTCTCGCCGCTGCAGCGACCGTCGGCCGGCCGATGACGGGGCTCACCCCGCCGGAGGATCGCCGGCCGCCGATCACGCCGCAGCTCGCGATGCGCGTCGCGATCATCGGCGGCTTCGCGCTCGCGATGTTCGCGATCGTCTTCTTCCGCCTGTGGTTCCTGCAGGTGCTGTCGGGCGACCAGTACCTCGCGCAGGCCTCGACGAACCGCGTGCGCGACATCTCGATTCAGGCGCCGCGCGGCGAGATGCTCGACCGCACCGGCAGAGTGCTCGTCGAGGACCGCCGCGCGGTGGCGGTCGTCGTCTCGCCGCCGAAGCTGCCGAGTGACCCGGCCGCGCGCACGCGCGAGCTGGCGAGACTGAGCCGCGCTATCGGCGCCTCCACGCGGCCGCACGCGTGCAGAGTCGGCAGACAGGTCGTGCGTGCGATGGACGTCGACTGCCTGGTACGCAGAGGGGTGTGGAACCTGCCGTACGCCGACGTGACGGTCAGCACCGACGTCCATCCAGCCGTCTACGACTATCTCGGCGAGCGCGCGCAGGAATTCCCCGGCGTCTCGATCGAGACGGTCTTCCTGCGCTCGTATCCGCACGACGACGTCGGTGCGCAGCTGTTCGGGACCGTCGGGCAGATCAGCTCGACGCAGCTGAAGAACCAGCACTTCAAGGGTGTCAGAGGCGGCACGGTCGTCGGCCAGTCCGGACTGGAGTACACCTACGACCACTACCTGCGCGGGATCGACGGCGCCACGCGCGTGCAGGTCGACGCGCTCGGGCAGGCGAAGGGCTACCTGAGAGAACGCGCACCGGTGCAGGGAGAGGACCTGCGGCTGTCGATCGACCTCGGCCTGGAGAGAGAGGGCCAGAAGGCGCTCGAGACCGGCATCGCGCTCGCGAACTCCAACGGCAATCCGGCGCGCGCGGGCGCGTTCGTCGCGCTCGACCCGCGCAACGGTCAGGTGCTCGCGATGGGCTCGGAGCCCAGTTACGACGCGAACCTGTTCGCCAGACCGCTTTCCGATCGCATGTACAAGCAGACTTTCGGCCCCGGCCACGACGACCCGCTGATCAACCGCGCGATCAGCTCCGCCTACCCGACCGGATCGACGTTCAAGGTTGTCACCGCCACGGCCGCGCTCGTGACCGGGCTGATCACGCCCGGCACCGTCTACGACGACACCGGCACGTTCAGAGAGGGCCTGCTCGTGCGCAGAAACGCGGGCGGTGCCGTCTACGGCCCGGTCGCGCTCGTGCAGGCGATCCAGGAGTCGGTCGACACATTCTTCTACTACCTGGGCGCGAGACTGAACGCCGACCCCACGACGCATCCCACCGGCGGCGCGCTCCAGCAGTGGGCGCGCGAATACGGCTTCGGCCAGCCGACCGGGATCGACCTCGGCAACGAGGCGAGCGGCCTGATCCCGACGCCCCACTGGCGCAACCAGGTGAACGAAACCCAGGCGAGATGCAAACGCCTGTATCGCACGAATCGCAGACGGGCGCTGCGGCTCTATTCAGCCGGGTGCGTGTTCGCCGACGGCACCAACCGTCCGTGGAGCGAGGGTGACAACACCAACCTTGCGGTCGGGCAGGGAGACTTCCTCGCCACGCCGCTTCAGCTCGCGGTCGCCTACGCGGCGATCGAGAACGGCGGCGCGATCGTACGCCCGCACGTCGGGCTTCAGATCGCCGATCGGCATGGCAGAGTGCTCCAGCAGATCGACCCCAAGCCGGCTCGCCATATCGACATTCCCAGAGACGACCTCGACGCGATCCGTGCCGGCCTCAACGCCGCCGCCCAGCAGCCCGGCGGCACGTCCTACGACGTCATGAGCACGTTCCCCAAGCAGGTCTTCGCCAAGACCGGCACTGCGCAGTTCGGCGGCAGCAAGCCCGACCAGTCGTGGTACGTCGCGTACGTGCCCGACCCGGTCAGACCGATCGTCGTCGCCGCCACGATCGAGTCCGGCGGCTTCGGCGCGCAAGCCGCCGCGCCGGCGGTGCGGCTGATCCTCTCGCAGTGGTTCGGCGTGAAGAAGCAGGTCATCGCGGGGAGATCGCAGACGCTGTGAGCGCCGCGACCCCGATCCAGCGCAGCGTCGAGGCGATCACGACCCGTCGCGGGCCGCGGCTGCTGCTCGACCCGTGGCTGCTGCTCGCCACGCTCGCGCTGATCGCCTGCTCGCTCGTCGTGCTCAAGGGCGCGACGCGCCACGACATCCCCGGCTCGCCGCTGTATTACGTCGAGCGCCAAGCGGGCTACGCGGTCGTCGGCCTGCTGCTGATGGCGCTGATCGCGCGCTTCGACTACTCGCGCCTGCGCGAGTTCAAGCTTCCGATCTACGGCGCGCTGATCGGCCTGAACCTGCTCGTGCTGGGCCTCGGCTCGGTCGCGCGCGGATCGCGCCGCTGGATCAGCCTGCCGTTCTTCCAGTTCCAGCCGTCCGAGCTGGGCAAGGTGCTGCTGGTCGTCGCGCTCGCCGCGTTCGTCGTCGACCGCTCGCGCCGCCTGCACGAACGCGAGACGACGGCGCGGCTGATGCTGCTCGCGCTCGGTCCGGCGGCGCTCGTGATGATCCAGCCGGACCTCGGCACTGCGCTCGTCTACGTGGCGCTCGCGCTGTGCATCCTCTTCGTCGCCGGCACGTCCGGGCGCCAGCTGTGGGGCCTGATCGGGA
>DATNAP010000059.1:0-43624 GCA_035572475.1 Conexibacter sp. | reverse complement strand
GGGAGCCGGCGAGGACGGCGCCGGCGTGGAGCCCGGCTGGATCGCCGGGTAGCTGATCGAGACCGCGCGCGCCCACGCGCTGCCGGTCGCGTCCGCGCGCACGCTGTAGGAGACGGTCGCGCCCGGCACGGCCGGCGGCGTGATCGACGTGCCGGAGATGACCGAGTACTGATCCGCCTGACCCGGGACCTTGCGGACGAACACATAGCGGCTGACGTTGCTGACGGCGTTCCAGGACAGCTTCTGGCCGTTCACCGAGATCGTCGGCGCCGGCAGCGTCGCGGTCGCCCGCCCCTTCGCGTCCTTGCGCGCGAGGCGGTTGAGCGTGCGCTGCGCCCGCCGCAGTCTGCGACCGGCGAGCTGGAGCGCGTGGCGCGGCGCGTGGCACGAGCCGGCGTGGCGGCGCTGGCAGCGCTTGAGCGCGCGCGCGAGCGCGACGAAGCGGTGGTCGGCGACACGGGCGGCGTGCGAGGCGCGCTGGAGCCGCGCGACGGCGACGCGCGCGGCGCTGGCCTTCGGCGCGCGATGACGGGAGGCGGCGTTCGCCGTGCCGGAAGCCGCCAGCAGTGCGACGAAGCTGCCGGCGAGCAGCAGGGTGGCGATGAGCATGCGCAGCGGCCGGCGCACGGGGAACGCGAGCATCGAGTCTCCTTCGGTGGCCGGGCTGTCTCCGAGAGACCCCTGGCTTTGCGGACCCACCTCGCGATGGGGGTGCCGTTGTCGGGGAAGCGAGCCCGGCAATTGCCGTGCCCACGCTCAAGTTCGGCGGCCTGCGGTCGAAGCAGGAGCGCGGCCGGAATCGTTGGACGGATGTCCGGACAGGGCGCCGCGCCGCGCGAACGTGCGGCGCGCCCCTGCGCACGCGTTAGTCTGTGCCGCGCATGACCGCCATCGTCACAGGGGGAGCGGGATTCATCGGCTCGAACCTCGTCGACGCGCTGATCGAGCGGGGCGAGGACGTCGTCGTCGTCGACGACCTCTCGACCGGCCGGCGCGCGAACCTCGACGGTGCGCTCGCGCAGGGCGCGACGCTCCACGAGCTGGACGTCTGCGACGCCCCGGCGCTGCGCGAGCTGTTCGAGCAGGTGCGACCGGAGCGCGTCTTCCACCTCGCCGCGCAGATCGACGTGCGCCGCTCGGTGTCCGATCCGGCCGCCGACGCGCGCGTGAACGTCGAGGGCACGATCAACGTGCTCGCCGCCGCGCAGGCGGCGGGCGCCCGGCGCGTCGTCTACTCGGCGACGGGCGGCGCCGTCTACGGCGAGGCCGAGCAGGTGCCGACGCCCGAGGACGCGCCCGCGCAGCCGCTCGCGCCGTACGGCATGGGCAAGCTGTCGGGCGAGGGCTACTGCGCGCTGTTCACGCGCCTGCATGGCCTCTCGACGGTCGCGCTGCGCTACGCGAACGTGTACGGCCCCCGCCAGGATCCGCTCGGCGAGGGCGGCGTGATCGCGATCTTCTGCGGCTGCTTCGCCGACGGCCGCACGCCGACGATCTACGGCGACGGCGAGCAGACGCGCGACTACACCTACGTCGGCGACATCGTGGCGGCGAACCTGCGCGCCGCGGAGCTGGACGTCGGCGGCTCGATCAACATCGGCACCGGCGTCGAGACCTCCGTGCTGGCGCTCGTCGAGGCGTTCCGCACGCTCGAGGGCGGCGAGCGCTTCGAGCCGGTCCACGCGCCGGCGCGCCAGGGCGAGGTGCTGCGGAGCTGCCTCGACGCCGCGCGCGCGCGCGAGCTGCTCGGCTGGGAGCCGCAGGTGGAGCTCGCCGAAGGGCTGCGGCGCACCCTCGCGACCGTCAGCGGCGCGCCAACAGCGCGGTGAGCGCCTCGATCGAGTAGCGCTCGGAGGCGAGCGCGCGGCCGCGCTCGCCGAGGCCGGGGGCGCCGTCGCGCAGCACGCGGGCCAGCGCGTCGGCGAACGCCTCCGCGCCGTCGGCCAGCAGGCAGTGCACGCCGTCCTCGACCGCCAGCCCGGCGGCGGCGCGCGGCGTCGCGACGATCGGCAGCGCGTACGCGAGCGCCTCGACGAACTTCAGCGGCGTGCCGCCGCCCTGCAGCAGCGGCACGACCGCCGCCGAGACGTTCGCGTAGGCGTCGGCGAGGTCCTCCACGAAGCCGAGCGCCTCGACGCGCGGATCGGCCGAGGGCGGCGCGTCGAGTCCGGCGCCGACGAGCCGCAGGCGCGCGTCCGGCAGCCGCTCCCACACTCCCGGCATCGCCTCCTCGAGCAGGAAGCGCAGCGCGTTGCGGTTGGGCTCGTAGGAGAAGTCGCCGACGAAGACGGCGCGCCGCGCGGTGAGGTCGGGCTCGACCGGCGCGATCGCGGCGACGTCGACGACGTTCGGAACGAGCCGTACGCGCGCGCCCGGACACAGCTCGCGCGCCGCCGCGATGTCCGCCTCGCTCACCATCCACGCCTCCGCGGCGCGGGCGAGCACCCCGCGCTCGAAGCGGCGCAGCCGCTCCGGCGAGCCGAGGCCGGCGCTCGCGGCCAGCTCATGGCGGTAGGCCGATTCGAGGTTGTGCGCGTTGTAGATCACCGGCCGGCGGCGCGCGAGGCCGGCGAGCGCGGCGGCCTCGATCGGCCCGTCGGCGATCACGCGCGTCCTCTCGTCCGCCGCCAGCCGCGCGACCGTCGCCGCCAGCTCCGGCGCGACGCCGCGCGCGAAGTCGTCCGGCACGCCGCGCAGGCGGGCCGCGCCGTAGGCGAGCGCCCGCCGCAGGCCGCGCGAGGGCTCGACCGGCTCGAACGCAGCCGCGGGGATCGCACGGTGCGCCGCGTCGGGCCCGTCGCCGCCGAAGCGCACGTAGACGAACGTGAGGCGCCCGCCGGCCGCGGCGAGCGCCCGCGCGACGCCGTAGGTGCGGACCGCGCGGCCGGAACGCAGGATCGGCGCGTGGACGGAGACGAGGACGTCGTGGCCGGCGGCACTCACGACGCGCTCTCGCGCTCCAGCGCCGCGACGGCCGCCGCGATCTCGGCGAGGCGCGCGTCCCACGAGCGCCCTTCGGCCGCATGCGAGCGTGCGGCGCGCCGCGCCGGGTCGTCGTGCGTGAGCGCGCGGTCGATCAGCGCCGCGAGCGCGGCCGCGTCGCCGGCCGTCGCGACCTCCGGCACGTTGACGATCGACGGGAGCTGCGTCGCGACCACCGGCAGGCCGGCGGCGAGGTACTCGTAGACCTTCATCGGAAAGATCGAGTCGGTCAGCTCGTTGCGCGCGTACGGGATCAGCCCGACGTCGGCCCCGCGCAGGACCGCCGGCAGCTCGCCGTACTCCCGCGCGCCGAGCAGGTGCACGTTCGGCTCGGCGGCGAGCGCGGAGACGTCGGTGCGCGGGTCGCCCGGGCCGACGGGTCCGACGAGCGCGAACGAGGCGTCGGGCCGCGCGCGCGCCAGCTCGACGAGCAGCGGGACGTCGAGCTTCGTGGCGACGACCGCGCCGGTGAAGACGACGCGCGGGCGCGGCAGCGCGTCGAGCGCCGCGTCGACCGGACCGGGCTCGCGCGCCTGCGCGAACAGCGCGGTATCGGCGACGTTCGGCGCGTCGAGCACGTTGTCGTTGAAGGCGCGCATGCGCGCCGCGAGCGACGGCGCGCTCGCGAGCACGAGATCGGCGCGCCGCGCGAAGCGCTCCTCGGCCGCGCGGAACGAGGCGCTGTCGATCCCCGGCTGCGCGGCGATGTCGTCGACGCAGTGGTAGACGACCGTCGCGGGCTTCAGCGCGTCCAGCAACGCCTCCGCCTGTGGCACGTACGCCCACAGGATCGGCCGCCCGAAGCCGAGCCCGCGCGTCGCGCGGCGCACGAGCAGCGGCAGCAGCCGCCGGTTGCACTCGCGTATGAGCCGGAAGCGGTGCAACGGGACGACGAGCGGCGAGAGCACGTGCAGGCCGTCGACTGCGCGCGGCGGTGCGAGCCCGCGGCGCACGCGCCGCGCGATCCGCGCAAGGTCCTTGCCGGCGAGTTGCGGCTGACGCAGGCCGAGCGACTCGACGAACAGCACGCGGTTCTCGCGCGCGAGGCGCGACATCAGGTGATGCTGGTTCGTCCACAGCTCCGCGTCCCAGTCGGCGAAGCCGACGCAGACGATGTCGCGACCGCGGAGCACGCACGCATCATTCCAAGCCCACCCCCCGAACTCTGGTCATCTATGCCCGTATATCCGGTACAGATGACCAGAGTTCGGGCCGGCCGCTCCTTTTTGTAGCCTCGCGGCGGTGCAGACCGACCTCGATGCGCGGCGCGTCGCGCGCCTGCTGTTCGACGCGGAGCTGGCGGCTGGCGCAGTCGATGCCGACGCGGTCCTGACCGACGCCGTCCTCGATGCCGTCCGGCCGCGGCCGGTCCCCCCGGCGCCGCTGCGGCTCATGCAGGACGTCCAGCGCAAGCTCGGCCGGCTCGACCACGACAGACCGCTCGTCGCCGCGCGGCGGGCGGTGCTCGCCAATCGGGCGGCTGGCCCGCCGCGCTTCATCGTGCGCGTCGACGAGTTCCCGCACTATCAGGCGTGGGACGAGCCGGCGCGCTTCGGCTCCGACGGCTTCCGCCGCTTCCATGAGATCCTGACCGGCGCCGGCGTGCCCTACCTCGTCGCCGTGCTGCCGCGCGTGAGCAGAGCGCCGCTCGACCCCGCGGGCGCCGAGTCGCGCGAGCTGACCGAGGAGGAGGTCGCGCTCCTGCGCGAGGTCGCCGCGCACGATGACGTCGCGCTCGCGCTGCACGGGCGCGACCATCGCACGCGCTTCGCGGACCCGCGGCGCCACTCCGAGCTGTGCGGGCTCGACGCGGACGCGACGGCGGCGCTGCTCGACGACGCGCTCGACGAGCTGGAGCGCCGCGCGGGCGCGCGCCCGCGCGCGTTCGTCGCGCCGTACAACCGCTTCGACGCCGCGCAATGGCCGCTGCTCGCGCAGCGCTTCGCGGTCGTCGGCGGGGGCCCGGAGGGGATCCGCCACGTCGGCTTCCAGCGGGCCCCGCAGTGGCGCGGCGAGGCCGTCTACCTGCCCGCCTACGCGCCCTTCTACGGTCACGCGCGCGACGTGCTTCCCGCCGCCGAGCGAGCGATCGCCGCGCGGACCGGCCTGTGGACGCCGATCGTGCTGCACTGGGGCTGGGAGGCCGACGCCGGCTGGCGCGAGCTGGAGGCGCTGTGCGCGCGGATCGCGCCGTATGCGGTGCGCTGGCAGGACTTCGAGGCGGCCGTGGAGCGGAGCAGGTGAGCACGACCGACGCGACCGCGCTGATCGAGCAGCTCCGCGCCCGCTTCCCCCGCGTCGCGGTCGTGCACGACTGGCTGACGATCCCGGGGGGCTCCGAGGACGTCGTGATCGAGCTGCTGGAGCTGTTCCCCCAGGCGGAGCTGTTCACGACCGTCTACGACCCGAGACCGTGGCCGCCGATCATCACCGAGCGCCGCGTGCACGCCTCGTTCCTCAACCGCATCCCGACCGCGACGCGCAACTACCCGAAGCTGCTGCCGCTGATGAACCGCGCGTTCGAGTCCTTCGACCTGAGCGGCTTCGACCTCGTCCTCTCCAGCAACCACGCGAACGCGAAGAACGTCCACACGCCGGCCGGCACGCCGCACGTCTGCTACTGCCACACGCCGATGCGCTACGCGTGGGAGCCCGACTTCCTCGCCGGCGAGGAGATCGGCCGCGCGACGCGCCTGATGCTCCCTCCGCTGCTCGGCTGGCTGCGACGCAAGGACCGCGTGGGCGCGCAGCGGCCGGAGGTGTTCGTCGCCAACTCGCAGCACGTCGCCGCGCGCATCAGACGCTTCTACGGGCGCGAGGCGGTCGTCGTCCACCCGCCGGTCGACGTCGGGCACTACCTCGGGATCGAGCGCCGGCCGGCGGACGAGCCCTTCTATCTCGTGTTCGGTCGCGTCGTGCCGTACAAGCGCGTCGACCTGGCGCTCGCCGGCGCGGCGCTCGCCGGTCGCCGCGTGAAGGTCGCCGGCGACGGACGCGCGCTGGAGGCCGTGCGCGCAGCCGCCGGACCGGGCGCCGAGCTGCTCGGCCGCGTCCCCGACGCGGAGCGGGACGCGCTGCTCGCGGGCGCCCGCGCGCTGCTGTTCCCCGGCGAGGAGGACTTCGGGATCGTGCCGGTCGAGGCGCAGGCGGCAGGCCTGCCGGTGATCGCCTACGGCGTCGGCGGCGCGCGCGAGACCGTGCGCGACGGCGTCACCGGCGTGCTGTTCGACGCGCAGACGCCGGAGGTGGTGGCCGCCGCCATCGCGCGTTTCGAAACGCTGGCGTTCGACCCGCAGGCGGCGCGCGAGAACGCCCGCGGCTTCGGCCGTGCGCGCTTCCGCGCCGAGATGGCGGCGGTGATCGCGCAGGCGGCGGGCCTGCGCGACGCGTGACCGCGCCGCCCGCGGGACCGCCCGCCGCTATGCTCCCCCGCGGACCGTGCTAGGCGGGGAGGTAGCGGTGCCCTGTACCCGCAATCCGCTCTAGCGGGGCCGAATCCCCTCCCGAGGGGCGCCGGCTCCGAGGGTCAGCCCGTCGCTCGTCGGCGTCGATGGCCAGGTCCCGCGCGATGGCGACCCGTGAACCAGGTCAGGTCCGGAAGGAAGCAGCCTTAAGCGGCCTCCGCCATGCGTTGCGGGAGCGCCTGACCGGAGCCGGCGGGGGCGTCAGCGCCTCGGAACCCGCTTCGACGGAGGGTGCACGGTCCGTTTTTTCGCCCTATTCGACGTCATGGCGCCCGAGCAGCGCCGGGACCGTCATCAGCATGATCTTCAGGTCGAACCAGAGCGACCAGTTCTCGATGTAGTAGTTGTCCCACTCGACGCGGTCGGCCAGCGGCGTCTGACCGCGCAGCCCCTGCACCTGCGCCCAGCCGGTCAGGCCCGACTTGACGCGGTGGCGATCGCCGTAGCGGTAGACGTGCTGCTCGAACGCGCGCACGTAGCTCGTGCGCTCCGGCCGGGGGCCGACGAGCGCCATGTCGCCGCGCAGCACGTTGAGGAGCTGCGGCAGCTCGTCGAGCGAGAGGCGGCGCATGACCTCGCCGACGCGCGTGCGGCGGTCCTCGCCCTCGACGCCGCCGGGCGCGCAGCCCTCCTCCGGCACGAACTCCTGCTCGGCGGCGGGCAGCTCCTGCTCGGCGGCCGGCGTCGCCACGCGCATCGAGCGGAACTTCAGCATGTCGAACTCGCGCCCGTCGAGGCCGACGCGGCGTTGGCGGAAGAGGATCGGCCCGGGCGAGCTGAGCCGCACGGCGAGCGCGAGCGCGAGCAGCAGCGGCGAGGCGACGAGCAGCGCCAGGGCGGCGAGAATGCGGTCGACCGCGTACTTGATGCCGAACTGCCAGCCGCGCGGGTCGACGGTCGCCGCCCGCAGCAAGGGGACGCCGCCGAGGTGCTCGACTTCGACGCGGTTGGAGACCTCCTCGAACAGGCGCGGCACGACGACGACCTCCACGCCGAGCTCGCGACAGCGGCGGATCATGCCGAGCAGCACGGCGTGCGGCGCAGTCGAGAACGTCACGACGACCTGCTCGACATCGTAGCGCTGGACGACCTGCTCCAGGTCCCAGCTCGCCCCGAGCACGTGCAGGCCCTCGTCGGCGTCGGCGTCGATCAGCGGGTCCTTGTCGAGGAAGCCGATCGGGCGCAAGCCGAACTCGGGACGCTCGCGCAGGCGTCTGGCGATCAGGTGGCCGACGCTGCCGGCCCCGATGATGAGCGTGTTGAAGCCCGTCTCGCCGCGGCGCAGCGCGCGCCGGCGGTCGAGCGTGATGCCGACGCGTCCGGCGCCCAGGAAGACGAGCGCGAACGCCCACAGGCGCACGATCTGACCGGTCAGCGTCGGGTCGTCGCTCACGACCGCGCGCAGCGCCGTCAGCGTCATCGCCGCGATCGACGTGGCGGCGAAGATGCGCGCGACGGTGTCGACGGGCGTGTCCTGGAGGCGGATGTCGTAGAAGCCGCGCGCCTCGAGGATCAGCAGGGTCAGCAGCGCGTAGGCGACGCCCCACGCGAAGTTGGAGAAGCTCTGCGACGCGGGCGCGAACGCGATCGCCGTGACCGACGCGGCCAGCAGCATCGCCGCGTCGGCGGTGCGATAGGTCAGACGCGCGAGCCGCGTGCGGCGCCGGCGCCGCTCGACGACGGCCGTCCTCGCCTCCAGCGACGGACGTGCGGCGGGATCGGCGGTGAGGTGCTGGGTGAGGGCGGAGGCCACGTCGCTCTGAACCGATCTTCGGCAGCTCTCTGCCGCAGGTTGAGCGCTTCCAGCATTCTGCCGCGGCGGGCGGTCACCCGACCGACGCACGGGCAGCGCCACGGGGCGATCGGCTGTCCTCATGTCAGAGCCGATCGCCACCGCGACCTCATCTCCCGCGCGACCGGGCGTCGTCCATCGGCAGTCCGCTCAGGTCAGCTGAGCGGCCGCGCGAACCGGCGCAGGCCGATGCCCACACCGACAAGCGCAACGCCGCCGAGTGCGAGCAGGCCGACGTCAAGCCCCGTGAAGGGCAGCGAGCCATTCGAGCTGGCAGCCTGAACCTGCTGCGGCGCCGGAGCGGACGGTCCATTGCCGCTCGGGCCACCACTGTTCACAGTGCCGACGATCCCACCGCCCTTACCGGCGTAGGCATCACTCGTCGCGCTCTGCGCATATGCCGGACCGGCGACCACCAGCGCGAGGGCGACCGCGACCATGAGCAAGGCGAGTCGCTTCATCGAACCAATCCCTTCCCATCCTTGTATTGGTTGGCACGAAGCGCGCCAGCGCGCTTCAAACCTACTTTTGCGTGCGAACTTGGCGAATTGCGCCTCAAAGTAGCACCATCCCGGCAGACCCACAACTGCGGTGGCGCGCACTCATACCGCTCGACCCCTCGACGCGAACGCGGCGGGCGTGCCGGACAGCCGCTGCGCGTCGCGACGCAGGGTCCCGAAGGCCTCCTGCGCGGTGAGCGGATCGCGTCCATTCACGCGCGCGAGCGCCTCCGCGAGCAGCGGCTCGCGCGGATCGAGCGAACGTGCGCGTTCGTAGTCGGCGCGCGCGCTTGCCCGGTCCCCGAGCGCGGAAGCGGCGAGACCGCGCCCGAACAGCGCAAACCAATCCCCGCTGTCGCGCGAAAGCGCTTGCTCGAAGCGCCGTTGCGCCGTTTTCGCCTGCCCCAGCTCCAGCGCGATCACGCCGGCGACGAGCTGTGGCCGGGAGCTCAGCGGGTTGAGCTGGGCGGCGCGGTGGAGCCGTGCGAGCGCGCGCGCGGGGTCGTCCGGCCAGCCGCCGCTGGCCGCTGCGACCTCGCGCTCGCCGAGATACGGGAGCGCGACGACGGCCGCCGCCGCCAGCGCCAGCAGCGTGAGGGCGACGGCGAGCACAGGACGCAGCCGCGAGGGCGCGGGCGACTCGGCGGTCGGTTCCCATGCCGGCGAAAGTTGGCGCATCAACGCTCCTCCAAGTGCCAGGAAGGCGAGCGCGGGCCCGCTCAGCGCCGGGATCTCCCAGAACCAGTCGACGGAGCCGTGCACGAGCCAGACGGCGAGCGGCAGCAGCGCCGTCGCCGCCACCGCGCTCGTCGTACGGCCGGCGCGCCGCCGGGCCGACGCGGACGAGATCGCGGCCGTCAGCGCAGCCGCCAGAAAGCCGGCGAACAGCAGGAAGCCGACGATCCCGGTGTGGGCGAGCAGGCGCAGCTCGATGCTGTGCGTCCAGCGCGGCTGCTCGTCGCTGCGGCGCCGGCGTAGGTAGTACGCGCTCCAGTTGTCCTGGCCCAACCCGCCGACCGGCGCGTCGGCGAAGGCCTTCAGCGCGACGCGCCAGAAGTCGGGCCGGTTGCTGCCGACGGAGACGAAGCGGGCGGCGCCGGGCGTCGTCGCCTGGTAGCCGTTCGAGCGGTTCCAGTAGTCCGCGACCTTCTGGTCGGGACGGCCGTGCGTGAGCACGAGGCCGGCGGCGATCCCGGCGAGCGCCGCCGCAATTGCGAGCGCGACGCCGGCGCGGTTGGCGCCGCGCGCGACGCGCGCGGAGACGGCCGTGCGGCGATCGAGCGCGGCGAGCGCCAGCCCGGCGACGAGCACGCCCGCGCACGCGAGCAGCGCGACGTTCGCCGCATGGCTGCCGGTGCGCGCGAGCGCGCGCAGCGTCGTGGCCGCGGTCGGCGCCTTGTCCGCCTGCTCGAAGACGTCGAGCAGCGCCGGCAGCGCGAGCGCGGCGCCGGCGAACGGCGGCAGCATCCACAGCGCGAACCGCAGGCGGCCGTGCCCCGGCGTCAGCGCGAGCGCCAGGATCAGCACGATCGGCAGCGCGAACAGCCAGCCGCGGCTCTCGCACAGCACCGAGAGCTGGAGCGCCGCGGCGGCGAGCGCGAGCAGCAGGCCGCGCAGCACGATCGGCAGCTCGCGACGCGCGGCGAGCGCGATCCCCAGCACCGTGGCCGCGAGCAGCAGCGCCGCCGTGCCGTTGATGTAGCCGACCGGCGCCTCGAGCCGCGCCCCGTTGAACAGGTCCGGGATCTGGCTCGCGCTGCCGAGCCGCGCGAGCGTGACGACGGCGACGGCCCCGATCCCGAGCGCGTAGCCGGAGAGCGCGACCGCCGCCGTCCAGGTTCGCCACGGCAGCAGCGCGAACAGCGCGAACAGCATCAGGTAGAGCAGCGCGCGGTTGCTGCCGTCGAGCGCGTCGCCGGGCGCCGCCGCCCACGCGATCGACAGGTAGGAGAAGGCGACGTAGGCGGCGAGCAGGCCGAGCGCGAGCTGCAGCGGGCGCGAGAGCCGCAGGCGGCCGAAGCCGAGGCCGGCGGCGGTCGCGACGAGCAGGCCGAGCACGAGCAGCGCCGAGGGCTCCCAGGTGGTCGGCTCGTAGCCGCCGCCGTGCGCCCCCCAGTAGACGAACAGCCCGACCGCGATCAGGCCCGGGACGAGCACGACGCCCTCCGATCGCAGGCGCGCTGGCACGGCGGGAGCATAGGGCCGGCGGCGGTCGGGGGCGGGCTTCCGCGCGGGGGCGGCGGGGCCGGGCGCGCGGGTAGACTTGGATGTCCCGTGTCCGCCGGCCCGTCGCTCTACCGCCGCCACCGTCCCCGCACGTTCGACGAGGTGGTCGGGCAGACGCATGTCGTGCGCACGCTGCGCAACGCGGTGCAGCGCGAACAGGTCCACCACGCTTATCTGTTCGTCGGCTCGCGCGGGACCGGCAAGACGTCGATGGCGAAGATCCTCGCCGCCTGCCTGAACTGCGAGCGCGGCCCGACGGTGACGCCCTGCGGCGTGTGCGACTCGTGCGTGTCGATCGCGCGCGCCACGTCGCTCGACGTGATCGAGATGGACGCGGCCTCGAACAACTCGGTCGACGACATCCGCGACCTGCGCGACAAGGTCGCCTACGCGCCGGTGTCGGGCCGGCACAAGGTCTACATCCTCGACGAGGCGCACATGCTCTCGTCCGCGGCCTGGAACGCGTTCCTCAAGACGCTCGAGGAGCCGCCGCCGCACACGATCTTCGTGCTCGCGACGACCGAGGCGAACAAGGTGCTGCCGACTGTGGTCGACCGCTGCCACCGCTTCGACTTCCAGCGCCCGACGGTCGAGGAGATCGCCGGCGTGCTGCGGCGCGTCGCCGACCAGGAGGGGATCGCGATCCCCGACGCGGCGCTGGCGCTCGTCGCGCGGCATGCGACCGGCTCGTTCCGCGACGCGCTCGGCACGCTGGAGCAGCTCACGACGTACGGCGGGTCGGACGGCGCCGGTGGCGAGATCGCCGTCGAGGACGTGCTCGCGGTGCTCGGCGTGGCCGACGCGGAGGCGTTGTTCGGCGCGGTCGACGCGGTCGCGGCGCACGACGCGCGCGCGGCGCTGCTGGCGGTCGCGCGGCTCGCCGAGTCCGGCCGCGACGCCGGCCAGCTCGTGCGCGAGCTGGAGGGGCACGCGCGCGAGCTGCTCGCCGTGCAGGTGCTCGGCGAGGTGCCGGCGGAGGTGCGGCTGACACCCGAGCGCGACGCGCGGCTGGCGGCGCAGGCGGCCGCGCTCGGCCGGACGGACGTCGTGCGGCTGCTCGACCTCCTGTCGGACGCGCTGGAGGCGTTGTCGAGCGGAGCCCAGGCGCGCATCCAGCTGGAGCTTGCGCTGGTGAAGGCCGCCGCGCCGGAGGTCGACCCGTCGGCGAAGGCGCTGCTCGCACGGATCGACCGGTTGGAGGCGCGGATCGCCGGCGGCGCGTCCGCGCCCGCGCCGCCCGCCCTGGTCGCACCGCCCCCGCCCGCCGACACCACGCCGCCGATCGAGGCCGCGGCGCCTGCTCCAACGGCGGCGGCCGCCCCGCCGCCCGCGCCCGCGGCGCCCCCGCCCACACCTGCGCCACCCCCGCCGCCCGTCGCCGCCGGCGAGCCGACGCCCGAGCCGCCGCGACCGGCGAACGGCGTGCCCGCGCCCGCGACCGCCGCCGCGCTCGCGGCCGCCGCGCCGGCTCCGCCTCCGGCACCCCAGCCGAGCGGCGAGCTGGACCTCGACGCGCTGCGCGAGCTGTGGCCGGCGGTCGTCGAGGCGGTGCGCAGCGAGAACGTGCTGGCACACGCCGCAGTCGAGCGTGCGCGGCCCGTCGCCGTCGAGGACGGCGAGATGACGCTCGCGTTCGCGTCGGGCGACTCGTTCTACAAGAAGAAGGCCGAGAGCGAGGAGCACCGCGGCGTGATCGTGGAGGCGCTGCGCGCGGTCGCCGGCCGGACGTTGCGGCTGCGCTGCGAGCTGGCCGCCGAGGAGCTGCCCGACATGCCCCCTCCGGTCGCGCCGACAGACGACGAGCTGGTCGACCGCTTCGTGGCAGAGTTCGACGCGGAGGAGCTGATCGACGACGAGGAAGAAGGCGCCTGATGCCGCAGCCGAACATGCAGCAGATGCTCAAGCAGGTCCAGAAGATGCAGGCGGAGATGGTGGCCGCGCAGGAGCAGCTGAAGGACGAGTTCGTCGAGGCCTCGGCGGGCGGCGGCATGGTGACCGTGAAGGTCAGCGGCGACCTCGACGTCAAGTCGATCGCGATCGATCCAGAGGCGGTCGACCCCGAGGACGTCGAGCTGCTCCAGGACATGGTGCTCGCGGCCGTCAACGAGGCCCTGCGCGCGGCGCAGGAGATGGCCTCGAAGAAGCTCGGCGGGATCACCGGCGGTCTCGGCGGGCCGGGCGGGCTCGGCGGGCTTGGGCTGCCGGGGTTCTAGGCGCGGACGTGCGGCACGGCCGGGAAGCGGGCGAGGACGTGAGCGCGCGGCGCGAGCGAGCGAGGACCGCGGCCGGCGGCGCGCGCTGACGCATGTCGTCCTTCTCCCCACCCGTCCAGCGGCTCGTCACCGAGCTGGGCAAGCTGCCGGGGATCGGCGGCCGCACAGCGCAGCGGCTCGCGTTCCACCTGCTGCGCGCCGACAAGGAGGACGCGCTCGCGCTCGCGGACGCGATCCGCGAGGTCAAGGAGCGGATCGGCCTGTGCCAGATCTGCTTCAACCTCGCCGACGGCCCGCGCTGCCGCATCTGCGCCGACGAGCGCCGCGACGCCGCGAACGTGTGCGTCGTCGAGGAGCCGAGCGACATCATCCCGATCGAGCGCACGCACGAGTTCCACGGCCGCTACCACGTGCTCGGCGGCGCGCTCTCGCCGATCGACGGCGTCGACCCGGAGGACCTGCGGATCGCCGAGCTGCTGGCGCGCGTGGCCGGCACCCACCAGCCCGCGCTCTCCGACGGCCAGTCCGAGGGCATCCGCGAGGTCGTGCTCGCCACGAACCCGACGACGACCGGCGAGGCGACCGCGCTGCACATCGCCGAGGCGCTGCGCGAGCGGTCGCCCGACGTGACCGTCACGCGGCTCGCGAGCGGCCTGCCTGTCGGCGCCGACCTGGAGTACGCCGACGAGCTGACGCTGGGGCGGGCGTTCGCGGGGCGGCGGAGGGTTCTGTAGCTCCGCTCGGGCGTCGGCCGCGCGCGGCGCGCTGCCGGCTTGGCATCGAGGGAAGGGAGCGGCTGCGCTGCGCGGCGTTCGCGCGTCTTCCGTCGCAATCCGCGTCCCGGCGCACGCACTTCCGGCGCCTCTGACGCACCGGAATTTGAGGCCCGGCAACCAGTACGTCATATAGACGTACTGGTTGCCGGGCGTAAATCCGGAGTGTTACGGAACTGTGGAGGAGCCTGGGCGGTGGGGCGACAACAACAGCGCGTCCCCCTCGATGCCGTCAGCGCGCGCCTGACAGCAGGCCCGGCGCGAGCTGAGCGTCCCCCGCCAGCACGTCGAGCACCGGCACGCCCGGCAGCTCCGCCGCGATCCGCGCCCGCAGCTCCTCCGCGTCGAACCGGTGACGCAGCGGCGCGACGGGGTTCGTCGTGACGGCAAGCAATGGGATCGGCGCGAGCACCGCGAGCGAGACGCCGCGCGCGCGGTAGCGCGCGCACGTGCCGCGCCCGAGGAAGACCCGCGTCGCGTCGTCGGCGATCGCAGTCAGCGGCGCACCGCGGCGGACGCGCGCGAGCTGCTCCAGCAGCGCCTCGGTCAGCGCCCCTCTGACGACGACGGCGCGCACGTCGGGGCGGCCGCGCAGCAGCGGCACGACGCGCTCGACCTGGTCGTGCACGATCGCGACGTCGAGCGGGAGCGGCTCGCCGTCCTCGGGCAGGAGAGCGCTGGTGGGGAGGGCGGCCGCGCGCGCGTGGAGGGAGGCGTCCGCGACTGCCGGCAGCGTCATCAGCTCGGCGGCGGCCTTCGTGCGGCGCACGAGCTGGTCGAGGTCGGCGCTCAGCACCGCGCCGGTGGACATGACGACGCCGTCGGCCAGCCGCGGCGAGGCGGCCGCGCGGCGGTCGATCGAGCCGTCGACCAGCAGGCGCTGCGCCCCCAGCCGGCGCATCGACTCGACGACCTCGCCGACGTCCTGCGCGGCGACCGGCCCGGCGACCTCGACGGTCCCGCGCTCGATCAGCCGCGCGATCACCACGCGCCCGAGCGGCGTGCGGTGCCCGGTCCGAAGCGCCACCTCCGCGCGCGCCTCGCTGCGCTCCAGCAGCCGGTCCGTCGTCGCTACGAGTGCCATCGCGGGCAGCTCGATCGGCGGCTTCGCGATCGCGTCGTCGATCGCGTCGGTCGCCTCGCCGTCGCGCCCGATCGAGGTGACGCCGATCGTCTCGCCGTGCGCCTCCAGCTCGGCGAGGATCGCGCCGAGCGCAACCGTCTTGCCGGTGTTCTTCGCGAGTCCGACGAGCGCCACCCGCGTGGCGGGTGCGATCGCCTCCGAGATCCGCACGCCGTTACTCCCCGGCCGGCCGCCCGCGCGCCGCGATCTCCTGCGCGATGAACGCGGCGACGTCGTTCGGGTAGGTGCCCTTCGAGAAGCCCGCGTCGTAGCCCAGCTCCTTCGCGAGCTCGTCGGTGATGCGCGGGCCGCCGCACACGAGCAGCACGTCGCGCCGCTTGCCTTCGGCCTCGACCAGCTCCACCAGCTCGGTCAGGTTGTGCAGGTGCAGGCCCTGCTGCGTGACCGTCTGCGAGACGAGGATCGCGTCGACCTCCAGCTCGAACGCGCGCGCGAGCAGCGCGGTGTTCGGCACCTGGCTGCCGAGGTTGTGGGTGCGGAACCAGTGGTAGGCCTCCAGCCCGTGGCGCCCGTCGAAGCCCTTGAGGTTGAGGATCGAGTCGATCCCGACGCTGTGCGTGTCGGTGCCGGTGCTCGCGCCGATCACGACGAGCGGGCGCCCGATCCGCTCGGCGACGAACGCGTCGACCTCCTCCTCGTTCATCGCGCGCGTGGCCGTGCGCACGGCCGCGAGGCGGTCGCAGTCGACCGCGTCCTGGCACTGCGCGAACAGCACGAAGTAGGTGAAGCCCGGCGTGAGCGCCTTCGCGTGCACGATCTCCGGCTTTATCAGCCCCATCTTGTCGCGCACGAGCGCGAGCGCCGCCTCGCGCGCGAGCGGCCCGTGGTCGACCGGCAGCGTGAAGCTGAGCTGCACGAGGCCGTCGTCGAGGTGGTCGCCGTAGGGGCGGACCGCGTCGAGCGAGGCGCGCTGCGCGACGCTAGACACCGGCGGGCGCCTCCACCGCGCCGGCCAGCGGGTTGAGGTAGTCGCTCGCGACGTCGACGATGCCGTCGGCGCCGCGCCCGCCCTCCAGGGTGCGCGAGACGTCGCCGAACGTCGCGCGCTCGAGCGCCGCGAACAGCCCGATCTCGACGATCTCCTCGAGCATCGCGTGCGCGTCCCTCAGCACCTCGTGGGCGCGTCTGACGATGAACCCGTCGGGCTTGAGCTCGATCTCGTCGGCGAGGCCGCGCGCGGCCGTGAAGACGTAGTTGGAGCACTCCATGCCGAGCACGCGGTCGTGGATGTGCGGCGTGAAGATCCCCTCGGTCGGAATCCCGATCGTCTGGATCTCCTGGTCCGTCGCGACGGTGATCAGGTTGAAGAGCGTGTCGCACGCGTGCGTCATGAAGAGGTTGCCGTCCATGTGCTTCGTCGGCGGCATGTACTTGACCGGGCAGTCCGGGAACAGCTCGCGCGTGAGCTGCGCGTGCGCCCACTCGTACAGCAGCCCGTTCTCGACCGAGGGCGCGATCTCGAACGAGTTGCCGATCGCGATCTGCCCGTCGGGCACGCCGCAGTCGCGCGCAAGGAAGTAGTTGATGAGCTGCGAGGCGACGACGGAGGGCGCGGCGTCGATCGCGTCGGCCGTGCGCAGGTAGTTGTCCTCGCCCGTGTTGATGACGATGCCGAAGCGCCCGTTGACCCCGCGCGAGACGCGCTGGTCGATCATCGTGCGCAGGATGTTGAGGTCGCGGTAGAGGATCCCGTAGAGCGCGTCGTTGACCATGTTGTCGAGCCCCTCGGCCGCGCCCATCGCCGCGATCTCCGGCATGCAGAGGCCGGAGCAGAAGGACGACAGGCGCACGTAGCGGCCGTTCGCGCGCGACCACTCGTCGAGCGCTTCGCGCATGATGCGGAAGTTCGCCTGCGTCGCGAACGTGCCGCCGTAGCCCTCGGTGGTCGGTCCGTAGGGGACGTAGTCGAGCAGGCTCTGCGCGGTCGAGCGGATCACGGCGATGATGTCCCCGCCCGCCTCCGCGACGGCGAGCGCGTGGTCGCGGTCCTCGTAGACGTTGCCGGTGGCGGTGAGGACGTAGCGGTGCGGCTGCGGCTGCTCCCCGAGCTGCTCGCGCAGCGCGTCTCGCTGCGCGCAGCGCGCCCGCATCTCGGCGATGGTCGCCTCGTGCGCCTGCGCGACCGCTCGCGCCACGGCCTCCGGCTCGGCCGCCGGCAGCTCGCCGAGCGCCAGCTCGCCCGCGCCGACGGCCTCGGCGACCTCGACCGCCGAGCGCTCGGTGGCCACCATCGCGTTGCCGACCCAGGCGGCGACGCCGCGCGGCAGGCCGTCGAATTCGGCGACATGGTCGACGAGCGCGTTGGGGAGCGGCACGTCGTGGGGGTCGACGCCGTCGACGCCGAGCATGCGCGCGACGGTCCGCTCGACGGACACGGTGGTCCTGCCCGCGGTCGCCTCGGCCACCTGCGCGGCGACCCTCGCCGCGGCAGCGCGGCAGGAACGCACGAGTCCGGCGTCGAGTCCAAGCTTCGACCGCATCAGATCCCCCTATCGCGATGTCGGCGAGGCGCCGGTCACACCAGCTGCGGCGGCCTTCCTCGCTCCCCCAAATGGTGCATCGCAACTGCGATGCACCGACCGGTCGAGACTACCGCCTTACCCGTCTGATCGCAAAGGATCCGCGTCCAGCCCGACCGCCCGCATCCCGCATGCCAGCAGGCCGCGCATCGCCCGCGCGACGCTCGCAGACGGGTCGTTCTGCGCGAGGAACCACTCGGCCGCGTGGACGTGCATCCCGACCAGCGCGCGCACGTCGAGCGCGCGCAGCGAGCGCTCGGCGAGGCGACGGTGGAGCTGCGAGCGCAGCACGAGCGAGCGGTAGTCGGGGTCGTCGGGCGCGGGCGCCGGATCGCCGTCGAAGCGCTCCTCCCAGGCGCGCGCCCATGCGCGCGCGAGCGTCCAGCCGGCGTTCGCGCGCTCGTCCAGCAGCATCTCGCGCTCGAGCGGGAGCGCCTTGCGCGGATGGCAGTCGAGGCAGATGCCCAGCGCGGCGATCGCCGCGAGCCGCCCGGCGTCGGCGCGCGCGTGCGCCCACGCCTGCAGACGCGGATCGGCGACCAGCTCGTCCAGCAGCTCGTCGACCAGCCACGGCGCCCCGCCGCTCGACTTCATCGCAGCGCCCCTGCCGCTCGTGACCATCCCGTGCACGACCCAGTGCGTCGGGTGGACCTCGCCGCCGGCCGCGAGCGCGTCGAGGATCGCGGGGCCCTGCTGCACGAGCGGCTCCCACTCGTCGCCGACGAGCGCGAGCGAGGTCGCGCCGGCCAACAGCTCGCGGCCCGTCAGGTGCCACATCCCCATGCAGCGCATGTGCGTCGTGGGGAAGCCGTCGGGCCGGTGCAGCAGCAGGTGGCCGTCTTCGCGCTCGGGCGAGATCACCGCGCCGTCGTCGGAGCGCTCCACGATGCCGTCCGCGAGCGCCCTCGCCGTCAGCGCGTGCGTGTCCGCGAGGAAGTCGACCTCGTAGATGACGCGGTCGAAGCGCACGCCGAGGCGCGCGAGCGTCTGGTCGTGACCCGCGAGCGCCCATCCGCGCATGCGCTCCCACAGCTCGACGGTCTCCGGGTCCTCCGTGCCGAGGCGCTCCAGCAGCCGCTCGGCGAGGTCGTCGTAGGAGCCGTCCTCGCGCGAGAGGGCCGGGTCGCGCTCGCCGCCGCCGCCGACCTCGGGCGGCGCGAGGTCCGCCACGTAGCGGCTGTAGCAGCGGCCGACGAAGTGATCGCTCTTGACGCCGGCGCTCTCCGGCGTCTGCGGCGCGAAGTGCTCCAGGTAGCCGGCCATCGCCTCGCCCATTTGCCGCCCGACGTCGCCGATCTGCGTCTGGTGGACGACGTCGGCGCCGCAGGAGGCGGCGAGGCAGCCGAGCGCATGGCCGAGCGCGACGGTGCGCAGGTGGCCGACGTGCAGCGCCTTCGTCGCGTTCGGGTCGCAGTAGTCGATGACGAAGCGCTCGTCCGTCGCGACGTCGCGGCCGAGGAACGGGTCGACCTGGACCGCCTCCAACGCCGCGCCGAGCGCCGCGACCCGCTCGTCGGCGAGCCGCACCAGCACGCGGTTGCTCGCCGGGTCGAGCTGCGCCTCGCGCACGATCGGGTGCGCGGTCAACGCGCCGCCGACGGCGTCGCCGGCCTCGGCGACCCAGCCGCTGCGGCGGCCGGCGAGGAACACGTCGCAGCCGGGCACGTTGTGCGGGACGACGAGCGAGGCGAGCGGGGTGGGTGGGGTCGTATTACCAACCGCGCGCGCGAGCGCCCGGTCGAGCTCGTCGAGCAGGTTCGGCACGGCCGCGGCGGCGGCATCTGTGGCGTCGGTGCGCACGATCGTCCCCCAGCTGGTCGGGCGCGGCGCCGTCAGCGATCCCCCGCCGCGCACGTCGAGCATAGCCGCAGACGTCGTCCTGGCTGCCGGTTGACAGCCTTCTTCGCGCCGGGCTATGGTTGCCGCAGGAGGGGGACGCTCGGCATCGGGGGACTCACGCCGACGCCAAGCATCGACTGCTCGATCTGATCGGGCACGGGCGAGCACCCGTACCTCAACTGGCTAGAGGGGCCGCCTCCTAAGCGGAACGTTGCGGGTTCGAGTCCCGTCGGGTGCGCCTCGACGGCGGACGGCACACACTGCCGTCCGCCGCCGACTCGCCCCTGCCGGCACCCTCCGGCTCGCCGCTTTACCCTGTGCACCCATGTCCGGAACCGTCGTCATGAAGTTCGGCGGCACGTCCGTCGCCGACGCGGAGCGCCTCAAGCGCGCCGCCGGGCGGATCGTCGCCGCCCGCGAGCAGGGCAACCGCGTCGTCGCGGTCCTGTCGGCGCGCGGGAAGACGACTGACGAGCTGATCGCCGCCGCGGACGAGATCTCCGCCACGCCCGATCCGCGCGAGATGGACATGCTGCTGTCGACCGGCGAGCGCATCTCGTGCGCGCTGTGCGCGATGGCGATCAACGACCTCGGCCACCGCGCGAGCTCGCTGACCGGCTCGCAGGCCGGCATCGTCACCGACAGCTCGCACACGAAGGCGCGCATCCTCGACGTGCGCGCCGACCGCATCGAGGCCGCGCTCGAGGAGGACATGATCGTGCTCGTCGCCGGCTTCCAGGGCGTCTCGCACGCAAGCGCGGACGTGACGACGCTCGGCCGCGGCGGCTCGGACACGACCGCGGTGGCGCTGGCGGCCGCCGTCGGCGCCGACGTGTGCGAGATCTACACGGACGTGTCCGGCGTCTACAGCGCCGACCCGCGCATCGTCCCTGACGCGCGCAAGCTGGAGGTCGTCTCGTTCGAGGAGATGCTGGAGATGGCGGCCTCGGGCGCGAAGGTCCTCCAGCTCCGGTCGGTCGAGTACGCACGCAACCACGGGGTCCGCATCCACTGCCGTTCCAGCTTCGAGGACGGCCCCGGTACATTCGTCGTCGGAGAGCAGGAGACCATGGAGCACGCCCTCATCACCGCCGTCACGCACTCGACCGAAGAGGCGCGCGTCACGCTGACGAGCGTGCGCGACGAGCCGGGCGCGGCGGCGCGCATCTTCGAGGCGCTCGCCGACGCGAACTGCAACGTCGACATGATCATCCAGAACGAGCCGCTCGGCGAGGGGCGCGAAGGCGCCGAGCTGTCGTTCACCGTCCCGCGCGAGGATCTGCGGATCGCGCGCGAAGCGCTCGAGCCGCTCGTGGGCGAGCTGGGGATCGGCAGGATCGACAGCGAGCCCGAGATGGGCAAGGTCTCGATCGTCGGCGCGGGCATGAAGTCGCACCCAGGCGTGGCGGCGAAGGTCTTCGCCGTGCTCGCGGGCGAGGGCATCAACATCGAGATGATCTCGACCTCGCCGATCAAGATCTCGTGCGTGATCCGCAACGACCGCGTCGCCGACGCGGTGCGCGCGCTGCACGCGGCGTTCGAGCTCGGCGAAGGCGGCATCCAGGCGGAGCGGCCGATCGGCGAGCAGGCGCGATGAGCGACGTGGACGCGCGGACGCCGGGCGACGGCTACCGCGTCGCGGTCGTCGGCGCGACCGGCCAGGTCGGCGGCGTGATGCTCACGCTGCTGCGCGAGCGTGGCTTCCCCGCGCGCGAGGTCGTGCCATTCGCGTCCGAGCGCTCGGCCGGGCGGAGGCTCGACGGCGTCGGCGTCGTGCAGCCGCTGACCGACGAGACGATCCAGGGCTTCGACGTCGCGCTCTTCTCCGCCGGCGGCGCGACCTCGGGCGCGTGGGCGCCGCGCTTCGCCGAGGCCGGGGCGATCGTCGTCGACAACTCCTCGAAGTGGCGGATGGACGACGACGTGCCGCTCGTCGTCGCCGAGGTCAACCCCGACGCGCTCGCAGAGGCGCGCAAGGGGATCGTCGCCAACCCGAACTGCTCGACGATGCAGATGGTCGTCGCCTTGAAGCCGCTGCACGACGCGGCCGGGATCGAGCGGCTCGTGATCTCGACCTATCAGGCGGTGTCCGGCACCGGCAGGAAGGGCGTCGACGAGCTGCTGGACCAGTCGCACGCGCTGCTGCACGACCAGAACCCGGAGGTGTCCGTGTATGCGCACCGGATCGCGTTCAACGCGCTGCCGCACGCCGGCACGTTCGCGCCCGGCGACGACCACACCGACGAGGAGCGCAAGCTGATCAACGAGACGCGCAAGATCCTCGGGGATCCGTCGATCCGGGTGAGCGCGACGTGCGTGCGCGTGCCGGTCGTCAACGGCCACTCGGAGGCCGTGAACGTGGAGACGCGCGAGCCGCTCTCGCCCGAGCGCGCGCGCGGGCTGCTCGCCGCCGCGCCTGGCATCACGGTGCTGGACGACCCCGGCGCCGGCATCTACCCGATGGCGATCGAGGCGGACGGCAAGGACGACGTGTTCGTCGGGCGCATCCGCCGCGATCCGGGCAACGAGCGCGCCCTCGACCTGTGGATCGTCTCCGACAACCTGCGCAAGGGCGCGGCGACGAACGCCGTCCAGCTCGCCGAGCTGCTGCACGCGCGCGGGATTCTGCGCGCCTCCGCGCGCGCGGCGTAGCGCTACGTCCGCGCCAGCTCGCGGCGCGAGCGCACCCCGAGCTTGCGGTAGATGCTGCGGGCGTGGGTGCGGACGGTCTCGACGCCGATGTGCAGCTCAGCGGCGATCTCGCCGTTCGAGCGGCCATTCTGGAGCAGGTCGAGCACGACGGCTTCGCGCGGGGTGAGCAGCTCGGGGCCGCTTTGGTGCAGCGGATAGTCGGCCGGATCCTCCATGCGTCGCAGCACCTGCAGGCCGCGGGAGGCCAGGTGGATCGCGCTCAGCACGTCGCGCGCCTGCGTCTCCTTCGACAGGCATGCGGTCGCGCCGAACGCGAGCATCTGGTTGCACTCCGCCGGCGATGGCCGGTTGGCGAGCACGATCAGCTGCGTGTCCGGCCGGCGCGCGACCAGCTCGCGCACTTCGAGCGGGCTGCGCAGCGAGCCGTAGTTGAGCAGCGCGACCTGCGGGGAATGCTCCTCGATCGCCGCCTCCAGGCGCCCGTGCGGCACGCCGGCGGCGAGCAGGTCGATGTGGTCGTCCTCCGCGATCAGCGTCCGCAGGCCGCGGTCAACCAGGTCTTCGAAGCGGGCGACGACGACGCCGACCCGTGCATGGGCGAGCGGCACGACGCGCATCCTAGCGCTCCGGGTGAGGCCCACCTCACCCCGACCTCACCCTGGGGGTCCCCCGAAGATCACCCGCCGCAGGGGACGACAGCCGCGGCGCGAGCGGAAAGGATGATTCCACGGCGGCAGGGGTCACACCACAACCGCCGTGACCCATCCCGAGCGAGGAACGGTCCCCTCCCTCCCCTCGGGATGCGAACCGCCCGGGCCTGGCCGATCTCCCCCCGGCCGGGCCCGGGCCCTTTCTCCGGCCGCGGCGAAGCGACGTCAGGCCGCGGCCGGCGCGCCGACGACGGCGCTCGCCCAGTCGATCACCGACGTGGGCTTGACGACGTGCTTGCTCATCCCGAGCTGCTTCGGCTCCAGGCCGAGCGCGAGGCCGACGAGCTGCGGCAGGTGCAGGACCGGCATCGACAGGTCGGCGCGGCCGACGGCCTTCGACGCCAGCGGCTGCTGCAGGTCGAGGTTGAGGTGACACAACGGGCACGGCACGACGAGGCAGTCGGCCTCGGCGTCCTGCGCGTCGGACAGGTGGCGGCCGGCCTGCTTGAGCGAGGCGTCCTTGTTCATCGTGATGATCGGGAAGCCGCAGCACTTGTAGACGCCGGCGTAGTCGATCACCGTGCCGCCGAGCGCCTCGATCACCCAGTGCATGTAGTGGTCGCGCGGGTGCTCGCCGTCGATTCCGAGGCGGTCGGTCGGGCGCACGATGTAGCAGCCGTAGAAGGGGCCGACCTTGAGGTTGGTGAGCGGCCGCTTGACCTTCTTCTTGAGGTTCTCGAGCCCGATCTCCTCGACCAGCAGCCACAGGAAGTTCTTGTTCGTCAGGCCCTTCTCGTAGGAGAGGCCTTCGGCGGCGAGATTGCCGTTGATCGCGTCGCGGTACTCGCCGTTCGCGTCGAGCCGCTCCTGGCACTCGCTCTGCGCGCCCTGACAGGTCGAGCAGATGTTCATCATCAGGTCTGCACCCTCCACCGCCTGGGCGAGCGCGAACGTGCGCGCGTTGAGCGTGTCGGCGAGCTCCTGGCTGTGCTCGGCGATCACGCCGGCGCCGGTGCAGCACGCGCGGTCCAGCTCGACCAATTCGATGTCGAGCAGCGGCGCGACCGCCGCCATCGAGCCGTGCAGCTCCGGGGTGAAGCCGCGGCTGACGCAGCCGGGCCAGTACGCGACCTTCATGCGGACTCGCTTTCGCTCGGGGCGGGCACGGCCGTCTCGTCATCGTCCTCGTAGCCGGAGATGTAGAGGTTCAGCTCGTAGCGTCTCGGCTTCGACTCGACCTTGTCGTAGATCGCCTGGACCGCCTTGAGGTCGGCCTTCGCGATTCTGTGGCCGAAGATCGCCTTTCTCGGCGTGAACTTGCCGGTCGCGAGCCCGCGCGCGAGCACCGGCAGCGACTCGAGCAGCTGCTGGCCGGCGGCCGGGTGGAACTTGCCGAACCACGAGTCGCCGCCGTAGGAGCGCGGCAGCAGCTCGGCCTCGTGGAGCAGGCCGTAGCCGCGGATCAGCGAGACGAACGCGCGCTCGTGGCGCTCGCCGTTGTTGCGGTCGACGATGTGGTGGTCGTTGGTCGCGACGCGGCGCAGGCGCATGATCTGGCTCATCGGCGCAACGCCCTTCGGGCAGGCGTCGATGCACGTGAAGCAGTGGGTGCAGTCGTAGATGCCGTGCGGATCCTCCGCGAGGTCCTTCAGGCGCTCGTACTGCTCGGCGTCGCGCGGGTCGCCGACGAAGCGGTAGGCCTTCGCCGAAGCGGCCGGCCCGACGAACTCGGGATCGACTTCCATCGAGAGGCAGTCGGAGACGCACGCGCCGCACTGGATGCAGGCCATCGTCTGCGTGACGTCGACCATGTTCTCGTGCGGGACGACGTACTCGCGCTCGGGCACCGGCTGCTTGTTGATCAGCCACGGCGTGACGCGCTGGATCTTCTTCCAGTGGACCGCATCCATGTCGACGATCAGGTCCTTGATGACGGGCATGTTGCCCATCGGCTCGACGAGGATCGTCGTGCCGTCGGCGTTGACGCCCGTCTTCGCCGCCTTGTCGAGGTGGGTGTGGCAGGCGAGGCCCGGTCTGCCGTTGATGCGCACCCCGCAGGAGCCGCAGATCGCGGCGCGGCACGAGCAGCGGATCCCGACCGAGCCGTCCTGCTCGGCCTTGACCTTGAGGATCGCCTCCAGCACCGAGCGGTGCGGCTCGAGGTCGACCTGGAACTCCTCGTAGTAGGGCGCGTCGCCCGCCTGAGGGTCATAGCGCCGCAGCTTCAGCGTGTACTCGGCCATGTCAGTTGCGCTCCATGATCAGTAAGTCCGCTCCTGCGGCTCCCAGCGGGTCATCGTCACCGGCGCGGTCCCGAGATCCGGGCCGTCGCCGTTGAGGGACACGGTGATGTGGTGCAGCCACTCGGCGTCGTTGCGCTCAGGGTAGTCCGTGCGGAACTGCGCCCCGCGCGACTCTCTGCGCTCCTGCGCCGCGACGACGATCGCCTCGGCCACGTCGAGCATGTAGCCGAGCTCGATCGCTGCGAGCACATCCTGGTTGAAGACGGTGCCCTTGTCGTCGATCGCCGCGTTCGGCGCTTCCTGCTTCAGGCGCTGGACGATCTCGAGCGCCGTCGCGAGGCCCTCGGCGTCGCGGTAGACCGCGACGTATCTGTTCATCGTCTCGCCGAGCTCGGTCTTGATCTCGGAGATGCGGCGGCCGCCGGTCGGACGGTTCAGGATGTCGTCGATCTCGCCCTGGGCGTCGGTCAGGACGCCTGGCGAGGATCTCGGCATCGCGACGCCGCGCGCGCGGCCGGCGGCGTGCTCGCCCGAGCGCCGCCCGAAGATGAGCGTGTCGAGCAGCGAGTTCGCGCCCAGGCGGTTGCCGCCGTGGACAGAGACGCAGGCGACCTCGCCGGCGGCGTAGAGGCCGGGGACCGGCGTCTGGCCGTCGAAGTCGGTCTTCACGCCGCCCATGATGTAGTGCATCCCGGGCTTGATGTGGATCGGCTCGCGCGTGATGTCGACGCCGGCGAAGTCCTTGCCGATGTTGACGATCTCGCGCAGCGCCTCGAGCGTGCGCTTGCGCGGGACCTTCGTGATGTCGAGCGCGATCGTGCCGTCGGGGAAGCCGCGGCCCTCGTTGATCTCCGTCTGCTCGGCGCGCGATACGACGTCGCGCGAGGCCAGCTCCAGCTTGTTCGGCGCGTACTTCTCCATGAAGCGCTCACCGAGTGCGTTGTAGAGATGCGCGCCCTCGCCGCGCGCGCCCTCCGTGATCAGGAAGCCGTTCTCCGCGAGCGTCGTCGGGTGGTACTGGATCATCTCCATGTCCATCAGCGGCGCGCCGATGCGATACGCCTGCGCGATCCCGTCGCCCGTGCAGATGAGCGCGTTCGTCGTCGGCTTGAACGCCTGGCCGGCGCCGCCCGAGGCGAGGATCACCGACTTCGCGTCGAAGACCTCCAGCGCGCCCGTGCGGATGTCGCGTGCGACGCAGCCGACGCACGCGCCGGTGTCGTCCTGCAGGAGCGTCGTCGTGAACCACTCCTCGTAGCGGGAGATGCGCTCGCCGTGCATCATCAGGCGCTCGTAGAGCACGTGCAGGATCGCCTGGCCGGTGATGTCCGCGACGTAGTAGGTGCGCGCCTGCGAGGCGCCGCCGAACGCGCGCGTGCCCAGGTGGCCGGTGCCGTTGCGATGGAAGGTCACGCCCGCATGCTCGAGCCAGAGGATCTCGTCGGGCGCTTCGCGGCACATGATCTCGATCGCGTCCTGGTCGCCGAGGTAGTCGGAGCCCTTGACGGTGTCGAACGCGTGCGACTCCCACGAGTCCTCGGGGTTGAGCGCGGCGTTGATGCCACCGGCCGCGGCGACCGAGTGGGAGCGGACAGGGTGGACCTTGCTGATGATCGCGACCGACGCCCCAGCGTCAGCAGCCGCAAGAGCGGCGCGCTGGCCAGCGAGGCCCGCGCCAATGATGAGGACGTCGTGAGCTGGCATGACTCGCGATCCTATCGCCGCGTCTCGCGGCTTGATCTCCGATCGCGGCGGGGGGAATTGGCGCGTCAGCCGGCGCTGAGCTCCGCCAGCGGCGGGCGCTCCTCGACGGCGACGTCGACGCGCGCGAGCCCACCGTCCGCGCGCGGGCGCGCGAGCGGCGGCGGGACGGCGAGCGCGGGATCGGCGCCCGCGAGGCGCCGCTCGGCGGCGATCAGCACGGCGTACGCCATCGCGCTGAGCGCGTGCAGCGGCTGATGCGCGTTGCGGCGCGTGCCGAGGTCGACCTGCGCGAGCGCGTCGAGCCCGGCGTGGCGATGGGCGTCGATCAGCAGCGCGATCTCGACGCCGTAGCCGACCGGGAACGGCAGCCGCTCGAGCAGCGCGCGCCGCCCCGCCATCTCGCCGGCGAGCGGCTGGACGATCCCCGCCAGCTCGGGCGCGCGCAGGTTCAGCAGCGGGCGGGCGAGCAGCTCGGTCACGCGGCCGCCGCCTTCGGGCACCACCTCCGCGCCGACCGTCAGCGGGCGCAGGTAGGCGCCCTTCACGAACGCGACGCCGGGATCGGTCAGCAGCGGGCCGAGCAGGCCGAGCACCGCCGCGTGCGCGTCGAAGCCGGCGCTGTCGGCGTCGATGAATGCGACGACGTCGCCGCGCGTGGCGTGAAGCGCGCGCCACAGCGCGTCGCCCTTGCCCTTCGCGGGCCCGTGCTCGGCGAGCACGTCGGACTCCTGCACGACCGTTGCACCCGCGCCGGCGGCGATCGCCGCGGTGCGGTCGCGCGAGGCGGCGTCGATCACGAGCAGTTCGTCGAGCAGCCCGGCGTCGCGCAGCGGCGCGAGCTGCGCGAGCAGCGGGCCGATCGTCGTGGCGACCTCGCGCGCCGGCAGCACGACGCTCACCGACGTCGCGGCCTTCGCGGCGATCAGCCGCGCGAGCGGGAAGTCCCCTGCCGCGTAGGTGCGGCGGGCGACCCAGCCGGCGACGGCGTCCGTCCGCGACGCGGCACTCATCGTGCGGCGACGGGCGCCATCGCATCGGCGGCCGAGCGGCGCTGCCCCGTGCGGTGGTGCTCGATCGCCTCGCGCAGGTGCCCCGCGAGGGCGCCGAACTGCCGCCGGGCGTCGTACCGCTGCTCGGCGCGCGCGCGGGCGGCCGCGCCGATGCGGCGGCGGCGGTCGGGATCGCGCACGAGCGCGAGCAGCGCCTCGCGCAGCGCCGCGCGGTCGCCGTGCGGGACGAGCACGCCGGCCTCGCCGCCACCGAGCAGGTCGGGGATTCCGCCGACGCGCGTGGAGACCATCGGCGTGCCGCACGCCATCGCCTCGGTGACCGTCCAGGGATTCGTGTCGCCGTACGTCGGCAGGCAGGCGACGTCGGCCTGCTGCTGGAGGTCGAGCAGGCGCGGGTCCTCGCGCGAGAGGCGGTGGACGTGCACGCCCGGGCGCTCGGCCACGGGATCGGCGGTGACGACGTCGAGCTCCAGCTCGCAGCCGAGCAGGCCGTCGAGCGCTGCGAGCAGGTCCTCGCCGCCCTTTTCGGCGAAGCGGCCGCCGACGAACAGCACGCGGGGACGCTCGCGCTCGCGGTGGGCGGCGGGCTTGAAGTGGTCGAGATCGATGCCGGGATGGTGCTCGAGCACGCGCACGCCGGGGGCTTCCTGCTCGGCGGCGCGACGGGACCAGGCGGTACGCGCGAGCACGAGCGCGGCGCGGCGCAGCGCGCGCCGTTCGAGCGCGCGGCTCGGGGCGATCGTCAGCTCCGCGTGCGGCCACATGCGCCGCCACGCCGGCATCGACCACCAGTCGTGGACGGTCGTGTCGAGCGACAGCACGATCGGCACCTCGCGCATCACGTCGGCCATGGTGAGCGCGACCGCCGGCGTGTAGAAGTGGACGACGTCGGCCGGCCACTCGTCCAGCGCGCGCCGCAGCGCGCGCCGCGCCCGGGCAGACTGGACGAGGTGCCAGCGCAGCACGAGCAGGTCGAGGTCGCGCTTGCGCAGCAGGCGAATCTGCTTGCTGCTGAGCGAGGCGGCGAGACCGGTCAGCGGCGACAGCCCCGCGAAGCGAGCCTCGACGTCCGGGGCGCTCGCCAGCCCCGCGCGAATCGCCGCGTCGAGCTGTCCGTGCCCGAGGACATGCGTGTCGAGGTTGCCCTCGTTGAAGAACAGCGCACGCATATTTCACCTGAACCCTATCTGTGCAGGGTAAAGAGCAGGCCAAACTGCCCCCCGCGCCGGCCGTGCGGCGCGGCCTGTACCCTGTTCGCGCGCCGTCAGCGCAAGCACGGAGAGGTGCCGGAGCGGTTGAACGGGCGCGACTGGAAATCGCGTAACGGGGGTTGACCTCGTTCGGGGGTTCGAATCCCCCCCTCTCCGTTTCTCCACGTGCCAGCCCGATCGGCTCGCGTCAGAGCGCCAAGTGCAGGCGCAGCGCCTCGTCGAGCGAGGCCATCAGCTGCTCGGGCAGACGACCGAGCATCACGCCGATGCGCTCGGCCGCGATCGAGCGTACCTGCTCCGCCTGCGCCTTGGAGTCGCGCGGGAGCCCTGCGGCCCCTTCCGGAATCAGTACCTGGAACGGGTAGACCCGCTCGACGTTGGACGTGACGGGCACGACGGTGACCACTCCTCGGCCGAGCTTCGCAGCGGTGGCGTTGGCCGCGTCGTTGCTGACGACGATCGCAGGCCGCCGCTTGGTGGCCTCCGCGCCGCGCGCGGGGTCCAGGTCGACCATGCGGACTTCACCGCGGAGCATCAGAGCCCGTCGTCGGCAGTCACGTCCCACACGTCGGCCTCGCCGCCCTCCGACCAATGCGCCCAGGCGTCTCCGTAGGCGTCGTGGAGATCGCTCACGCGAAGTGCACGGATCGCCTGGTGGACGGCCGCCGATCGCGACGCGCAGGCATGTACGCTCGCATACGCGTCGAGGAAGGCCACGTCTTCCGCCGGCAGGCTCACACTGAGCTTCATACCGGCGATCCTACCAGCAGCAGGATCAGGCGTCGGCGTCAGCGTCGGCGCGGTGGCGCTGCTTGAGCGCCGTCCCGAAGACGTGGTCCCAGAACGGGGCGCTGACGCCGTAGCCGGTGTCGCCGTCCTGGAAGTGGTGGCGCATGTGCAGCTCGTGGAGCTTGCGCGGGACCCACGCGGCCGGGCGTCTGCCGCCCGGCAAGTGGTGCACGTAGTAGTGCAGCATGTCGTAGGCGAGGTAGCCCGCCCAGAACCCTGCCGCGAACGGCAGCGCGTTCGTGGGACCGAGCACGACCACGAACAGCCCGTAGAACAGCGACGCGAGCGGAATGCTGACCGACGGCGGCATCACGAGCCGCAGCGGGTCGTTCGGATGGTCGTGGTGGACGCCGTGGATGATCCAGTGCAGCCGCGCGCCGATCCCGCGATCCGGCTCGAAGTGGAAGACGATGCGATGCAGCCAGTACTCGGTAAGCGTCCAGAAGACGTAGCCGCCGAGCGCCCACGACAGTGCCTCGCCGGCGCCCATGCGTCCGAGCGCCGAGCCGAACGCGATCGCGATCGCCGGCACGAAGATGAACAGGGGCACGGTCCAGTGCACGCGCGAGAGCTTGTCGAGCAGGTCCGACTCGAACATGCGCGGCGACGCGCGCAGCACCTCGGATCGCTTCATCCCTGCGAGGTCAGCGCGCCGGGGGTAGCTCGCCATGGCGAGAACCCTACCCGGCGGCGCTCGTCGCGAAGACGATGTGGCGGCGACCGAGCGCCACGTAGCCGTGGCGCTCATGCGGGCGCGCGGGACCGTCGAGCGCTTCGATCTCGACGTCCGTCAGCGCGAGGAACTCGCGCTCGCCGGCGTTCAGGTGGTCGGTCAGGCGGCTGCCGTAGCCCTCGGCCGGCAGGCGCACCGTTCCGGTGAGCCGATAGCGGGCGGTCTCGATCAAGACCCGCTCTTCGCGCTGGTTCATGCCGGCGACCCTACCTCACGTGCCCGCCGACGTTCCGGATACAGTCGTGAACATGCGCGCTCTCGGGAGGGTCGCCGCATCGCTCGGCTTGGCGGTCGCGCTCGCCTGCGCCCCGGCGGCTGCGAGCGCGAGAACGCTCGTCGCGATCAGCGGGACCGCCTCGCCGCCGATCAGCGTCTTCACGCTCACGCCGCGGCCGGTCAGCCTCACGATCGACACCAGATTCTCGACTGACGTGCCCGGCGAGCTGCCGGCGACCGTCGCGAAGGCGGTCATCTACTTCCCGCACGGCCCGCGCGTGAACGGCGCCCTGTTCCCGAGCTGCGACCCGCGGCGGCTGCAGCGATTGCGCGGCGCCCCCCGCGCGTGCCCGCATGGGTCGCGCCTCGGCGGCGGCGTCGCCGTCGGCGCCTCGCCGCAGTTCCCGGGCGTGATCGAGCACCTCAAGGTCGACCTCTACAACGGGAAGGGCGGACGCAGCATCGTCTTCTGGCTGGACGGCGAGGCCCCGGTGCTGATCTCCGGCATGATCGTCGCCCCCTTGGCGGCGCTCCACGGCGGCAGATGGGGCTACCGGCTGACGCTCGACGTCCCGCACGGCCTGCAGGAGATCGCCTCCGGGATCTTCGCGTCGCTGCTCGACTTCAAGGTGACGACCGGCGGCAGCGTCGTGCGCAACGGGCACCGCTACGGCTTCATCGAGACGCTCGCGTGCCCGCCCGGCGCGCTCGTGCCCATGCGCGGCATCTTCAGCTTCCGCGGCGGGGCGTCAACGACCACCGACTCCTACATCGCCTGCGGACACCGCTGACGGCCGGTCGCGAACGCCGTTTGCCCCGCCGGCACCGGGGTATTGATGAGGCCATGGCTGGTGGCGTCGTAATCCTTCTCCTCATCACCATCCTGCTGGTCGTCGGTGGGATCGCGCTGGCGCTGTACGGCACCGGTGGCCTCGCCGGGTGGCGAGAGACGGATCCCGACAGGGATCGTGTCCACCCACGCGGCTGAGCCTGAGTTCGGCACGATCGAGACGCGCGTCCCTTCGCGCCTCGACCGCCTGCCGTGGTCGCGCTTCCACTGGCTGATCGTCATCGGGCTCGGCACCGTCTGGATCCTCGACGGACTCGAGGTCACGATCGTCGGCGCGCTCGGCAGCCGGCTGACCGAGCCCGGCAGCGGGATCGAGCTCGACGCGAGCATGATCGGCACCGCGGCCGCGTTCTACGTGCTTGGCGCCTGCCTCGGCGCGCTCTTCTTCGGCCAGCTCACCGACCGCTTCGGGCGCAAGCGGCTGTTCCTGATCACGCTCGGCGTCTACATCGCCGCGACGGCGGCGACCGCCTTTGCGTTCGCGCCCTGGTACCTGTACATGACGCGCTTCTTCACGGGCGCCGGCATTGGCGGCGAGTACGCCGCGATCAACTCGGCGATCGACGAGCTGATCCCCGCGCGCGTGCGCGGGCGCGTGGACCTGATGATCAACGGGTCGTACTGGCTCGGCGCCGCGATCGGGTCCGTGGTCGCGCTGTTCTTCCTCGACACGAGCATCTTTGCCACAAACGTCGGCTGGCGCCTGTCGTTCGGCGTCGGCATGCTGCTCGGGCTGGCGATCCTGTTCGTGCGGCGCAACCTGCCCGAGAGCCCACGCTGGCTGTTCATCCACGGCCGCGAGCAGGAGGCGGAGGCGATCGTCGCCGAGATCGAGGCGGAGGTCAGACGCGACACCGCGCAGGAGCTCGAGGAGCCGCGCGACGCGATCGTCGTCAGACAGCGCAAGACGATCCCGTTCCGCGTGATCGCGCGGACCGCGTTCCGCGACCACCGGCAGCGCACGCTGCTCGGGCTCGCGCTGTTCATCGGCCAGGCGTTCCTCTACAACGCCGTCACGTTCGACCTCGGCACGCTGATCGGCAGATTCTTCGGCGTCGCGTCCGGCAGCGTGCCCTACTGGTACACGGTCTTCGCGGTCGGCAACTTCCTCGGGCCGCTGACGCTCGGGCGCCTGTTCGACACGGTCGGACGCAAGCCGATGATCTCGTTCTGCTACCTCGGCTCCGCCGCCATGCTGGTGCTGACCGCGATCCTCTTCCAGGGCGGCTCGCTCACGATCGGCTGGTTCATGCTGCTGATCGGGATCACGTTCTTCATCGCCTCGGCGGGCGCGAGCTCGGCGTACCTGACCGTCAGCGAGATCTTCCCGATGGAGACGCGCGCGCTCTCGATCGCGTTCTTCTTCGCGGTCGGCACGGGCATCGGCGGGATCGTCGGACCCGTGCTGTTCGGGCACCTGATCAACTCCGGCAGCGTCGATCAGATGGCCTTCGGCTTCTACCTCGGAGCGGTCGTGATGGCGATCGGCGGGATCGCCGAGCTCGCGTTCGGCGTGAAGGCGGAGCAGAAGCCGCTCGAGCAGGTTGCGCGACCGCTGACCGCGACCGACGCGCCGGCGGCGGACGCGGACGCAGGTCGGCGGCGGCGGCGCGCGAGGCGCGAACGCTTCCGCCCGGGCCCCGGCGAAGGCTCGCTCGCCTCCGTCGCGATGTGGCCGATCGGGCCCTCGCCGCAGGGCGTCCCGCTCGACCGCGAAGTCGACGCGATCGTGCGCGCACTGGAGCAGCACGGACCGACCGAGCGCAGCGCGCTGGCGCGGCTCGTCGGCGCACGCTACTGGGGCCCGGGGCGCTTCCGCGGGGCGCTCGTCCAGGCGCTCGCCAACCGGCGCATCCGCCGCATCGGTCGCGGGCGGTTCGACGCGACGGCGCACTCGTAGCCGGGGCCGGCCGCCACGTTGGTTTCCAACGGGGAACCGCTCGGCCATCATTGGAAGTCGCACCGCCGGGGAACGCGGTTGAGATGACGTACTCGTCGCTCAGCCGGCCGCGCAGCGCGCCGCACGCACGCCGCGCCGGGGGCGACGACCTGTTGGCGCTCTATCACCGCACCGGGGATCGGCGCGCGCGCGAACAGGCGATCGAGCACTTCATGCCGCTCGCGCGGCGACTCGCGGCGCGCTACCACCGCCGCAGCGAGTCGTTCGAAGACCTCGTGCAGGTCGCGAACCTCGGGCTCGTCAAGGCGGTCGAGCGCTACGACCCGAGCCGCGGCACGCGCTTCAGCTCGTTCGCCGTGCCGACGATCTCCGGCGAGCTGCGCCGCCATTTCCGCAGCACCGCGTGGAACCTGCACGTGCCGCGCGGCGTGCAGGAGGATGTGCTGCGGGTGCGCGACGCCGTCGCAAGACTGACGCACCAGCTCGGGCGCGCACCGCGCGTGAGCGAGCTGGTGGAGGAGACCGGTCTCGACGAGGAGGCGATCAGCGAGGCCTTGCACGCGCGCGCCGTGCAGGCGATGACGTCGCTCGACCAGCCTGCCGGCAGCGCCACCGACGAGGGCAACGCGACGCTCGGCGAGTTGATCGGCGTCGACGACGACGGCTTCGATCTGGCCGAGTACCAGGCGGACGTCGGTCCGCTGCTGCGCGCGTTGCCGCCGCGCGAGCGCGAGGTGCTGTTCCTGCGCTTCGCGCGCGACATGACGCAGAGCGAGATCGCGGCGCGGATCGGCTGCTCGCAGATGCAGATCTCGCGCATCCTGCGGCGCACGATCGCGCAGCTCAGCGAACAGACGGAAGCGGTCGAGGCGGAGGCGCCGGACGCGCGCTGAGCCGCCGTTGGCGACGCGCCCCGTCGGGGTACCTCCCACGCGATGCCCGCGACGCCGGCCGCATCCCCAGCCCAGCGGACGATCCACCTGCTCGACTACGACCCGCTGCTGGCTGCCAGCCTCCGACCGGAGCGCCGCGCGGAGGCGCACGCGAGCGCCCAGGCGACGCTGGTCGAGGTCCCGCGCGGCGCGCGCACGGCCGCGGAGCTGACAGGCGGTCGCGACGTGCTGTACGGCGTCCTGCTGCTCGACGGGCTCGCGCACCGCACGCTCGTGCTCGACGACGTCGCCTCCTCGCAGCTGCTCGGCCCCGGCGATCTCGTGCGCGTCATCGACGACGACGCGGCCAGCGCGCTCGTCCTGACGGCGACCCGCTGGACGGTGATCGAGCCGCTCGCGGTGGCGCTGCTCGACGAGCATTTCCTGCTGACCGTCCGTCGCTGGCCTGAGCTGGTCGCGGCCCTGTTCGAGCGGCTCGCGGCGCAGGAGCAGCGGCGCGAGATCCACCACGCGCTCCTGCAGCTCCCGCGCGTCGAGGACCGCGTCCACGCGCTGCTGTGGCTGCTCGCCGAGCGCTGGGGGCGCGTCACCCCGAGAGGCGTCGTGCTGCGGCTGCGGCTGACGCACGAGCTGCTGGGGCAGCTCGTCGGCGCCAAGCGGCCGACCGTCAGCCTTGCGCTCAAGGAGCTGGAGGCGCGCGGCGCCCTCCACCGGCGCGCCGACGGCGCCTGGCTGCTCGAACAGCGGTGGACGCGCGAGCCGTCGGCCGACATCCGCAGCACATCCGATGGGGTCGGCCTGGTGCCGGATTAAGCGCCGAGCCGCGGCGCGATCAGTCGACGAACTCGAACAGCGGCAGCAGCGCGGCAGCCTCGAACACGCGCTGCACTGCCTGCGAGCCGCGGCGCAGCAGCAGCAGCCCGGCCCTCGTCGCGCGCGCGCCGGCGCGCCTGGAGCATTAGCCGCAGGCAAGTCGAGTCCATGAACGCGAGCGTCGAGAGGTCGACCTCAAGGATCCGCGGACGTCGCTGCTCCGCCAAGGCGATCGCCCGCTCGGCCTGCTCCACGACGGCGCCGTCGAGCTCGCCGATCAGCCGTACGAGCGTTCGGTCGTCGTCGCGTGCGATGTGGGCGGCGAACGGCGCTGCCGGTCCGTACTGCTGTCCTGTCATCCGCACCCACCTCTCCGGTGGGACCGCGCAGCGGCGCGATCGCTCGAAGCGACGTTACGGTACGCCTGCGCCGCCATGGAGTTATCCGCATTGGACAGTTGGATTCCAACGCAAGACTTCGTGCAGCCGGTGAATCCCTGTTTACCGATTCACAGGCTCGGGAAAGTGGGGATCGGCGAGCCAATCCTCAGAGATCGTTTCCCCCTCGATCCCCGGATCGCCACCCCCGGTCCTCCGGCTCCGCGTCGGAGGACCGGGGGCCCCCTCCGCTCCCCCATCGGAGTACGCTCATGCGGCAAGCGACGACGGAGGATGCACGGGGAATGAACGGCTTCGACGCGGCCGACCTGTTCGAGATGATGGAGCGCCGCGACAACGGCACTGCGGTGATCGTCCTCAGCGGCGAGCTCGATTTCGGCACGGTCGCGCAGGTCCAGCAGCGCCTGGCCGAGCTGCGCGACGCCGGCACGCCGGTCGTGCTCGACCTCGACGGGCTCACGTTCATGGACTCGACCGGGATCCGGCTCGTGCTGACCGCCTGCGAGGACGCGCGCACCGTCGACTGGCGCTTCAGCGTCACCCGCGGCTCGGAGCGTGTGCAGCGCGTGCTCGAAGCCGCGCAGGTGATCGACCGCCTCCCGTACCACGACCCGACGGCGGGGTGAGCCGGCCGGCGCCTGTGGAGCGACGGACGCTGCCGCGGGATCCGACCGCGGTCGCGCTCGCGCGCCGTGCGGTCGAGGCGACTGGGGCCGGCCTGAGCGCCGAGCAGGCCGACGTCGCGCGGCTGCTCGTCTCCGAGCTGGTGACGAACGCGGTGCGCCACGGCGCCGGCGACCAGGTCGAGCTCGTGCTGCGCGTCGGCGAGCGCAGCGCGCGCTTCGAGGTTCACGACGCCGGCGGGCAGCAGCCGGAGCTGCGCCCCCCTGCCGGCGCCGACGGGGGCTACGGCCTCAACCTCGTCGCCTCGCTCGCGAGCCGCTGGGGCGCCGACCCCGACGCCGGGGTGTGGTTCGAGCTCGACGCGCCGCCGCGCCTGACGCCCGCACGCGACGCGCTCGACGACGCGTTCGCAAGCCAGCTGCTGGCCGTGCTCGACGGGCTCGCGGAGGCCGTCACGATCACCGAGCGCGGTGGTCGCACGATCTACGCGAACGAAGCCGCCGTCCGGCTGCTGCGGCTCGAGAGCGCCGCCGAGCTGCTCGAGTCCTCGGCGGGCGACATGATGGACCGCTTCGACGTCTACGACGAGCACGGCGCCCGCGTCGCGCTCGAGGACCTGCCCGGAACGCGCGTGCACGCCGGCGAGCGCGACGTCGAGCCGATGCTCGTGCGCAACGTCGTGAAGGCGACCGGCGAGGAGCGCTGGCTGCTGAACAAGACGACGACGATCGCCGACGCGAGGGGCGACGTCGTGCGCGTCGTCAACGTGATCGAGGACGTGACCGAGGCCAAGCGCGCGGAGCTCGCGCAGCGGCTGCTGGCGGAGGCGAGCGACGCGCTCGTCTCCTCGCTCGACTACGAGGAGACGCTCCAGCGCGTCGCCACGGTGGTGGTGCGGGACTTCGCCGACTGGTGCGGCCTCGACGTCCCCGGTCCGGGAGCGTTCGCCCAGCTCGTCGCGATCGCGCACAGCGATCCCGCCAAGGTCGCGCTCGCGAAGAGACTGCGCGCGCTCTATCCGGTGCGGCTCGACCGCACGCAGGGGATCGCCGCGGTCATGCAGGGCAACCCCAAGTTCGTCCGCGTCGAGGTCGGCGACGAGGAGCTGCGCGCCTACGCGCACGACGACCTGCACTTCCAGATGCTGCGCGAGCTGGGCATGGCGTCGGTGATCGTCGTCCCGCTCGCCGCGGGCGGCCAGACGGTCGGGACGCTGATCGTCGCGCGCTCGACGCCCGGACATCCGTTCGACGCGGCAGACGTCGAGCTGGCCGAGGAGCTCGGCCGACGCGCCGGCACCGCCGTGCTCAACGCGCGAACCTACACCGAGCGCGCGGCGATCGCCGCGGCGCTCGAGCGGGGCCTGTCGCCGCCGGAGCTGCTCCCGCCGGCCGGCTTCGAGGTCGCGACGCACTACACGGCCGCCGGCGCCTTCAACGAGGTCGGCGGCGACTTCTACGACGCGTTCGCGACGGCGGACGGCTGGATGCTCGTCGTCGGCGACGTCGCCGGGCACGGCGCGGAGGCGGCCGCGCTGACGGCGCTCGCGCGCTGGACGCTGCGCAGCGCGAGCCAGCTCACGCGGGATCCCGGGCGCGCCGTGCAGCAGCTGAACGCGGCGCTGCGCGACCTGCCGCAGCTCTCGCTCTGCACGTCCGTCTGCGCGCACGTCCGCACGAGCGCCGCGAACGGCGAGGCGACCGTGACGCTCGCCAACAGCGGTCATCCGCGGCCGCTGCTCGTGCGCGACGGGCGCACCGAGGAGCTCGGCTGCGTCGGACCGATGGCCGGCGCGTTCGACGACGGCGGCTGGGACTGCATCGAGGTCTCGCTGCTCCCCGGCGACGCGCTCGTGCTCTACACCGACGGCGTGCTCGACACGGTCGGCGAGCGCGATCGCTTCGGCTTCGAGCGCCTGCGCACGACGCTCGAAGCGGCCGCGAGCGAGCAACCGGAGGCGCTCGTCGCGCGGCTGGCGGCCGAGCTGGAGGCGTTCCGACGGGGACCGCAGCGCGACGACACCGCAATCGCGGCGGTGCGCTTCGTCGGCGCGCGCGTCGACGTCGGCGTGGGCGCGTAGCCCGACCCGGGCGGCTCCTCCTCCGGCTCCGGCTCGGGCGGCTGCGGGTCGTCGGGAATCTCGGGGCCGGCGGGATCCGGCAAGGGGACGTCCGGCTCGCCCGGCTCCGGCTCGACCGGCGGCTCGGGATCGGGCACCTCCGGCGCCGGCGGGGTCTCGGCCGGCTGCTCCGGAGGCGACGGGTCCGCCGGGATGTCCGGACCGCCCGGCGGCCCGGTCGGGGCCTCGGGTGGACCCGGGGCGGGGATCTCGAAAGCGGGAGCGTCGAGCGCGGTCACGCGGTTCGCCCTACCCGGCGGCCGGCGCCGCAAACGGTCCGCGTCCGTCCAGCAGCGCGGCGACCGCTCTGAGGTCCTCGACGAACGCCGCGTACGCGGCGGCGCGCGGCCTCGTCGGGGGCGCGCAGCAGCGACGAGGGGTGGACGGTGGCGAGCACGTGCGGCGCCAGCGGCGAGTCGAGCGGGCGGCCGCGGTCGCGCGTCACGCGGACGTGGCGACCGACGAGCGCCTGCGCCGCAGTTGCGCCGAGGCACACGAGCACGCGCGGTCTGACGAGCGTCAGCTCGGCGTCGAGCCACGGCCGGCAGGCGGCGATGTGAACCGCGTCGGGCTTCTGATGGATGCGGCGCTCTCCCCGCGGTCTGTAGCGGAAGTGCTTGACGACGTTCGTCACGTACACGCGCGCCGGGTCGATCCCGGCGTCCGCCAGGCCGCAGTCGAGCATCCGCCCGGCCGGCCCGACGAACGGCGCCCCCTCGAGGTCCTCTCGGTCGCCCGGCTGCTCGCCGACGAGCATCGCCTCGGCGGGCGTCACGCCTTCGCCGATCACCGCTTGCGTCGCGCCCGCCCACAGCTCGCACGCGCGGCAGCGCTGCGCGGCGCTGCGCAGGCGCGCCAGCGTCGGCTTCGGCGGGACGGGCGCCTCAGTGGATCCCCGCGGCATGGTCGCCCAGCTCGAAGACGTGGAAGTCGCGTCCCAGCACGTGCACCGAGACGTTGCGCACCGGCACCGCGGCGATCGACGCGGCGAACGTCCCGGCGTGCGCGTGGCCGTGCAGCACGAGCGTCGGCTCGTGCTCGGCGATCGGCGCCGCCAGCCGGTCGGTTCCGAGGAACGCCTGGATCCCCGGCGCCTCGCCGGCGAGCGTCGCGTCGGTCGGCGCGTAGTGCAGCAGCACGATCCGCACCGGGCACAGCGCGATCGCGCGCAGCCCGCGCTCCAGCGCCTCGACGTCGCGCGTCGTCTCGGCGTAGACCGCGCGCAGCAGCGGCTCGCCGAAGTCCGGCAGGTGCGAGCCGGGGAAGCCGCCGACGAAGCCCTTGAGCCCGACGACGCCGACCTCGACGCCGGCGCCGGTCGCGGTGCAGATGCGCCAGTCGCGGTCGAGCACCGCCGCGTCGCCGCCCGACTCGATCGCCGCGACCAGCTCGTCGCGTCGGTTCGCGTGCCAGTCGTGGTTGCCCAGCACCGCGAAGACCGGCATGCCGATCCCCCGGCACGCCTCCGCGAGCACGGCGCCCTCCTGCGGCTCGCCGGTCGTCGTGAGGTCGCCCGCGAGCAGCAGCAGGTCCGCCTCGCCACGCAGGCGTGCGAAGCTCTCGCAGATCGCAGCGCGGTGGTCGACGCGGCAGTGCACGTCGCCGGCCGCCGCCACGCGCACGAGCGCCGGTGCGCGCTCGGCTCCGAGCGCATCCGAGACACGTTCGGCTGTGCCCACGTCTTCCACGCCACGGACCTACCCCACCGCACCCGGCGGCTAGCGTCGGCGCGCGCCGGGTAGCCCTTCGGTCATGGCGCAGACACAGGCGACGCGGGAGTTCGACGGGCTCGTGGAGGCGCTGCGCGTCGCAGTCCCCGCGCTCCACCGCGCGGGCGTGCCGTTCCTGCTCGGCGGCAGCATGGCGGTGTGGGCACACGGTGGCCCCGAGCCGACGAACGACCTCGACCTGATGCTCCGCGAGCAGGACACCGAGCGCGCGCTCGCGGCGCTCGCGGCGGCCGGCATGCGCACCGAGGAGCATCCGCCGGAGGAGTGGCTCGTGAAGGCGTGGCACCGCGACGTGCTCGTCGACCTGATCTTCGGTCCGCGCGGCCTGCCGATCGACGACGACGCGCTCGCGCGCGGGCAGGAGCTGAGCCTGTGCGCGCTGCGCGTGCCGGTGATGCCGCTCGAGGACGTGCTGACGACGAAGCTGCTGTCGCTCGGCGAGCACCAGCTCGACCTGGCATGGCTGCTGCAGATCTCGCGCGCGGTGCGCGAGCAGGTCGACTGGGACGTCGTGCGCCGCCGTACCGACGGCTCCCCGTACGCGGCCGCGTTCATGACGCTCGTCGAGCGGCTCGGGATCGTCTCCCCGGCCGGCGCCGCGGGAGGTCAAGCGCGCGGCGCGCCCCGCGTGAGCGTCCGGTAGGCGGCCTCACACGATCAGCTCGCCGACCATGCGGCGCAGCCCGTGCCCGCGCGCCGCCTCCTCGACCTCGGCGGGGCCGCCGTCCCGCTGGTAGCGCGTGAACGGCGCGCGCACCGGGCTCATCACGCGGCCCTTCGCCACGAGCCGAGATGCCTTGTGCGCGGCCACCGTCACGAGCGCGAGGTCGCGCGCGTCCATCCGCTCCGGCAGCGACCGTCCGGAGCGACGGAACCACGCCGCGAAGCTCATCGCCAGACCGCCGAACATCGACACGAGCGCGGCGTACCAGCCGAGCGGCCGCTCGCGCTCGGGCGAGTGCCCTGCGAACGGCGGCAGGTCCTGAACGCGCGTCTCGGCCATCCCGCGGTCCTCTACCCGCGGGACGGGCGTCCAAGCGCGCCTGCGGTCGCGTTTCATCGAAGCTCGGCCAGCGTAGGCTCCGGGTCGTGGCCGACATCCCCCATCCCAGCGGCGAGCAGGTCGAGCTGACGCACGGCGCGCAGCGCGCGGTCGTCGTGGAGGTCGGCGGCGGGCTGCGTCGCTACGCGGTCGGGGAGTGGGAGGTGCTCGACGGCTACGGCGCCGACGAGCGGATCGCCGACGGCCGCGGACAGGTGCTGATCCCGTGGCCGAACCGGCTGCGCGACGGCCGGTACGAATGGGGTGGCGAGACGTGGCAGCTCGCGCTCACCGAGCCGGACAAGCGCAACGCGATCCACGGGCTCGTGCGCTGGCTGCCGTGGCGCGCGACCGAGCGCGCCGCCGACCGCGTGACGATGGCGTGCCAACTGCACCCGCAGCCGGGCTGGCCGTTCACGCTCGACGTCGAGATCGAGTACGCGCTGACCGACGACGGCCTGAGCGTGCGCACGCGCACCACGAACCTCGGCGGGGATCCGTGCCCGTTCGGCGCGGGTGCGCACCCCTACCTGACGGTCGGAACCGCGCGACTGGACGACACGATCGTGCAGGCGCCCGGCCGCCTGCGGCTGCTCGCCGACGAGCGCCAGATCCCGACGGGCGAGCAGCAGCCGGTCGAAGGGACGCCGTACGACTTCCTCGCACCGCGCCCGCTCGGCGAGGTGCAGCTCGACGACGCGTTCGCCGCGCTCGCGCGCGACGCCGACGGCCTGGCGCGCGTGCACCTGAGCGCGCCCGACGGCTCGCGCCGCGCGACGCTGTGGATGGACGACGCCTACGACCACCTCATGCTCTTCACCGGCGACTCGCTGCCCGAGCCGTCGCGCCGCCGCCGCTCGCTCGGGGTCGAGCCGATGACCTGCGCCCCCAACGCGCTGCAATCCGGCGCGGGCTTGCGTACGCTCGCGCCCGGGGAGACGTTCGCCGGCGCGTGGGGGATCGCGGCCTAGCCGCGCGCCGTTCCGGCGAAGCTTGAAAGTCGGCGCGCTGGGGCATCTCCATCCGCATGCCGTCGCGGGGACACCGGGCTCGTCTGCTCGTCCCGTTGGCCGCGTGTGCGCTGCTTGCAAGCGGGTGCAGCCAGCAGCAGTCGGTGCTCAGCCCGCACAGCCGCGCCTCGCGCGAGATCGCGGCGCTGTGGTGGTGGATGCTCGCGATCGCGGTCGTCGTCTTCGGCGGCGCGGTCGCGCTGCTCGCGCTCGGCTGGTGGAGACGCCGCAGCGCCGGGCTGCCGATCGTCGGCAGACGCGAGGGCGCCGCGACCGGCACGGTGATCGCGTTCGGAATCGCGATCCCGCTCGTCGTCAACCTCGGCGTCTTCGTCGTCGCGAACTTCGTCGTCGCGCGCGCGACGAACGCGCCCAACCCGCGCACGACGCCGATGACGCTCGACGTCGTCGGCCACCAGTGGTTCTGGGCCGTGCGCTACCCCGGCACGCCGGCCGTCACCGCCAACGAGATCCACATCCCCGCCGGCGTGCGCGTGAACACGATCGCGACGACCGACGACGTGATCCACTCGCTGTGGGTCCCGCAGCTCAACCGCAAGATCGACATGATCCCCGGCTACCGCAACCGCGTGCTGCTGGAGAGCGGCACGCCCGGTCGCTACCGCGGCCAGTGCGCCGAGTTCTGCGGGCTCCAGCACGCGCACATGGGCCTCTACGTCTTCGCCGACCCGCCGGCGCGCTTCCGCGCCTGGCTCGCAAACGAGGCCGGCGACGCGCGCGCACCCGTCACCGCGCAGGAGCGCCGCGGCCAGCAGGTCTTCATGCAGCAGGGCTGCGCCGGCTGCCACACGATCCGCGGCACCGGCGCGCAGGGGACGATCGGGCCCGACCTCACGCACGTCGCGAGCCGCACGACGCTCGGCGCGCTCGCGATCCCCAACACGCCGGCCGAGCTGGCGGCGTGGATCCGCGACCCGCAGCAGATCAAGCCGGGCGACCGCATGCCCGCGCTCGGGCTCTCCGGGCCCGACCTCGCCGCCGTCACCGCCTACCTGGAGCGGCTGCGCTGATGGCGGTGCTCGACGACGCGGCCGTCCTGCGCCGGCGGCGCGTCGAGCGGCTCGAACGCGTCTGGGAGGAGCGCAGCGGCCTGCTCGGCTGGCTGACGACGACGAACCACAAGCGCATCGGGATCATGTTCTTCTTCACCGCGCTGGCGTTCTTCGCCGCCGGCGGGGTCGAGGCGCTGCTGATTCGCACGCAACTGATCGGCCCCGATCAGCACGTGCTCTCGCCGCAGGCCTACGACGAGGTCTTCACGTTGCACGGGGTGACGATGATCTTCCTGTTCGTCATCCCGATCTCGATCGGCGCGTTCGGCAACTACCTGCTGCCGCTGCAGATCGGCGCGCGCGACCTCGCCTTCCCGCGCCTGAACGCGTTCTCCTACTGGGTCTACCTCTGCTCGGGGATCTTCGTCTACGTCGGGCTCGCGATCGGGCAGGCGCCCGACGCCGGATGGTTCGATTATGTGCCACTCGCCTCGAAGCAGTTCAGCCCGAGCGCCGGCATCGACTTCTACGCGCTCGGGCTGATCTTCACCGGCGTCTCCTCGACCGCCACC
>DATNAP010000058.1:0-18887 GCA_035572475.1 Conexibacter sp. | reverse complement strand
AACGTCGTGAGACAGTTCGGTCCCTATCTGCCGTGGGCGTTGGAGAGTTGAGAGGATTTGTCCCTAGTACGAGAGGACCGGGATGAACGCACCTCTGGTGTATCTGTTGTCCTGCCAAGGGCACCGCAGGTTAGCTACGTGCGGATCGGATAACCGCTGAAGGCATCTAAGCGGGAAGCCGGCCTCGAGATGAGCTCTCCCATCCCCTTGAGGGAGTAAGACCCCTGGTAGACCACCAGGTTGATAGGCCAGATCTGGAAGGGTGGCAACACCTGTAGGAGACTGGTACTAATTGGTCGAGGGCTTGACGGATATTTGATACCCGTGGGGACTTGCTTCAGAAATGGCGCCGAGGTGGCGGGCGCCGGATCGTGGATGCTGGACGGTGCACGCGAGCGGAGCCGTAGTAGAGCTACGGCGAGCATCGCGGGTGACGGCCAGCGCCGCGACACGGCGCCTGACAGTCGGCGAGGTTTCTGAAGCAAGTCCGGATTGGCGCACTGTGCAGTTTTGAAGGCCCGTGGAGGGCGTGGTCTCGACCGGTTTCCGGTGGCTATGGCGAGGGGGAAACACCTCTTCCCATTCCGAACAGAGCAGTTAAGCCCCTCAGCGCCGATGGTACTTGGCCCGCAAGGGCCTGGGAGAGTAGGACGCCGCCGGTTCTTAGCATCAGAGCCCCAGTCGCTTCGAGCGGCTGGGGCTCTTTGCGTGCCGCGACGGCGCCGCCGGAGCGGCGCCGGCGGCGAGGCGCGCTCGGTGTCGGCCGGCGAACCGCGCTCAGAGCCGGCTTGCGGAGCGCGCTCGGCTTCAGCGCGCCTGTGCGCTCGCGCGAGGGCGGGTGCCGTTGCTGCGGTGGGCCGGCAACGGGGACGTGCACGGCTGGACCGCGCGCTGGACCGTGCCGAGGCGCCGGGGCGCAGAGGGCGTGCGGCCGGGCGATCGCGGTGGCCGGCGGTGAGGGTGAGGTGCGGCGATTGACGGCCGTTCCGGCGTCTGCAGGGGCGAGTCGGCGTCCTGGGCGCGGCTCGGAGCATCGCCGTCGTTCGCGGGGTACGGCGCGAGCATCGCGTCGGCGATCTCAAGCGCGGTGTCGGCCAGGCGGGTGAACAAGGAGGGGAACATGTGTTCGTGAAGGTACTTCGGTCGGCGGATGGAAGGACGCCGGACCGCTCAGCGGCATTTCCGATGCCCGTCCGCGCTCGCAAAACGGCTGGAAAACAGCTAGATCGCGGTCCGGGGGTCTGCAAGGGAAATTGCAAGCGGCTTGCTACTGCGCCGCGCGCTAGGGTCCGACCGATGGCGCGCGAGCGGTGCGACTGGTGCGGAAAGGCCCTGGGTCCTGACGAGGGCTATCGCGCGGCGGAGGAGCCGGGAGAGCGGCTGGGTGCGTTCTGTCGTCTCGAGCACGTCGTGCCGTGGGCGATGCAAGGGCCGCACTGGCGGGCGGGCACGCTCCCGGAGCGGCCGCGCCAGGACGCAGCCCTTGGAGCATGCGCCGAGTGCGGGGCGGCGGTCGGCGACACGCGCGTGCTGCTCGTCCACCACCGTGGCGAGCACCGGGTCGCGGACGCGTTCTGCGGCGTGGACCACCTGCGCGCGTGGGCGCACGCCGGCGGTCGCTGGCGCTGAGGCGGAGCGGACGCGCCGGCGCGCTACGAGGTGAGCTGCGCCGGGGCCGGCGCCGCCTCGAGCGTGCGGCGGCGGGCGAGCGTGACGAGCGTGCCGAAGAACGGCCCGACGCACGCGAGGATCAGGGCGGCGTGGACGCTCGTGTGCTGCGCGAGCAGCCCGCCGAGCGCGGCGCCGAGTGCGCCGCCGGCGATGTTCGCGGTCATCACCCACGTCGTCGCCTCCGTGACCGTGCCGGCCGGGGCGACGTGGTCGACTATGAGATAGCCCGCTGCCGCGCTGGGCGCGAGCGCGAGGCCCGCGATCGTCATCAAGACGGCCATCGACCAGATCGAGTCGGCGACCAGCAGCGGCAGCAGGCCGACCATGAAAAGCGCCTGCAGGCCGATGAAGCGCGTGACGATCGGGCCGCTCCACGCGCGTGCGCCGTACCACAGGCCGCCGAGCAGGCTGCCGACCGCCATCGCGCTGAGGAAGATCCCGGCGAGCCCGGCGGGGTGGCCCTGGGCGACGGCGAACGCCGGCATCGCGACCTCGAGCGCGCCGAACGCGATCCCCGTCGGCACGATCGCGAGCATCAGCGTGCGCATGCCCGGCGCCGCCAACGCGCCCGCGCGCGACCGCGGGGCGCTGTCGTCGCTGCGCCATGCGCGTGAGCGCGCGGCGGTCGCGAACGCGAGCGTGCCTGCTGCGCTCAGGCCGATCGCGAGCAGCAGCGCGGCGCTCGCCGAGCCGATCGCGATCAGGCCCGTCGTGATCGCCGGTCCAACGATGTAGAAGAGCTCGGCGATCATGCTCTCGAACGTGTACGCCGTGCTGCGCGCGCTCGCATCGTCGCTGAACGCGTCGGCCCAGATCGAACGCATGCACGCACCGAGCGGCGGCAGCGCCGCCCCGCCGAGCCACGCGAACAGCGCGAGCACCCACGTCGGCGCGCCCGCGCGCGCGCCCACGACGATCGCCGCGACCGCGCTCGCATTCAGCAACGTCGACGGGATCAGCACGGCAGGCTGGCCGAAGCGGTCCACCAGCCGCCCCTGCAACGGCGCGACGACCCCCGCGCCGAGCGCCCATGCGGCGCTCGCCGCGCCGGCCTGCGCGAACGAGTGCGTCTCCTGGCGCACGAGCAGCACGATCGCGAGCGAGAAGATGCCGATCGGAATCCGGCCGATCAGCACGCTGACGACGAGGCGCGGGACGCCGGGAGGGTGCATCAAGCTGCGGTAGCGACCGAACACGAGCCGCCCACCCTACGCACGCGGGCGGCGCGAGCGAGCGCATCCTCGACAGATGAAGCAGGGTCCCGACCGCGTCGAGCGAAATCTTCCCCTGCATGGCTGTTACCCTGGCTCAGCGCGCGGAGGCCGTCTCCGCCCGCCGCACCGGCGATCGCTCGCCTCATCCCTCGCGCATGGAAAAGTTCGTCATCCAAGGCGGCGTGCCGCTTTCCGGCACGATCGCGCCGGCCGGCAACAAGAACGGGGCGCTCCCGATCCTCGCCTCGGCGCTGCTGACCGACGACGAGGTCGTGGTCCGCAACGTGCCGAGAATCGAAGACGTCGAAGCGATGCTCGCGCTGCTGGCGCAGCTCGGCGCCCGCGTCGACTGGATCGGCGAGAACGAGGTCGCGATCCGCGCCGACGGAATGACCTCCACCGACGTCGATCGCGAGCTGTCGGAGCGCATCCGCGCCTCCTTCCTGCTCGCGGGCCCGCTGCTGGCCCGCCACGGCCGCGCGCTGATGCCGCCCCCGGGCGGCGACGTGATCGGCCGCCGCCGGCTCGATCCGCACCTCGACGCGTTCAAGGCGCTCGGTGCCCGCGTCGAGCACAGCCGCGACATCCTGCTGACCGCGCCTCGCGGTCTCGCGCCGTGCGACTTCCTGATGGACGAGCCGTCGGTGATGGCGACCGAGAACGCGCTGATGGCCGCGGCGCTGACAGCCGGCGACACGGTCATCCGCAACGCCGCCTCGGAGCCGCACGTGCAGGACCTCGCGCGCATGCTCGTGAAGATGGGCGCCGCGATCGACGGGATCGGCTCGAACGTGATGACCGTCCACGGCGTTGCGCGGCTGCACGGCTGCGAGCACACGATCGCGCCGGACCACATCGAGATCGGCTCGTTCATGGCGCTCGCCGGCGTCACCGGCGGAGAGCTGACGATCCAGGACGTGATCGCCGAGGACCTGCGGATGATCCGGCTCGTGTTCACGCGGCTCGGCCTGGAGAGCGAGATCCGCGGCGAGGACCTGTTCGTCCCCGGCGGCCAGAAGCTCGTGATCCACAACGACGCCGGCGGCTATCAGCCGAAGGTCGAGGACGGCCCCTGGCCGGCGTTTCCGGCCGACCTCACCTCGATCGCGCTCGCGCTCGCGACGCAGTCGGAGGGGTCCGTCATCATCCACGAGAAGATGTTCGAGAACCGGCTGTTCTTCACCGACAAGCTCCAGCTGATGGGCGCGGCGATCACGATCTGCGACCCGCACCGCGCGCTCGTCGTCGGCCCGCGCCGGCTGCGCGGCGAACGGCTCGAGTCGCCCGACATCCGAGCGGGCATGGCGATGCTGATCGCGGCGCTGTGCGCCGACGGCGTGACCGAGATCGGCAACGTCCGCCAGATCGACCGCGGCTACGAGCGGATCGACGAGCGCCTGCGCGCGCTCGGGGCGCGCATCGAGCGCGTCGAGGACAGTCCGCGCGTCCACGCCCACTGAGCGCGCCGTGACCGCCACGGACCCCACGAGCGCGGCGCCCGCGAGCGCGCCGACGATCCACCCGATTCCCAGCGGCACGCGCGACGTGCTGCCGGACGAGATGCGCGAGCTGCGCGCGATCACTGCGCGCGCGCTGGAGGTCTTCCAGGCGGCCGGCTACGGCGAGGTGCAGACGCCGGCGCTCGAGTACGAGGACACGCTCGCGCGCGGCGACGTGCGCGGCGCGCCGCCCGCCTACCGCCTGTTCGACGAGCAGGGGCGCGTGCTCGTGCTGCGCTCCGACATGACGGTGCCGATCGCGCGGCTCGTCGCGACGCGCTATGCGAGCGCGGAGCCGCCGCTGCGGCTCTGCTATCTCGCGCACGCCTACCGCGGCGTGCGGCCCCAGCGCGCGCAGCCGCGCGAGTTCCTGCAGGCCGGGATCGAGCTGATCGGCGCGCCGGCGCCGCAGGGGACGGCGGAGGCGCTCACGCTGCTGTGCGACGTGCTCGACGCGGTCGGGCTGGCGGACTACCGCATCGGCTTCGGCGACGTGGGCCTCTATCAGGCGCTGCTGGACGGGTTCGACGTGCGCGACGAGGCTCGCGAACGGATCCTCGCGGAGCTGGTCACGCGCGACTTCGTCGGCCTGGAGCGCGAGGTCGGGATGCTCGCGCTCCCCGCCGGGGCGGCCGAGCAGCTCGTGCGCGTGCCGCAGCTTCGCGGTGGGCCGGAGGTCCTGTCCGGGCTCGACGGCCCCGCGGGCGAGGCGGCGGAGGGCCTGCGCGGCGTGCACGCGCTGCTGGAGCCGCGCGTCGCGCGGCGGCTGATCTTCGACCTCGGGCTCGTGCGCGAGCTGGGGTACTACACGGGCGCGATCTTCCAGGTCTACGACCCGGCGCTCGGCGTGCCGATCGGCGGCGGCGGGCGCTACGACGAGCTGCTCGGGCGCTTCGGGCGGCCGCTGCCGGCGGTCGGCTTCGCGCTGACGGTCGAGCGGCTGCACGTCGCGCTGGCCGGCGAGGAGCGGGGGGAGCGCGCGTGAGCGACCTGATCGTCGCCGTTCCCCGCGGCGCGCTCTTCAGCGAGACGCTCGACCTGCTCGAGCGCATCGGCATCGACGCGAGCGAGGTGCGCTCGAACGACCGCAAGCTGCTGTTCGAGGACGTCGGGATCGTGACGATGCGGCCTTCCGACGTGCCGACGTACGTCGCGGAGGGCGCCGCCGACGTCGGCATCACCGGCAAGGACGTGCTGATGGAGCAGTCCGAGCGCGAGGTCTACGAGCTGCTCGATCTCGGCTACGGCGCCTGCACGATGGTGCTCGCGTCGGTCGCGGGCGAGGACCCGATGGAGGAGGCGCGCCGCCGTCTCGGCATCGTCCGGATCGCGACGAAGTACCCGAAGATCGCCGCGCGCCACTTCGCCGCGACCGGCCGTCAGGCGGAGATGATCGAGGTGAAGGGGTCGGTCGAGCTGGCGCCGCTGACCGGGCTGGTGGACGGGATCGTCGATCTGACCGCGACCGGCACGACGCTGCGTGAGAACGGGCTCGTCGTGCGCGAAGAGATCGTCGTGTGCACAGCGCGGCTGATCGCGAACCCGGTCGCGCACAAGCTGAAGGCCGCCGCGATCGACGAGCTGCTGGAGCGCGTGCGTGCGGCTTGAGCGCCGCACGCTGACCGGCGACCCTGCCGCGCTCGTCGCGGAGCTGCGCGGGCTCGTGCCGAGCGCGGCCGACGTGGCGTCGGATGTGAGCTTCATCGTCGCCGGAGTGCAAGCCGGAGGCAACGAGGCATTGGAGCGCTACCGCCGCGAGCTGGACACTGCGGGCGAGGATCCGGGACCGCTGTACGTGCCGCAGGAGGAGATCGACGCGGCGCTCGCCGGCCTGGACCCGGAGGTGCGGGTGGCGCTGGGGGTCGCCGTAGCGAACGTGCGTGCGGTCGCCGAGGCCGGCGTGGACGAGGAGCGCTCCGTTGATCTGCCCGAGGGCCAGACGGTCGTGCTGCGCGAGCTGCCGGTCGAGCGCGCGGCGGTGTACGTGCCGGGCGGGCGGGCGCCGTATCCCTCGACCGTGATCATGGGCGCCGTGACCGCGCAGGCGGCAGGCGTACGCGAGGTTGTCGTCTGTACGCCGTCCGAGGATCCCCTTGTCCTCGCGGCATGTGGGCTGGCCGGCGTCACCGAGGTGTACCGGATGGGTGGGGCGCACGCAATCGCTGCGCTCGCGTTCGGCACTGAGACGATCCGTGCTGTCGATGTGATCGTCGGGCCGGGGAACCTGTGGGTGCAGACAGCGAAGCGTCAGGTTGCGCGCCGTGTCGGGATCGACGGCTTCGCCGGGCCGAGCGACCTGGTCGTCGTGCTCGACCGCGTGGGGGACGCCGCGCTCGCGGCGCTCGACCTGCGCGCGCAGGCGGAGCACGGGGCCGACAGCCTCGTCGTCGCGGCCGCGGCCGACGGCGCCGTGCTCGACGCGCTCGCCGCCGAGCTGGCCGACGCGCCGGAGGCGGGCGCGGCCGTGCTCGTGCAGACGGCGGACCTCGACGCCGCGCTCGCGCTCGCCGAGGCGTTCGCGCCGGAGCATCTGCAACTGATCGGCCCGGGCGCCGAGGCGCTCGCGCCGCGCGTCACGCGCGCCGGCTGCCTGTTCGTCGGCGCCGGCGCGGCGACCGCGTTCGGCGACTACCTCGCCGGATCCAACCACGTGCTGCCGACCGATGGCGCCGCGCGCTACGCCTCCGGGCTGTCCGCGCGCACGTTCCGGCGGCGGATGGCGGAGGTGCGGATCCCGCCCGCCGCCGCTGCCGCGCTCGCGCCCGACGGGATCGCGCTGGCGCGCGCGGAGGGCTTCGGCGCGCACGCGGAGTCAATGCGCGCGCGCATCCGGGAGAATGCGGATCGATGAGCCGCAGCGCCGAGATCCACCGCAGAACCGGCGAGACCGACGTGCGCCTGACGCTGGCGCTCGACGGGTCGGGCGACGGCGGCCGCGAGACGGGCGTCGGCTTCCTCGACCACATGCTCGACCTGCTCGCGCGCCACGGCCGCCTCGACCTCGAGGTCGCGGCGAGCGGCGACCTGCAGACGGGCGCGCACCACACGGTCGAGGACGTCGGGATCTGCCTCGGGCAGGCGCTCGACGCGGTGCTCGGCGACCGCGCCGGCATCTTCCGCTATGGCGCCGCGACGATCCCGATGGACGAGGCGCGCGCGTCATGCGCGATCGACGTCTCGGGCCGCGCGTTCCTCGCCTACGACGCCGAGCTGCCGGCGGGTGCGATCGGCAACTTCGACCACGAGCTGGCGGAGGAGTTCTTCCGCGCGGTCGCCGCGAACGCGAAGCTGACGCTGCACCTGACCGTCGAGGCGGGCACGAACGTCCATCACATGATCGAGGCGTCGTTCAAGGCGTTCGCGCGCGCGCTGCGCGCGGCGGTCGCGATCGACCCGGCGGAGAGCGGCGTGCCGAGCACGAAGGGGACGCTGACGGCATGAGCGCGAGCGGCTCGGCGCCCACGATCGCGATCGTCGACTACGGGATGGGCAACCGCCGCTCGGTCGAAAAGGCGTTCGCCCACGTCGGCGCGCGGCCGCTGCTGACGTCCGACCACGAAGCGATCCGCGCAGCGGACGGGGTCGTCGTGCCGGGCGTCGGCGCGTTCCCGCGCGCGATGGAGCACCTGCGCACGCTCGGCCTCGACGAGCTGATCGGGGAGCGCGCGCAGTCCGGCACGCCGCTGCTCGGGATCTGCCTCGGCATGCAGCTGCTGTTCGAGCGGTCGATCGAGCTGGAACCGTGCGACGGCCTCAGGCTGCTGCGCGGCGACGTGCGCCCGCTTGCCGCCGGCGGCCTGCGCGTGCCGCACATCGGCTGGAACGTCGCGCGCTTCGAGCGCGCCTCGCGGCTGAACGCCGGCCTGCCGGCCGAGACCGCCTTCTACCACGTGCACTCCCTGGCGGCGCACCCGGCCGACCCCGACGACGTGCTCGCGACCGTCGAGTACGGCGAGCGCTTCGTCACCGCGGTCGCGCGCGAGAACGTCTTCGGCGTGCAGTTCCACCCGGAGAAGTCGTCGGCCGCCGGCCTGCGGCTGCTGACGTCGTTCAGCGCGGTCTGCGAGCGCGAACGGATGCCGGCGTGATCCTCTACCCAGCGATCGACATCCGCGGCGGCAAGGCCGTGCGGCTCGCGCAGGGCGACTTCGCGCAGGAGACCGTCTACGACGCCGAGCCGCTGTCCGCGGCGCGCGCGTGGGTCGAGGGCGGTGCGCGCTGGCTGCACGTCGTCGATCTCGACGGCGCGCGCGACGGGGCGCCGTCGAACCTGGAGCACCTGAAGCGGATCGCGGGGGAGCTCGGCGTGCCGGTGCAGTTCGGCGGGGGGCTGCGCTCGATCGAGTCGATCGAGGCCGCGCTCGCGGCCGGCGCGGAGCGCGTGATCCTCGGCACGGCCGCCTACACCGACGTCGACTTCCTCGACGACGCGATCGCGAAGCACGGCTCGCGCGTGACCGTGTCGGTCGACGTGCGCGCCGGGCGCGTCGCGAGCGCGGGCTGGACGCACCAGACGGAGATGGAGGCGGCCAGGGTGATCGAGCACCTGCAACGGCGCGGCGTCAAGCGGCTCGTCTACTCCTCGATCGAGCGCGACGGGATGCTTACCGGCCCCGACGTGGACGAGGTGCGGCGCGTCGCGGAGGCCGTGCGCGGGACGTTCATCTACTCGGGCGGGATCGGCACGCTCGAGGACCTCAGAGCGCTCGCGGAGCTGCGGCAGGTGAACCTCACCGGCGTGATCGTCGGCAAGGCGCTCTACGAGCGGCGCTTCAGCGTCGCCGACGCGCGCGCGGCGCTGCGCGAGGACGCCGACCGCAAGCCGCGGCGCCGCAAGGCCGGCGTGCACGGCGGCGAGCCGGCCGCCGGCCCGACCTGACGGCATGCACACGAAGCGTGTCATCCCGTGCCTCGACGTCGATCGCGGCCGCGTCGTGAAGGGCACCGGCTTCGTCGACCTGCGCGACGCCGGCGACCCGATCGAGCTGGCGCAGCGCTACGACGCCGCCGGCGCTGACGAGTTGGTCTTCCTCGACATCACGGCGACGCACGACAAGCGCGACACGGTCGTGGAGCTGGCGCGCCACACCGCCGACGAGGTCTTCATCCCGTTCACGATCGGCGGCGGGATCCGCAGCGTCGAGGACGCCCAGGCGGTGCTCGACGCCGGCTCGGACAAGGTGTCGGTCAACTCGGCGGCGGTCGCGCGGGCGGAGCTGGTGGACGAGCTGGCGGAGCAGTTCGGGAGCCAATGCGTGGTGTTGGCGATCGATGCGAAGGCGCGGACGGACGGCGAGGGCTGGGAGGTGTACGTCGCCGGCGGCCGCACGCCAACGGGCCGCGATGTCGTGGAGTGGGCGCGCGAGGGCGTCGCACGCGGGGCGGGGGAGATCCTGCTCACGAGCATGGACCGCGACGGCACGAACGCCGGCTATGACCTCGCGCTGACGCGCGCCGTGGCCGAGGCGGTCGACGTGCCGGTGATCGCGTCGGGCGGCGCCGGCGAGCTGGACGACCTGGTCGACGCGCTGCACGCGGGCGCCGACGCGGTCCTGTGCGCGTCGATCCTCCATTACGGCCGCCACACGGTTCCCGAGATCAAGGCGCACCTCGCCGCCGCGGGCGTGCCGGTGCGGTCTATCTAGCGGTCGCGCTCGCCGCGCGCTTGGCCGCCGCCTGCGCGCGCTGCCAGCGCGGCGTCGCGCTGGCGGGCAGCAGCTCGTACATGTTTACGTAGCCGTCGAGGTAGATCGCGCGGCGGTCGGCGACGACCGGGTTGAACGCGCCGTCGGGCCAGAAGAACGCTCTGCGGCCGGTGCGCACGTTCAGGCCGATCGTGTTGCGCGCGCCGAGGTCCGAGAAGTAGACGACGTCGCCCACGATCGTCGCCGAGCCGGAGATCTTCGCGCCCGCCGGGAAGCGCCAGCGCACCGCGCCGGAGCGCGCGTCGAACGCGTAGAAGCTGCCGTCGTAGGAGCCGATGTAGACGGTCGGCCCGAGCCCGGGCGTGTCGGCGACGGCGGGGGAGGCGTAGACGTACGCGCCGGTGCCGGTCGCCCACGCCAGCTTGCCGTCGCGCTGCGCGAACGAGTAGACGCGGCCGTCGGTGTTGCCGAGGTAGACGCGCCCGAACGCGAGCGCGGGCGTCGAGTAGAAGCTGCCGGAGCCGAAGCCGAAGCGCGTGCCGCTCGTCCCGACCGACCACACCTCGTGGCCGTCGCTCGCGCGCACCGCGTGCACCTTGCCGCCGTAGTCTCCGAAGTAGAGGTTCCCGTTCGCGTAGGCGGGGCCGCCCTTGACGGCGCCGCTCGCATGGTAGGTCCAGAGCGTGCGGCCGTCGCGGGCGCGCAGCGCGTAGACGGTCCCGTCTTCGCTGCCGAAGTAGAGGACGCCGTGGCGCAGCAGCGGCGAGGACTCGGCGCGGCTCGGCAGCGCCTTCGCCCACAGCTGGTGGCCGTCGCGCGCGCGGTAGGCGGCGACGCGGCCGTTCCCGCTGCCGCCGAGCCCGTTCAGCGCGACCGCGTAGACGTTCCCGTCGCCGACCGCGGGGGTGGCGGCCGCGAGTCGGCCGGCCTTGCGCTGCCAGCGGACATGGCCGCTGACCTTGTCGAACGCCGTCAGGACGCCGTTGTCGTCGAGCACGTAGAGCGAGCCGCCGTCGATCGAGGGCGGGAACTCGAGCAGCGCGCCGCCGCGGTAGGTCCAGCCGCGTCTGAAGTGCGGTCTGAGGTAGCCCGGCGCGGCGCTGAAGTCGCGCGTGCGGTTCTCCTGGAAGCCGTACGTCGGCCACAGGAAGGCGTCGAGCGCCTGCGGTCTCGGCGGTGCGGTGGCGGTCGATCCGGTCGTGAACTCGACGTCCGGGTGCGACACGTTTCCGGGTGTGTGCGCAAGCACGTACGCGACAGCGCCGCCCGCGATTGCGAGCAGAAGGACGACCGCTGCGAGCAGTCCGCGCCGAACGCGACGTGGGCGGAGCCTCGACATCGGGCGCGGATGGTAGATGATCGCTCCGATGAAGCCGTCCCCCGACGTTCGCTCGCTGCCGGCGGCAGTCCCGCTGTTCAACGTGCTGCCGCACGCCTGGATCGTCGGTGGCGCCGTACGGGACCTGCTGCTCGGGCGGGGCGCTGCGGTCGATCTTGACGTCGTCATCGAGGGGGACGCGGTCGAGGCGGCGCGGCGGCTGGGGGAGGCGCTCGACGGCTCCGTGACCGTGCACGACCGCTTCGGCACGGCTACGGTGGCAGCCGGCGGTCACGTCTACGACCTCGCGACCGCGCGGGCCGAGACGTATGCCCAGCCGGGCGCGCTGCCCGACGTGCGGCCGGGGACGATCGAGGAGGACCTCGCGCGGCGCGACTTCACCGTCAACGCGATCGCCGTGGCGATGGACGGGCGCGTCGCGGCCGCACCGGACGCGTTCGAGGACCTTGACGCCCGCGTGCTGAGCGTGCTGCACGCGCGGTCGTTCCTCGACGACCCGACGCGCCTGCTGCGGCTCGTGCGCTACGCGACGCGGCTGGGGTTCGGAGTGGAGGATGCGACGGCCGCGCTCGCCGACGCCGCCGTCGCGGCGGGCGCGTTGGCGACGGTCACGCCGACGCGGGTGGGGAGCGAGCTGCGGCTGCTGCTGCGCGAGCCGTCGGCGGTGGAAGCGCTGGCGTGGGTGACGAGATGGCCGCTCGGCGTGCCGTTCGCGGTCGACGCGGCGCTGGCGGAGCGGGCGCTCGCGCTGCTGTCGGATGACGGTCGCGCGGATCTGCTGCTGCTCGCGAGCGCGTGCCGGTCGATCGAGTCGGCGCCGCTGGCGGGCTGGCTCGACGCGCTCGGGTTCTGCGCGCGGGACCGCGACACCGTCGTGGCCTGCGCCCAGGCGGATGGCATCGAGGGAAGATTGTCGCGCGCGTCGCGGCCCTCCGAGATCGCCGCGGCAGTTCGCGGCGCGCCGGTCGAGGCCGTCGCGCTCGCCGGGGCGCTCGGCGCCGAGGACGCCGCGCGGACGTGGATCGAGGACCTCCGCCACGTCCGCCTCGCCATCGACGGCGCTGACCTCCTGGCCGCCGGCGTCCCGCAGGGCGAGGCCATCGGCCGAGCCCTGGCCGCCGCGCTGCGCGCCCGCCTCGACGGCGAGGCGCCCGACCGCGACGCCCAGCTCGCCGTCGCGCTCGCCGCCGCCTGAACTCTGGTCATCTGTGCGTCTCAGGGAGGCATAGATGACCAGAGTTACGATCCGGCTGATGCTGCCCACCCCGTTCGAGCGTGTCGGCGACCACATCGGGATCGCGCTGCCGGGCGGCCGCGCGCTGTTCACGACGCGGCGCGGCGGAGTGTCGGAGGGCGCGTACGCGTCGCTCAACCTGGGGCGGTGGACCGACGACGACCCGGACGCCGTCGACCGCAACCGCCAGATCGTCGCCGACGCGATCGGCCTCCCCCTCGATGCCGTCGTTCAGGGGCGGCAGGTCCATGGTGCGCGTGTCGAGCGGCGCGCCACGGCCGGCGGAGCACCAAGCGAGGCCGACGGACAGGCCACCGCGACGCCGGGGCCGGCGGCCCTCGTCCTGACCGCCGACTGCCTCCCGATCGCGCTGATCGCGCCGGGCGCGGTCGCGATGGTCCACGCGGGCTGGCGCGGGCTGGCGGCCGGTGTGGTCGAGGAAGGCGTCCGAGCGATACGCGAGCTGGCCGGGGACACGCCGGTGCAGGCCGCGATCGGGCCCGGCGCCGGCGGCTGCTGCTACGAGGTCGGCCCCGAGGTGCACGCGGCGTTCGGGCGGAGCGCGGAAGCGGCGGCGCCGATCGACCTGAAGGCGATCGCCCGCGAGCGCCTGACCGCCGCCGGCGTCGCGCAGGTCCACGACGTCGGCATCTGCACGCTGTGCGCCGAGTCCGGCGCGTTCTTCTCCCACCGCCGCGACGGCGGGGTGACGGGGCGGCAGGCGGGGATCGCGTGGCGGAGCTGATCACGGGGCTGGACGCCGGGAAGGTGCGCGAGCGCGTCGCGGAGGCGCGTGAGCGGATCGCCCAGGCGGCCAAGCGCGCCGGCCGCGACCCGGCCGAGGTGGAGCTCCTCGCGGCCGTGAAGTACGTCGCACTCGATGAGCTGGAAACCCTCGCGGCGGCTGGCATCAAAACCGTGGGCGAGAACCGCGCGCAGGACCTGGTCGCGAAGGCGCTGGCGTATCCCGGCGTCTTCACCTGGGACTTCATCGGGCACCTGCAGAGCCGCAAGGTGAAGGACCTCGCGCCGCACGTCCGCTACATCCACTCCGTTGCGAGCGACTCCGCGCTGGCGCAGCTCGCGAAGCATCGGGCGGAGGCGCTGATCGAGGTCAACGTCGCCGGCGAGGCGTCGAAGAGCGGCATCGCCCCCGGCGAGCTGGCGGCGTTCGTCGCGCGCTGCCCGGTGCCCGTCGTCGGCCTGATGACGATGCCGCCCGCGGCCGCGACGCCGGAGGAGAGCCGCCCGCACTTCGCCGCCCTGCGCGAGCTGGCTGCCGCCCACGACCTCGCGCACCTCTCGATGGGCACCTCGCAGGACTACGAGGTGGCGGTGGAGGAGGGCGCCACGATCGTGCGCCTGGGCTCGGTTCTGTACAGATAGGCGTCATAATCCCTTTGCAGGGATCTCTCCGGCCTCCGCGAATCCCTCGACGTCATGGCATTCCGCGACACCTGGCATCGCACGCTCGTCTACTTCGGCCTCGCCGTCGAGGACGACTACGACGACCACGAGCCCGCCTACCACGAGCCGGAGGCGGAGCTGCAGGAGAGCTACCGCGAGCGCCCGAACGTGCGGCGCCTGTCCTCCAGCCGCCGGCGCCGTGACGAGTTCGACGACATCTTCGCCGACGACGAGCCGGCCGCCCGGCGCACGAGCGTGCTGCGCCCGGTCGATGGCGGCGCCAGGAACGGCCGCGACGTGCGCGTGCATCTCGTGATCCCCAAGTCGTTCAACGACGCGCAGGACGTCGCCGACAAGTTCAAGGACTCGATCCCGGTGATCCTCAACCTGCAGGGCTCGGACACCGACCTCTCGAAGCGCCTGATCGACTTCTCGTCCGGCCTCACGTACGCGCTCGACGGCGGCATGCAGCGGATCGCCGACAAGGTCTTCCTGCTCACGCCCCGCAACGTCGAGGTCTCCGCCGAGGAGCGCGCGCGGCTGATCGAGAAGGGCTTCTTCAACCAGAGCTGAGCCGGCCGGCCGCGCGGCGAGCGCTGCCGCTACGCTTGCCGCCCATGCGCGTCGGACTGATCGGAGCAGGCAACATGGCCTCCGCGCTGGCGCGCGGCTGGGGCGATCCGGTGCTGTGCACCGACGCGGTTCCCGGCAAGGCCGAGGCGCTGGCGGCCGAGCTGGGCGGCGAGGCGGCGGGGTCGAACGCGGCGCTCGCGGCGGCCGCCGACGCGGTCTTCCTCTGCCACAAGCCGGATCAGCTCGACGCCGTCGCGGCGCAGGTCGAGGGCAGCGAGAGCGGAAGCGTCGTGGTCAGCATCCTCGCGGGCGTCACCCTCGATGCCCTGCGCCGGGCGTACCCGGGCGCCAGGGCGGTCGTGCGCCTGATGCCCAACGTCGCGGTCGAGATCCGCAGAGGCGTGATCTGCCGCGCGGCGGAGAGCGACGAGGACGCGGGCGTCACGGCGCTGCTGGAGCGGGTCGCCACCGTCGTGACCGTGCCGGAGAGATTGATCGAGGTGGCGACGGCGATTCAGGGCGTCGGGCCCGCGTACGTGTCGCTGTTCGTCGAGGCGCAGGTCGACGCCGCCGTGCGGCTCGGCATGCCGCCGCGGATGGCCGTCGAGCTGGCGACCGCGACGGCCGAAGGCTCCGCGGCGCTGCTCGCCGCGCGCGACTTCGACACGCTCGCGCTGCGCCGCGCGGTCACCTCGCCGGGCGGCGTCACCGCCCGCGGCCTCGCCGCGCTCGAGGACGGCGGCCTGCGCGCGGCGTTCCAGGCGGCGGCCGATGCGGCCGTGCACGGGGGGAGACGGTGAGCGGCGCGGTGATCCTGCTGGCGTCGACGCGCAGCGACGTCGCCCGCTACGTCGATGCGCTCTTCACCGTCTACCTGATCTGCATCTTCGCCTACGTCGTCATCAGCATCATGTACTCGGTCGGGATCCGGCCGCCGTACTCGCGCTGGTGGAACGCGATCGTCGAGTTCCTGCGGCAGGTCGTCGAGCCGTACCTGCGGATCTTCCGGCGCGTGCTGCCGATGATGGGGCCGCTCGACCTCAGCCCGATGGTCGCGACGTTCGTGCTGATCGTCGTCTGGCGGATCGTCGTCTCGCTGATCCAAGGCTGATGGACGACGCGGGCGTCAGCGGCGCACCGACAGCGACGCGCGCCCACGCGGCGCGCTGGGCGCTCGCCGGGCTCGTGGTCGTCGTCGTGCTGCTCGTCGACCAGGGGACGAAGGCGCTCGTGCGCTCCTCGATCTCGCTCGCCGAGCGCCACGCCGTGATCGGTCCGCTGTCGTTCGTGAACGTCCACAACAGAGGCGTCGCGTTCGGCTTCCTCGGCAAAGGCGGCGTGCTCGTCCTGATCGTCACGCTCAGCGCGCTCGCGCTGCTGGTCGTCTACTTCGCGCGCCACGCCGAGCGGCCGCTGCTGTGGCTGCCGACCGGGCTCGTGCTCGGCGGCGCGCTCGGGAACCTGGTGGATCGCGTGCACCACGGCTACGTGACCGACTTCATCCACGTCCCGCACTGGCCGGCCTTCAACGTCGCCGACATGTGCATCACATGCGGCGTCGTGGCGCTCGTGCTCGTGCTCGAGCTCGGTGGCAGAGCCGCTGAGGATTGAGGTCGGCGCCGCCGCCGCGGGCGAGCGGCTCGACCAGCTGCTGGCGGAGCCGCTCGGCTCGCGCAGCGCGGCGCAGCGCGCGCTCGACGCCGGGCGCGTGACGGTCGACGGGGTCGTGCGCCCCAAGCGTCACCGCGTCGCGGCCGGCGAGCGCGTGCAGGTCGCGCCCGACCCGGCGGCGCAGCCGGCGGTCGGCGCGCCGCACGCGGTTGCGCTCGACGTCGCCTTCGAGGACGAGCACCTGCTCGTCGTCGACAAGCCGGCCGGCGTCGTCGTGCACCCGGCGCGCGGCCACCGCGGCGCGACGCTCGCGGAGGCGCTCGCCGGCCGCGTATCGATCCCGCCCACCGGGGACGACGTCGCCCGCGCGGGGATCGTGCACCGGCTCGACAAGGACACGTCGGGCCTGCTCGTGGTCGCGAAGTCGGAGGCCGTCCACCGTGCGCTGCAGGCGCTGATTCGCAGACGCGACGTGCGGCGCGAGTACCTCGCACTCGTCGAGGGCTGCCCGCCCGCGCGCAGCGGCACGATCGACGCGCCGATCGGCCGCGATCGCCGCGTGCGTACGCGCATGTCGACGCACACCGACGTCCCGCGCGCGGCGCGCACGCACTTCGAGCTGGAGCGCGCGCTGCCCGGCTTCGCGCTGCTGCGGGTCAGGTTGGAGACCGGCCGCACGCACCAGATCCGCGTCCACCTCAAGGCGATCGGACATCCGGTCGCGGGCGACCCGGAGTACGGAACGCCCGGGGCGGCTGGCCTCACGCGCCAGTTCCTGCACGCCGCCCGCCTCGCGTTCGCGCATCCGGTCACGGGCGAGCAGGTCGACGTGACCTCGCCGCTTCCGTCGGACCTCGCCGCCGTCCTGGAGCGACTGGAGGCCAAGGCGGAACCGCGAACAGTCTAGAATCCCGCGGAATCCGTCGTCTACCCCGGTCGATCCGGGGCTCGCGACCCTGTCCGGCGCCTTCTGCGCCGGATCGCGACGCCTCCGGCCGGGAATCCGCACCACCACATAAGGGAGCACATCGTGGCTCAGGCAGGAATCAAGGAGCTGCTGGAGGCCGGCGTCCACTTCGGCCACCAGACGCGCCGCTGGAACCCCAAGATGCGCCGCTTCATCTTCGGCGAGCGGGCCGGCATCTACATCATCGACCTCTTGCAGACCGACGAGCTGCTTCAGGAGGCGCGCGAGTTCGCCTCCGCGCTCGCCCACCGCGGCGGCAGCGTGCTGTTCGTCGGCACGAAGAAGCAGGCGCGCGATGCGATCAAGGACTCGGCCGAGGCGTCCGGCATGCCCTACGTCAACCACCGCTGGCTCGGCGGCCTGCTGACGAACTTCGGCACGATCTCGGGCCGCATCAGACGGCTGCACGACCTCGAGCGCTACGAGGCGGAGGGCCAGCTCGCGCTGCTGCCCACGCGCGAGCGGATGGCCGCGCAGGCCGACCTCGCGAAGCTCCAGGCGAACCTCGGCGGCGTCAAGCACATGCAGCGCGTGCCCGACGCGATGTTCGTGATCGACCTGAAGACCGAGGCGATCGCCGTGCGCGAAGCCCAGCGCCTGCGCATCCCGATCATCGGACTCGTCGACACGAACTGCGACCCCGACGGGATCGACTTCGTGATTCCCGGCAACGACGACGCGATCCGCTCCTGCGCGGTGGTCGCGGGCGCGCTCGGCGACGTGATCGGCGAGGGCAACCGCATCTTCCGCGAGGAGGAGGAGCGCGCGCGCAAGGAGGCCGAGGAGAAGGCCCGCGTCGAGGCCGAGGCGCGCGCCGCGCGCGAGGCGGAGGAGCAGGCCAAGCGCGAGGCCGAGGAGGCCGCCAAACGCGAGGCCGAGGAGCAGGCGCGCAGAGAGGCCGAGGAGGCCAAACGCGCTGCCGAGCAGGCCGCCGCCGCGCAGGCGCAGCAGGCCGCCGCCGCGGCGCAGCCGGCTGCGGCGGAGGCGCCCGCCGCTCCCGCCGAGCCGGCCCAGGTCGAGCCCGCGACCGAGGCGCCGGCCGCCGAGCCCGAGGCCGCCGCCGCGCCCGCTGAGGCGACCGCGACCACCACCACGACCGACGACTCCGGCTCCGGGGGGGAGCCCAGCGCATGAGCATCACCGCCCAAGACGTCAAGGCCTTGCGCGAGCGCACCGGCGCAGGGATGATGGAGTGCAAGAAGGCCCTCGTCGAGGCGGACGGCGACATCGAGAAGGCGATCGAGGCGCTGCGCATCAAGGGTGCCGCGAAGGCCGAGAAGCGCGGCGAGCGCGAGGCCAGCGAGGGCACCGTGCAGTCCTACATCCATTCGAACGGCAAGATCGGCGTGCTCGTCGAGGTCGACTGCGAGACCGACTTCGTCGCCCGCAACGACGACTTCGTCGGGTTCGCGAGGGATCTCGCGCTGCACGTCGCCGCGGCCGCGCCGGTCGCGGTCGACGAGGACGGCGTCCCGGCCGAGGACGTCGCGCGCGAGACGCGCATCGCGGAGGAGCAGTTCGCCGACAAGCCGGAGAACATCCGCGGCAACATCGTCAGAGGCAAGGTCGACTCTTGGCTCAAGGAAGTCGTCCTGCTCAAGCAGGCGCACGTCAACGGCGAGAAGTACGAGGGCCGCACGATCGAGGAGATCCGCGCCGCGCTCGCCGCCAGAACGGGCGAGAACATCGTGATCCGCCGCTTCACGCGGTTCGCCGTTGGCGACTGA
>DATNAP010000057.1:0-39257 GCA_035572475.1 Conexibacter sp. | reverse complement strand
GCTGGGGACAGGGCGCGTTCGAGGGCTTCAAGGTCGTGCCGCCGGACACGGGGATCGTGCACCAGGTGAACCTGGAGTACCTCTCGCGCGTCGTGTTCGTCGACGACGAGAGCGGCCAGGCCTACCCGGACACCCTTGTGGGCACCGACTCGCACACGACGATGGTCAACGGCCTCGGCGTGCTCGGCTGGGGCGTCGGCGGGATCGAGGCGGAGGCGGCGATGCTCGGCCAGCCGATGTCGATGCTGATCCCGCAGGTGATCGGCTTCAAGCTGAGCGGCGAGCTGCGCGAGGGCGCGACCGCGACCGACCTCGTCCTCACCGTCACCGAGCTGCTGCGCAGACACGGCGTCGTCGGCAAGTTCGTCGAGTTCTTCGGCGCCGGCGTCGGGCGGCTGCCGCTGGCCGACCGCGCGACGATCGGCAACATGTCGCCGGAGTTCGGCTCGACCTGCGCGTGCTTCCCGATCGACGCCGAGACGCTGCGCTACATGGCGTTCACCGGCCGCGCGCAGGAGCAGATCGCGCTGGTGGAGGCCTACGCGAAGGCGCAGGGCCTCTGGCACGACGAGGACAGCGAGGAGCCGACCTACAGCGAGACGCTGGAGCTGGACCTGTCGGAGGTCGTCCCGAGCATCGCGGGCCCCAAGCGTCCGCAGGACCGCATCGCGCTGACCGACGCGCAGCAAGCGTTCCGCGAAGCGCTCGAAGGCTACGTGCCGGACGGGAACGGGCACGACGTGTCGGTCGAAGAAACGTTCCCCGCGAGCGATCCGATCTCGTCGCAGGACCCGGCGCCCGCGGCGCCCGCGCAGGCTACCGTCGTGCAGCGCACGCGCAGCGAGGTTCCGGTCACGCTCGCCGACGGCACGGAGACGACGCTCGACCACGGGCGCGTCGTGATCGCCGCGATTACGAGCTGCACGAACACGTCCAACCCGTCGGTGATGCTCGGCGCCGGGCTGCTCGCCCGCAACGCGGTGCAGCGAGGGCTGAGAGCGAAGCCGTGGGTGAAGACCTCGCTCGCGCCGGGCTCGAAGGTCGTGACCGAGTACTACGAGCGCGCAGGCCTGACCGACGCGCTCGACCAGCTCGGCTTCAACCTCGTCGGCTACGGCTGCACGACGTGCATCGGCAACTCCGGCCCGCTGCCGGAGGAGATCTCGAAGGTCGTCAACGACAACGACCTCGCGGTCTGCTCGGTGCTCTCCGGCAACCGCAACTTCGAGGGGCGGATCAACCCCGACGTGAAGATGAACTACCTCGCCTCGCCGCCCCTGGTCGTCGCCTACGCGCTCGCGGGCACGATGGACGTCGACCTGCAGAACGATCCGCTCGGCGAGGACGCGGACGGCAACGACGTCTACCTGAGAGACATCTGGCCCAGCGCCGAGGAGGTCGCGCGCACGATCGAGCAGGCAGTCCAGTCCGACATGTTCGTGACGTCCTACGACGGCGTCTACGCGGGCGACGACCGCTGGCGCGGACTGGAGGTGCCGGGCGGCGACAAGTTCGCCTGGGCCGACGAGTCGACGTATGTACGCAACCCGCCGTACTTCGTCGACATGCCTGCGGAGCCGACGCCGGTGACGGACATCGAGGGAGCACGGGTGCTCGCCCTGCTCGGAGACTCGGTCACGACCGACCACATCTCGCCCGCCGGCGCGATCAAGCCGGACTCGCCGGCCGGCCGCTACCTCCAGGAGCACGGCGTCGAGCGCAAGGACTTCAACTCCTACGGCGCGCGGCGCGGCAACCACGAGGTGATGATGCGCGGCACGTTCGCGAACATCCGCCTCAGAAACCTCCTCGCTCCGGGCACGGAGGGCGGCGTGACGCTCCACCTTCCGGATGACGAGCAGATGTCGATCTACGACGCCGCGATGCGGTACGCGCAGGAGGGCACGCCGCTCGTCGTGATCGGCGGCAAGGAGTACGGCTCCGGCTCCTCGCGCGACTGGGCCGCGAAGGGAACGAACCTGCTCGGCGTGCACGCGGTGATCGCCGAGAGCTTCGAGCGCATCCACCGCTCGAACCTCGTCGGCATGGGCGTCCTGCCGCTCCAGTTCAAGGACGGCGAGTCGGCCGCCTCGCTCGGCCTCACCGGCCGCGAGACCTTCACGATCGAGGGGATCGCGGGCGGCGACGAGGTCCCGCGCGAGCTGACGGTGAGAGCGGACGACACGACGTTCACCGTGACGGTGCGGATCGACACGCCGAAGGAGCAGCGCTACTACCGCAACGGCGGCATCCTGCCGTACGTGCTGCGGGAGTTGCTGGCGCAGAGCTGACAGCACCGGGCGCGCCCATGACTGCGGCCTGTCACAGTGGTCGTGGTGCGTGCCCGTCCGCTGATCCTCGCTGCGCTCGTCGCGGGCTTGCTGCTCAGTGCGTCGGGGAGCGGGTCGGCCGGCGTGCTGGGCCGCTGCACGAGCGTGCCGGCCGACACCACGCTGTGCGGGCGGGTGAGCGTCCCGCTCGACCGCACGGGTGCGCTGGCGGGGACGATCTCGCTGCGCGTGAAGGCGCTGCCGCCGAGCGATGGCGGCGCGCCGCAGGCGACGATCTTCGCGCTTGCGGGCGGTCCGGGTCAGGCGGCGACGCCGCTGCTCGACGCGTTCGGCGGTGTGCTCAAGCCGGTGCTGCGCACGCGCGAGCTTGTCACGTTCGACCAACGCGGCACCGGCGGCTCGGGGCTGCTGCGCTGCGACGAGCTGGCGGGGCCGGGCACGCTCGCCGCCGCCGTGCTCGGCTGCGCGCAGAGCATCGGCCCGCCGCGCGCGGACTACACGACGGCCGCCTCCGTGGCCGACGTCGAGGCGGTGCGTGCGGCGCTCGGCGTCGACAAGCTGATCCTCTACGGGACGTCGTACGGGACCAAGGTCGCGCTCGCGTATGCGGCTGCGTACCCGCAGCACGTCGACCGCGTGATCCTCGACTCGGTCGTGCCGCCGAACGGGATCGACCCGTTCCAGCGCAGCACGCTGACCGCCGTGCCGCGCGTGCTGCGCGGCGTCTGCAACGGCGCCTGTCACTTCACGCACGATCCCGGCGGCGACGTCGCGCGGCTCGCGCGTCAGCTCGGTCGCGCGCGCCTTCACGGGTCCGCGATCGACGGCCATGGCCACGCGACCTCCGCGTCGCTCGGGGAGTCCGGCCTGCTCGGGCTGGTGCTCGCGGGCGACTTCGACCGCTATCTGCGCGCGGCGCTGCCCGCCGCGGTGCGCGGCGCGCTGCGGGGCGACGCGACGCCGCTGCTGCGGCTCACGCTCAGTGCGGGCGCCGGCTCGTCGAGCGCGGGAAGCGACAGCGACGCCGTGTACCTCGCGACGACGTGCGAGGACGGGCAGGTGCCGTGGCCGAGCGGCACGCCGCTTCCGCAGCGCCACGCGGCGGAGAACGCCGCCGCCGCGGCGATCCCCGACGGCGCGTTCGCGCCGTTCGACCGCGCGAGCGCGATGGCGCTCGGCTTGGCGGATCTCTGCCGCGGCTGGCCGGAGGCGCCGATCGGGCAGCCGCAGCCGCCGCTGCCCTCGACGCCGACCTTGATCCTGTCGGGCGACGAGGACCTCCGCACGCCCCGCGCCGACGCATTGGCGCTGGCGCGCGAGCTGCCGGGGGCGCATCTCGTCGAGGTGCCGGACGCAGGGCACGGCGTGCTGTTCTCCGACCCGACCGACTGCGCCGAGCGCGCGGTGGCCGCGTTCGTCGGCGGGCTCGTGCCGGGGGACTGCCGCTTCCACCCGCCGGTCGCGGCCGCGCTCGGGCTGGCGCCGCGCCGGCTGCGCGATCTGCACGGCGCGGGGCACGTGCCGGGGCTGCCGGGGAGGACGATCGCGGCAGTGCTCAGAACGCTCGACGACGCGAGCGAGCAGTTGATCGAGCAGGCGGCGCTGGGCCTGAGCGCTCCGCAGCCCTTCGGCGGCCTGCGCGCCGGCCGCGCGGCGTTGCAGGGCAGCCGCGGATTGCGCCTGCGGGCGTACTCGTATGTGCCGGGCGTGACCGTGAGCGGGCTCGTGCCGGCGAGAACTGCTCGCTTCAGCGTGACGGTCGGCGGCCGCGCCGCAGCGCGCGGGCGGCTCGTCCTCTCGCGCGCCGGGGTCGCGGGCGTGCTCGGCGGCGTGTCGGTGAGAGCGTCGGCGCGGGCGCTGGGGTGGAGAGGGAGCGCCGCGGCCGCGCGGCTGGCCGCTAGGCTTCCCGCCCGTGCCGACGCCGCCGCTGCTGCAGACGCTGCTGACGACCCCGGGCCCTTCGGGCTATGAGGGGGCTGCGGCCGCGGCGTGGCGCGAGGCCGCGTCCGCGTTCGCGGAGGTGAGCGCCGACAACCTCGGCTCCTCAGTCGCGCGCGTGCGCGGGACGAACGACGGCCCGCTGCTGGCGATCGTCGGGCACATCGACGAGATCGGCGTTCACATCTCCCACGTCGACGACGAAGGATTCCTGCGCTTCGGCTCGGTCGGCGGCTGGGACCCGATCATCCTCGTCGGCCAGCGCGTGACGGTGCTGACGCGGAAGGGGCCGATCCCCGGCGTGATCGGCAAGAAGCCGATCCACCTGATGAAGGACGAGGACCGCAAGCGCGTGCCCGAGCTGAAGGACCTGCACATCGACATCGGCGCGAAGGACGGCGACGACGCGCGCGCGATGGTGCGGATCGGCGACGTTGCGGTGATCGCCGGCGAACCGGTCGAGCTGCCGAACGGCCGGGTGGCCGCGCGCGCGATGGACAACCGCATCGGCTGCTACGTGGCGCTGGAGGCTGCGCGCCTGGTCGCCGAGGCGGGCGGCGCAGCCGGCGACGTGGCGGCGGTCGCGGCGGTGCAGGAGGAGATCACGTTCGCGGGCTCGCGCACGACCGCCTTCTCGCTGGCGCCCGACGTCGCCGTGGCGGTCGACGTGACGTTCGCGACCGACCAGCCGGGAGTGGAGCTGGGGGAGCTGACGAAGCACCCGCTCGGCTCGGGCCCGTCGCTGACGCGCGGCTCGACGATCCATCCGCGCGTGTTCGAGCTGCTGCACGAGGCGGCCGAGGCGGAGGGGATCCCCTTCACGGTCGCCGCCGCCGGCCGCTCGACGGGGACGGACGCCGACGCGATCTACCTCAGCCGCGCCGGCATCCCCACCGCGCTCGTCTCCGTGCCCTTGCGCTACATGCACTCGCCCGTCGAGGTCTGCCAGCTCGACGACGTCGAGAACGCCGCCAAGCTGATCGCCGCCTTCGCGCTGCGCCTGGCCGCGGACACGTCGTTCGTGCGCTGAGCCGGCTGCCCGCGCTGCCGCCTACTCCGGAGTCGGAAACTGCGCGCGCATGAGCGCGTCCCAGGCGCGGTCCGGGAGGATGCGGCGCGTGGGGATGGTCAACTTCGCTGACGGCGTGATCGTCACGCGCGTGGGGGCGCGGCGCTTGCGGATCGAGCGCTCGATCACCTTCGCGACCTTGTCGGGTCCGGCGCCGAAGACGCGCATCGGGCCCGTGTACGCCTCCTTCGTCGCCGACTCGACGGTCGCGTTGAACGCGGCGTACGGGTCGGCGCCGTCCGTGCCGTCGGAGCCGACGCCCTCCATGCTGGCCGAGGCCGCCTGCGCGAACTCGGTCGTGATCAGCCCGGGCTCGAGCAGGATCACGTCGATGCCGAAGCCGCGCACCTCGAAGCGCAACGCGTCGCTGATCGCCTCGAGTGCGTGCTTGGTCGCGTGGTACCAACCGCCGCCGGGGAACACCAGCCGCCCGCCCATCGACCCGAGGTTCACGATCTTCCCCCAGCGCTGGTCGCGCATCTTCGGCAGCACGAGCTGCGTCAGCCGGGCGAGCCCGAACACGTTGGTCTCGAACTGCCGGCGCACCGCCTCCAGCGGCACCGTCTCGATCGCGCCGCTCTGCGAGTAGCCGGCGTTGTTGATCAGCACGCCGACCGCGCCGTGCGTCTCCTCGATCGCGCGCACGGCGGCGATCATCGAGTCCTCGTCGGTCATGTCGAGCGCGAGCGTGCGGCAGCCGGCCGCCTCCAGATCCGCGATCGACTCGGGCCGCCGTGCGGTCGCGTAGACCGTCCAGCCGCCCGCGGCGAGCCGCTTCGCCGTCGCCCGCCCGATCCCGGACGAGCAGCCTGTGACGAGGACAGCCTTGGAGCTCATTCGCTGACCCTATCGCGCGGCGTGCGGAGCGCGTGTCAGCGGCAGGGGGGCGGGAGCGCGCGCTCCCGCCCCGGCTCTGCTCAACGGCGATGGTGGTGCTTGCTGTCGTGGCCATGCGGCGCGCCGCACAGCCCGTCCGGCGTGCTCGTCTGGCATACGTTGCGCTTAAACACGTTGTTCGTGCCCGAGCCGTCCCAGAACAGGTCCGGCTCGTTGCCGAGGACGACGTTGCCCTTGACGAGGTTGTTCGCCGGCAGCTCGGCTCCGGGTGTGCCGGCGTTGACGATGACGACGCCGCCCGCGAACGGCACCTGGCCGCTCGGAACGTTGTCGCGGATCACGTTGCCGGCCACGACGTTGCCGTGCGCGTTGACGATCGCGACGCCGATGCCCGACAGCGGCGGCGAGCCCTCCTCGGGATCGGCCGGGCAGAGGCGGTCGTTGTCGTGGATGCGGTTGGCGAACAGGAGCCAGTTGCCGGCCACGTTCCCGCCCGTGTTGAGCACGATCGCGCCGACGCAGTTGCCCGAGGACTCGTTCCCGATCGCCCGGGCGTTGGCCGAATCGCGGAAGAAGAAGCCGAACAGCTGGTTGTCGTGCGAGCGGTTGCCGGCCACCAGCACGTTCGCGTTCGGCGAGTCGCCGACGTAGATCCCGGCCTCCGCGTTGCCGCTCGCCTCGTTGCCGACGATCGCCCCGCCGCTGGAGACGAAGCGCGCGATCCCGTAGCCGCCGTCGTCGTCGGTCTGGTTGCCCGTCACGACCGGGTTGGTCGAGCCGAAGAAGACGATCCCGGTCGACGAGAAGCCGCTGATCGTGAAGCCTTTGATCGTCACGTCGCTGACCGGCTGAGTCACCGTCGGCGGCGCGTTCGGCGGGAACTGCAACTGGCCGATCACGCAGATGCCGTCGACCATCGACGGATCTTCCGCGCACGGATCGGGCGCGGGCGTGGCCGGCGGCGTCAACGTCGCGCCTTTCCCGATCAGCTTGATCCCGTCGGTCTTGATGACGAGGTTCTCGGCGTACGTGCCGTGCTTGACGACGATGATCGAGCCGGGGCCGGCGGCGTCGATCGCCGCCTGGATCGACTGTCCGGGATGGACGATCGTGACCGTGCCGTGCCGGTGGCCGCGGTCCCTGTGCTTGTGCCCATGCCGATGCCCATCGGCTGCCGCAGGCATCGCGAGCGCGAGCAGAGCCGCCGTGCACGTAAGCGCGATGAGGGCGACCCGGCGCACGGGATCCCGTCTCATGGGGCAGACCTCCTTGTGGGAGTGTGCGTTCCCACGGCAGCCTGCCCGCAAGCGTCAGCGGCGAACCAGCCGTTTGTAGGTAATCCGGTGTGGGCGGTCGGCAGCGTCGCCGAGGCGGGCGTGACGCTCCTCCTCGTACGCCTCGAAGTTGCCCTCGAACCAGCGCACCTGCGAGTCGCCCTCGAACGCGAGCACGTGCGTGGCGATGCGGTCGAGGAACCAGCGGTCGTGGGAGATCACGACCGCGCAGCCGGGGAACGCGAGCAGCGCCTCCTCCAGCGCGCGCAGCGTGTCGACGTCGAGGTCGTTCGTCGGCTCGTCCAGCAGCAGCACGTTGCCGCCCGACCGCAGCAGCTTCGCCAGGTGCACGCGGTTGCGCTCGCCGCCGGACAGCGTGCCGACCTTCGCCTGCTGGTCGGTGCCCTTGAAGTTGAAGCCGCTCACGTACGCGCGCGAGGACATCTTGCGGTCGCCGACCATGATCTGATCCTCGCCGCCGGAGATCTCCTCCCACACGCTCTTCTCGGGATCGAGCGCGTCGCGCGACTGGTCGACATACGCCAGCTCGACCGTCTCGCCGAGCTTCAGCGCGCCCTCGTCCGGCTGCTCCTGCCCCGTGATCATGCGGAACAGCGTCGTCTTGCCGGCGCCGTTGGGGCCGATCACGCCGACGATCCCGCTGCGGGGCAGCGCGAAGCTCAGCTCCTCGATCAACAGCTGCTCGCCATAGCCCTTGCGCAGCCCCTCCGCCTCGATCACGACCTCGCCGAGCCGCGGACCCGGCGGGATGTGGATCTGCACCTGGTCGAGCATCACGTTGCGCTCCTCGGCGAGGAGCTGCTCGTAGGCGTTCAGGCGCGCCTTCGGCTTCGCGCGCCGGGCGGAGGCGTTCATCCGCACCCACTCCAGCTCCTGGGCGATCGTGCGTCTGCGCGCCTTGTCGGAGCGCTCCTCCTGCTCCAACCGCTGCTGCTTCTGCACGAGCCAGCCGCTGTAGTTGCCCTCGTAGGGGATCCCGCGGCCGCGGTCCAGCTCCAGGATCCAGCCGGCGACGTTGTCGAGGAAGTAGCGGTCGTGGGTGATCGCGACGATCGTGCCTCTGTACTCCGACAGATGCTGCTCGAGCCACGCGACCGACTCGGCGTCGAGGTGATTCGTCGGCTCGTCGAGCAGCAGCAGGTCCGGCGCTCTCAGCAGCAGCCGGCAGAGGGCGACGCGCCGTCGCTCGCCGCCCGACAACTTGCTGACATCCGCATCGCCCGGCGGCAGCCGCAGCGCGTCCATCGCCGTGTCGAGCATCGTGTCGAGGTTCCACGCGTCGGCCGCGTCGATCTGCTCCTGCAAGCGTGCGAACTCGTCGGCGGTCTCGTCCGAGTAGTTCATCGACAGCTCGTTGAAGCGGTCGAGCAGGCCGCGCAGCTCGGCGACGCCATCCTCGACGTTGCCGCGCACGTCCTTGGCGGGATCGAGCGCAGGCTCCTGCTCAAGCAGCCCGACACTCGCGCCGGGCGCGAGCTGTGCGGCGCCGCGGTACTCCGTGTCTCGCCCCGCCATGATCCTCAGCAGCGTCGACTTGCCGGAGCCGTTGTAGCCGAGCACGCCGATCTTCGCGCCCGGATAGAACGACAGCGAGACCTCTCTCAGCACCTCCTTGTCGGGCGGGAACGACCGCGACAGGCGGTGCATCGTGAAGATGTACTGGGCGCTCATCGAGCCGCGGAGGATAGCCAGCCTGGGCGGGCGGCGATCAATGGGCGCCGCTACCCTCAGACGGTCATGCCAACGGTGTTCGACGTCGAGCAGGCGATCCTGCTGCTGGAGCTCGAGCCGCCCTTCGACAAACGGGCGGTGCAGCTCGCGCGGCGCAAGATGGCGAAGCGCTGGCACCCCGACATCGCGCCGCCGGGGCGCCAGCACGAGCACCAGCGCCACCTCCAGGCGATCAACGAGGCGGCCGACCAGCTCGAGCTGCTCGCGGAGACGAGCCGCGGCGGCAGAGTCTCCAACAATGCGGTCAAGGTCGCGGCCGCGGCCGCGCGCAAGCGCCGCGCCGAGGAGGGCGCGCGCGCCTACGCCGCGCAGCAGCGCGCGCAGGAGGAGGCGCAGGAGCGCGCCAAGCACGACCCGTTCGGCTCCCGCGTGCCGGACCACTCGGTCGTCCACCGCTACGCGCGCTGCAACGCCTACCCCGAGTGGGGCGTCGGCTCGGTCACCGGCATCTACTTCTCCGGCGAAGGCGACGACACGCAGCAGTGGGCGCGCCTGAAGTTCCAGCATGGGATCCGCACCGTTCCCGCCGGGACGCTCCACTTCGTCGACTTCTCGAAGCCCGATCCGGCCGCCGAGCGCGTCGAGCGGTTCATGACCGCGGCGCGCCACGCGCTCGCGGAGGGCGACCCGCAGCTCGCGGCGCAGCGGCTCATCTACGCGCGCGACGCCGATCCGCGCAACCCGGTCGTGCTGCGCCAGCTGACGGTCGCCTTCTGGCAGGCGGGGAACCTCCCCGCCGCCGGACGCGCGGTGCGCGATTGGGCGCGCGTCGATCCCGACCGCCCGACGCCGCATCGCTTCGCCGCACGCATCTATGAGGACATGCGCGCGTTCGACCTCGCGCGCGACGCGGCGCTGAGAGAGACCGCCTGCGCGCCGAACGACGCCTCCGCGTGGGAGCGGCTCGGCCGGCTGCGACTGCGGATCGGCGACCGGCCCGGCGCGCAGGAGGCGCTGGAGCGCGCGCGCGGGATCGCGCCGACGGTCGAGGGGCTGCTCGACCTCGCGCTCGTCCACCAGCTGTCGGGCGACGTCGGCGCCGAGGTGACCGCCTGCGAGGCCGCGACGCTGCTCGCGCCGGAGTCGCCGACCGCCTGGTCGCGCTACGCGCACGCGCTGGCGCGCACCGACCGCGTGAGCGACGCGATCGCCGTCTCCGAGCACGCGCTGACGCTTGGCCGCGACGCCGAGGTGCTGTCGCTGCTGGGTACGTTGCGAGACCGCGCGCCGCGCGTCCTGCCGGCCGAGAGCGTGGCGTCGTGAGCGGCTCGGGCGGCGGTCCGCGTCGCCGCTCGTCGCGCGACCTCTGGTCTAGACTCCAGCCGGGCTTCGGAGGGATCCGCCCGACGGTCCCGCGAGCCACATGCGCGAGTAGCTCAATTGGTAGAGCACCGGCCTTCTAAGCCGATGGTTGCGGGTTCGAGCCCCGTCTCGCGTGCTTCCATGGGGGCGGGGACGTGAGCGGCAACCTGCTCGACGCGATCGAGGCGACGCTGCGCGCCGTCGACCCGACGGCCTTCCGCGTCGTGCCGATCCTCAGAGCCGACGCGGGCGCCGACGTGAGCGCGATCGCGCTGCGACCCGAGGCGGCCCCCGCTGCGCTGGAGGCGCTGCAGGCCGATCCGGCGATCGCCTCCGTCGAGCAGCAGGGTCAGCGCTTCCTGATGCGCTGCGCGGACGAGCGGATCGCGGCGGTCGGCGCCGGCTTGGAGGCGGGCCGCCTCACCGGGATGGAGACCGACGACCTGCGCACGGGCACACGCGCGATCGTCGACTTCTGCGATCCGAACGCGACGAAGGCGCTGCACGTTGGGCACCTGCGCAACATCGCGCTTGGCCAAGCCGTCGCGAGCGCGCTCGCCGCCGCCGGCGGGCGCGTCGAGCGCCAGTCGCACATCGGCGACGCCGGTCGCTCGATGGGCGAGGCGATGGCCGGCTGGGAGAGATACGCGGCGCCGGCGACGCCGGCCGACGCGGGCGTCAAGAGCGACCGCTTCGTCGGCGAGCTGTACGCGCGCTACGTGCGCGAGGAGGCGCCGGTCGGCGCGGTCGCCGACGAGGACGCCCCGGTCGCGCGCGACCTGCACCAGATCGACGACCACGCCCAGCGGCTGCTGGACGGCGTCACCGCCGGCGATCCGCACGCGCTCGCGGTGTGGCGGCGCGTGCGCGACTGGGCGGTCGAGGGGCAGAACGCGACGCTCGCGCGGCTCGGCGTCGGCTTCGAGCGGATCCTCTACGACTCCGATCGCACGCAGACGAGCCGCGAGGTCGCGCAGCTCGGGATCGAGCGCGGCGTGTTCGTGCGCGAGGAGCGCGGCACCGTCGCCTACCTGACCGGCGACGACAACTACCCGGTGATGCCGCTCACGCGCGCCGACGGCTTTCCGACCCACCACCTGCGGGTCGTCGCGATGTGGCGCGACATGATGCTCGCCGAGCGCGACGCCGAGCTGATCCACCTCTCAGGCGACGAGTGGAAGGCGCACGTGATCTACACGGAGGAGCTGCTCGCGCGGCTGGAGCCGGGCGTGCCTGTGCTGCCGAGCCGGCACATCGTGCACGGGATGGTCGCCTCCGAGGTCGACGGCGAGCTGTCCTCCTCGAAGGGCACCGCGCAGCTCGTCGACGACCTGCTCGACGAGCTGGCCGCGAGGCCCGAGGTGCGGGCGCGCGCGCGCGCGGGCGAGCCGCTCGTGAGCGCTGAGGACCTCGTGGCGATCGCGGTGCTCGGCTTCTGCCTCGACAAGCCGGTCCACAAGGGTCTCGCGATGCCCGCCTTGGAGCGCTTCCTCGACCCCGACCACAACGTCGGCTGGCGCATGGCGCGCGCGTGGGCGAAGGCGTGGGAGGGCGCGAACGACGGCGCGCCGGACCCCGCGCCGCGGGATCCCGCCTACCGCCACATCGTGCTGCAGGCGCAGCTCCACCGCCGCAACCTCGCGGTCGCGCTGGAGGACCTCGACCTGCTCAAGTACGTGCGCTACGTCGGGCATCTGAGCGGCTGGTACCTCGACGGCGCCCACGACGCGCGCGTGGGGCGCGTGATGCGCGCGATCCTCGTGAGCGGCCTCGGAACGCTCGGGCTCGTGCGCGCCGGCTACGACGCCGCCCGGGCGGAGGCGCTGCGCCGCGCCGAAGCGACCGCCGCCGGAATCCGCTAGGAAGAGCACGATGACCGACGAGCAGGTCCCCAGCGACGCGACCGTCCTCAACGAGGTCGACACCTACGGGCCCGCGTTCATGCGCGTGGCGGCCGCGCTCGGCAGCTACGACACGACCGCGGAGGACGCCGCCGCGATGGTCGAGCTGCTCGGGCTGCCGCGCGGCTCCACCGTCGTCGACGCCGGCTGCGGATTCGGGCGCTTCTGCGCCGCCCTGCAGGGCCTCGGCATGGAGACGACCGGGATCGACATCTCGCCGGCCGCGCTCGCGGAGGCGGAGCGGCGCTCGCCCGGTCCGCGCTACGTGCTGCACGACCTCACGCAGCCGCTGCCGGAGGATCTCGGCCCGTTCGAGGTGCTCGTGAGCGTCTACTCCTCCTACGGCTACGGCGCCACCGAGACGGAGGACCTGGCGATGCTGCGCGTCTTTCACTCGCTCGTGAAGCCCGGCGGCTGGATCGTGATGCAGCTCTCCGACCTGGAGCGCTCGCGCTTCCGCCTCAGAAGCGACGAGCGACCGGTCGTGCGCTGGACCAACGACGTGAAGGAGACGCTCACGGTCGACTTCACGACCGGCAGACTGCACGTCAGATACGAGCTGGGCGACGACGTCGTGCACTCGCGCATCCGCATGTACGAGCGAGCGGACCTGGAGCGCATGTTCGCGGAGGTCGGCTTCACCGACGTGCGCGGCTACGGCGACTTCAGCGGCGGCCCGAAGCGGCCCGAGGACCGGCTCGTGCTGGTGGCGCGCGCGTGAGCGGCGCACGCCGACGCGTCGCCGTCGTGGTCGACGCCTACTCGACCGGCGCGAGACTCGCGCCGCGCTTCAGGGCGGCCGGCCTCGACGTCGTGCATGTGCAGTCGAACGCGAACGAGTCGCCCTTCTACATCGAGCGGCTCAGACGCGAGGACTTCGTCGCGAACGTCGTCCACGGCGGCGATCTGGAGGCGACCGCGGATCAGGTCGCGGCCTACGACCCGGCGTTCGTCGTCGTCGGCTCCGAGCCCGGCGTGCTGCTGAGCGATGCGCTGTCCGAGCGGCTCGGGCTGCCCTCGAACGGGACGGCGCTCAGCCGCGCGCGGCGCGACAAGCACGAGATGGCGAACGCGCTGCGCCGCGCTAGGCTGCGCGCCGTCGCGGAGCACAAGACGGGCGACCCCGAGGCGGCGGTCGCGTGGGCGAGCGAGCGCGGCGAGTGGCCGGTCGTCGTCAAGCCGCTCGACTCGGCCGGCACCGACGGCGTCTCGCTGTGCGAGACGCCTGACGCGATCCGCGGCGCGTTCGCGGAGCTGCTCGGCCGCCCGAACGCCCTCCAGGGTGCGAACGAGCAGCTGCTCGTGCAGGAGCTGCTGAGAGGCGTGCAGCTCTTCACCGACTCGATCAGCTGGGACGGCGTCCACCACGTCTCGGAGGTGTGGCGGGACACGAAGCGCCGGATCGAGGGCAACCTCGCCTACGACTTCGAGGAGCTGCTCGACGCGCGCGGCGAGCAGCAGGACCAGGTCGTCCCGTACGTGCACGCGGTGCTCGACGCGCTCGGGATCGGCTACGGCCCGGCGCACACCGAGGTGATGCTGACCGCCGACGGCCCGGTGCTGGTGGAGTGCGGCGCACGCCTGCACGGCTCGATCCGCGACGACGTGATCGACCGCTGCACGCCGAGCCACGTGACCGTGACGGTCGACGCCTACCTCGATCCCGCGTCGGTCGCGCGCCGCGCGGCGCGACCGTACGAGCTGAGCGCAGCCTCGCGCTGCGTGATGCTGATCTCCCACCAGTCCGGCCGCGTCGTCTCCGACGCCGGCATGAAAGAAGTCGAGGCGCTGCCCTCCTTCGCCGGCTCGATCGCAGTGGCACAGCCCGGCGACACGATCACCCCCACCGTTGACCTCTTCTCCTGCCCGGGGATGATCTACCTCGTCGACCCCGACCGCGACGTGCTCAGACGCGACTACGAGCGCCTGCGCGAGCTGGAGGAGACGGGCCTCTTCACGGTCGGAGCCTAGGCGGGGTGGCAGGCGCGAGGGCGCCGAGCTTTGGCCTGCGAGGCCCTGAAACAGAGACCTCGCAGACCAAACTCGCGCCTCGCGCCGCCGGCGTCGCCTGAGCCCCCGGCGCTCACAGCTTGGCTACCGGCACCGCTGGGGCTCCCAGCCCCCTCGCAAGACCGATCCCGTGCGAACAGGAGCTCGTCAGCCAGCAGCTGCTGGCGGCGCGAGGCTCGGCGCCTCGCGCCTGCCACCAAGGCCGAAACGAAGACGAGCTACAGGTACGCCAGCGAGGTCGGCACGCCGCCCAGCTCAGTGCGGATCTTGCGCAGCGTCGGCGCGAGCACGCTGTCCTCGCGCCAGCCGTAGGTGTCGAGCACGCGCTGGACGGCGGCGCTCTCCGGCGCGGAGACGACATCGCGCTCGAGCGTCGTGCAGAGCTTGTGGACGCCTTCCACCACGCGGTCGGTCTCCCACGAGATCGTGCCGTCCGAGTGGACGTCGATCGCGCCGTGCGTGGCGAGGAAGCTCAGCTCGACCGAGGCCGCGCCGGCGTCGCCCCAGTTGCGCGGATGGCGCCGCAGGTAGTGGAGCGCCTCGGCGAGGTAGACGGCGACCATGTCGTCGAGCGTGCAGCCGGCCAGATCGAGCCATGTGTCGGTGAACGACATCGCACTGCCGTACGCGTCCGCTATCGCCTCCTGCAGCGCGTACCACGGCTCGTGGCCGACGTCCTGCGGCTCCACGCGCCCGACGCGCGGCGTCGTGACCGCGTGCGCGATGTCGTGCCCGCGCATCCACGTGATCAGGACGTCGCCCACGTCGACGCTGGGGTTCGGCCTGTAGCCCTTCAACAGCGCGTCGCCGAGCGGCTTGGAGATGTGCTGATAGCGCAGGCCGTAGACGTTGCGGAAGAGGATCGTCTTGTTGAAGACCTCGCCGTAGCCGGCGCCCTCGTCCTCCGGCAGGAAGTAGGCGAAGTGCTTCGGGAATGCGTTGCTCTCGCCGCCCATCGCGATCAGGTCGGTCACCTGCATCGCGAAGATCCCGCCGACCGTCACGTCGGGCGTGCCGCAGTAGCCGTTGACCTCCTCCAGCACGCGGCCGGACGAGGCGTCGAGCGCCGCGATCAGCCGGTCGCCGCGCTTGTGCGCGGTGCAGGCCACGACCGAATGCAGCGGCGTGCGCGTCTTGTTGCGGAAGGTGCACATCGGACCGGCGATCACGGTGAGGTTCTGCGGCGTCGTGAGCGCCGCTTCGTCGTGCGAGATGCCAGTGTCGTGGCGCAGCTCGGCGAGCGCGGCCGCGCGGCGGCGCAGCATGTCCGCCTGCGCCTCGGAGACCGCGTCGGCGGCGGCGATCTCCTCCAGCAGTTTCGCGGAGGCCTGCGCGAGGAAGCGGGCGTGCGGCTCGTGGACGAACGCGCCGTCGATCGTCTGAAGCGCGCGCAGCGCGTCGCCGAGCGCGGCGAGCTGACGCAGCTGCGGCAGCAGCGCCTCGACGTTCTTCGGGAGCTGCGGGTCGAGGTCGACGGACGTGAGCGTGTGGTTGTCGCGCTCAGGCCAGATCAGCGGGGCGGGCACGGCGACGGCGGCGGTGTTGCTCGAAGCGGTGGCGGACATGGCGTTCGGTGATCTCCTGGAATCGATGGCTGACGTGCGGACGCTGCGGATGACGCTCAGGTGCGTCTTCGCGCGCGTCCGGCCGCGAGGCGGCAGTCGATGTCAGCGTTGGCGATCACGATGCGATTGGGCACGACGGTGCGCATTTAACCGGATGACGCGCATGGTCCCCCGGCGTCGTCCCGACACGGACATGGTAGGGGAGCCGTCAACGCGCCGGCAAGGCGATGCGCTGGAGCGAAGCGAGCCGGTCGCGGTCGGTGACCGGCTCGCGCTCGCATCCGGTCGCATTCGTAGGCTCAGCCGTCATGCGCCTGATCGTTGCCCGCTGCGAGGTCCGTTACACAGGCCGTCTCGACGCGCTCCTGCCGGAGGCGCTCCGGCTCATCATGGTGAAGTCCGACGGGTCGGTCATGGTTCACGCCGATCACGGGGGTTACAAGCCGAGCAACTGGATGACGCCGCCGACGGTGATCGAGGAGGCTGACGGTCACATCGTCGTGCGCAAGCATGCGGGTGACAGTGAGGACCGGCTCGACATCCGCGTCGCCGAAGTGCTCTCCGACGTGACTCACGACATGGGCGAGGCTGCCGCCCTGGAGAAGGACGGCGTCGAGGCGCACCTGCAGGAGCTGCTGGCAGAGCAGCCGCACTGGTGCGGCGAGGGCTTCCGGCTCGTGCGGCGCGAATGGGCGACCGACATCGGCCCGGTCGATCTCATGTGCCGCGACGAGCGAGACGAATGGATCGCCGTCGAGATCAAGCGCGTCGGCACGATCGACGCGGTCGAGCAGCTCACGCGCTACCTCGAGCGGATCCGGCTCGATCCGGCGATGGCCGACTGTCGCGGCGTGCTCGCCGCGCAGGTCGTCAAGCCGCAGGCGCGCGTGCTCGCGGAGAGCCGTGCGATCGCGTGCGTCGAGGTCGATCTCGCCGTGCTGCGCGGCGAGCGCGAGCCCGACCTGACGCTGTTCGCCTGAGGGCGCCGCAGCGTGCACGGCAAGCTTGCCGCGCGCGCGATAGCACGATGCACCTGATTTCTCCACCCTCTCTCGGACGCACCCCTAGCGCTCAGGTGGCTCTTTTGTGTACGGTTGGGTTCACTACTGAGGGGACCGAGGGAGACCCGATGTCAGTGAAGCACGCGGTACTGGGCCTGGTGATCGAGCGACCCGGATACGGATACGAGCTGATCCAGCGCCTGGAGCAGCGCATCGAAGGCTGGCGTCCGTCGGAGACCGCGGTCTATCCCGCGCTCAGATCCCTGCGCGCCGAAGGCATGATCCGGGCGCGCGAGGCGACCGCCGGCGCCGTCGTCTCCGCTCATCGCGGGGTCGTCTGGTACGAGGCGACGGAGCTGGGCCGCGAGGAGCTCCGCGCGTGGGTGCGCGCGCCGACCGATCTTGCGCCGCAGCGCGACCCGTTCTGGCTGAAGGTCGCGTTCGCGAGCCCCGAGGACCTCCCATGGCTCGTCGAGCTGGCGCGCGAGCTGGAGAGCGCGTGCCTCGAGCGCATGGCCGAGCTGGGGGAAGAGGCCGGCTCGGTCGAGAACCTGCGCCGCGAGGACGTCGAGTGGCGCGAGATCGGCCAGGCATGGCTGCGGCGCACGGAGGCCGCGCAGCTCGCCGTCCGCATCGAGGCGGTGCAGCAGATCCGCGCCGCGATGAAGCGGGCGATCCAGCGTCACGAGCGCAGACGCGGGGCTGCGCCGCCGCCGTCCTCCGAGCGACATCGGCGATGACGCTGCTCGCGCTCGAGCGGGTCAGCAAGAGCCATTGGCGCGGGCGCCACGAGATCGTGGTGCTCGACGAGGTCTCGCTCGAGGTCGACCGTGGGGAGCTGGTCGCGATCTTCGGCCAGCGCGCAGCCGGCAAGACGACCTTGCTGCGGATCGCGGCCGGGATCGAAGCGCCCGACGGCGGCAGCGTGCGCTTCGAGGGCCGGGAGCTCGCCGACGGCCGCTTCCGGCGGCTCGGCGGCATCCACCCGCGCATCGGCTGGGTCGGGCGGCAGGCGCCGTTCGCGTCGGGCATGCGGATGCTCGATCACGTGGCGCTGCCGCTGTTGAAAGCGGTCCCCGCCGAGAAGGCCGAACGTCGTGCGACCCGCGCGCTCAAGCGCGTCGGCGCCGGCGAGCTCGCGAGCGCGCGCTGGCATGAGCTGTCCGACGCGGAGCGCACGCTCGTGACGATCGCGCACGCGATCGTGCGCGAGCCCGCGCTGTTGCTGGCCGACGATCCGACGAGCGGGCTCGGCGTCGAGGAGCGCGAAACGGTGCTCGGCTTGCTGCGCTCGATCGCGGACGAGCAGCAGACGGCCGTGCTCGCCACCATCCCGGAGATCCCGGACGCGCTGCGCTCGCACCGCGTCCTCTCGCTGAGCGACGGCGAGCTGATCCAGGCGACGCGTCGAGCTCCGGGCGAGGTGATCGCGTTCCCGCAGCGGCGTGACGGGCGGGCGTGATGCTCGAGCTGCGCGGGCTCGTCAAGCACTATCCGGTCGCGGGGAGCGAGCCGGTCCTCGCCGTCGACGACGTCACGCTCACGGTCGCTCGCGGCGAGCTCGTCGCGCTGTACGGGCCCAGCGGCTCGGGCAAGACGACGCTGTTGAAGTTGATCGCGGCCGTGATGTCGCCCGACCGCGGTGCCGTGGTCGTCGGCGGGCGCGACGTCACGCGCCTGTCGGCGCGTGCGGCGTCCCGCTACCGCCTGCGCGACGTCGGCTTCGTGCTCCAGACGTTCCACCTGATCGCCGGCCTTTCGGCGATCGACAACGCGTCGCTGAAGCTCGTCGCGACCGGGCTGAGCGTGCGTGAGTCACACCAGCGGATGACGCCGCTGCTCGAGCGACTGGGCCTCGATGAGCGCGCGGAGCGCCGCATGAGCACGCTCTCGATGGGTGAGCGTCAGCGCGTCGCGATCGCGAAGGCGCTCTCGACCGACCCCGGGCTGCTGCTCGCCGACGAGCCGACCGGCAACCTCGATACGCGCCGCAGCGCCGAGGTGCTCGCACTGCTGCGCGAGCTGTGCATCGAACGCAGGACCGCGGTCCTGCTCGTCACGCACGACCCGCAGGCGGTCGCCGTCGCCGACCGCGTGCTGGTGCTGCGCGACGGGCGGCTCGCCGAGGGCGCATCCGACACACAGGGGGACACGCCGGCCACCCTCCAACGGCAGTGAGTGTCCGCAACCTGCTGTGGTTCTACCGTCGGCGCGTCCGCGCGCGGGCGGTCCAGGAGCTGCTCGCGCTCGTCGGCATCGCGGTCGGCGTGGCGCTGCTGTTCGCAGTCCAGATCTCGAACCGCAGCCTCAGCGCGTCGGTCGCGCAGCTCACCCAGGGTCTCGTCGGCAGGGCGCAGCTGCAGCTCGTCGCGCGGGGCCCGCAGGGCTTCGACGAGCGGCTTGTGAACACCGTCCAGCGCGTGCCCGGCGTGCAGGCGGCGGCCCCGCTGCTGCAGGTCCCCGTCAATCTCGTCGGCCCGCGCGGGTCGCGAGCGGCGACGCTGCTGGCCGCCGATCCGCGTCTCGCGCGCCTCGGCGGCGAGCTCTTGCACGGCTACGCGGCCGGCCGGCTCGCGCGCATGCGCGCCGCGGTGCTGCCCAACCCGGTCAGCGACGGGATCGGCGTGCAGTTCGGCGAATCGCTCAACCTCCAGGTGCGGGGCACGGCCGTCAAGGTGCCGGTCGGAGCGATCGTGGGCCGGGGCGACGTCGGGGTCCTGGCCGACGTGCCGGCGATCGTCATGCCGCTCGCCTACGGTCAGCAGGTGAGCGGGATGCGGCGGCGCGTCTCGCGCATCGTCGTGCGCACGGCGCCGGGGCGCGAGCGGGCGGTCGCCGCGGCGCTGCGCCGCATCGCGGCCGGTCGCATCGACGTGCTACCGACAAGCTCGGACGCAAGGCTGTTCGCCCGGGCGGCGATGCCGAACGATCAGTCGACCGCGCTGTTCGCCGCCATCAGCGCGATGGTCGGCTTCCTGTTCGCCTTCAACGCGATGCTGCTGATGGCGCGGGAGCGGCGGCGCCTGATCTCGGAGCTGCGCATGTCCGGCTACGGCATCGCCCCGGTCCTCGAGGTCGTGCTGTTCGACGCGCTCGTGCTCGGGATCGTCGCGTCGATCGTCGGGCTCGGCCTCGGCGACCTGCTCTCGCGCTCGGTCTTCCATCCGTCGCCCGGCTATCTCGGGATCGCCTTCCCGGTCGGCACGGCGCGCGTCGTCGACTGGCAGACGGTCGCGCTCTCGCTGGTCGCCGGGACGTCGGCCGCGGCGCTCGCCTCCTTCGCTCCGCTGATCGCGGCGTTTCGCGCACACGCGATCGACGCGGTCGACGACGAGGTCGACGAGGACGACGCGCGCCCGCTGCGGCCGGGCGTCCTCGTCGCGGCGAGCGGCGCCTGCGTCGCGGTGACGACTGCGATCGCGCTCGCCGCGCCGTCGGCCGCGACGCTCGGCATCGTGGCGCTGGTCGCGTCGATGCTGCTCGTGCTGCCGGTCGCGCTCGCATCCGTCATCGCGTTCGCCGATCGCCAGCGACGCCGGGTCGCGAGCGTCGTGCCGGCGATCGCGCTCGGGGAGCTGATGTCCGCGCGCACGCGCTCGGTCGCGATCGCGGCGATCGCCGCCATCGCGGTCTTCGGCAGCACCGCGGTCGAGGGCGCGCATCACGACCTGCAGCGGGGGCTCGATCCCAACGCGCGCGACCTGAACGACGTGGCCGACCTGTGGATCTCGCCGGCGGGCGCGTCGAACACGCTCGCCACCGCGCCGTTCGCCGCCGGCGACGCGCTCGCGCGGCTCGCGCTCGTCCCGCAGGTGCGATCCGTGCGGGTCTATCGAGGCAGCTTCCTCGACATGGGGGATCGGCGCGTGTGGGTGATCGCCCCGCCGCGAGCATCGCGGCAGCCGTTCCCGCCGAGCCAGCTGGTCGACGGCGACCTCCATACCGCCGACGCGCGGCTGCGCGGCGGCGGTTGGGCGGTCGTCTCGCAGGCCGTCGCGCAGCAGAGGGGCCTGCGGGTGGGTCGTCCGTTCACGCTCGCCGCGCCGGTGCCGATCCACCTCCGGCTGGCGGCGATCACCACGAACTTCGGCTGGTCTCCGGGCACGCTCGTGATCAACGCCGACGATTACCGCAGCGCCTGGGGATCCGACGACGCGAGCGCCGTCCAGGTCGACCTCGCCGCCGGCGTCACGGCGACGCAGGGACGGCGGCTCGTGCGTGCGGCCTTGGCCCCCTTGCCGGGCTTGACGGTGCAGACGGCGGACGCGCGCGAGCGCAGCGATCGGGAAACGACGCGCGCCGGCCTCTCGCGCCTGACGCAGATCGCGACGCTCATGCTGATCGCGGCTGCGCTGGCGATGGCGGCTGCGATGGGCGGGATGGTGTGGCAGCGACGACGGCGGCTCGCCGACCTCAAGCTCGCCGGCATCGACCACCGCCAGCTGTGGCGGGCGCTGCTGTTCGAGAGCGTGCTGCTGCTCGGCGTCGGCTGCGTCGTCGGCAGCCTCTACGGAATCTACGGCGAGCAGCTGCTCGATCGCGCGCTGAACGCGGCGACCGGCTTTCCCGTCGACGGCTCGATCGGCGTCGCGGTCGCGCTGCTGAGCTTGGTCGTCGTCGTCACGGTCGCCTGCGCCGTCGCGATGGTGCCGGGGTATTTCGCCGCGCGGATTCCGGTCGACGCGGCCTTCAGAGACTGACCGGCTCGCGCGACACAGATGACCGCGATGGGTCGGCGGGCGATCGATCCCACACCGCTCGGCCTGCGGCAGATCGCCGCGTTCCTCGCCGTCGCCGGGCGCGAGCTGGCCTGGGTGATCCCGAGCGTGGCGCGGGAGGTGCGGGGCTGGCAGGCCCGCGCGCTCGGCGTCCCGCATCCCGCCCTGCGCGACGATGCGACACTGACGCTCCGGCGCGAACGGCTCAACACGGAGGGCGCGGCACTGTTCGCGATCCTCCCACGGCGGCGCAACCTGGCGCTGCTGCGCCTGCTCGCGGCCTACCAGATCACGCTCGACTATCTCGACACGATCAGCGAACGGCCGTGCGAGGATCCGCTGGGAAACGGGCGCCAGCTGCATTGCGCGCTGACGGAGGCAGTCGACCCGGGCGGCCCGGTCTCCGCCTGGTACCGGCTGCACACGGTGCGCGACGACGGCGGCTACCTGGGCGCGCTCGTGGAGACGTGCCGCGCCGGCTGCGCGGCGCTCCCCTCGTTCGAGCTCGTGCGCGCGCGCGTGGCGCGCGCCGCGCACCTGGGCACCGTGCAGGTTCCCAACCACGACCCTTGCCCCACGCGGCGGATCGCAGGCCTGCGCGCGTGGGTCGAGCACGAGCTGCCCGGGCGGCACGAGCTGCGCTGGTTCGAGCTGACGGCCGCCGCCAGCTCCTCGCTGTGGACGCTTGCGCTGCTGGCGCTCGCCGCCGACCCCCAGCTGAGCGAGGACGACGTCGTGGCGGCCGAGGCGGTCTACTTCCCCTGGATCTGCGCCGCAAGCACGCTGCTCGACGCATTCGTGGACCAGCCGTCGGATCGTGCCGAGGGCAACCACTCCTACGTCGAGCATTACGACAGCGCGGCGGAGATGGTCGAGCGGCTGAGCGAGATCACGTACCGGTCGGTCGGCGGCGCGCGGCGGCTGCGCAACGGCGAGCGGCACGCATTGATCGCGGCGGGCATGGTGTCGATGTACCTGTCAAAGGCGAGCGCGCGCGATCCCGAGCTGCGCCGCGCCTCCGAGCGGATCGCGTGCACGGCGGGGTCCCTGTCGCGGCTGCAGCTGCCGATCATGCGGGCGATGCGGGCGGCGCAGCGGCTGGGCGATGCATGACCCCTAGCGCTAACTATTTACGCCAAGGGGGTTGTGGCTCTTGGCGCGCGGCCGTAGCGTCATCGGCGTTCCGGTGGCGAGCGAGCTCGCCAGCCCGACCGCTCCGGCAAATGACTGCGCGCACGGCTTCGCATCGCACGGCTCTTCCCCCGAGGGCGTGGTGCGACCACGGATGCGCACGACGCCTGCGGGCCCCGGCTCCGACCCCCCATCCCGGCCGGGGCCCGGGGCGTCCCGTTCGATGAGCGACACGATCGAGCTCGGGCCGGCCGAGCTGGCGCAGGGTTTGCGTCGTCACGCGACCGGGCAGCCGGCGGCATGACCGAGCACCGCACGCCCTGGCCGCTGCCGGCGACGAGCGGCCGCTCGCGCGCCGATCTCGCCTGGTCGCGCGCGCTCGCGCACCCGGTGCGCGTGGAGATCCTGCGTGCGCTGCTGGAGCAGGAGCCGGGAACGCCGAGCGGCTTCGCGGCGACGCTCGAGATCCCGTTGGGGGTCGCGAGCCATCATGTGCGCCGGCTGCGCGAGCTGCGACTGATCCGGATCGTGCGCCGTACGCACATCCGCGGCGCGGTGCAGCACCACTACCGGCTGTGCGACCGCGGGGCGACCTCGCAGGCGCTCTGGCGCTGGGGAATCGCGCCGCAGGAGACCGAGCAGGCCGACCTCCTCGACGGCGCCGAGCTCGTCGACGCCGGTCGCGAGACGATGCAGCGCGTCGTCGCCGTGCTGCGCACGCGGCGTGAGCGGCAGGGGATGTCGCGCGTCGTGCTCGCGCACCGCGCCGGCGTCAGCCCCGACCAGCTCGGCCGCATCGAACGCGGTGAGGCCGACCCGCGCATGAGCGTCCTGCTCACGCTCGCGGCCGTCCTCGCACTCCCGCTTCGCGAGCTGTTCGCGGAGGCGGAAGCGACGAGCGAGTCCGAGGCCGCGGCGTAGGCCGGCTACTCTGGCAGCCGCGCCGCGCGCATGTCCACGCGCTCCCCGACGAACGGGACACCCTCAGCCTCCAGCAGGGCGCGCTGGCGCGCACCCTTCGCGAGCGAGCCGTCCGCGCGCACGATGCGGTGCCACGGCACGCTCGGATCGGTGCATGCGCTCAGCACCGCGCCGGCAATCCGCGGCGCTCCGGGCGAGACGTCGCCATAGCTGCGCACGAACCCCTCCGGCGTCGCGCGGACGCGCTGAAGGATCAGCGTCTCGCGAGCGGAGCTAGCGATCCCCGGGCGCCTTCGTCGGATACATGCCGACCGGACGCGAGAGGTCGAGCGCGGTGCGCACGATGCGGCGCTGCTCCAGCGCGTGCGCGGCCGGGTAGCCCTCCGCCGTCGAGGCGCGCTCGGGCCGCCCGATGTAGCCGAACTTCAATTCGCGCGGGAGGATCTGCATGAGGCGCGGGGACATGTGCGCACGGGCGCCCATGTTGCGCGGCTCCTCCTGCAGCCACAGGACCTCTCTGAGGTTCGGGTAGCTGCCGACCAGCTCCATGATCTGCTGCTGCGGGAACGGGTAGAGCAGCTCGACGCGGCCGATCGCGACGCCGGTGTTGTCGGCGCGCGTCTCGTCGGCGACGAGGTCGTAGTAGACCTTGCCGCTGCAGAGGATCAGGCGCGTGACCTTGTCGTTGTCGACGCGCGGCTCGGCCAGCACCGGGTAGAACTGCCCCTCGGCGAGGTGCTCGATGCGGTTCGTCGCCTGCGGCAGGCGCAGCAGCGACTTCGGCGTCATCACGATCAGCGGCCGCTGCTTGGCGATCTTCGCCTGGCGCCGCAGCAGGTGGAAGTACTGCGCTGGCGTCGACGGGTACGCGACGCGGATGTTGCCCTCGGCGGCGAGCTGGAGCCAGCGCTCCAGGCGCGCGGAGGAGTGCTCCGGCCCGGAGCCCTCGTACGCGTGCGGCAGCAGCAGCGTCAGGCGCGTCGACTGGCCCCACTTCGCGAGGCCCGAGACGATGAACTGATCGACGATCACCTGTGCGCTGTTGACGAAGTCGCCGAACTGCGCCTCCCACAGCACGAGCGTCTCCGGGCCCTCCTGCGAGTAGCCGTACTCGAAGCCGAGTGCCGCCATCTCCGAGAGCGGGCTGTTGTGCAGCTCCATCGGCGCGAGCGCGTTGGGCAGGTGCTGGATCGGGCAGAACTCCTGGCCGGTTCTCGGGTCGTGCAGGACGAGGTGGCGCTGGCTGAAGGTGCCGCGCTCGGCATCCTGGCCGGTGAGGCGGACGGGCGTTCCTTCGGTCAGCAGCGAGGCGTACGCGAGCGCCTCGGCATGCGCCCACGTGATGCCGCCGTCCGGGCCGAGCGCCTCGCGCCGCTGCTCGAGCGGGCGCGCGAGCTTCGGGTGGACGGCGAAGCCCTCGGGCACCCGCAGCAGGCCCTCGTTGAGCTCGCGCAGCCGCTCGGCGTCCACTGCCGTGGCGACGTCGGGCGACGGCGTGCGGTCGAGCTGGTACTCGCCCGTGCCGTGTTCGACTGCGGCGGCGGCCGACAGGCGCGCCTTCAGCTGCTGGTGCTCCTCGGAGAGCCGCTGCCAGACGGCGTCCCTGATCGCGTCGACCTCGTTCTGCGTCACGACGCCGGCGTCGATCGACTGGCGCGCGTAGATCGTCGGCGGCGTTGGGTGCTCTCTGATCTTCGCGTACATCTCCGGCTGCGTGTAGGCGGGCTCGTCCGCCTCGTTGTGGCCGAAGCGGCGATAGCCGATCAGGTCGATCAGCACGTCGTGGCCGAACTCCTGGCGGTACGCGTGCGCGAGCCGCACGGCCGAGATGCACGCCGCCACGTCGTCGGCGTTGACGTGGATGATCGGCACGTCGAAGCCCTTGGCGAGGTCGGAGGCCCAGCGCGTCGAGCGGGCGTCGTCGGGGTCCGTCGTGAAGCCGACCTGGTTGTTCTGGATCAGGTGGACGGTGCCGCCGACCGTGTAGCCGTCGAGCGCCTGCAGGTTGAACGTCTCGGCCACCACGCCCTGACCGGGGAAGGCCGCGTCGCCGTGCAGGATCACCGGCAGCGCCGCGTTCGTGTCCTGCGCCGCGTGCGGGCCGCGCCGCGTCGTCTGCGCGGCGCGGGTGGCGCCGATCCCGACCGGGCTGACGAACTCGAGGTGGCTCGGGTTCGACTCCAGCCGCACGATCAGCGAGCCGCCGCCGGGCAGCTCCTGCGTGCCGCGCGCGCCGTGGTGGTACTTGACGTCGCCGGTGCCGCCCTGCGGGATCGAGGTGATCACGTCGAGCGTCGACTGGCCCTCGAACTCGGCGAAGATCGATCCGTAGGAGCGGCCGAGGTTGTGCGCGAGCACGTTGAGGCGGCCGCGGTGCGCCATGCCGATCACGACCTCGCGCCCGCCGTTGACGCCGGCGAGGCGGACCAGTTCGTCGATCATCGGCACGGTCATGTCGAGGCCCTCGATCGAGAACTGCTTCTGGCCGAGGTAGGCCTTGTGCATGAAGCGCTCGAGCGCGTCGACCTCGATCAGGCGGGTGAGCAGCGCCTTGCGTTCGTCGCTCGTGAGCGCCTGGCGGAAGGCGCCCCTCTCGATCTTCTCGCGCAGCCACACGCGCTGGCGATGGCTGGAGATGTGCTCGATCTCGTAGGCGATCGTGCCGCAGTACGTCTCTCTCAGGTGGGGGAGCGCGTCGGCGAACGTCTCGCCGGGGACCGCGGTGCGCAGGATGCGCGCCGGGATCTGCCGCATCAGCTCGGGCGTCAGTCTGAGCGGGCCCGGGTCGAGCGCCGGGTCGCCGACCGGTTCGGAGCCCAGCGGATCGAGCTGCGCGGCGAGGTGGCCGTGCATGCGGAAGGCCTTCAGCAGCGAGTCGGCCGCCTGCACCGCCTGCAGCAGCTCCTCGCTGGGCGGGGCGGCGCCCGGCGCCGCCGCCGGCGCGGCGGCGAGCTGCGGGGCCGGCTTCGGCGGGAGCGCCGGCAGCGCGACGCCGAGCGCGCGGAAGACCGCCTCGTAGAACTCGTGCTCGCCCTGCAGGTAGCGCTCGATCAGCTGCAGGAAGCGGCCCGACTCCGCCCCCTGGATGATGCGATGGTCGTACGTCGAGGTCATCGACATGACTCTCTCGGCGCCGATCTGCGCGCCGACCTCGCCGAGCCCGACCGGGTAGGCGATCGAGCCGGTCGCGACGATCGTGCCCTGGCCGGGCATCAGGCGCGGGACGGAGGCGACCGTGCCGATTCCGCCCGGGTTCGTGAGCGTGACGTTGCCGCCGGCGAGGTCGTCCGCCGTGAGCGTGTTCGTGCGCGCCTTCTCGACGAGCGCGTCGTAGGCGGCGAGGAACGCCTTGAAGTCGAGCGCGTCGGCGCCGCGGATGACCGGCACCATCAACGTGCGCGAGCCGTCCTTCTTCTCGACGTCGACCGCGAGCCCGAGATTGACGGCGCCGTCCTCGACGCGGTGCGGCTTGCCGTCGATCTCCGCGAAGTGGTGCGCCATCACGGGCATCTCGGCGGCGGCCTGCGCGATCGCGTACGCGATCAGGTGCGTGAAGGAGACCTTCAGCCCGGCCTCCTTGAGCTGCTTGCGACGGGCGTCGAGCGTCGACACCGTCAGTGTGCGGAACGACGTTGCCGTCGGGATCGAGCGGCTCTCGTCCATGTATCTCGCGAGCATCGCCGCGCCGCCCTTGAGCACCGTCGCGCCGGCGGGCTTGGGTGCCGCGACGGCCCCGTTGGCGGCCGCCAGCACGTCGTCCTTCACGATCCGCCCGCCCGGGCCGCTGCCGGCGACGCCGTCGAGCGGCACGCCGTGCACGGCGGCGGCGCGGCGCGCGACCGGCGAGGCGGGGTGGTCGCCGGCAGGCGCTGCGGCGGGGGTGGTTGCGGGGGAGGCGGGCTGAGCCGCGGCGGCCGCGGGCGCCGCGGCGCCCGCGCCGTTCGTCGTCTGCATCCGCGCGAGCACCTGCCCGACGGTGACGGTCTCGCCCGGCTCGACGAGCAGCTCGGTGATCGTCCCGCTCGCGGGCGCGGGCACCTCGGCGTCGACCTTGTCGGTCGAGATCTCGACGAGCGTCTCGTCGGCGGCGACCGCGTCGCCGCTGGCCTTGTGCCACTCGAGCACGACGCCCTCGGTGACCGACTCGCCCATCTGCGGCATCACGATCTCGAGCGTCTGCGCTTCCTCCGAAGCCGCGGCGGGCGTCTCCTCGGCCACCGGAGTGCCACCGTTGCCGTTCCCGCTCGGCGCGATCTCCGCGAGCACGCTTCCCACCGCCACGGTGTCGCCTTCGGCGGCGAGGATGCGCACGACTGTTCCCGCGACGCCCGCGGGCACCTCGGCGTCGACCTTGTCGGTCGAGATCTCGACGAGCGTCTCGTCGGCCTCGACCGCGTCCCCCTCGTGCTTGTGCCACTCCAGGATCGTGCCCTCGGCGACGGAATCGCCCATCTGCGGCATCACGACTTGTGTCGTCGTGTCGACTGACATCCTGTCGCCTGACAATAGCGATTTGCCTGGGCGGCAGCCTTGCGCTACAGCGATGCGCCGATCCGGCCCCGACGGCGGCTCTCGACCAGGAAGCCGACCGTCCCCGCGAACGGGCCGACGCCCCCCACCACGGCGACGGTCACGGCGAGCCAGAACGGGATCGTTCCTTTGCGAACGGCGACGAGGCACAGCGCCGACATCGCGATCCACAGCAGGCCGTGCGTCCACCCGAGCACCATCGTCGCGGCGGGCACGCTCGGCCCGAGCCAGAACAGCAGCAGCGCCGCGAAGACGGCCGAGGCGGTGAACGAGAGCGCCTCGAGCAGGCGGAAGGAGGGGAAGCCGCGCCCGCCGGCGCGCTGTGGTCCGCGGAGCACTGCGGCTCTGTGCCCTGAACGGGGGCCGAGATCCGCGGTGCTCATGAGCCGAGCAGCACGGCCATGCGCCGCACCGTCTCGTCGGCCTCGTCCGGCCACCGCGCCACGTCGACCGGCCACCACGCGTGCGCGTCGTGCTCGTCGTCCGGCACGGCTTCGGCGCCCGGCGCGACCCACGCGACGCCGACGAGGAAGATCAATCCGTTCGGCGTCCCGGCGAGCGCCTCGATCGACAGCGTCGCCGGCGCGAGCGACCACTCCTCCTCCAGCTCGCGCACCATCGCGTCGACCGGCTGCTCGCCGACCTCGACGGCGCCGGCGGCGCCGAGCGTCCAGCGCCCGGTCCACGAGGCGAGCCAGGGTGCGCGGCGGCCGGCGAGCCAGCGGCCGTCCGCGTCGCGCACGACGCACAGGACGGAGACGCTGCGCGTCGCCTCGTTGCCGATCAGTCGCAGCGCCCAGCGCGCCGGCTGCAATGCGAGCCGCAGCCCGCCGTCGTGGTGCTCGAAGCCGGCGAGCCGCGCGGCGAGGCCGTCGTGGCTCGGGGAGCCGCGTTCGCGCAGGGCCGCGAGCGCAGCGTCCGCCGCGGTCGTCGCGGCGGCGTCCGCCTCGAACGGCTCGTCGCGCCACGCGGCCGTCACCTGCTCGGGCGCCCACGGTCCGCGGGCGAGCAGGAGACCGTTGGTGGAGGACATGAGCTGAAGGCTACATCCGGCGCATCCACCGCACCCGTCGGCTTACGGTTCGCGCTCGATGACGCGGCGCGTGCGCAACCACTGGGGCTGGGGCTGGGCCGACGAGGCGCTCTCGCACGAGCAGGTGCGGGACGCTGCCGGCGGGCTCGCGCAGCATCTCGGCTTCGGCGCGGCCGAGCCGGAGCAGCCGGTGCCGCTGGAGGCGATCGAGCTGCCGGCGCCTCGGCTGCCGGCCCCGCCCGGCGCGCTGGGGGAGATCTGCACGAGCGCGCACGACGAGCGCGTGCGCCATGCGTACGGTCGCGCCTACCGCGACCTCGTGCGCGCCTTCCGTGGGCGGATCGACCATGCGCCCGACGTCGTCGCGCGCCCGCGCTCGGAGTCGGAGGTCGAGCAGGTGCTCGCGTGGGCCGCTGAGGTCGGCGCGGCGGCGATCCCGTTCGGCGGCGGGACGAGCGTCGTCGGCGGCGTCGAGGCGCGGGTGGGGGACCGCTATGCGGGCGTCGTGACGCTCTCGCTCGCGGAGCTGGATCGCGTGCTGGAGGTCGACGCGGTCGCGCAGGCCGCCCGCATCCAGGCGGGCGCGTTCGGCCCGGCGCTGGAGGAGCAGCTCGCGCCGCACGGTCTGACGCTGCGCCACTTCCCGCAGTCGTTTCAGTTCTCGACGCTGGGCGGCTGGATCGCGACGCGCGCCGGCGGTCACTTCGCGACCGGCGAGACGCACATCGACGACCTCGTCGAGTCGGTGCGCGCGATCGCGCCCGTCGGGGTGTGGGCGTCGCGGCGACTGCCCGGCTCCGGCGCCGGCCCCAGCCCCGACCGCCTGCTGCTCGGCAGCGAGGGGACGCTCGGCGTGATCACCGAGGCGTGGGTGCGCGTGCGGCCCAAGCCGACCGAGCGTGCTGGGCGCAGCGTGCGCTTCGCCGACTTCGCCGCCGGCGCGGGCGCGGTGCGGGCGATCGTGCAGGCCGGGCTGGCGCCGTCGAACTGCCGGCTGGTCGACGCGCGCGAGGCGGCGCTGACGTTCGCGGGCGACGGCGCGCACGCGCTGCTCGTGCTGGGCTTCGAGTCGGCCGGGGCGCCGGTCGAGGAGCGCATGGGCGCGGCGCTCGCGCTGTGCGCGGAGGCGGGCGGGTCCTGGGACGAGCAGGCCGAAGGCGCCCGCGGCGGCGCATCCGGCGCCTGGCGCGAGGCGTTCCTGCGCGCGCCCTACGTGCGCGACGTCTTCGTCGCGATGGGCGTCCTGAGCGAGACGTTCGAGACGGCGATCACGTGGGAGCGCCTCGACCGCTTCGTCGAGGAGGTGAAGCGGGCGACGCGCGCGGCCGTGCACGCGGCGTGCGGCGCCGAGTGCATCGTCACCTGTCGCCTCACGCACGCCTACCCGGACGGCGCCGCGCCGTACTTCACGGTGCTCGCGCCGGCGCGCCGCGGCGAGGAGGTCGAGCAGTGGGACGCGATCAAGCGCACGGCCGCGGACGCGATCCTCGCCGGGGGCGGCACGATCACGCACCACCACGCCGTCGGCCGCGACCACCGCCCCTGGTACGACCGCCAGCGACCCGACCCGTTCGCCGCAGCGCTGCGCGGCGCGAAGACGGCCGTCGACCCGGCCGGGCTGTTGAACCCGGGCGTGCTGCTCTAGCCTGCGGCGCGTGACCGTCTCGATCGCGATCCTCGGCCCGGGCGGCGTCGGCGGGCTGCTCGCGGCGGCCCTGGCGCGCGAGGGCGGGGACGTCGTCGTGGTGGCGCGCGAGCGGACCGCCGAGACGATCGTGCGCGCGGGCGTGCGTGTCGAGAGCGAGGCGCTCGGCGACTTCGTCGCCCGGCCGGCCGCGGTCGCGCGGCTGGAGCGGCCGGTCGACGTCCTGCTGGTCTCCCCGAAGGCGGCGGCGCTTGCGGACGCGCTCGCGCGCGTGGACGCCGCGCCCGCGCTCGTCGTGCCGCTGCTCAACGGCCTCGACCACATGGCGTTGCTGCGCGAGCGCTTCGACCCCGCGACCGTCGCCGCCGGCACGATCCGCGTGCAGGCCGATCGGCCGGAGCCCGGCCGCGTCGTGCAGCGGGGCAGATTCCTGTCGGTCGAGCTGGCGAGCGGCGACGCCGCGCTGCGCGCGCGGCTCGACCTACTCGCCGCGCTGCTGGAGCAGGCCGGCGTGACGACGCGCGTGCGCGACGAGGAGGCGCGGATCCTGTGGGGCAAGTTGGTGCGCCTCAACGCGCTCGCGTGCACGACCGCCGCGCACGACACGACGTTCGGTGCGATCCGCTCGGATCCGGCGCGCTGGGCCGAGCTCGAAGGCTGCGTGCGCGAGGGCGCGGCGGTCGCGCGCGCAGAGGGCGCGCAGATCGACCCGGACAGCGTCTTCCGCGAGTTCGAGGTCATCCACGACGGCTTCGGCACCTCGATGCGGCGCGACGTCGCCGCCGGGCGCGCGCCGGAGCTCGACGCGATCGCGGGTGCCGTGCTGCGCGCCGGGGCGCGCCACGGGATCCCCTGTCCAACGATCGCGGCGCTCGTCGCGCGGATCGCCGCGCGCGCCGGGATCGCCACCCCGGTCGCGGGCTGAGCGGCGCGATCCGCTCGCCGAAGTCGCTCGGCGCCGACTCCCGCGCGCTCAGTCGTCCTCGATCGCGGCGCGGGCGCGCCCGGCCCACGCAAGCTCCGCCTCCAGCCGCGTCACGACCGCGTCGTCGACGAGCGCCGCAGCTCCCTGATGCGCGCTGACGGCGCGCGGGTAGCGCGCGAGCAGCTCCGCGCACCCGCGCTCATGCGCCGCGAGCTGCCGCGCCAGCGCCGGCCGGTCCTGCGGCCGGCCGAACGCGATCCGCAGGTGCAGGTCGGCGCGCACCGGCTCGGGCGGCGCATCCGTCTCGCGGAGCCAGCGGGACAGCTCCGCCGTGCCGGCCTCGGTCGCCGCATAGACGACGCGCGGGCTGCGCTGGGTTCCGCCGCGGCGCACCGCGCTCGCGGCAAGGCCGGTGCGTTCGAGCTGGTCGAGGGCGGGGTAGACGGCGCTGGGGTTCAGCCGCCAGCCGGGACCGACCCGCTCTTCGAAGCGCTGAACCAGCTCGTAGCCATAGCCCCGGCGTTCCACGACCAACGCGAGGACGGCATGCTTGAGGGACATCGCCCGACCGTAGCCGCCGCAGCGAGCCGGCGTCGCAGACGGCACGCGGGAACGAGCAAAAAGCACTGGTTAGATGTCTTTTGCCGCTCCTTATTCAGTTCGGAACTTTTGCGCATAGGCTTGACCGCGCGCGCCGCTACGCCAAGGATCTGCCGCGATGACAGCCTCGCGGCCGCAGTTCCCCTCCGATCCCCCCGCTCGGCGCTTGTCCTTCCCCCGGCGAGCGCCGAGACGATCCGCGCGCACCCCCATCCCGGCGCGTGGTCCTGCTGCCCTGGTCGCGCCTCCCGCGTCGGCCAACGGTCGCTAGCTACGGGTGGGAGCCGGCATGCGAGCTGAATGGCGACCCTGGCGGGTTGTTTCGCGCCCGCCAGGGTCGCTCATCGCCGGGAGCGCTCGTGCTGGGGGCACGGGGGACTGAGGGCGTGGCCGCACAGCCCGACGCAGATCACGTCGACGAGCGGGTCGTCAAGGCGCTCGGCCACCCGACGCGCGTGCGGATCCTGGGCGTGCTGGGCGACCGCGAGCTGGCGAGCCCCGTCGAGCTGTCGAACGAGCTGGGCGTGCCGCTCGGCACCGTCGGCTACCACGTGCGGCGGCTGGAGTCGCTCGGCTTCATCGAGCTCGCGAGACGGACGCAGCGACGCGGCGCCGTCGAGCATCACTATCGCGCCCGGCAGGTGCTCGACGAGCACGGCGCCGGCGCCGCAGTGGCTGCGCACCCGGCGGCCGGGCGCGGCGCCGAAGCGCTCGTCGCCGTGCGCGCCGGGCAGAAGGCGCTCGCCCGCGGCGGCTTCGACGCGGTCGCCGCGCACGCCGACTGGCGCGTGCTGGCGCTCGACGCGCGCGGACGCGAGCAGCTCGCGCGGGCGCTGACCGACTGGGACGAAGCCGTCGTGCGGATCGCGCGTGCGAGCAAGACGCGGCTCGCGCGCGCCGCCGAGCAGCCCGCGCACCGCTGCGCGGCCGTCGTCATGCGCTTCGAGCTGCCCGACGTGCCCGGCGAGGACTGACGCGCCGCCAGCGCAGGCGGCAGCCGCCGAGCGGGCGGGTGGCGCGGGGGGAGGACCCGCCCGCAGCAGCGTATGGACCCGGCTAGAACGAGCGGCGCTCGAGGTCGCCGGAGCGCTCGCCGCCGACCGTCGTGGTCGCGACCGCCTCGACGACCTCCTCCTCGGCCGCCTCGCGCTCCTCATCGTGCTGGCCGTCGCAGAGCACGCGGAAGTTCCCCGTCACGCCGTTGTCGGCCTGGATCACAATGCCGGGGAGGACCTCCTCGCCCTCCTCGAACCCGAGCCGCTCCAGATCGAAGTGCGCGAGCCCGATCCCCCACGCAGTGTGCGTCGGGTTCTCGCGGTCGTGCGCGGCGATCGCCTGCGCGAAGCGCTCCAGGTTCTTCGCGATCTTGCCGGTGTCGGCCATCGCGCCCAGGGTACCGCTACGCGGCTCAGCGCCGGCAGTCGACCGCGACACCGAGCGCGTCGCAGATCTCCCGCATGCGCGCGTCGGCGAGGCGGCCGAGACGATCGGTCAGGGTGGCGAGCGCGACGCTCTCGACCGAGTCGAGGTTGACGGCGGAGCGCCGCGGCACGGGATCCACGGCGGGTTCGAGCACGACCTCGCTGGGCAGCCCGCGGATGGTGGTCGTGCACGGTGCGACCAGGGTTCGCCGCAGACGTGGGATCGCGGCGTCGCGTGACAGGACGACGACTGGCCGGCGGCCGATCTCGGCCAGCTCGCACCACCATGTCTCGCCGCGGGCTGGTAGGGCGGTCATGAAGCCGCGGCGGCGCGACGGAACGACGCGAGGTCGCCCCACGCGTCGGGCTCGTGGAGCGGGTGGGCGTCGTACGCGGCATAGCCCGCATCGACCTCGGCGGCGCGGTGGAGGGAGAGCAGCGCTGCGAGCGCCTCATCGACGAGCCTGGCATCAGTGACGTCGGCGCGCAGGCCCCGTGCGGTGTCGAGGAGGTCCGCGTCGACTGTGGTGCTCAGGCGTGTGCGAGCCATGCTACAAGTATGCCACGCACCGGTCGTCGAACGACAGGGTGCGGGTTCAGCCCGCCGGCCGCTCGATGATCTCGATGCGGTAGCCGTCCGGGTCTCTCACGAAGCAGAGGCGCGAGCCGCCCTCGCGCACCGAGTAGGGCGGCTTCTCCGGCTCGATCCCCTGCTCGGCGAGGCGGGCGAGCGTGCCGTCGAGGTCGTCCGCCGTGATCGCGATGTGGCCGTAGCCGGTGCCGATCTCGTACGGCTCCGTGCGGCCGACGTTGTACGTCAGCTCCAGGCGCGGCATGTCGCCGTCGCCGGGCTGGTTCATGAAGACGTTGATCGCCTCGTCGCGGATCGGCAAGCGGCCGACCTCTCTGAAGCCGAGCGCCTCGTAGAACGCGACCGAGCGGTCGATGTCGAGGATGCGGTAACAGGTGTGGATGAGTGGCATGCGCTCAGCTTCTCACAGCAGCTTGAAGCGGTGGCGATGCGACCGCTTGGCGTCGAACGGGTGCAGGTAGCGGCGCTGGAAGGCGGGCGTCGGCGGCGGTGCGAAGGCGGGCGTCGTCGGCGCGCCCCAGCGACCGTTCCACGCGTCCCAAGACGCCGGCGCGCCGGTCGGCGTGAGCGGCATCGGGCGCACGCAGCTCCGCCGGCAGCCGGCGGCCGAGTTGCCGATCCACGAGACCTCGCCGCCGTAGTGCGACTCCGGCAGCGTCGCGTCCGTCTGGCGGCAGAGGTGCCTGCACGGGCGCGGGTAGGCGGCGTGGTCGCCGTTGGCGAGGTAGACCTTCACGCGCCCGCCGACGATCTGCGGCACGCCCGCGTCGTACTGCCACACGCCGGCGTGGGCGGCGAAGTGGACCGCCAGCACGCGGCTCGCGCTGCGATCGAGGATCACCGTCGCGCCCTCCCAGTCGGACTCGTGCTCGTCGAGCGAGTAGGCGTTGTAACGCAGGAACCACCAGTAGTCGAGCGCGATCCGCGCGCCGCTGCGCACGACGCGGACATAGATGACCGAGCGGCCGTCGCCGTCGCACTCGCGCAGTGTGGGCAAGGTCTTCGCGCAGGTCGCGAGGTCGGGCGGGACGGCGTCGGAGCCGTCCTCGTGCGTGCCGTGCATGTCGAGGTAGGCGACGGCCGGCGTGAGCTGCGCGATGCTCGTGAACGGCGTGCAGGGGCCGGAGCCGGCGGACGGGCACGCCTGGTCGCCGGGCTCGGCGAGGAAGCGGTCGACGTCGATCGGGCGCCAGCGCTCCTTGGCGTCGAACAGCAGCCGCGGGCGGAATCTGAGCCCGAGCGCGAGGTCGCTCGGCTGCGCGGCGGCCGCGCCGGCGGGGACGAGCGCCGCCAGCAGGCACGAGATCGCGAGCGCCCGTCGCAGCATCGCGACGATCTTCGCATGCCGGCTGGGTAAGCTCGCGCACATGATCCTCGAGCGCTCGATGTCCGACGGCTTTCTCACGAACACGTACCTCCTCGCCGACGCGCCGGGCGGCTGGGCCGTGCTGGTCGACGCCGGCGGCCCGATGGCCCCGCTCTTCGACGCGATCGAGGCGAACGAGCTGAAGCTCAGAGCGGTGCTGCTCACGCACCACCACTACGACCACGTCTGCGCGCTCGACGAGGTGCTCGAGCGCCACCCGGACACGCCGGTGCTGATCCACGCGCTCGAACGCGAGCTCGTCCCGCAGGCGACCGGCGAGATCGTGCCGGGCGAGCCGATCCTCTGCGGCGAACTGCGGATCGACCCGCTGCACACGCCCGGCCACACCGCGGGGATGGTCTCGCTGCTCGTCTCGCATGGCGGCGAGCAGGCGCTGTTCACGGGCGACACGCTCTTCAAGGGCTCGGTCGGCGGCGTGCGCGCGCCCGGTCACACGACCTACGCGGACCTCAAGTCCTCGATCATGGACAAGCTGCTCGCGCTGCCGCCCGCGACGCCGGTCCATCCGGGCCACACGGACCCGACCACGGTCGGCGACGAGCGCGAGCACAACGCGTTCGTGCGCATCTGGCGCGGGCTCGACGGCGAGGGCTCGGAGCCGTGCACGGCGCTCGGCGAGCCGGCGACGCTGATCCTGCTCGGCGACGACTACGACGGCGGGCACAAGGCGTGGGTGCGCTGGCCCGACGGCTCGGACGACATCGTGCCGGGCTCGAAGGTCGAGCGCGAGTAGCGCCCTCGGCGGCGCGCCGCCCCGCGCCCGCCGCCTAGGATGGACGGGGCGATGGCACGCGACAGAATCCCCACCTCGCGCGTGCGCCGCACCGCGACGCTGGGCAGACTCGCCGCCGGCCAGGCGGTGCGCCAGGCCGGCACGCGCGCGGCAAACGTGACGCGCTCCAGAGAGGACGCGCAGGCGGCGCTCGAACGGCGCCACCTCGAGGCGGCCGAGCAGATCGTCACGGCGCTCGGGACGATGAAGGGCGCCGCCATGAAGCTCGGGCAGGTGCTGTCGTTCCTCGACGTCGGGCTCGTGCCGGAGGAGCATCGCGAGGAGTTCCAGCGCAAGCTCGCCGCGCTGCGCGACGCCGCGCCGAAGGTCGCCTTCAAGGACATGCGCAAGGTGATCGAGACCGAGCTCGACGACGATCTCGGCGAGCTGTTCGCCGCCTTCGACGAGGAGCCGATCGCCGCCGCCTCGATCGGGCAGGTCTATCGCGCGCGCCTGCACGACGGGCGCGACGTCGCCGTCAAGGTCCAGTACCCGGGTGTGGCGGCCGCCGTGCGCGCGGACATGCAGAACCTCGGGCTGATCATGCGCGTCGTCAAGCGCATGACGCCGGGCCTCGACGTGAAGGCCGTCACGGACGAGATCCGGCTGCGGATCGACGAGGAGCTCGACTACGAGCTGGAGGCGCAGAACCAGCGCTCGCTCGCGCGCATCTATCGCGGGCATCCGTTCATCCACGTCCCCGACGTCGTGACGCGGCTCTCGCGCGAGCGCGTGATCGTCAGCGGGTTCGTCGAGGGCATCGGCTTCGAGCAGCTCAAGTCCTACCCGCAGGCCGACCGCGACCGGCTCGGCGAGATCGTCTTCCGCTTCTTCTTCGGCTGCCTCTGCCGCCACCACCAGTTCTCGGGCGACCCGCACCCCGGCAACTTCCTGCTGATGGCCGACGGACGCGTCGCGTTCCTCGACTTCGGCCTCTTCAAGCGGATGTCGGTGGCCGACGTCGAGCACGAGCTGGCGGTCGCCCGCGCGGTCACCGAGCGCGACGCGCAGGCGGCTTTCGACGAGCTGGCCAGCACCGGCTTCCTGCCGAACCCCGAACGCGTCAAGCCGGATGCGCTGCTCGCCTACCTCGACGACACGGTCGGCTGGTACACGGCTGACGGCGAGCTGCAGCTGACGCCGGAGATCGCCACGCGCGTCGCGATCGAGTCCTCCGATCCGCGCTCAAGCCACTTCCACACGGTCCGCCACCAGGACATCCGTCCCGAGCACCTCTTCACGGTGCGGATGCTCGTGCTGACGCTCGCCGTGCTCGGCCAGCTGCGGGCGAGAGCCAACTGGCACCGGATCGCGCGGGAGTGGATGTACGGCGATCCGGCCGTGACGGAGCTGGGCCGGCAGGAGGATGAGTTCTACGGGCGCGTCGCCGCGTGAGCGGCGGCTCGCGCTGCTGCGCCTCGCGCTGCTGGCGGCGCTCGTCGGCGCGCTGTTCGCGGCCGTCGCGCTGACCGGCCAGCTCTCGGCCGGGCGCGTGCACGACGCGGTCCACGGCACCGGCGTGCTCGCGCCGTTCGCGTTCGTCGTGGTGTCCTCGCTGCTGACGGTCGCGATGTTTCCCGGTCCGCTGCTGGCGGCCGCGAGCGGGCTGCTGTTCGGGACCGCGCTCGGGACGCCGGTCTCGATCGTCGCCGCGACGACGGGCGCAGCGCTCGCCTTCCTCGTCGCGCGCCGCTTCGGGGCCGGCGCGATCGACAGGCTGTCGGGCCGCCGCGTGCTGGTCGTGCAGGACTTCATCGCGCAGCGCGGCTTCCTGTCGGTGCTGTACGCGCGGATCCTGCCGGGGATCCCGTACAGCCTCGTCAACTACGCGGCCGGCCTCACGCGCGTGCGGCTGTTGACGTTCGCGGCCGCGACCGCGCTCGGCTGCGCGCCGCGCGCGTTCGCCTACACAGCGCTCGGCGGGAACCTGTCGAGCCTCGACTCGCCGGCGGCGATCGTCGCCTACGCGGTGCTGGTCGCGATGGGCGTGGGCGGCGTGGTCGTGGCCGCCCGTGACGTGAGGGCCCGCCGCGCGCTCACACGGTCTGGATCTGGAACAACGACGTCGTCCCCGGCCGCCCGCTCGGAAGCCCGGCCGTGATGCCGACGCGGTCGCCGCGTCTGACCCAGCCGAGCTCGACCGCGCGCACCGCGGCGTCGCGAATCAGCTCCTCGGTGACCTCGCAGCGGCGCATCGAGGCGGCCTCCACGCCCCACATCAGCCCGCAGCGGCGGACCGTCTCTCTGCCCGGCGAGAGCGCGTAGATCGGCACCTGCGGCCGGTGCGCGGAGATCAGCCGCGCCGAGCGGCCCGACAGCGTCGGCACGAGCAGCGCGGCGAGGCCGAGCTCGCGCGCCGCCTCGCAGGCGCTGTGCGCGACGGTGTAGGCGGGGTCGCGCCCGTCGCGGCTCACGCGCTGCGCGTTCCAGCGCTCGTAGGGCAGCTCGCGCTCGGTGCGCTCCGCGATCGCGGCGAGCATCGCGACCGCTTCGACCGGGTGCGCGCCGACCGCGGTCTCCTGCGAGAGCATCACCGCGTCGGTGCCGTCGAGGATCGCGTTCGCCACGTCGGTCACCTCGGCGCGCGTCGGGCGCGAGGAGACGACCATCGAGTCGAGCATCTGCGTCGCGGTGATCGACGG
>DATNAP010000056.1:0-6242 GCA_035572475.1 Conexibacter sp. | reverse complement strand
CTGCGCGGCGCGTCGAGCAGCGCCTGCAGCCCGAACGCCGACAGGATCGCGACCGCGAACATGAACCACAGCAGCAGGCGCTGGTCCTGGACGCTGCTGAAGCCGGGCAACCGAATGACCAGTTCGCGGATCACCGGCGCGTGGAGCGGCACGGCGATCCCCAGCGCCACGAACGGCAGCAGCGGTGCCTTGCGACGCCAGCCGCCGCGCGAGACGAGCGCGACGGCCGCGAGCAGGAGCGCGACGCCGCCGGCGTAGAACGTGCGCTCGTTGTAGTTCACGGGCCCCGCGAGCAGCGTCTCGCTCGGGCGTCCCCACCAGTCCGGGAAGAGTGCCGTCCGCAGCACGCTCCGCGGCATCAGGTGGCCTGTGAGCGCTTCCGGGCCGCCGTTGTGGCGCACTGCCGCGCCTATCGTGCCAGCCGCGGCGAGCGTTCCCGGGACGAGCACGACCGCCATGCAGAGCGCTCCGACGAGCGTCCCGGTGCTGATCAGCATGAGGCGCCGCAGTCGCGTGCGCCATGGAATCCCGCCGACGGTCGCGCTGCGCACGAGCGCGTAGAGGAGCATGCCGCTCAGCGCGTGGACCTGCGTCCCGGGGTGGCCGCCGGCAAGCGCCAGCGCGACGACGACCGCGAGCGCGACGCCCTCGCGGCGGCCGCCGCGCCGGACGATCCGCTCGGCGAGCAGGACGAGCCAGGGCAGCCATGCGGCGACGGACACATGTGCATGGCTCAGCCAGACCAGATTGAACGCGCACAGCGCGAAGCTGACCGCCGCGACCAGGGCGGGCAGCATGCCGAGGCGCAGCTCACGTGCGAGCAGGTACGTGCCGAACGCCGCCACCCACAGCTTGAGCGCCGCGACCGCTCCGAGCCCGAACCCGAGCGGGAGCACCCACAGCAGCAGGTTGAACGGCCCGAGCCAGCCGACGCCGAGGTTTGCGAAGAAGGGCGTGCCGGCGAGGACGTATGGGTTCCACGCCGGGAACGTGCCGCTCGAGATGAAGCGGCGGGCGAGCACGTCCCACGGGTAGTAGCTCGTCGAGAAGTCGCTGAGCAGCGGGTTGTAGAAGCGGATGCCGGAGGCGGGCCGCAACGCCGACCACGGCGGGACGCCCCACAGGTTCGACGCCGGGCTCAGCACGTTGCCGCCGACGAGCACCGGCCACAGGTAGGCGAAGACGAACGCCGCGAGCAGCCCGGCCGCCACGCGGTGCGGATGCGCGCGCAGCGCGCGGATCAAGCGTGTGCCATGTCGCGCGGCACGCCGCGACGCAAGTTGCGCTCCCTGCAGCGCAACATTGTCGGCGCGCCTCCCCCTGGCGCCTCCCATTGCACCATTATATTGACTGAAGCCGTACCTTGTACGGCTATCCCCTCTGTGGCGTGGATCGATTGCACGGGTGACCGCGCGGCCGCGTACCCTGAGCCGCGATGCGCGACAGGACTGAGCCGGCGTTCGACTATCGCGTGCGGCGCTCGGACCGCGCACGGCGCGTGCACGTGCGCGTCGATCCGGCGCGCGGAGTGGAGGTCGTGCTGCCGCGCCGCGCCGCCGAGCGCGAGGCGGCGGCGGCGATCCGCGACCTGCGCCCGTGGATCGAGCGGCGCATGGCCGAGCTGGCGCGCACCCGCGCCGCGGTCGCCGCGCGCGGGGCGAGCGTGCCCTACCTCGGCGAGCTGCTCGCGCTCGTGCCTGAGCCCGACCGCGTGCGCGTGCACCGCCGCGGCGCGACGCTGCTCGTCCCCGGCGGCGAGGACCACCGGCCGGCGCTCGAGCGCTGGTACCGGCGCCGGGCGCGCGCCGAGATCGCGCCGCGCCTCGACGCGGCGACCGCGGCCGTCGGCGCGCGTTACGCCGGCCTCACGATCCGTGGCCAGCGCACGCGCTGGGCGAGCTGCTCGGCGACCGGCGCGATGTCGTTCAACTGGCGCTTGCTGCTCGCGCCGGCGCCGGTGCTCGACTACGTCGTCTGGCACGAGGTCTGCCACCTCGACCTGATGGACCATTCGCCGCGCTTCTGGTCGCTGCTCGCCGAGCGCTGCCCCGACCACCGCGCGCACGCGGCCTGGCTGCGCCGTCACGGCGCGACGCTCGTGCTGTGAGCGATCGGGAACGCGACCGCCCGGTCCGCGTCGGCGTCGTCGGGCACGTGGAGTGGCTCGACTTCGCGGTGGTCGAGCGCGTGCCGCTCGCGGGGGAGATCGTGACCACGAGCGGTCACTTCGAGCTGGCCGCGGGCGGCGGCGCGGTCGCGGCCGTGCAGCTGCGCAAGCTCGCCGGAGCGGCGCTGTTCCTCACCGCGCTCGGCGACGACGAGCGCGCGCGCCACGCCGCCGAGGAGCTGCGCGATCTGCATGGGGTGGAGCTGTCTGCGGCCGTGCGCGCCCGCGCGCAGCGGCGCGCGTTCACTCATCTCGACGCCGCCGGCGAGCGCACGATCACCGTGCTCGGCGAGCGGCTCGTGCCGCACGGCGACGACCCGTTGCCGTGGGACCGGCTCGCGCAGCTCGACGGGATCTACCTGACCGGCGGCGACGGCGCGGCGGCGCGCGCGGCGCGCGCCGCCCGCGTGCTCGTCGCGACAGCTCGCGCCGCCGATGCGCTGAGCGCCGCCGGCGTCGCGCCGGACGTGCTCGTCGCGAGCGGTCGCGACGAGAAGGAGCGCGCCGGCCTCGAAGCGCTCCCGCCGCCGCTGCTCGCGACGGTCCTCACCGACGGCGCGCGCGGCGGCCGCTGGGAGGGCGCGGGCGGCGCCGGCGGAACCTGGCCGATCGCGCCGCCGCCCGGCCCGCCGGTCGACGCCTACGGCTGCGGCGACTCGTTCGCCGCCGGGCTCACCTACGGTCTCGCGGCCGGGATGGAGCTGCCGGCCGCGCTCGCGCTCGGCGCCCGCTGCGGGGCCGCGTGCCTCACCGGCCGCGGGCCGTACGCCGCTCAGCTCGCGCTGGCCCCCGCCTGACCGCCCAGCGCGCGCCGCAGCGCCGCGACCGCCGACTCGCCGTCGCGCTGCTCGACCACCTCGCGGCGGGCGCGGCCGGTCCATGCCTCGGCCGAGCCGTCGCCGCGCACGTCGATTCCCGCGCGCACGCGCGGCAGGAGCCGCTGCGGGCCGCTGAGCTCCGCACGTGCGACGACCTGGGCGATCGGCTCGAAGCGGCGCAGGTGCAGGTCGATCGGCTCGTTCCGGGCGCCCCGCGACAGCTCGGCGACGCGCGCGTCGAGCGCGTCGAGCGCCTGCGCGAGCGAGCCGAACCGCGCGCGTCTCACGTGTGGGCCCTCGCGCACCAGGAGGCGATAGCCGGCGCTCATGCACGCGATCCTAACTTTCGAGGTGCCTTGCGCAGATAGAGTTCCGCCGCTGCGCCGCTCCACGGAAAGGATCCACCACCTCATGCGCGCAAGGCTCCTCCTCACCTGCCTCACCATGCTGGCGGTGCTCGCGCTGCCGGCGACGGTCCTCGCCGGCCAGCCGCACCGGCGGGTATGCCCGGGTCCGGCCGCCCATGGCGCCGCGCTGTGCGACGCGCACGTCGTCACCGACAGCCACGGCAGCCCGAACACGACGTCCGCGCCGGCCGGCTACGGCCCCGCGCAGTTCCGCACGGCGTACGGCCTGCCGAGCTCCGCGGCCACGGCGCAGACGATCGCGATCGTCGACGCCTACGACGACCCGTACGTCGCCGGCAACCTAAACACCTACAGCAGCACGTTCGGGCTGCCGCAGTGCAACAGCGCGAACCCGTGCTTCAAGAAGGTCAACCAGAACGGCGTCGCCGGCTCCTACCCGTCGGCCAACTCGGGCTGGGCGCTGGAGATCTCGCTCGACGTGGAGGTCGCGCACGCGATCTGCCCGAACTGCAAGATCCTGCTCGTCGAGGCCAGCTCCGCGAGCTTCGCGAACCTGGAGACCGCGGTCAACACGGCGGCGCGGCTCGGCGCGACCGAGATCTCCAACAGCTACGGCGGCGGCGAGTGGTCCGGCGAGACGAGCGACACGGCGTACAACCACCCGGGGATCGCAGTCACGGTGTCCTCAGGCGACAGCGGGTACGGCCAGTTCGGCTTCCCGGCCGCCTCGCCCTCCGTCGTCGCGGTCGGCGGCACGACGCTCACGCTCGGCGCCGGCAACGCGTGGGCGGGCGAGACCGCCTGGAGCGGCGCCGGAAGCGGCTGCAGCAGCTACCTGCTCGTGCCGGCGTGGCAGCCGGCGCTCGCCAACTGGTCGCTGACCGGGTGCGGCACGAAGCGCGGCGTGGCCGACGTGGCCGCCGACGCGGATCCCAACACGGGCGCCGCCGTCTACGACACGATGCGCTACCAGGGCCGCAGCGGCTGGTTCAAGGTCGGGGGCACGAGCCTCTCGTCGCCGCTGGTCGCCGGCGTCTACGCGCTCGCCGGCAACGCCGCGAGCGCGTCGTACCCGGCGTCGCTCGCCTACGCGAACCCCGCGGCGCTGCACGACGTGACGAGCGGGTCGACCGGCAACTGCGGTGGCACGATCATGTGCAACGCCGCAGCGGGCTACGACGGTCCGACGGGGCTCGGCTCGCCGAAGGGGCTCGGCGCCTTCTAGTCGCGCCGCGGCATCCGGGGGCGCGCCCGCGCGGCGCGTCCCCGGGGCCCGCGCTCGCTGCTACGAGCGCATCCCGATCGGCACGTAGTCGCGCGTGCGCGCGCCGGTGTAGATCTGGCGCGGGCGGGCGATCTTCTGCTCGTCGTCTTCGATCATCTCCAGCCACTGCGCGATCCAGCCGCTCGTGCGGCCGATCGCGAACAGCACCGGGAACATCTCGACCGGCATCCCGAGCGCCTCGTAGATCAGGCCGGAGTAGAAGTCGACGTTCGGGTAGAGCTTGCGCGAGACGAAGTACTCGTCCTCGAGCGCGATCTTCTCCAGCTCGAGCGCGATGTCGAGCAGCGGGTTCGTGCCCGTCACCTCGAACACGTCCTGCGCGGCTCTCTTGATGATGCGCGCGCGCGGGTCGTAGTTCTTGTAGACGCGGTGGCCGAAGCCCATCAGCCGCTCGTCGCCGTTCTTGACGCCCTCGATGAAGCCGGGGATGTTCTCGACGCGCTCGATGCGGTGCAGCATCCGCAGCACCTGCTCGTTCGCGCCGCCGTGCAGCGGGCCGTAAAGCGCGCCGACGCCGGCCGCCACCGCCGAGTAGGGGTCGACCTGCGAGGAGCCGACCCCGCGCACGGCGCTCGTCGAGCAGTTCTGTTCGTGGTCGGCGTGGAGGATGAAGAGGACGTCGAGCGCTCTCTCCACGCGCGGGTCGGGCTGGTACTTCAGCTCGGCGATCTTGAACAGCATCCCGAGGAAGTTGCCGGGGTAGCTGAGCTCGTTGTCTGGATAGACGTACGGCTGCCCCATGTTGTGGCGGTAGGCGAACGCCGCCAGCGTCGGCATCTTCGCGATCAGCCGGATGATCTGCAGGTAGCGCTTCTCGGCGTCGTGGATCTGGTTCGCGTCCGGATAGAACGTCGACAGCGCGCCGACCGACGCGAGCAGCATCCCCATCGGGTGCGCGTCGTAGCGGAACCCCTGCATGAAGCTCTTGACGTTCTCGTGGACGAACGTGTGGATCGTGACCTCGTGCGTCCACTCGTCCAGCTGCGCCTGGTTCGGCAGCTCCCCGTGCACGAGCAGGTACGCGACCTCGAGATAGGTCGAATGCTCGGCCAGCTGCTCGATCGGATACCCGCGGTACTCCAGGACGCCCTTGTCCCCGTCGATGTAGGTGATCGCCGAGCGACACGACGCCGTGTTCATGTACGCCGGGTCGTACGTCATCAGGCCGAAGTCGTCGTCGTCGACCTTGATGTCGCGCAGCGCCGGCGCGCGGATCGTCCCGTCCTCGATCGGCACCTCGTAGGTGCGCCCCGTGCGGTTGTCCGTGATGGTGAGCGTCTCGGACGCGGTTGCTACCCCGTTGCCGCCCGAAGTCGTCTGTTCCTCGGTGCCCATGCCCTCATTGTGGGGCATGGGGATAAAAAGACGCCGGTCAGCGGTCGTCAGCCGCTGAGAACCGCGGTGGCCATCGTGGCGACGACGAGCACGAGGGCGAGACCCATCACCGCGCGCGCCGCGCCGGGTGAGGTCGGGAACGTCGCGTGGCGGCTGATCCCGATCGCCGAGATGATCACCGCGAAGGCCGCGAGCGCCAGGCCGGCGATGTAGTACGGCGTCTTGGAGGCTTCCTCGGCGGCGAACGTGATCAGCATCGCGCGCGGACG
>DATNAP010000055.1:0-64079 GCA_035572475.1 Conexibacter sp. | reverse complement strand
GATCGCGCGCCTGAGCCGCGGCCTGACGCGCTACCGCGTCACGACCGCGCAGGTCGTCGCGATCTACTGGGTGTTCGTCAACGCCGTCGCGATCGCGGTCGTGGCGACGCAGGTGTCGCCGTCATGAGGCGCGCGCGCCTGGGTCCCGGTGGGGAGCCGCTGCTGTGGTTCGGCGTGCTCGGCGCACCGGCGGCGTGGGCGCTCACCCACCTCGCCGGCGTGGAGCTGTCGCAGGCGAGCTGCATGGAGGCGGCACGCGGCGGCGGCTGGAACCTCCACTTCGACGCGTGGACGATCGCCGTCTTCGCGACCATGGCCGCGATCGCGGTCGCCGCGGAGGTCGCCGCAGTGCTGACGTTCCGCGCCACGCGCGACGCCTCCTCCGCGCCGCCCCGCGGGCGCATCCACTTCCTCGCGATCATCGGCATGACGATCGGGCCGCTGTTCCTGGCGATGATCCTGATGGGCGGGCTCGGCGCCGTCCTGCTCGAACGGTGCCAGCAGGGATGAGCGCGGGCGCCCGCATCGCCGCGCTGGCCGCGCTCGCCTGGGCGCTCGGGGCGGCGGCCGCCTCCGCGTCGCAGCCGCCGATCGTGCGGCCCGGCAACGAGGCCAGGCTCTCCACGCCGGAGCTCGGGCGCGAATTGTTCGCCGCCAACTGCGCGCGCTGCCACGGCCCGCTCGGGCAGGGGCGATTCGCGCCCTCGCCGGGCATCTTCCCGAACGGCGGGCAGGGTCCGCCGCTGCTCGGCGTCGGCCGGCAGGCCGCCGACTTCTACCTCCGCACCGGCCGCATGCCGCTCCGGGAACCGCATGAACAGCCGGAACGCACCCGCGTCGAGCTGACCGCGCGCGAGATCGCCGCGCTCGAGGGCTACGTCGCCGCGCTCGGCGGCGGCCCGCCGATCCCCGCTCCCGACCCGGCGCGCGGCAATCTCGCGCAGGGCTTCCAGCTCTTCACCGAGCACTGCGCCGGCTGCCACCAGGCCGTCGCCGCGGGCGGCGTCGTGACCGGCGCGCGCGTCCCGCCGCTCGACCAGGCGACGCCAACGCAGGTGGCCGAGGCGGTGCGGATCGGCCCGTACGTGATGCCGTCGTTCTCCAGAAGCGACATCAGCGACGTGCAGCTCGACTCGCTCGTCCGCTACGTCGAGTACGCCAGACGCCCGGACGACGCGGGCGGCTGGGGGATCGGCCACCTCGGCCCGTTCCCGGAGGGGATGGTCACGTGGCTGATCGCCGCGGTGCTGCTCGTCGCCGCTTGCGTGCTGATCGGCGAGAGGCTGCGGCGCTCATGAGACCGCGCGAGCTGTTCGTCGCGCTGCTGGCGATCGTCGGGCTGGCCAGACGTCGGAGGAGGCGCAGAGAGCGGCCCGCGCGCGTCGTGCCGCCGGGCGCGCCGAGCCCGCGCGCCGAGCTCGCGGTGCTCGCGCTGCTGCTGGTCGCCGCGCTGTGCGGAGCGGGCTTCGTCGTCGCCTACTTCGTCCACCCGAACACGCAGGTGCTCGGAGCGGCGCTCGCCGGCGCGCTGGCGGCGATCGGGGCCGCGCTCGTCGTGACCGCGCAGCATCTCGTCGTGACCGAGGAGGTCGAGGAGGACTATCCGACGCCGAATCCCGAGGAGCAGGAGGCGGTCGCGCAGATCGTCGCCGAGAGCGGCTCGCGGCTGACGCGCAAGCGGCTGCTCGGCGCGGCGGCCGGGCTCGCCGGCGGCGCGCTCGGGGCGGCGCTGATCGCACCGGCCGTCTCGTTCGGCCCGCTGTTCGACAGCAGCTCGATGTACGCGACGCCATGGCGCCGCGGCCGGCGACTCGTCGACGTCGACGGCAACCCTTTGCGCGCCGAAGCGATCGACTTCGCGAGCTTCTACACCGCCTTCCCGGAGGGCGCCGACAGAGAGAGCATCGCCGCGGCGGTCGTCGTCGTGCGGCTCCCGCCGGCGACGTTGAGACTGCCGCCGGGGCGCGAAGGCTGGGCGCCGCAGGGGATCCTCGCCTACTCGAAGATCTGCACGCACGCGGGCTGCGCGATCGCGCTCTACCGCACGCCGAAGTTCGCCCCGACGCAGCCGGGGCCGGCGCTCGTGTGCCCGTGCCATTACTCGACGTTCGACCCGGCGCGCGGCGCGGCCGTCGAGTTCGGCCCGGCCGGGCGGCCGCTGCCACAGCTCCCGCTGACGATCGACGCGGCCGGCGAGCTGCGCGCCGCCGGCAACTTCTCCGGCCCGGTCGGCCCCGCCTGGCCCGGCGTCCGCTCCCACCCCGCGAGCTGATGCGATCGGACCCGTTGCGCGACCCGGTCCGCTTCGTCGACGAGCGCACAGGCGCCGCCCCGTTCCTGCGCAAGGCGCTGCGCTACGCCTTCCCCGACCACTGGTCGTTCCTGCTCGGCGAGGTCGCGCTGTACGCCTTCGTCGTGCTCGTCGCGACCGGGATCTACCTGACCTTCTTCTTCGAGCCGAGCACCGGGCAGATCGTCTACCACGGCCCGTATGCGCCGCTGCGCGGCGTGCAGATGAGCGAGGCGTACCGCTCGGTGCTCGACCTCTCGACGACGGTGAAGTCCGGTCTGCTGATCCGCCAGACGCATCACTGGGCGGCGGACGTGTTCGTCGCCGCGATCGTGATCCATCTGCTGCGGATCTTCTTCACCGGCGCGTTCCGCAAGCCGCGCGAGCTGACGTACGTGATCGGCGTGACGCTGCTGTTCACCGCGCTGCTGGAGGGCTACCTCGGCTACTCGATCGTCGACGACCTGCTGAGCGGGATGGGGCTCGCGATCGGCAACGGCGTCGCGCTGTCGGCGCCGGTCGTCGGCGGCGCGCTCGGGCGGCTGCTGTGGGACGGGCCGTTCCCGGGCGGGCCGGCGTTCGAGCCGCGCATGTTCATCGCGCACGTGCTGCTGCTGCCGGTGCTGCTGGCGACGCTGATCGGCGCGCACCTCACGCTCGTCGCGGCGCGCCATCACACGCAGTTCCGGCGCGACGCGCGCACGACCGAGCGCCGTGTGGTGGGGATCCCGTCCTTCCCCGGGCAGGCGCCGCGCTCGCTCGGGCTGCTGGCGCTCGTGGCGGCGCTGCTGTTCGCGCTCGGCGGGCTCGTGCAGATCAACCCGATCTGGCTGTAGGGCCCGTTCGAGCCGTGGCTGGGGACCAACGGCGCGCAGCCCGACTGGTACCTCGGCTGGCTGATCGGGGCGTTGCGGCTGATGCCGGGCTTCGACGTGACGATCGGCAGCTACACGCTGATCCCGAACCCGTTCTGGGGCGGCGTGCTGTTCCCGACGGTCGTCCTCGTCGTGTTGCTTGCGTTCCCGTGGATCGAGCGCCGCCGCAGCGGCGACCGCGCGACGCACAACCTGCTCGACCGCCCGCGCGACGCGCCCGGCCGCACGGCCTTCGGGCTCGCGCTCCTGAGCTGGGTCGTGCTGATCTTCTTCGCCGGCTCGGCCGACCGCATGACGGTCTTCTTCGGGTGGAACTACGTCACGCAGATCTGGGTCTACCGCGTGCTGGTGTGGGTCGTGCCGGTGGTCGTCTTCTTCGGCGCTCGGCGCGTCTGCCGCGACCTGCGCGACGCCGAGCGGATCGAGCGCGTGGCGGAGGCGACCGCACGGGCGCCGGAGCCGGGGCCGGGCGGCGCGTAGCCGCTACGGCTCCACGGGCTTCTCGGCGAGGATCCGCGCGCGCAGCCGCTCGGTCGCGCCCGCGCCGGCCGCCCGCGCGGCGCGCTCGTCGCTCAAGGGGACGCCCTGCGCGCCGGCGAGGTCGAGCAGCTCCTGGCGCCGCTCGTCGCGCGAGGCGAAGCGCAGGTAGAGCCAGATCAGCAGCGCGATCGTCAGCAGCATCTGCTCCATCATCATCACCGCGCCGGCGAGGTTCTGGTCGCTGAGCGGATCGAACCCGTCGCGGCCGCGGTAGATCGGATAGAGCAGCGTCTGCGAGAAGATGAAGAGGTTCGCGAGGACCGTCCCGGCGAAGCGCACCAGCACGACGTAGCCGAGCTTCGCCCAGTCGTTGAACCAGGCGGGCTTCGGGAGCGGGCCGAGCAGCGCGACCCACAGCAGCATGCCCGCCCACAGATAGGAGGCATGCTCGAGCGCGTGCAGCAGGTCCGAGCGGATCGCCGCCTGGTAGAGCAGCGGCAGCCGCCACACGTAGGCGATCAGCGCCCATACGGCGAACGCGGCGATCGGGTTCGTCAGCGGCCGCAGCGCGCGGAACCAGCCGAGTCGCAGCAGCGGCGCCATCACGGGACCGGTCAGACCGACGACGATCAGGAACGAGGCGATGTCGCCGATCAGCATGTGCTGGACCATGTGCGCGACGAGCACGTCATCGCCGAGCTGGTCGGGCGGCGGGAGCTGCACGAGCGCGACGATCGCGAGCCCGGAGGCGAACGCGATCCGACGGCGTCGCTCGACGGGCCGGCCCTCGCGCGCGAGCGTGCGCACGCGCGCCTCGTACGCGGCGCCGTAGCCGGCGACGACGGCGAGCGGGGGCAGGAACTCGCCGAGGTGCCAGGCGCTCACGCGGCCCCGCCTCTCATCCGGCTTCGGGTACCCGCCGGCGGGGCGGACGACACCCGCTACGCGACCGCGAGCGAGCGCACCGCGGGCAGCATCGGGCGGCGCGAAACCGGTTTGCGACGGCGCCTGACCGGCGCGCGTTTCGCGCGCCTGCTCATGGGAAGCAACTCGACATGGAGCAAAATCGCAACGAGCGCGACCCGCACCACGCGCTCAACAACCCGGCGTCGGAGCCGGATCCGACCGAGTGGCCGGACCCGTACGACAAGCGCGATGACCCCCGCGACCCACCCGATCCCGACGCTCAGCCCTTCGGCGAGGAGCCCCACCCGCAGACCGGCAGCCGCAGCACGAGCGAGCCGCATCCCTCGCAGGACCCCGAGGCCCGGGATCGCTGGGAGGGCCCGAAGCGCGACAAGCTCGACGACTGAGAAAAAAGACCGGTTCGGCGCTCCGATGGGCGCGGGTGGTTTCGAACCACCGCCCTCTCGCGTGTGAAGAGGCTGCGCGTGCGACGCGCAGAGCGCGAGATGTTGGTCGTGGACGCGTCGCGATAGACGTAAGCACTTGTCGGTCAGCTCGCCGGAGGGAGCGGGCGGACCGCGTCGCGACGGCAGCGACGGGTCCGCCATGACGGGCGAGCAGGGCGCGAGTGAGCTGCTCGTGCGGATCGTCGGTGGAATTGCGTGCGGCGTCGACGTCAGCCGGGATGTGACGTTCGCCCGATGTCGGCGATGGTGTGCGTAACACCGCGTGGTTCGGCGTCGGCGGGGTCGATGCCCGCGGCGCGCTGCCAATGCGGAGGCCAGCTCAGCGCCGCACGACGGATCTCGATCTGGTCTCCGTAGACGGAGTTCGGCGGTAGTTCGCGGGGCGCTGCGAGCGGGCGATCGTCATGTGGATCGAGGATGCGCAAGTACGGCTTGTCGGCGCTGCCCCATTCTTCGACAGATCCAGCCGCGATCAGTTCGAGGATGTCGACAAGCCAGTCCGCGACGGAGTTGTAGCGGCGCCAGAACGCGTCAGCGTCCAGTCGCCCGTCGAACAGGGTCCCGCCGCACCCGCTGTGGTCGTCGAGCTCGACCCAAATGCAGTTCCAGCTCTCGTAGCCCACAAGCAGCAGGTTGTGCGGTTCGTAATACGGGAAGTCCTTGCGCTGCGTCCGCCAATGGTCCAGCGCGAACTGTGGACCGGTGAATTGCGGAAAGACGGCGGCTCGCAGAGTCGCGGGATCGACAAGCTGCCAGAAGCGGGCCATCTGCTCGGGCAGCCGCAGCGGCGCGACCGTCGCGTTGATCTCCTCCAGCCAAGCGCGGTCGCGAGGCGGCCGCGGGCGCTCAAGGCCCGCATCGACGAGCGCATCGCCGAGAGCCGCCACGACATCATCGATGTCCATGCCGCATGGGTAGCGAGGGCCGTCTTGACATGCCAGCCCAGGTGGACGATCAGACGAGGCTGCGTCAGCCAGCCGTGGCTCCTCGCAGCCGGCCCATGGGCGCGGGTGGTTTCGAACCACCGACCTCTCGCGTGTAAATCAGCTTCTCTCTGGGACTTCGACGCTCGATATCGCGCGTCGTGGCAGAAGATCTGCGGAGTAGCGCAGAGTTCGGGTTCGGCTCAGAAGGGCTGGGTGCGGCGACGTTCGGGCCTAGGATTGGGCCCACGAGCGGCCATCGTAAAGTCATCCAGTTCCCGAGTCCCAGCGCTCAGTGATCAGTTGAAGCTCATACTCGGCGAGCATGGCATCGTCCAAGCGACGGAAGAACAAGAGACTGCACCAGCGTCGCCGCAAGAAGACTCGCGCACGTGACGTTTCGAGAAGGTCGGGAGGCGCTCCGGTCGTGCCGGCAGGGACAGAAGAGAGTCCAAGCGAACTGGATCAGATGGCGGTCTTCGTTGCCGAGCCCGAACTCGGCCTGCCGGAGACGAGTCTTCCAGACCTTCGCTCGATGGTGGGACGACTCCCATTCGAGGGAGCGATGTGCCACGTCGCACTCCTCATGGCCCGCCTCGAGCCCCGCCTGAACGACCCCGCCGGACATTGGGAAATCGCGCAGCATTTCTACGGGTCACGCCCTGACCTGCTCTCGGCGTACCAACGAGTGCTGAGCAAGCACCCAACGCGAGCGGTCTTTTCGCCCCAGCCATTGCTGCTGCTCATGCGACTCATGCTGGAACACGCACGTCATGAGCCGATGCGAGAACTTACTGAGCGCGAGTTTCACCTCCTTCAGGACTCGGTCTTGGGAGCACACTCGGCCATGGAGGTGGCGCTCGATGCGATGGGGCTCCCGACTCGTGACGCCATCCTGGCGTACGAGTTGCAGGCTACGACCCTGTTCCGGCGACCCCAGCTTCTGGAGGAGATGGCTCGCCACCAGGAGCTTCTTCGCCTTGCCTCAGCGGACGACCGTCTGAAGGACTCCAAGAATCGCGTTCCTGTTGCGGCGTGGCTCGCAGCCTCCGGCGTGGCGGCAGATGAGCAGTGGGCCCTCGGATTCGGCTTGTCTGCCATCACGCACGCGTTCGTCGATCCAGTAAGGCCACATGCCCTGGCTCCGCACGTCGCCGACCTCCTCAGAAGGATTGGCTTGCCTGAGCCGCGACTTAGCCTGCCCGTTATCGCGGCGTCGCGCGCTGAGTTGGATGCCGCGTTCCGTGCGCTCGGCGGAGGCGATGGGGCGCTTGCCTGGGAGACCCGGCCGGTAAAGAGCAAGCCGTTTCTTCAGTTGACAAACGGGGATCTGTTGCTGCTCTCGCCAAGCTGGCTGCTGAGCTGGCTTGGCGAGGGGTTCCACTACCGTGCGTTGGCGCAGGCACAGCGCGAGAGCAATGGAACCAGCGCGAAGTACACCCGTCTGGCAGGAGAAGTGGTGGAGCGCTACGCGCTCGACCTTGCCGAGGCGGCGGTCGTCGCGCCGGACCGCGTCTTTGGAGAGCAGTCCTAGGACGAGGGCGGCGGTAAGAAGACCAGTGACGTGGCGGTCGTCGCCGGCGGTGGGCGCGACCTCGTTCTCTTCGAGATCCACGCTCGCCGGGTGGCGGCGACAGCCGCGGTTTCGGGCACAGCCGCAGAGGCGACCATGGAGGTCTCGCGGCTCCTGGTCAAGAAGGCGGACCAACTCGGACCGTGCGTGGGCGCACTGCTTGAGAAGCGCGCCGCATTTCCGGGAACCAAAATCGACGACGTTGAGCGCATCTGGCCAGTCGTGGTATCCGTCGGCCACGTGATGCAAACGACAAACCTGTGGGACTACGTACGCCGTTCGATGGACGACACGAAGGCCGCACCGCTGTCGCAGAGCCGCGTCCAGCCGCTTCAGTTGATGGATATCGAGGACTACGAAAAGCTGATGGGACTCGTGGAAGCCGGCGAGAGCCTGCCTGCGATGCTCGCTCACAAGATCAACGGGCCGTATCGCGAGCGCGACTTCGCCGCCTGGCTCCACTCCCCGGGCGCGCCATCCGATCAGGCCAGGCTTACAGTGCTCAAGCAACGCTGGCAAGAAATGGCCGATCGCGTGACGCTGCTTAGCGACCAGGCAGCCAGAGCGGGCTCGGGCGGCGATGACGACGGCAACCAGCCAGCCGACTGACCGTGCGCCAGGCCATAACCCAGCGCGCCTGCGCCGCTCGAGCTGTTGTTGTTTCGATACCATTTCTTGCTGCAATCTTGCTACAGTCACCTCATGGCTTCAGCGTCGCTCGCCACCCGCCCCCTCATCCGCGAGGCGGTCTACCTGCACGAGATCGCGCAGCTCAGCGACGCGGACATCGCACGCGCGACCGGCGTAGCGCGCAGCACCGCGCGCGCGTGGCTTGCGCACACCCGCTCGCCGACCGGCGATCGGGGGGAGCGACTGATCGAGCTCTCGGCGATGGTCGAGCGGCTCGCGCGGCTGATGGAGCCCTCCTACATCGCGGTGTGGCTGCGCAAGCCGGTGCCGGCGTTGGGCGATGAGAAGCCGATCGATCTGATCGCGCGCGGGGAGTACGTGCGCGTCGCGAGCCTGATCTCGGCGCTCGAAGAGGCTCCCTTCACGTAGCCCCACGCTCGGTCCAGTGGCGTTCAAGGTCGATCGGGTCTCGGTCGCCGGCACCTGGTGGCGGCAGATCCCGCACGGCTCGGACCCACTCTGGCTGGCTACGCCGCCCTCGAGCGGCCGCTGGCAGCGTGGCGAACGCCTCGCCGCGCTCTACTTCGCCGACGAGGCCGAGACCGCGTGGGCGGAGTGGTACCGCATGCTTGCCGAGGTCGGCATGCCGCCGACCCACGGCATGCCGCGCGACCTGTGGCGCTGGACGATCGCGGTCGACGACGTCGCCGACCTAACCACTCCCGCGAAGCTCGCAGCCCTGGACCTACAGCTGCCTCGACCCGGCCAGCACACCTGGACGCCGTTCCAAGAAGCCGGCAAGCAACTCGCCGACGATGGATGCCGCGGCATCCTCTACGCGAGCGCCGCACGCCCCGAACACCGCGCGCTCTGCCTCTTCCGCGACAACATCGCGATCCCAGGCGCCGAACCCGTCCGGCCGCCGGAGACGCACCGCGACCCGCCGGCGCCACCCAGAGGCATGCGCACCTGAAGCGCTGCGCTCGCGGCTCTTCGACGCATGCGCCAGCTCGTTCGAGCGACCTTTCGTCCGCCGCACGATGGCTCTCGTTTAGGCCCAGGTTCGGGCCCATGAGCCCGCATGCGAAAGGTCACTGACCTCCAAATCCCCATGGGCGCGGGTGGTTTCGAACCACCGACCTCTCGCGTGTGAAGCGAGCGCTCTCCCACTGAGCTACGCGCCCTCCGCGCGGGATTCTACGGGTTCGCGAATGAACCCATGAGAAGGGGTGGCGCGTCCCCCGAGCGCCGCCCCTGACCCACCCCCGCACGCGGCAGAAGGCGGGCTGGCCGCGCGGCTCCCTTCGGCCGCGCTGGTCGTGCTAGCCCTTCCCCCGCGTCGGCTTCGGGCAGCCGTGGACCACGACCTTCTGGTCGACCCGCCGCACGCGGCCGTTCTGGCCGCGGTAGGAGATGCCGGCCGTCGAGTCTCTCCCGCGCGTGCCGCACAGGTTCACCAACGTGCCGAGCGTGGCTCGCGATCCGGCGGTGAGACTCAACACGAACTTCGTGATCGGCACGTCCGGGACCGAGCTGAACGTCGTCGTCAAGCGCGTGCTGTTCACGACCTTGATGTGGCCGATCAGGTCGAAGGCGACCTGTCCGCGCAGGGCCACGACCAGGTCCGGGTACCCCGGATGGTTCCTCACGAAGTACACGCTCCCGCGCAGCGGAGCTCTCAGCAGCGGGGTGGACGCCACCGCCGATCCCGCCTTCGCCTGCGTGCAATGGCCGGCGTCGTACTGCGCCGGCGTGCACGCTCTCGCGATGACGTTCAGGCGCGCGTTCAGCGTGCTCGGCAGGTCGACCCGCACCCAGCGGAGGTTCGCGTTCCCTCTCGGCATCGTCAGCGTCGTCGTCAGCGGGACCGTGGAGCCGGTCGCCGTGTGATGCTTGGCGCCGATCGCGAGCACCATCTTCGGCCTCAGCCCGAGCTTCCCGCACCGGCCGACCTGGAAGCGCGAGTTCGAATGGGCGACCCAGCCGCTCGTCGAGCTGACGGTCCCGTAGATCGTCTTCTGCGCGCAGCTCGTCGGGTTGACGAAGAAGTGCGGCTTGTTGACCGAGACGCGCACGTCGCGCACGTCGAGCGGGATCCCCTGGACGATCGTCGGCAGCGGATCGGAGACGACGCTGACGTCGGCGGTGTGCCGGTCGACGAGCAGCTTGGAGCGCACGACCACGTTGCCGAGGTCGAACGGACCCGCCTTCGCCGGCACGACGATCGCGAGCCCGAACGGCGCGCCCTTGTACGGACCGGTCAGGTAGGCACGACCGGCGGTGATGTAGAAGGGGTCGCTTCCGACGCCCGCGCCGACCGTCACGCTGCCGATCTGCGAGCCGGCCGGGCATGCGCCCGTCGCCGCCTGCGCGTCCGGGCACAGGTCGGCGTTCGCGATCCGGCCGGTGAGACCGGACGGCATGTCGACCGTGACGCCGCCGAGCTGCTGATCGCGGTCGGGGCGCGTGAGCTGCAGGTCGAACGTGCTGTCGCTCCCGGCGACCGGGTTCTCCGTGCCCGTGGTCATCCTGGGCGAGAAGGTCGTCCCGGCGGAGCAGTCGCTGGCGCTGCCGTTGACCGTGAAGACGCTGCTCGACGGCACCGTCTTGCCGCTCCAGGACGTCAGCGTCGCGTTCGTCGTGTACGGACCGCACTGGTTCGGCAGCACGAGCGGCGCGCGCGGACCGCCGTCGAACTCCAGGTGCAATCTCGTGAACGGCAGCTGCGGGTTGTTGTCGAACGTCGTCGTCAGCTGGCCCGTGATGGGATCGGCGTCGACGCGTCCCGGAAGCTTCAGCACGACTCCGGGCCCGTTGGCGACGATGTAGAGCGCCAGCAGAGATCCGAATGGGTTGTCGTTCTGCGCCGCGAGGTACACGGTCCCACTGAGCGGTCTCGGCAGCAGCGGCGTGTCGAGCGTCACGCTCCCGAGCTTCGACGCGTCCGGACAGCTCGGCTCGGTCGCCTCGCTCAGGTCGATCTGCGCCGACGAGCACGCCTCCAGCCCGTTCGCCGAGCTGGGCGAGACGTGAACGCCCGGCGGCAGGGCCACGACCGCCGTCTTCAGGTCGGCCTCGCCGAGTCTCGCCGGGTCCTCCGGCTGCGGCAGCGTCAGGTCGAAGCTGAACCCGGACGGCGACGCGGGCTTGGCGTCGGCCGCCGGCTGTCCCGACAGCGCCGGTTCGAACGGCACGGCGTCGCAGCCGTCCGGCAGCAGGTGGGCGCCCCACTGGTCGGGCGGCAGCGGGTAGCCGGGCAGGTCGTGCGAGACGAAGCTGTTCGACTTCCACGCCGGATCCGACAGGTCGGGCAGCCCGTCAGCGCGCAGGCGGCCGGTGTGCTCCCACGAGTCGACGTGGATCGACGTCAGGAGCCCGTCGCTCACGCCCGAGCCCGGCGCCGGCTGACACGACGTGGGGCTGCGCAGGAACGCGACGGTGGACTGTCTCACCGTGCACGTCGGACCGCCGTTGCTCGGACGGCCTCTGCCCGGGCATGCGCGTTCTGAGTCATGCTCGGAAGCGGAGGGGTCCCCCCACAGCGACACGGTCGTGCCGACGATCGGAACCGCCTCGGGCGTGTTCGGAACGGCGATCGTGATGCCGTAGTCGGGCCCCGGCCGGACCTTCGCGTCCAGCAGGATGAGCGAGCCGAGCACGTTCATGCCGAACTGCGCCGGCGCGTCGGTCGGAGGCGTCATGTTGAAGACGGGCACCGGACCGAACTCGAAGCCGAGCAGCGCGGTCCCGTTCATGCGAATGAGCGCGGTGCCGACCTGCGACTCGGAGGGGCACAGAGGGAACGCCTCGATGCCCTCGGAGTTCGCAAGCTGCGACGGCGTGCATTGCGCGACGGCCGTGGGATCGCCGACGAGCCCGGGTGGAAGGTCGACGAACACGTTGCGTACCGTCTCCACCGGCCACAGGTCGCCACGAGCGGGCGTGTCGTCGCGAACCGTGTTGAGGTCGAACGACACCGACGCCGAGTCGGGGCGACCGCCAGCCTGCGTGAACGGCGCCCCGTTCACGTCCGCGACCTGGCCGTCGATCGCCGCCACCCCGAACCCGACCGGGTCGCTCGAAACCCTGATCGGCGCGATCGTGCTCTGGCTGCTCCCCCCGCCACCGGAGGCTGACACGCTCACGAGCGGGATGGCACCCGGAAGCAGAGCCTGGCTGGCCGTCAGCGTCATGCCGAAGTCAACGCTGGTGAACGGCTCCATCGTCCCGCTCGCCTTTCTGCATCTCACGACTCTGGCGGGGAAGACGTTTCCGATGCATGTCCATCCGGTCGCGGCCGGGGTGGCCTGCGAGCTGAGGATGGCAAACGAACTGGCGCTCAGACCTGTCGGAAGCGCCACCGCCAGGTCAAGCTCGCCGTTTCTCGCGTCCAGCGCGACGTCGCCGATGCTTTTGAGCTCGATCAGGACGCCGGTCGAGCCGCCCGGCGCGACCGCCGTGTTCGCGAGCGCGATCGGACGCCACGCCGGTCCGGCAGCAGAGGCGGAACCGCTCGCGAGCGCGAGCACGCCCAGCAGAGCGACGATCCCGGCGAGGACCGTCGTGGCCTTCGTTCGCCGCGGCTTGACGTTCGCACCGGTCATCGCGCGCTTCCCTTCCGTCTGCCATGCACGGCGGGCTTGGCGCACTGCTTTCTGTGGGGCTTCGAGCGCCGGCAGCGCACGCGCTTTCTCTTCTTCGGTCTTCTGACGCAGCGGATCCCTCTGCTGGTGCGCTTCCGGACGGTCCCGGCTCTGCAATGGAGCGGTCTCGGGAACGCCTGTCTGAGGTTCCCGCCGCTTCTGAACGTCAGGCTCGGGATCGCTGTCAGCGGAGGAGCAGCGATCGGCGGCTGGCGGCAACCTTCGACGGGAACGCACGGAGTCGCAGGAGGTGGCGGATCAGCGACACCGGCGGGATGCCCTGGAAGCGGCTGCCGGACGTCGTACAGATCGTACGAGCTGTCGGTGTCCCAGCCGGTCAGCTGCGCCCGCGTCGCGACGAAGACGTCCGAGCCGTCGGGCGACGCGTCGAGGAAGTTCGAATCGCTGGACGATTGACCATCTGTGAGGAGATGGACCTGACCGTTCTCCCACTCGTATGCGTCGCTCGTCCCGTTGACGTCTTCCGGCACGAGCGCCTCAGCGGTCGAGAAGAACACGCGGCCGTCGGTGGCCAGCGCGTGATCGAAGATGCCTGCCGACGACGCCGCGCCGATGAAGCCCTGGGCCATGTCGGACGCGGCCGCCGTCGCCGTGGCGCCGTCGGGGCGACACGAGACGCATCGCAGCTGCTCGGGCTGTCCCGGATTCGCGTCGGCGTCGTATCGGTAGAGCTCACGACAGCCCGTGCCGACGCCGGCGTCGTTGCACGTCCCATGGTCGTAGTCGCCCTGTCCGTACAGGCTGAGAACTCCGCTTCCCTGCGTCGCCGAGAACAGCAGGAACCGCCCACCCGGGGACACGCGCGACTCAACGGCTTGGCCAAGGCTCCAAACCGATCCCGCAAGACGATTCTGGAACAAATTCCCGGAGAATGCGCCCAGCGGAGCGACGAACCGAAGCTGCGGCGGCCCGCTCCCGGTATCCCGCCACATGTAGATGCCGACAGTGCCGGCGGCGAATGACGGATCGCCGGGGAGCAACGGGGCCGAGGACGTGAAGTACACCGTTCGCCCGTCGTCGCTCGCGCCCACCACGATGTCGACGTCCGCGGCGCCGCCGGCGGCGCGGGACGGATCTTGCACCGAGATGCGCGTGAGCCGGCTTCCGGCGGGCGCAGCCGCGTCGAACAGGTACAGATCGTTGTTCACGTTCGTGTCGTCGTCCGTCAGCTGCTCGCTCGTCGTGAAGAGCACTCGCTGCCCATTCGTGCTCATCGCCCAGAAGACCGCAGGCTGCACGCCACGCGGATCCGGCGACGTCCGCTCGCTCGCGTTGATCTGGACCGTCGTCGCGGGCGTCGCGGCGGTGTGCCGCAGGTAGAGAGCACCGCAGTGATAGGAGTCGCTGCCCACCTGACACACCCCGGGAGCGGCCGTGAATGCCACGCGGGTCCCGTCCGAGGAGAGGGCGCGCGGCATGTAGAAGCGCTCCGACTGGCCGGCGCCGACGCCTTGCCCCGCCCCAGCGCCGTCAGCGGGTCTGCCATCCGGCAGGATCCCGACGTTCTGCACCGTTCCGTCCGCGTACAGATACAGATTCAGGAAGCCGCTCGACGTGCCATCCGTGGCATCGCTCGTCAATCTCAGGACCGACTCGAACAGCACATGCGTGCCGTCGGCCGAGAGCCCCGCGATCTGCGGGAGCATGTTGAAGAGCGTCTGGGTGAATGGCGCAAGCGGTCTGCCTGTCAGCGCACAGACCGGGCAGGCCGTCACGACGTCGACCGTCGGCGACGCCGCCGTTCGCAGCCCTCTTCGCAGGTAGAGATTCGCGACGCCCGACACGTCCGGGTCGCCGGTGAGCGGATCGAAGCTCTGGAAGACGCCGGTGTCGAGGCTCGGGGTGAACAGCTCGTCCATCGGCTCGAACCCGGTCCCCGTCAGCGGAACGGGGAGCGCATGCTGCGGAGGCGTGATCGCGTGCACGGCCCAGCCCTGCGTACCGCTCGCCGGCTCGCCGGCCGCGCGGGTCGCGAGGTAATCGGTCGCCACTCCCGTTCCGACCACGTCGCCGAAGCCGGCCAGCGACGCGAAGGCGACCGCGTTCCCGTCGGCGGCTGCCCAGGTCCGCTTTGAATTGATCAGCACGTCCCCTCCGTGCTTCTGCGGAGGCGAGACAAGCTCATACCGCCGGTCATCCGGCAACGTCGCCGCCCCCGTTGGGACCGCGCCCGCGAGCGCCGCGAACGCGCCGGCCAGCGCAAGCCCGATGACCATCCGCCTCCCGACACGCCAGCCCGCCACAACGACTCTCCTCGTCCGGTTCCGCCAGACTGTAAACGCCAGCGGCTCTCATTGCAACCGCTATGGCTCACGGGGAATCGGCTGCTTTCGGACCATAGTTCTTGACAGTCAGCGCCTTCGGGCACTAGGCTTGCGAGGAGCGGGTGTGCTCGTATCAGGGGGAGTTTGCGTGCGCCGCCCATCGCGTTGGTCGCGATGTACGCCCGCAAGACGCCAGCCGCGCGTTGGCGCCTTTGGCAGCGCGCGTGCGGAAAGGGGGTGACCGAACAACCGCGACTCAGCAGGGCGCCACCCGCGCCCGCAATCCGTAAATCTCACGTTGTACGTGAATACACGTAAGGGACAAACATGCGTAATCGCAGCAAGCTCCTGCTCGCGGCGCTCAGCGCCATCGCCCTCCTGGGCATGGCCGTCGGCGTGGCGTCCGCTAGGAATCTCGAAGTTTCCAACTCGGAAGCCGGCTTCAGGATAATCTGGTCCGACCTCAAGCTCGAAGCGGCCGGAAGGGAAGCGGACTGCCCAGTCACGCTCGAAGGCACCTTCGAAAGGAGAACCTTCTCGAAGCTCGCCACCACCAACGTCGGCAGGGTCACCGAAGCAGCCGTCGGCACATGCATAAGGGGGAGGGCCACCGTCCTAAGAGAAACCCTCCCGTGGGAAGTCAGGTACAGCTCCTTCGCAGGCACGCTACCGAACATATCGAGCGTCAACCTCAATCTCATAAGGGCATCCTTCAGGGTCAACATCGAAGGCATAGAATGCCTAGCGAGGACCGAAGCGAACCAGCCGGCCAGGGGTAACGCAATCGTTTCTGGCGGCGAAATAAGGACATTCGAAGCAGAAAGGAACGCCGGGATAACAACCACTGGCGGCTTCTTCTGCAGCATCTCGGGCGCAGCCCACTTCAGCGGCAACGGTACAGCCACCACGAGGGAAGGCGCCGCAACCACAAGGATCAGGCTAATATAGTCCGTCAAGGCTGACACAGCAGTCTGTAGGGGTCGCTCTCGGGCGGCCCCTACTGCTTTAACTCAAGTTATCGGGGAGGCTGGACGTGCAGAAGCATCTGATCACCGGGCTGCTGGCGGCTGCCCTCCTCGGTATCGCGGTGACCGCAGCGGCCGCGAGGAACCTCGAACTCACGAACTCGGAAAGGGGTTTCAGGATAGCCTGGTCTGACCTTAGGCTCGAAGCGCGGCCGGGAGGGAAAGCGAAACCACCAGGATCAGGCTAATATAGCGACGAGCCGCCCGGAGGAATCTCACGGCGCGTGCGCGTGCGTGCGGGCTGTGCGGACACCCGAAGGGGTGGGCGCCATGAACGGCGGCGCCCACCCTGTCCCCTCGGCCTAGCTGATCAGTGCTTCTTCTTCGCCTTGATCTTGGGCAGTTTGATCGTGCCCTTCGGGCTCTTGGACGTCGCCCGCAAGCCGCCGCTCTTCAGCTGACGCTTGGCGGCCGAGGTGAGCTTGAGCTTCACGCTCTTCGTACTCCCCGCCGCGACGCTGTAGGACGCGCTTCCGACGGTGATCGTCTTCTTCACGATCCGCGTCTTCCTGCCGTGCTTGACGCGCACCTTGATGACCGCCTTGAACGTCACCTTCCCACTGCACGTCTGACCCGTCTCTCCAGTGCACTTGAGCCTGAGGAGCAGGCTCTTGCTGGTGAAGCCGGCGAGGCTGACAGTGGCCGGTGGGCACTTCGAGAGCACCTGCGGACAGCCCGCAGGAGGCGACGAGCTCGTCGCAAACGTCGCGTCCCCACCGGTGCTCGGCCCGCCCGCGTTGGACGCGTCGATCCGGTAGTGGTAGGTGGTGCCAGCCGCCAAGCCGCTCAGCGCCGCGCTCACGGCCATGCCACTCGTCCCGGACCCGGGCGCCGAGGCGCACGGAACGCTCGCGCCATAGGCGGTCGTCGTCCCGTACTCGAACGTGCACGTCGTCGCAGCGCCGTTCGGGTTCACGGCGCCCGAGAGCGTCGCCGCAGTCTGGGTGACGCCGGAGACGCCGCCGGTGCTCACCGTGGGCGGCGACTGCGCGAACGTGGCGGTCACGTCGGTGTCCGCGTTCAGCGTGATCTGGCACGGACCGGCGCCTCTGCAGCCGCCCCCGGACCAGCCGGTGAATGTAGACCCGGAAGCCGCTCTGGGTGTGAGCAGGATGAGCGTGCCGTCCACGTAGTCGCTCTGGCACGTCGCCCCGCAGGAGATCCCGCCGGGCGCGCTCGTCACAGTCCCGGAGCCCGAGCCTGCGAGCGTCACTCTGAGGGTATGTGTCGGGATCGGATCGAACGTCGCCGTGACCGTTCTGTCGCTGGTGAGGCTGACCGTGCAGGTGTTGCCGCTCGGGTTGTCGCAACCCGTCCAGCCGGTGAAGTTCGAGCCCGCGTCCTGCGCAGCGACCAGCGTGATCGTCGAGCCCGTGAGCGTTCTGTCCGAGCACGTCCCGCCGCTGCTCGTGCACCCGCTGATCGGCCCGCTGGTGGCGTCGACTCTGCCGGACCCCGCGCCGTTCACGGTGACGCCCAGCGTGGAGAACTGCAGATCGTAGATGTCCACTCTGGCCTGACTCGGCTCGGTGATGTAGATCTTCCCGTTCGACGGGTTGACCGCCACGCCGTTGGCCGCATTGGTAGGCCCGAAGGGCGTGCCGGCGACCTGGTTGCCGGACGCGTCCCAGACGGTGACGCCGTCGGCGTCGACGCTGTACACCGAGTTGGTGACGGTCTCAACAGCGACGTCGGTGTTGCCGATCCCCGACTCGTCTCTGTGCAGCTCCGTGCCGCTCTGGTCGAAGACGTCCACGCCCCCACCGCCGATGACCACCGCGACATTGCCTGCCGAGTCGAACTCGAGGTTCGCGGGGAAGGTGCCGGTCAAGATCGGGCTTCCAACCGTCGATCCATCGACCGGGCTGAGCTTCTGCACGCCGTCGAGGACATCGCCGACCCATGGATTGCCGGCCGGGTCCACGGCGATGCCGCCAGGGGCAGCGACAAAGCCGCCTGCGTTGGACTGCCAGAGGAAGCTTCCGGACGAGTCGAACGCGAACACCAGCGCGGCGTTCTGCGACTCCACGTAGATGCGACCGTCGTTCGCCCCGCCCGAATTGTCAACCGCGATGTCGTCCTGGGCGCCGAAGGAGAAGCTTCTCGCGTCCGTCACCGAGCCGGGAATGTCCGACAGGAAGTTGCCGTCGGCGTCGAAGACGTCGATCGAGTCGTTCGCGCTGTCGATGACGTAGACGTCGCCGGTGCTGTCATTGACGCTGATCCATGTCGGCGTCATCGGGTTGGCCAGACCCTGCGACGTTCCGGCGGTGAACGACGAGTCGAACGTCGGCGCCGCAGCGGCAGTCCCGGCGAGCAGCAGCATCGCCAGCAGACCGCAGGCGAGCGCAAGCGTCGCCGTCCGCGCGAGGCAGGCGCGATGACCGCGCACTCGATCGCCGGCGCCACCCGGCGACGCGCCGGTGCGTCCGAGCGTCGAACGCCGGCGCAACCCGAAGGCAGGGGCACTCGTGGGGCCCTTGAGGTCCCGTCTCACTGGCTCTCTCCTCTCCTTGTGTCCTCGCCTCGCCCGTGCGACCTGCGTTTCGGGTGGTGCGAGGGCGAAAAATGCCTATTTCCCGAGGCTTGGCGACAATCTACTGTAAACACTCGGATTTGCAACCCGGTGGTCGGTAGCCGGACGGGAGGCGCGACGGGCCGCTCTGGGCGAACCGCCGGCTCAGCGCGCCGGAACCGGCCCGCGCCGCCGGCGGCGCACCGCCACGACGGCTCCGGCCGCCAGCGCCAGCAGCGCCACGAGCGTCAGCGCCGCCCCCGCCCGCAGTCCCGGCACGCGGTACCGCCACTCGATCCGGTGCGCGCCTGCCGGCACGGCGACGCCGCGCATCACGTCGTTCACGCGCAGCGCGGTGGCCGCGCGGCCGTCGACGCGCACGCTCCATCCCGGCGTCAGGTCGTCGTTCAGGACCACGAGCCCGGGTCGGCTGAGCTGCGCGGCCAAGACGACGTCGGCGTTCGAGCGATCCGAGACTGTCACGCGTCCCGCGGCGCCCGACAGCGCCCCGCCCGCGAGCGCCGCCGCGCCGCCCCGCGGCCGCTCGACGACCGCGTCCCGCCGCGGATCGAAGGTCGGTTCGGTCACCGTGGCCCGCGCCGGTTCCTCGCCTTCCACGACCTGCACGACCGCCGGCACCAACGCCCGCGGCGCCGCGCGCGCGTTCGAGAACACCCGCGCGTCCTTCCCGTCGTAGACCGCCTGCAGCGACGGCATAGGCGTGCCCGAGCTTTCGAGCGGCCGTTCGGTCCCCGGCGCGGCGACCACGTACCGCGCCCCCAGCACGCTCGCCAGTTGCACCGACGTCGGGCTCAGCGCTTCCAGCGCGAACGTGGTCCAGTCGAGCTGCGCGGATTCGGCGAGCTGCCACAGCCGGTAGTACCGCAGTGACGGCTGCGGCGGGTCGTAGCCGCGGATGTCGTAGAGGCCGTATGTCAGCGTCCAGTCGTTCGGCAGCGCGGCGCCGATCCCGACGATGCGGCCGTCGCTGCGATGCCGCTCGAGGTACCGAACCGCGCCGGTCTTCGGCGGGATGACCCGGGACGCCGGACCCATCGGCTGGTAGCCGGTCGCGAAGTGGAGCATGTCGAGCGCGGCAAGCAGGACGATCCCCGCCGCCACGAGCGTCCGCCGCTGCGGCCAGCGCCGGCACGCCCACACGGCCGCTCCGACGGCGACGGCAAACAGCAGGTACCACACGACGCTCGTCAGCCGCAGCACGGTTGACGCAGTGGTCCGCCCGCCCGTCAGGAAGTGCCTCAGCGTGTGGCCGAGCGCCGCGCCTGCCCCACCCCTCGCCATCGAAAGGGCGACGAGCAGCATCGCAACACCGAACGCCACGGCTCCGACGCCGACCGCGATCCGCCTGCGGTCCCCGGCCGGCCGCTCGAGCAGCGCCTGCAGCCCGAACGCCGCCAGCACCGACATCCCCATCGCCCACACGAAGTGCAGCCGCTGGTTCTGCACCTGGTCGAACAGCGGCAGATGCGTCACGAGCTGGTAGAGGCCGGGGAAGTGCAGCGGGATCGCGAGGCCCAGCACGGTCAGCACGGCGAACGGGCCCTTGCGCCGCCAGCCGTCCGGCGCCGCCGCGCCCACGAGCGCCAACAGCAGCCCCACCGTGCCGGCATACAGCGTGCGCTCGTTGTAGTTGACGCCGACCCTGAGCCCCGCGAGGTGCGTGACCGGCGGGCCCGATTCGAACGAGCTCGGCCGTCCCCACCAATCGGGGAACAGGACGGTGCGGATCACCGTCAACGGCATCTGCGTCCCGGGCAGCGTCCCGCGACCGTGCGAGCGCGCGAGCGTCCCGATCGTGCCGCTGCTCGACAGCGCCTCGGGCACGAGCATCGCACCCATCAGCAGCGCACCGAGCCCGAGCCCGCCGACCGCCACCCCGAGCAGCCGCAGCCGCGCGCTCAGCTCCACCGAGCGCGGCAGGAACGCCGCCCGCAGCAGCGCGTACACGCCGGCGGCCGCCATCACGTGCACCTGCATCCCGGGATGGCCGCCGCCGAGCGCAATCGCGCTCGCGACCGCGAGCCCCAGGCAGGACCCGAGCCGTCCAGGGCGGGCCTGATAAATGCGCTCGACGAGCCACAGCATCCACGGCAACAGGGCCGCCACCGCCGGCAGCGTCTCGTGCGTGAGCCACACGATGTCGATCGCGCTGAAGCTGAAGCAGAGGCCCGCGAGCAGGCCCGGCAGGAACCCGAGCCTGAGCTCGCGCACCAGCAGGAACGAGCCGAGGCCGGCCGCCCACAGCTTCAGCGCCGCCGCCACGCCGATCCCGTAGTTCAGCGGCAGGATCCACAACGGCAGGCTGAAGATCGAGAAGAGCCCCGTCTGCGGGTTGGACCACAGCGGAATCCCGTCGAACACGTATGGGTTCCACGAGGGGAACGTGTCCGCGTGCAGGAGCGAGCGGATCAGGAAGCGCCACGGGTAGTCGGCTGTCGGCACGTCCGACAGCAGCCAGTTGAAGTAGGACGAGCGGTCGTGGGGAGCGAGCCCTTCCCACGGCGGCGCTTCGTACAGGAGGCTGATCGGGGAGAGGATCTTGCCCCCGACCAACGCCGGCCACAGATAGACGAACACGAACAGGCCGAACAGCAGCACCACCGCGACGGTCGGATGCTCGAAGAGATACCGCGACGGCGCGCTCGAGCGCAGGCGCTGCACGAGCGCGCCGCCGCGGGCGCCGCGGCCTCCCCCAGGGACCGGCCACTCCTCCGGCGGCGCGGGCCGCGTCGCTTGGCTCCCCCGGGCCATGGCGCGATACTGCCACAAGTCGGTTGGCGGATGTGCGGCTTAACCAGCCGGAGCGCGGTCCACCGCTCTTCGGGATCGCGTAAATCGTTTTTCGGTCATCAAGACCTAACGATCGACCCGCGCGCTGGTTGACAGCGCGCCATATAATTGCTGGAGGTCGTCCGCAAGTACGAAGCTTCGTGGGGGAGCGGCGGGCGACAGCAGCATCGGCCTGTCAGGCGTCGCGGGGCGGCGCCCGGCAGCCGCTGCCCGTTCACGTGCCAGGGGGATCGCACAGACCATGCGCTCAGCGTTCGCTTCAGCCCTGCTCGACCTCGCCGCCGAGGACGAGCGGGTCGTCCTGCTCACCGGCGACCTCGGCTTCGCCGTGCTCGAGCCGTTCGCCGAGCGCTTCCCCGACCGCTTCTGGAACGCCGGCGTCGCCGAGCAGAACATGGTCGGCCTCGCGACCGGCCTCGCCGAGGCCGGCTACACCCCGTACGTCTACTCGATCGCGACGTTCGCCTCGATGCGGGGCTACGAGTTCGTGCGCAACGGGCCGATCCTGCACGAGCTGCCGGTGCGCGTCGTCGGCGTCGGCGGCGGCATGGACTACGGCCACAACGGCGTCACCCACTACGCGCTCGAGGACGCCGGGATCATGCGCGTCCAGCCGGGGATCGCCGTCGTCGCGCCGGCCGACCCGCGGCAGACGAGCGCCGCGCTGCCGGCGATCCAGGCTCTGCCCGGCCCGGTGTACCTGCGGCTCGGCAAGGAGTCCCAGCCGGTCCCCGGCCTCGACGGCCGCTTTGCGCTCGGGCGCGCCGAGCGGATCGGCGAGGGGCGCGACGTCGCGCTCGTCGCACTCGGCGGCATGGCCGCCGCCGCGGTCGAGACGGCCGAGCGACTCGCAGACGCGGGCCTCGAGGCCTCCGTCATCGTCGTCTCCAGCCTCAACCCGGCGCCGACCGAGGACCTCGCCGAGGCCCTCGCCGACGTGCCGCTCGCGCTGAGCGCGGAGGCGCATTACGTCAACGGCGCGCTCGGCTCGCTCGTCGCCGAGACGATCGCGGAGCACGGCCTCGGGACGCGCCTCGTGCGCGCCGGCCTGCGCGCGATGCCGATCGGCGCGACCGGCAGCCGCCCGCACCTCTACGACCGCCACGGGCTCGCGCCCGACCAGCTCGCCGCGCGCGTCCTGCGCTCGCTCGACGACGCAGCAGCCATGCCATCCGTCACCACCGGAGCCGCCCAACCACGATGAGCACGACCGACACCGACCTCACACGCGCAGACGAGGCGCCGTTCGCCTCGCTGATCCTGCCGATCCACAACCAGGCCGACCACATCGCAAAGGTCGTCGCCGGCTTCCTCTCCGACTTTGCGAAGCTGCCGCGCGCGGTCGAGCTCGTGCTCGTGCCGAACGGCTGCCACGACGCCTCCCCGGAGATCTGCGCCGAGCTGGCGGCGCAGCACCCGCGGTCGGTCCAGCTCGTCGGGCCGATCAGGCGAGGCGGCTGGGGCCGGGCGATCAACGCCGGCCTGGAGAGCTGCCGCGGCGAGATCGTCGGCTACACGAACTCCGCGCGCACGACGCCGGAAACCGCGACGCTGATGCTCGCCTATGCGATGGCCTACCCGGACGCCGCACTGAAGGCGCAGCGGCGCATCCGCGAGAGCGCGCTGCGGCGGGCCGGATCGGTGCTCTACAACTTCGAGTGCCGGCGGTTGTTCGACCTCGCGACCTGGGACATCGACGGGACGCCGAAGTTCTTCCCGAGACGCTTCCACCACCTCATGCAGCTCAGCAGCGACGCCGAGCTGTACGACCTCGAGTGGATGCGCGCATGCCGCTATGCCGGCTATCCGGTCGTCGAGATCCCGATCTATCCGACGGAGCGCTTCGGCGGCAGATCGACGACCAGCTACAAGTCGGCGGTCCGCATGCTCGTCGGCGCCTACCGGATGCGCGGCTCGTTCCACAGCGCTCCGCCCGGCGGCGTGCTGCCGTCCGAGAGCGAGTCCGCCGTGGGTGCGGATGAGCTGCGCCCGAGCGCCCAGCTCGGCCGCGTCGCCAGCTGACGTCGCGATGACCGCCGTCGGCCGGACGAGCGCACGCAGCGACGAGCCCGCCCCGCCGACCGCGACCGCGGCGGACGGGGCGACGCGCGCGCTGAGCGCCGGCGAGCTCGCGTGGCTCGCCGCGCTGCCGTGCGCGGCCTTGACCGTCCTGCTGATCGCGACGCTCGGGCCGTCCGTCGGGGATGCGCTGCTGCCGAGGTCGTCGGTGCGCTTCTTCGAAGTCGTGACGTGGGAGCTCGCACCCGAGCCGCACGAGCAGGGCCGTTTCGTCGTCGCGCTGCTCGGGCCGCTGCTGCTTGTCGGCGCGACCGTGCTGCTCGCCCAGCGCCCGCGCTGGCTGAGCGCCGCGACCGCGCAGCCGCTCGTGTGGGGATCGCAGCTGGCCGCGATCGCGTTCGCGATCGTCTGCGTCGCCGTCCAGCGCGGGCTCGTGTTCACCTATGAGGAACACCAGCCGATAACGCAGCAGTACTTCACGAACGCGACGTACCTCGCCGCACTGCTCGGGACGGTCGCGATCGTCGCCGCGATCCGCAGCGATCGCGTGCGCGCGCTCGTCGCCCGCTGGGCGCGCCAGACGACCGCGCGCCGGGTCGGCTGGACACTCGCCGCCGTGCTCCTGATCGCGATCTGGCTGCTGCACGCGTTCAACACCGAACACACCGCGCTGAACGAGAACCAGGCGGCCGCCTACCACCTCCAGTTCACGCTCGACGAAGCGTTCGCGGTAATCGACGGCCGCTCGCCGCTTGCGAACTTCGACGCACAGTACGGCTCGCTGTGGCCGTATCCCGTCGCAGGGGTCATGTCGCTGCTCGGTCCTTCGGTCGGCAGCTTCGTCGTGCTCATGCTGGCGATCAGCGGGATCGCGCTGCTGGCGATCTACGACGTGCTGCGCCGCGTCGCGCGCAGCCCGCTGCACGGCTTCCTGCTGTTCGCGCCGTTCCTCGCGACGAGCCTCTTCCTGCTGCGCGGCCCGCTGGAGAATCGCTACACGGTCGCGACGATTTTCTCCGACTACCCGCTGCGCTTCGCGGGACCGTGGCTGCTCTCGTGGCTGACCGCGCGCCACCTCGACGTCGGGCGGGATGGGCGGGGTGAGCGCGATCGGCGGCGTGGGGTGGGTGGGCGGGGTGAGCGGGATCCGAACGCCTGGCCGCTGTTCCTCGCGGCCGGCCTCGTCGTGCTGAACAACACCGACCACGGCGTGCCCGCGCTGCTCGGACTGGTGGCCGCGCTGCTGTGGACCGGCGCGCGCACGGGCGCCGCGACGCCGTGGCGGCCGCGCCTGCGCTCGCTCGCGCTCGAGGCGGTCGTCGGGCTGGCGAGCGCCTACGCGCTCGTCGCGGTGCTGACGCTCCTGCGCGCGGGCGCGCTGCCCAACCCGGCCACGATGGTGCGCTTCGCGAGACTGTTCGCGCTCGCCGGCTTCGCGATGCTGCCGATGCCGGTGATCGGCTTGCACCTCGTGATCTACGTCACCTTCGCGGCCGCACTCGCAGTCGCGACCGTGCGCGCACTGAGCGGCGCGCATGCCGGCGAGCGCGCCCTCACCGGCATGCTCGCGTTCGTCGCGGTCTTCGGCCTGACGAGCGGCGCCTACTACGTCGGGCGCTCGCATCCGGAGGTCCTCGTCACCTCGTTCGCGGCCTGGTCGCTCGCGCTCGCGCTGCTGACGCTGCTCGTGGTGCGCCGCCTTGCCGCGACGCCGCGGCGCTGGCCGGAGCCGGCAGCCGCCGCCTGCCTGTTCGCCTTCTGCGTCGCCGGCTGCTCGCTCGCGCAGACGCCCACGCCGTGGTCGCAGCTCGACCGCCTGCGACACACGACGCAGACAACGCTCCGCATACCCGAAGGGCAGGCCTTCATCGCCGCGCACGTGCGCCGCGGCGAGCACGTCGCGATCCTGCAGATGCTCGGGCATCGCATCGGCGCGAACCTGCACGTCACCGACGTCACGCCCTACACCAGTCAGGCGGCCATGCCGGCGGTCGACCAGCTCGACGACACGCTGCACGTGCTGCGCGCCGAAGGCGGGCTCAAGATCTTCATCATCGTCGGCGGGGACGAAATACCAGACGTGCGCCCCACGCTCGAAGCGGCCGGCTTCGGCATGACCGCCGAAGACCGCGAAGGCGACCAGCTGTGGGTCGACGGCGCGCCGCGCTCCGGCGACACGCCGTAACCCCTTGACGAGCGGCCCGCGGCGCGCCCTACACGCGCCGCAGCACCGCCAGCAGCGACAGCCCGGCCGGCAGCGTGCGCCGCCCGTGGTCGAGCCACTTCGCCTCGAGCTTCATCGGCAGCTCGAGCATCGGCGACATCCAGGGCGGCGTCAGCTCGACGTCGGAGCCATGGCGGCCGTGCTGCGAGACGTTCGAGACGTCCTCGTTGCCGCTGATCACGTCGCGATGCCGGACCCGCTGGAGCATGCGGACCGCCGCGGCCGGAGGCAGCAGCAGCGAGTTGAAGTACGTCATGCGCTCGATGCTCCAGCCGGTGTCGGCAGCGAGCGCACGCATCATCTTGCGGTCGTAGCGACGAAAGTGGTTGTTGAAGACGTCGTGGCTCGACCACAGCGCTCTCAGCGCCGGCACCGTCATGAGGAAGTAGCCGCCTGACCTCGTCACCCGCCGCAGCTCGCGCAGCGTCACGCGATCGTCGGCGGTGTGCTCGACCATGTCAAGCGAGATCACGAGGTCGAACGTCTCGTCCTCCCACGGCAGCCGCTCGACCGGCCCCTGGATGACGTCCTCGTGCCCGCGGCTGCGCGCGATCTCGACCGAGTCCGGGTTGAGGTCGAGGCCCGTCACATGGCCGTAGTCGCGCAGCTCGTCGAGCAGGCGGCCAGAGCCGCAGCCGGCGTCGAGCACGCGCAGCGCCGGACCGGTCGGCAGCTCCGCAAGCTCGTCGCAGACGATCTTGCGACGCCCGCGGTACCACCAGTGGCGGTCCTCCTGGTCGAGCATCGCCTGTACCTCAACACGGTCCATGACGTCCTCGGTCCCCCTTGTTCGCTTTTGTGATCGGTGTCCTGCTCATCTCGTCCGCGCCACCATCATCTGGCGCGGCATGCCGGGGGGACGCGGCCTGCCGCCAGTCCGGACGATCGCGTGCGCGATGGCATCCTCCCACAGCTTGGCGTTCGCCGACATCGCCTGCGTGCGCCCCCAGGTGCGCGCGCGCCTGGCGAGCTTGCGCCGCTCGCGCGGCTTGTCCAGCAGCCGCCCGACCGCCGCGACCCACTCGTGATCGGCCACGAGCCGGCCGCCCTCGCGCTCGCCGAGCGACATGTAGGGCCCGACGGGCGACGCGAGCCACGGCTTGCCCAGGATCGCGTATTCCTTGACCTTGATGCTCGAGCGCGCGTGGTTGAACGGGATGTCGGCGATCGGCGCGAGCCCGATGTCGAACTGCGCGAGCTTGGGCGACAGCTCCAGGAAGTCGACGTGGGGGTCGTGGCGGTAGCGCTCGTGCCGCATCCCCAGGCTGCATCCGATCGTCTCGATCACGAGCTGCGGATAGGCGTCGAGCAGGCGCTCGAACTGCTCGCGCAACGGCAGCCGCTCGATGTCGACGTGATGCTCGTTGCCGGCCAGCCAGCCCGCGACGACGGTGTCGCCGTTCGACGGCGCGGACGCGCCGAGCGCGGCGTCCGGGCAGTAGTTCTCGATCACCAGCACGTGCTCGGCGCCGTACTCGCGGAAGCGCTGCCCGATCACGGGGCTGGCGGCGATCGACAGGTCTGCGAGCTGCACGAGTCTCTTTATCTGGCGCAGGGCGCGCTCGCCGGCAAAGCCGCGGTAGTCGAGCGCCGCCTCGTTGTTTCTCGCGACCGCGCGCATGTCGTCGTCGTTGTCGTAGATCAGCGTGATGCCTTGCTGCTTGGCCGCGCGCGCGATCTGAATCACGTCGTCTTCGTGCACGCGATGGATGTGCAGGACCTCGTTGCCGCGCGCGAGCTCGCCGCGGATCCCCGTCCGCGGTTCCCACAGCTGGCAGATGTCGTGGCCGCGTTCGCCGAGCGCGATCATCGGCCCTATTCCGCGATACCACGCCCCCGGCAGCTGCGGGTCGGCGATGAACGCTATGCGCACGACCTTCCCCCTTTCGCGCCGAGCCTACCATTCCCCGGTGCGCTGACCCACTGCTAGAGTCGCTGAGAACCTGTTTCGGAACGAGTGCGAGTCGGTGCCAGCCGGCCGCCAGTCGTTCCGAAACAGGTTCTAAAAAGCATCGAAGGGGGATCGATGGAGGGGGAACGGCTCTCATACGAGATCCGCCGCGCCGTGATCGACGAGTCGATGCGCGCGGGGGTCGGACACATCGGCTCGGCGCTGTCGATCGCCGATCTGCTTGCTGCACTCTACGGCGGCGTGCTGCGGATCGGCGAAGCGGCCGAACCCGATCGCGACCGCTTCGTGCTCTCGAAGGGCCACGCCGCGCTCGCGCTCTACGCCGCGCTCGCCGCGACCGGGCGGATCGACCGCGAGCTGCTCTCGACCTATTGCGGCGAGAGCTCGATGCTCGGCGCGCACCCCGAGCACGTGCTGGCGGGCGTCGACTTCTCGACCGGCTCGCTCGGGCAGGGCCTCTCGATCGCCGCCGGCGCCGCGCTCGCGGCACAGCGCCAGCGCTCGCAGCGGCGCGTGTTCGCGCTGCTCAGCGACGCGGAGACGAACGAGGGCTCGATATGGGAGGCGGCGATGTTCGCCGCGCACCATCGCCTCTCGAACCTCGTCGCGCTGATCGACATGAACGGCCAGCAGGCGCTCGGCTACACCCGCGACGTGCTGGACCCGGGCCCACCCCCCGCCGCCCGCTGGGCCGCGTTCGGTTGGGAGGTGCACGAGATCGACGGCCATGACCCCGACGCGATCGCGACCTTGATCGGCGACCTCGACCTGACCCCGCCGGGCCGCCCGCACGTGCTGCTCGCGCGGACGGTCTTCGGCCGCGGCGTCTCTTTCATGGAGAGCAAGATCGAGTGGCACTACCTGCCGCTCGAAGCGGAGACGCACCGCCAGGCGGTCGCCGAGCTCGAGGCCGCATGCCCGCCCGTTCGCTCGTAACCGGCGCCGCCGGCTTCATCGGCGCCGCGCTCGCGCGGCGGCTCGTCGCTCGCGGCGACGCCGTCACGCTGCTGTCCGGCCCCGGCTCCGACCCATGGCGGCTCGAGCAGCTGCGCGACGTCGCCGAGATCGCCGAAGTCGACCTGCGCGACGCCGACGCGGTGACGCGCGCGGTTCGCGACGCCCGCCCCGAGCTGGTCTTCCACCTCGCCGCGCACGGCGCCTACTCGTGGCAGCGCTCGCTGGCGCGCATGATCGAGACAAACGTGGCCGGCTTCGCGCACGTCGCCGAGGCGGCGCTCGAGGTCGGTGCGCGGGCGGTCGTCAACGCCGGTTCCTCGTCCGAGTACGGCCTGAAGGATCATGCCCCGCCGGAGCACGAGCTGCCCGAGCCGAACAGTGCCTACGCGGTGACGAAGGCGTCGGCGACGTTACTCGGCGGCTGGCTCGCGCGCGAGCGCGGCGCGGCGATCACGACGCTGCGCCTCTACTCGGCCTACGGCCCGTGGGAGGAGCCGAGACGGCTGATGCCGGCGCTCGTCGCCGCCGGGCTCGACCGGCGCCTGCCGCCGCTCGCCGACCCGGCGATCGCACGCGACTTCGTCTACGTCGAGGACGTCTGCGACGCGTTCCTGCTCGCCGCCGAGCGCGCCCAGCCGGGAGCGGGCGCCGTCTACAACGTCGGCGGCGCGCGCCAGACGTCGCTGCGCGAGCTGGCCGAGACCGCGCGCGCGGTGTTCGCGATCGAAGAGGAGCCGGCGTGGGCCGCCTTCCCCGCGCGCGACTGGGACACCGACGTATGGGTCGCCGACGCGCGCCGCGCCGCCGTCGAGCTCGGCTGGCGTGCGCACACGTCGCTCGAAGCGGGCCTCTCCGCGTTCGCGGAGTGGATGGAGGAGCAGCCGCCCCCGGTCACCGGTCGCTACCGCACCGCGGTCGGGACGCACTGAAATCCCACACATCGTGTGTTGAACCCCCGCACCAGCGGGACTAGCGTGGCGCTGTGAGCCGGACGCCGTTGCCATGGCTGCAGGTGCGAGTCGAGCTGGAGGGGAGCGCCGCGAGCGTGTGCGACCCGCCGCCCGGCCGGATCGTGATCGTCGGCCCGGGTCACACCTTCTGGCAGCTCGCCGAGACGATCGACGACGCGTTCGCGCGCTGGGACCGTGCCCACCTGCACGCGTTCGAGCTGCCGGGCGGCCGCTTCGTGGGCATGCCTGACGCGGGCCCGCCGCTGCGCGACGCGCCGCGGTGGCTCGACCACCGCGCGATCGAGGTGCTTGCCGCGCTGGCACCGGGCGACCACTTCGCGTACACGTTCGACCTCACGGCGTGCTGGCGCCACGACTGCCACGTGCTGGAGGAGACGGTCGACCCGCTGGCCGTCTTCGGCGATCGCCCGGCGCGCCCGGCGATCGTCTGCGGCTGGGGCTGGATCCCCGACCAGTACGGTCGCACGGAGGGGGAGGGATTCGAACCCTCGATGGACGGAACCCGCCCATAACGGTTTTCGAGACCGCCGCATTCAACCGCTCTGCCACCCCTCCAGGTGGTACGGCTCGCACAGGGTAGCGGCTGGCCGCTCGCCGGCCGCGCGCGAATCGGCTTCGCGGCTACCGCCGCCCGGCGAAGAAGCTCGTCAGCAGGGCGCCGCACTCCTCCGCCAGCAGTCCGCCCGAGAACTCCGGGCGGTGGTTGAGCTTCGGCTCCGCCAGGATGTCGAGCACGCTGCCCGCGGCCCCGGCCTTCGGGTCCCACGCGCCGAAGACCACGCGCGGCACCCGCGCGAGCACGATCGCGCCGGCGCACATCGCGCACGGCTCGAGCGTCACGTACAGCACGCTCTCCAGCACGCGCCAGCTTCCCAGCCTCTCGGCCGCCTCGCGCAGCGCCAGCACCTCGGCGTGTGCGGTCGGGTCCTGCCGCAGCTCGCGCTCGTTGCGCCCAGTCGCGAGCACCTCGCCCTCGTGCACGACCACCGCGCCGATCGGCACGTCGTCGTGCTCCATCGCGCGTTCGGCCTCGCGCAGGGCGAGGCGCATGAAGTACTCGTCGCGTGGGAAGAAGTGGCTGGTCACGGGTCGCACGGCACGTCCAACGCGCGGTCTCGGGGCTTGCGGCGAAACATTTCGCCGCCGATGATGTCTTAAGGTTGACGCGGCAGGATGGCTGCAGCGTTCCGTCCCCCGCCGCCGATGCCCTCGCTCCCCCGTCTCCGCCGCCGCTCGCTCCTCGCGGGTCCGCTTGCGCTGGCGGCGCTCGCAGCGCCGCTCGCCCCCGGCCACGCGCTCGCGGCGGAGCCCGCGTACGTCCCCGGCACGATCGTCGTCGGCTACGCGCCGAGCGCGTCCGCCACGGCGCAACAGGCCGTCGCCGACTCGGTCGGGGCGTCCGTCGGCGGCGCGCCCGCGCCGAGCACGCGCATCCTCCATGTCAGGCCCGGACAGGTGCGCGCGACGATCGCGAAGCTGCGCCGCACGCCGGGCGTCGCGTACGCCGCGCCGGACCCGATCGCGCACGCGGACGCGGTGCCGCTGCCTGACGATCCCGGCATCAAGGGCTTCCCCGGCGGCCTCGCCGCGCTGCAGTGGAACTTCTACGGTCCATGGGGCGTCGACGCGCTCGACGCGTGGGAGAACCTCCAGGCGCGCGCACCCGGCGGGCACGGCGTGCGCATCGCGGTGCTGGACACCGGCGTCGCGTACCGCGACCTCGGCCGCTTCCGCCGCTCGCCCGACTTCGCCGGCACGCGCTTCGTCGCGCCGTACGACTTCGTCGACGACACGCGGTTCCCGGTCGACCGCAACGGCCACGGCACGCACGTGGCAGGGACGATCGCGGAGGCGACGAACAACGATCTCGCGGTGACCGGGCTCGCCTGGGGCGCGACGATCGTGCCCGTGCGCGTGCTCGACTCGCGCGGCTACGGCGACGCGGCGACGATCGCGAAGGGGATCCGCTACGCCGTCCGCCACGGGGCGCGGGTCATCAACATGAGCCTCGAGTTCTCGACGAGCGTGCGCTCGTCGGAGATCCCCGACATCACGGCGGCCCTGCGCTACGCGAACGCGAAGGGCGTTGTCGTCGTGGGCAGCTCCGGCAACGAGGGCGAGGCACGGATCGCCTACCCGGCACGCACGGGCAACGTCATCTCGGTCGGGGCAACGACGGACGACGGCTGCCTCGCGGACTTCTCCAACGACGGCGTCGGGCTCGACCTCGTCGCGCCCGGCGGCGGCGACGACGCCGCGCTTGCGAACGACCCGAACTGCCACCCCGGCCGTCACGGCGCCGACATCTACCAGATGACCTACACCAACTCGGTCGCTCGCTTCGGACTGCCGTCCGGCTACGACGGCACCTCGATGGCGGCCCCGCACGTGTCCGCGACCGCCGCGCTCGTGATCGCGAGCGGGGTCCTCGGCGCGCGCCCGACGCCGGGTCAGGTCGAGTGCCGCATCAAGCTCACCGCCAAGGCGCTCGGCATCCCGAGACCGAACCGCGTCTACGGCTACGGGCTCGTCGACGCGGGCACGGCGACGTCGCCCGCCGTGCAGACGCCGCAGTGCCTGACGAGCGCCGCGCGCACGCCGCGCTGAGCAGGCGCGCCGAGCGCACGACGGTTCCCGCTTGCCCCGGGGCCACCGCCGCAGGCATGCTGAGCAGATGCGGATCGCATACGCTGCCGATCCTCGAACGGGGAACGGCTTCTACCGGGGGACAGGTCCGATGACCGCGCTCGCGCAGCTGCGCGGCCACGATGTGGCGACGGTCTCTCTCGAGGGCGGCGAACCGGAGCTCGCGGTCGTCCGCGGGATCGACGTGCTCCACATCCACCGCTACGGCGAACCGGGAGCCGTCCTGCTCGCGCGCGAGGCGAAGGGTCACGGCGCTGCCGTCGTGTGGGACAACGACGACGACATGGGCTCGGTGCCGAAGGGCACGCCCGGCTACCGCAGGCAGGGCGGGATGATGTGGGAGCGGCGGCTCGCCGGCATGCGCAAGATCTTCCAGATCGCCGATCTCGTGACCGCGCCGAGCCAGGGACTCGTCGACCGCCTGCGCGAGTACGGCGCCCCGCACGCGACGGTCGTCGAGAACCACGTGCCCGACGAGTTCGTGCTGCGCAGGCGCCCGCCGCGCGAGGGCGTCACGATCGGCTGGATAGCGGGGTTGGAGCACCAGCTCGACGTCGAGCGCATGCCGATCCGCGAGACGCTTCAGCGGCTGCTCGACGAGCGCCCGGAGGTGCGCGTCGTGTCGTTCGGCCTCGGGCTCGGGCTGCGCGGCGAGCGCTACCGCCACGTCGACGTCGTTCCGCTGTTCGAGCTGACGAGAGCGGCCGCCGCCTTCGACGTCGGCATCGCGCCGCTGTCGGACATCGCGATGAACCGCGCGCGCTCGAACGTCAAGCTGAAGGAGTACGCCGCCGCGGGCGCCTGCTGGCTCGCGTCGCCGGTCGGGCCCTATCTCGGGCACGGCGAGCGGCAGGGCGGCCGGCTCGTGCCGGACGACGGCTGGCACGACGCGCTCACGCGCCTGATCGAGAAGCCGCGCGAGCGGGCGAGGCTGACGAAGCGCGCCGGCAGGTGGGTCGTCGGCGAGATGCTGTCCAAGCACGCCGCCGAGTGGGAGGCGCGCTTCGAGGAAGCGATCGCGCGGGCGCGCGCCGGTGCGGCGGCGGCGTGAACGTGCGTTTCGCGCTCCGGCGACCGCAAGCGGTCGCCTGCGCCCGCGACGTTACGTGGTGCGGATGATCAGCACCGAGCAGGGCGCGTGGTGGCTGACCTTGTTCGGCACCGAGCCGAGCAGGAAGCGCTTGGCCCCGGTCATGCCCTTGTTGCCGACGATGATCAAATCGCTGCCCTGCTCCTCGGCGACGTCGAGGATCGCGTCGGCCGGATCGCCCTGACGCGCGAACGTGCGCACGTCGGACACGCCCGCGGCGCGCGCCTCATCGGCAACCTGCGCGAGCGTCACGTCGACGTCCTCGCGCGGGTTGATCGTCCACTGCAGATCGCGCGGCGCCTCGGTCGCCTCGTCCTTCAGGCGCTGGCCGGAGACCGGCTCGTACGCGCTCACGATCTCGAGCGTCCCGCCCGCCAGCCGCGCCAGCTCGATCGCTTGACGGACCGCCTCCTGGGCGGTTTCCGAGCCATCGGTTCCCACGACGATCGAGCCGAACACGCACCGCTCCCTTGGCCGCTGACGAGTGCGCGCGGATCATAGCCGCGCGGCTCGGCGGCTAGAGCAGCTTCACGGCCGCGATCACGATGCCGGCGACCACGAACACGATGATCGCGGCCTGCGTCCAGATCCAGAACGGCGACATGAAGGCGAAGGCTAACGCGCGCCGGCAGCGAGCCACGCGTCGGCGAGCGCGCACCAGCCGTCCTGGACGCGCGCGATCGTCCAGCCGCGCTCGTGCCGCAGGTGCAGGTGCAGCCGCGCGTCGAACGCCATCACGAGCGTGTCGACGGCGTACTCCACGTCGAGCGCCGGCGCCGCCTCGCGCAGGAGGATCGCGAGGTGCGTCCGGTAGGCCGCGTCGGGGCCGCGCAGCGTCGAGCCGCCGGGGTCCGCGGTCGTCAGCAGCATGTCGGCCTCGCCGTCGTCGAGCAATGCGATCCGCGCGCGTCCGAATGCGTGCAGCCGCTCGGCCGCCAGCGCGCCCGGGCCCAGCGGCGGCGCGCCGTGCAGCAGCCGCTCCTGGAAGACGCGGTGACGCTCGCCCAGCAGCGCGAACGTGAGCCCGGCGCGGTCGCCGAAGCGGCGGTACATCGTGCCCATCCCGACGCCCGCCGCCTTCGCCACGTCCTGCATCGAGACGCACGCGGCGCCGCGCTGCGCGAACAGCTCGGTCGCCGCCGCGAGGATGCGCCTGCGGTTCGAGGCGGCATCGGCGCGCTCGGTCTGCTCGGCGGGCAGCGCGGTCAGCGGGAGCTCCTGCATCGCGTGTGCATCATGCCGCCTCCGCGAGCGTCGCGGGAGCCGGCTGCCGGGCCAGCTCGCCGACGATCTCCTCCAACCTCGCCTGCAGCTCCGCGTCAGCCAGCGTCCCGTCGGGCGCCCAGGCCGCGTCGGCCTGTCCGACCGGCAGCTCGCGGTCGAGCACCTCGGCGCCGATCGTCGTCAGCACCTTGCGCGCCTCCGCCTGCGCCCACACCGCGCCGAACAGGCCGGTGCTCGCGCCGACCACGGCGGCGGGCTTCCCACGCAGCGGGTTCGTCGCGTGCGGGCGCGAGGCCCAGTCGAGCGCGTTCTTGAGCGCGCCCGGGAGCGAGCGGTTGTACTCCGGCGTCGCGACCAGGATCGCGTCGGCGGCGGCGATCGCCTCGCGCAGCGCCCGCACCGGCTCGGGGACGAGCGCCGCGTCGAGGTCCTCGTCGTAGGCGGGCAGCTCGGCGATCCGCTCCCACTCCACCAGCTCCACGTCCGGCGGCAGGACCGCCGCCGCGGCGCGCAGCAGCGCGCGGTTGTGGGAGTCGCGCCGGAGGCTGCCGGACAATCCGAGCACCCGCATGGCGCTAGCCCTCCTGCGGCACGAGCGTGAGCTCGACCGTCAGCGTGACGTCGTCCGCGAGCGCCTTGCCGCCGGTCGGCAGGTCGGCGTTCCAGCTCAGGCCGTACGCGGTGCGGTCGACGGTCGCCGCGAGCGTGAGCCCGGCCTTGCGCGTGCCGAACAGCTCGGCCTCGGGCGTCCAGGCGCCCTCGGCGTGGACGGGCAGCGTCGTGCCCTTTATCGTCAGCTCGCCGTCGAGCGCCGCACGGCCGTCCTCGCCCAGCTCGACGCGGGTCGAGCGAAACGTCACCTGCGGGTGCTGCTCGACGTCGAAGAACTCGGCGGAGAGGACGTGGTCGCGGAACGCGTCAGGCGTGCGTACCGAGATCGACTCGACCTGAGCGGCGCCTTGGAGCGCGACGCCGTCGGCGCCGGCGGAGAGTGTCGCCTGCACGTCGCCGAGTGTGCCGCGGAACGTCGAGACGCCCATGTAGCGGACAGCGAAGGCGAAGCTGGAGTGGATCGGATCTGCGACGTACGTGCCGGCGAGCGGCTGGATCGCGGTCGTGGACATGCGGCCTCCGTTTCGAGTAAGCGGACTTAGTTCCGATTCGTACTGTAGCACGAAGCGGAACATATTCCGCTTACCGCAGGGGCAGCCGCCCGCCGTTCGCTGCGGCGCCTATCTCGGCAGCTTCACGACCGTCACGAAGAACTCGTCGATCTGGCGCACGACCTCGATGAAGCGCTCGAAGTCGACCGGTTTCGTGACGTACGCGTTCGCGTGCAGCTGATAGCTGCGCAGCACGTCCTCTTCGGCATGCGAGGTCGTCAGCACGACGACCGGGATCGTGCGCAGCTCCGGATCGCCCTTGATCTCCCCCAGCACCTCCCGGCCGTCCTTGCGCGGCAGGTTGAGGTCGAGCAGGATCAGGTCCGGTCGCGACGCGTCCTTGTACTCGCCCTCTCGGCGCAGATACTGCATCGCCTGCACGCCGTCCGCCACCGCGGCCAGCTCGTTGCGCACCTTGTTGTGCGCGAACGCCTCGCGAATCATCAGCGTGTCGCCCGGGTCGTCGTCGACGAGCAGCACGTCGATCGCGTTCAACACCTGGGGCGGGGTCATGTCGGCACAGGCTCCTTGTCGATCACCGGCAATGTAAAGCGGAACGTCGTGCGCCCGTCGGGCGCGGCCGTGTCGAGCCAGATGCGTCCGCCGTGGTACTCGACGATCTTGCGGCACATCGCGAGCCCGATCCCCGTGCCCGCATACGCATCCTTGGGATGCAACCGCTGAAAGATCATGAAGATGCGCTCCGCGTACTCCGGCTCGATCCCGATCCCGTCGTCGGCGCAGGTGAAGAGCCACTCAGGATCGGCCGGGCCGTCGGCGCGCTCAGCGGAGATCCACACGCGCGGCGCCGCCTCGCCGCGGAACTTCAGCGCGTTCCCGATCAGGTTCTGGAAGACCGCCGCGAGCAACGCGGGCTCCCCGCGCACGGAGGGCAGCGGCCCGGCGTCGATCTGCGCGCCGCTCTCGTCGATTACCTGGGTGAGGCTCGCGAGCGCCTGGCGCAGCACGTCGTCGCCGGAGACGACCGGCTGCTCGGGCGCGCCGCGCCCGACGCGCGAGAACGCGAGCAGGTCGTTGATCAGCTGCTGCATGCGCTTGGCACCGTCGACCGCGAAGGCGACGTACTGCCTGCCGCGCTCGTCGAGCTGGTCGCCGTAGCGCTGCTCGATCAACTGGCAGAAGCTCGCGACCTTGCGCAGCGGCTCCTGCAGGTCGTGCGAGGCGACATAGGCGAACTGCTCCAGCTCCGCGTTCGAGCGCGCCAGCTCGCGCGCCTGCTCGTCGAGCTGCGCGTGCGCTTCCCGCAAGCTCGACAGCTCGGCGACGATCCGCCGGCGCATCGAGTCGACGTCGGCGCCGAGCTCGACGACGTCGCGCGCGCCGGCGCGCGCGATCTCGTGGTCGAACTCCCCGCGTGCGATCCGCCGTACGCTGCCGCCGAGCAGCCGCAGCGGACGCGTCGTCGTGAGCCGGAGCGCGAGCAGCGCGCCGGCGATGCCGATCGCCATCAGCGCGACGATCGCGACGAATGTCGCGGTCAGGAAGTTCGCGGCGTTCGTGAGGCCCGCGCGGCCGACGAGCCGCACTTTCCCGAGCGCGGCCGTCTGCCTCGCCAGGGCGGCGCGCAGCGCGTCGAAGTCGCGCTTGCCGACCGTCGGCGACGGCGGCCCCGCGGCGCTTGCCCCGCGGCGCTCCACGTGCGCGATCGTCGGCTCCGCGTAGCTGGCGTGCCAGCGGTCCGCGAGCACGTGCACGACCGCGGTCGCGCGGCGAGCCCGCGCCATGTCGTCGCTGCCCAGCAGCGGCGCGAGCTGCGCGAACGCCGCCTGTTCGGCGGTGCGGCCGGCGTGGTAGGGCCCGAGGAACTGCGGGTTGCCCGTCAGCGCGTACCCGCGCACGCCGCTCTCCTGGTTGACCAAAGCGGTCTCAAGGCTCAGCTGCGCGAGCACGGCGGGACCGTTGCGGTCGAGCGCGATGGTGCGCGCATGGTCGAGCCGGCTGATCGCGACGATGCCGAGCGTCGTGCAGGCGGCGGTCACGAGCGCGAGCGCGCTCGCCGCCAGCGCGAACCACTGGCTGGTCGTCAGGCGCCGGACCAGCGGCGGATGCAGCGCCGACCGCGGCCGCTCCTGCCGCTCGCTCACGCGCCCTGCCTCGCCGCGACGACGACCATCGCGACGTCATCCGTGAGGTCGCCGCCGTGGAGGCGCTCGACCTCCGTGACGAGCTCGTCGAGCAGCGGCGAGGCGTCTGCGAGGCGGGTGACGTCGCCGTCGACGCGACGCCCAAGCAGCTCGACGAGCCGCTGCTCCCCAAGGCGCTCCGAGCCCTCGCCGATGCGACCGTCGATCAGGCCGTCGGTGTACATCAGCATCGCCCAGTCGCCGCTGAAGCGCAGCGCGTTGCCGCGGGAGGCGCCGGGGTCGATGAAGCCGAGCGGCGGCGTCACGTGCGGGACGTCGAGCACGCGCAGGCCGCGCGCGTCCACGACGACCGGCGGCGGATGACCGGCGAGGCGCAGCTCCCCCTCCGTGCGGTCCGGCGCGACGCTCAGCATGCAGAGCGTCGCGAAGATCGCCGGCGCGTGCCGCTCGTACAGCAGCACCTGCTGGAGCAACGCGAGCGCGTCGTCGGGCGGCTCGTCGGCGAGCATCAGCGTGCGCCACGCGACGCGCAGGCACACACCCAGCGCCGCTTCGTCGGGCCCGTGGCCGCTGACGTCGCCGATCAGCACATGCAGCGTGCCGTCGTCGAGCTCGACCGCGTCGTAGAAGTCGCCGCCGAGCAGCGAGCGGCGCCGGCCCGGCCGGTAGGTCGTGCTGAGCGCGATCCGCGGGTCGCGCAGCAGCGCCTGCGGGAGCAGGCCGCGCTCGAGGCGCGCGTTCTCGCGCGCGTGCAACCGCGCCTCGAACAGCTCGCGCTGGGAGCGATCGGCGCGGCAGCGCTCGATCGCATAGCGGATCGCGCGGGCGAGCAGCGGCCCGTCGACGTTGCCCTTGACGAGGTAGTCCTCCGCCCCGCGCGAGAGCGCGTCGACGCCGCGCTGCTCGTCGTCGTGGCCGGTGAGTACCACGATCGCCGCGTCGGGCGCGGCCGCGCGCAGCCGCTCGACCGCCTCGAGGCCCAGCGCATCCGGCAGCCCGAGGTCGAGCAGCACGCAGTCGATCCCGGGCGGGCTCGCCAGCAGCTCCTCGGCCTGCTGCAGGCGCTCGACGCGCATCACGTCGACGTTCGGCGCCACCCCCGCGAGCAGCGACTCGACCAGCAGCGCGTCGCCTGGATCGTCCTCGACGAGCAGCAGCTGGATTGGGAAGGAGAGCGACATCCCGAACGCAATCCTCGCACCACCGCGCCGCGGGCGCATCGGGACGGAACCGCGGCCGGGCGTCATCTCGGCCTGCTGGCGCCCTCGCCGCGGTGAGACACCGCTTCGGGCAGTGAAAAGCCCGTCATAGACCAGAAAAGTCCTGGTCTATGCCCTGATTTACCAGGTATAGCGGGTTGTTTGCTTCTGATAGGCGGCTTAGCTTGGCACGGCGATGTCCGTGCAATCCGCGTCCCCCGAAGCGCTCGCCGCGTTCGCGCGCGCCCTGCGCAGTCGGCGACGCCTGACGCCTGCTCGATCTGAGCCAGGAGGCGCTCGCACATCGGGCGGGGCTCGGGCCGAAGCACCTGAGCGAGATCGAGCGCGGCCTGCGACACCCGCGTCTCACGACGGTCGTGCGCCTCCTCGACGCGCTCGACCTGCGCCCGGATGAGCTGATCACCTTCTGCGTCGAAGCCCTCACCAGAAGCGAGCCGGCGCCGCGGCGCTGAGGAGCGGGAGCGGCGACTCGTCCCTATGTCCCTGCTGCTCACCGAACTCGCACAGCATCGCCGGCGCTGCCCTATTCGCCGTCGGCGAGTACCCCGCGAGCCCACGCCAGCGCCTGCTCCACGCTGCGAAGGCTCGCATTGCGATCCAGCTCGTCCGGCACCGGGGGATCGTCGTAGCGGAACTCCGCGGACCAAGGCGTGAGCCATCGTGCCTCCACGACGACATCCGGGATCCGCACGCCATCGCGGTCGGCCAACTCCAGCAGGAAGCCAAGGTCGTGCGTCCGCGGGAACTGAACGCCGTGGATCGCGAGCACAGCTTTCATCGCCTTCTCGATCGCCTGCTGCGCGTGGAAGCCGATCGCGTCGTCGGTGATCGACGTGTTGTCGACCAGCGCCCGCACGACCTCCACATCGCCCTCGGCCTTCCGCAGCAGCAGTGCGGCGAACTCGCGCTGCTCAGGACTCGGCAACGAGCCGCCCCTCGCGCATGGCCGTGTAGACCAGCGAGCCCGGCACATCGCGGCGGCGGCGCACGAGATCGTCGCTCATCACGATCACATCCACCGGCACGCCCAGCGGGGGCAGCGCATCCCGCAGCCGAACCCACTCCTCGGCCGTCGGCTCGGTGCCACGCTCGATCACGAGGAAGTCGAGGTCGCTGTCGCTCGTCGCATCTCCACGTGCATGTGAGCCGAACAGGAACACCCGGGCGGGCGCTGCCGCTGCGTTGGCGAGGGTGCGCCCTGCACGCTCGATGGCCTCAGCGGAAAGCACGTCGAGACGGTAGCCCACTTCGCGGCGCACCACGTGATCCGTCGCGAGGCCCGAGCGAACGCACGAAAGTGGGGGGAGCAGGATTCGAACCTGCGTAGGCAGAGCCAACGGGTTTACAGCCCGTCTCCTTTAACCACTCGGACATCCCCCCGAGTTGGGGCGCGAAGCATAGCGGCCCCAGAACGGCCCCACCCACCCGGGCGGGGCCGCTGCAGGGTCAGGACGCGTCGCGGAGGCGCTGCGCCTCGGGCAGCGCCTCGAGCTTCTTGAGCGTGTGGTTCTCGATCTGGCGGATCCGCTCGCGCGTGACGTTGAAGGCGCGGCCGACCTCCTCCAATGTGCGCGGGCGGCCGCCCGAGAGGCCGAAGCGCATCTCGATCACCTCGCGCTCGCGCTGCGGCAGCGCGGCCAACGCTCGGCGCACGTTGTCGCGGCGCAGGTTCTCCGACGCCAGCTCGAACGGCGACTCGGCCGTCTGGTCCTCGACGAAGTCGCCGAGCTCGGACTCCTCTTCCTCGCCGATCGGCTTCTCGAGCGAGACCGGCTGCTGGGCCATCCGCAGGATGTCGCGGACCTCTCTGACCGGGCAGTCGAGCTCGGCTGCGATCTCCTCCGGCGTCGGCTCGCGGCCGAGCGTCTGGACGAGCTGGCGCTCGACATGCACGACCTTGTTGAGCTTCTCGACCATGTGGACCGGGATCCGTATCGTCCGGCCCTTGTCGGCGATCGCCCGCGTCACGGCCTGGCGGATCCACCAGGTCGCGTACGTGGAGAACTTGAAGCCGCGCCGGTGGTCGAACTTCTCGACCGCGCGGATCAACCCGAGCGACCCCTCCTGGATCAGGTCGAGGAACGTCAGCCCGCGGCCGAGGTAGCCCTTGGCGATCGAGACGACGAGACGCAGGTTGGCCTCGATCATCTGCTGCTTGGCCACCATGTCGCCGCGCTCGATGCGCTGCGCCAGGTGGACCTCCTGTTCGGCGGTGAGCAAGCTCACGCGTCCGATCGAGCGCAGGTAGAGCCGCAGCGAGTCGAGGCTCGGCTCCACGGTCAAGTCGATTTCGGGGCGCTTCGAGATCGTCCTCGGCTCGGGGCGCTCACTGCCCTCCGAGCCGCCCTCGGCCGCAGCCTCGGGGCGCCCGTCCGCTTCGATCACGTCGATGCCGTGCTCCTCCAGGTGCACGTACAGATCCTGCACCTGCTCCTTCGTGACATCGACCTCCTCGAGGCATCCGGAGATCTCCTCGTAGGTCAGGTACCCCCGTTCCTGCCCCTCGGCGATGAGATTGCGCAGCTCCTCCAACTCGAGCAGCGGCGTCTCATCCGCCGACAGCACTCCAGCCTTCTCCGTCACGTTGTCGTTCCCATCGAGACGCGTTTCGGACCCGCACAGGGCGAGCCCCCCTCTCCTCACTGCACCTCGTAACTGAACGCTACGTCCGCGATATCGATCGCGATGGGCCGAGCCATTCGTGCTCTCCCGCCCATGAGCGTGGAGGCGGCTTCCAGCCTGTGCGGAGTGATACCACAAAGCAAGGGGTGCGCTGACCGTCCCCGCATCGCCGTCTCGCTACCCTTGGGCCGGATGTCGAGCCTCCGCCCCGCCACGATCAGCGCGCCGGACGTCCAGGCGCAGCGTCCTTCCCTCCAGGTCAGCCTCTCGCGCGTCGGCGTGACGGGCGTCGAGAAGGTCATCCGGATCCGGCAGGATGGCGCGGAGCAGCTCTTCTCGGCGCAGATCGAATGCTTCGTCGATCTCGGACCGCAGCAGAAGGGCGCACACATGTCGCGCTTCGAGGAGGTCGTCAACGAGGCGATCCGCGAAGTGATCCTCGGCGAGGCGACCTTCAAGGCCGAGACGCTCGCGACGCACGTCGCCGAGCGCGTGCGCGATCGCCAGGGCGCCCGCCGCGCGGAGGTCACGATCACCGCACGCTACCCCGAGCACAAGCCCGCGCCGGTCTCCGGCATCCAGACGCAGGAGATCTACACGCTCTACGGCTCCGCGGTCGCGTCCGAGCGCGGCACGCGCCGGCTCGTCGGCGTCGCCGCCCAGGGCATGACGGCATGCCCGTGCGCGCAGCAGCTCGTCGCCGGAAGCGCGCGTGAGGGGTTGCTCGCGGAGGGGTACGACGCCGACGAGGTGGAGCGGATCCTCGACCACGTCCCCGTCGCGACGCACAACCAGCGCGGGCTCGGCACGCTCCACATCGGCTGCACGGAGGAGTGCGAGGACGAGATCGAGGCGCGCACGCTGCTCGACATCGTCGAGGGCTCGATGTCCTCGGAGATCTACGAGCTGATGAAGCGCAGCGACGAGGCGGCCGTCGTCGAGAAGGCGCACCGCCGTCCGCGCTTCGTCGAGGACTGCGTGCGCGAGATGATCGGCGGCGTGATCGAGCGCTTCCCGCTGATCGCCGACGCGGCCTTCGTCTCCGCCCGCCAGGAGAACCTCGAGACGATCCACCAGCACAACGTCGTCGCCGAGCGCTTCGGGCTGCTCGGCGAGGTGCGCCGCGAGCTCGCCACCGGCGCGCCGAGCCCGACGCACGTCTCGCGCCGCGCCTGGCTCGACGGGGCGGCCGCCTAGCGCCATGGGCGTGCCGGCGGGCGTGCGGCTGCACCACCCGGCGGGGACCGACGAGGAGGCGGTAGCCGTGCTCGTGCTGACGACCGCCTGCCAGGTCGCCGACACGGGCCGTTCCGACCGCGAGCTGGCCGACGTGCTCGAGGACTGGGAACGCCCGGACGCCGATCTCGCGCGCGACGCCTGGATCGCCGAGGACAGCGGCGGCGAGGCGATCGGCTACGCGTTCGTCGCGCCGCCCGACGCGGAGATACGCGTCCACCCGCGCGCCCGCGGGCGCGGACTCGGCTCGCATCTGCGCGCGCTCGTCGAAGCGCGAGCGGCCGAGCGCGGCGCAGCGGAGCTGGAGCAGCGCGTGCCGGCCGGCAACCGGCTGGCCGAGCGCCCGCTCGAGCAAGCCGGCTATCGGCACGTGTGGCACGCGTGGCGGCTCGAGCGGCCGCTCGACGTCGCACCCGAGCCCCCGAGCTGGCCGGACGGCGTGGCCCCGACGGGACTCGACGACGACCGCGAGATCGCCGAGGTGCTCGCTCTGCTCGACCGCGCGGACGCGGTCGACGCCGACGGCGAGCCGCTCGCGCTCGCCCGCTTCCACGAGGAGCACCTCGCCGACGAGCGCCTCGACTCCGAGCTGTGCGTGCTCGCGTGCCAGCGCGACCGGCTCGTCGGCGTCGCGATCTGCGAGAGCTGGAACGACGCCGACGGGATCGTCGCGCAGCTCGCCGTGGCGCCCGGCGAGCCGCTCGAGCCGATCGGGCGCGCGCTGCTGCTGGAGGCGTTCGCGCGCATGCGCGCGCGCGGGTTCGAGACGGTCGTCGCCCGCGTCGGCGACCGCCGTCCCGACGTCCCGGAGCCGTGGGCGTCGGTCGGGCTGCGGCCGGTCTGGCAGCAGACGACCTGGCGCAAGCCGCTCGGCTGACTACGTGGCGTCGGCGGCCGGGCGCTCGCGCTTCGCGTCGCGCTCGCCGAGCCGGCGGCGCAGTCCGAGGAAGTAGTCGACGCCGGAGATCACCGTCACGGCGACGGTCGCGTCGACCAGCAGGTCGAGCCACAGCGGTCTCGTGTCGCCGGCGGCGATCAGCGCCAGCACCATCGCGATCTGCAGGACCGTCTTTGCCTTCCCGAACGGGCTCGCCGCGATCACGACGCCCTGCGCTCCGGCGGCCATCCGCATCGCGGTGACGGCGAACTCGCGCGCGATGATGACCATCGCGACCCATGCCGCCAGCCGGCTGAGCGAGACGAGCGCTATGAGCGCCGCGACGACGAGCAGCTTGTCGGCGATCGGGTCCATCAGCTTCCCGAACGTCGTGATCGCGTTGCGCGTGCGTGCGAGGTAGCCGTCGAGCAGGTCGGTCAACGACGCGACCGCGAACACGATCGCGGCGAGCAGGTCCCCGCTCGGCGTCGCGTCGAGCAGCGCGACGACGAGCACCGGCACGAGCAGAATCCGCAGCACCGTCAGGACGTTCGGCACGTTGACCGGGAACATCCCAGGGACTTTAGGGCGGATCGCCCCTCAGGGCCCGCCGACGTGCGCTCGCACCCACACGGCGAACGCCTCCTGCGACAGCGCACCGGTCGCGAGCCGCTCAATCGTGGTGGCAAGCTCCTTTGCACCGCCAGTTGGAGCTACCCAGGTTGCTTGGTTGCGAGATATCAGTTCGAGCATCGCGAGCAACGCCACGGGTTTGTTGCCGCACGGAAGGGGCCTGTCGCGCACGAGCCGCGCACACAGCACGGCAGCCTGCTCGGCGAGCCCAGGACACCGCGCCGCCGATGCGAGCGCAGCGTCCGCCACTTCAAGCTCCGCCACGCGCGCGAGTTGCTCGCCGGGCAGGTCGAGGACAACCTCGGCGATGAGCAGCAGGTCTTCAATGGTCAACCGTTCCATATCGAAGCCAAGCTACCAAGACACCACCTATTCGTGATATTCAACGTTGAAGTTTCATGGTGGATATACTGCGCGGTGCGATGCCGAAGACAATGACCTTGCGGCTCAGCGACGAGCTTGCGGCGGATCTGGAGGCGATGGCGCGCGTGGACGACGTGCCCGTCTCGGAGGCGATTCGCGTCGCGATCGACGAGCGCGTCAAGTCTCGCCGCGACGACAAGCAGTTCCAGGCGCGCCTGCGACGGCTGATGGCCGAGAACCAGCGCGCGCTCGAGCGGCTCGCGCAGTAGCACGCCACAGCGGGATCGCGAAGCCACGACTTCGAGCCACCACAGTGGCACGGTTGGTCGATACTTGCGCGCCGCGCCATCATGTCGGTATGCATGCGATGGCCCTGCAAACGCCCGGAGAGCCCCTGCGCGCGGTCGAGCTGACCGATCCATCGCCGAACCCCGAGCAGGCGCTCCTGCGGGTGCTTGCGTGCGGGATCTGCCGTACGGACCTGCATCTGCGCGACGGCGAGCTGGATCCGGGGCATCTGCCGCTGGTGCTCGGCCACCAGATCGTCGGCGAGGTGCTGCAGGCCGACGAGGCCGGAACCCATGCGGTCGGCGCGCGCGTCGGCGTGCCGTGGCTCGGCTGGACGGACGGCACGTGCCGCTACTGCCGCAGCGGGCGCGAGAACCTCTGCGAGCGCGCCCGCTTCACCGGTCGCGACATCGACGGCGGCTACGCCGAGCTGACCGTCGCCGACGCGCGCTTCTGCCTCCCGCTCCCGCCGCAGGACGAGTACCCGGACCTGCAGGTCGCGCCACTGCTGTGCGGGGGGCTGATCGGCTACCGCGCGCTGCGGATGGCGGGCGACGCCGTGCGGATCGGGCTCTACGGCTTCGGCTCGGCCGCCCACATCGTCTGCCAGGTCGCCGTGCACGAGGGCCGCGAGGTGTACGCGTTCACGCGCCGCGGCGACATCGCCGGGCAGGCCTTCGCGCGCACGCTCGGCGCCGCCTGGGCCGGAGCGAGCGACGAGCCGCCGCCGGCCCCGCTCGACGCGGCGCTGATCTTCGCGCCCGCGGGCACGCTCGTCCCGACGGCGCTGAGAGCGCTCGCGCCCGGCGGCACGGTGATCTGCGCCGGGATCCACATGAGCGAGATCCCGTCGTTCCCCTACGAGGACCTCTGGCGCGAGCGCTCGATCCGCTCGGTCGCCAACCTGACGCGTGCGGACGGCAGCTCGTTCCTCAAGCTCGCGCCGCAGATCCCGGTCCGCACGACCGTCACGCCGTACCCGCTCGCACAGGCCGAGCAGGCGCTCGCCGACCTGCGCGCCGGCGCCTTCGAGGGTGCGGCGGTGCTCACGGTCGGTTAGCCGCGGCGGCGCGCAAGCAGGGCACCGGCGCCAGCGCCCAGGGCCCCCGCCCCGGCGAGCGCCTGCGCCTGCGCCGCCTGCCCGTGGACGAGCGTGACGAGCGAGGCGATCGTCAGGCCGCCCAACACGGCAATCCCGAGCCAACCGCGCAGCGTCCAGAACAGGAGCTCCCGCCGCCGGCGCGCCAGCTCCAGCTCGACGAACGCCCGCTCGAGCTGGTCGCGCATCATCGCCCGCCGCCCGGCCGCAGTCTGAGAAACGCGCGGGTGCGGAGCTGCAGCGCAAGCCACGGAGCGCTCAGCGCCATCCGCCGACGATCCCTGCGGGCTTGCCGATGCTGCCCCTCGGCGTTGAGCTCCCACAGATGCGCACCCCACTCCTTCGCATAGTGCGCAGCGTCGTCGGGGGCGAACAGGCGGAGCACGAGCTGCGACGGCTCGCTGCGGGCGGGCCGCAGCCCGATGGGACTGCGACGCCAGAGCGGAACCGACCGGCGCGCCGCGCTGGGAAGCGTGCGCAGCTCCACGGACTCCTCGTCGTATGGCTCCGCGAACGGCGGCTCGGAGATGACGTAGTCGACCTGCTCGCGGACGGCAGGGTTCCCCTTCGCGAACGGACCGTCGACCGAGTACACGTCGTGCAGCCGCTTGATCTCGCCGACATACCTCCATCTCGCCTGAGCGGGCATCTCGTCGAGGAACGAGCGGGGAATCAAATGCTCACGCCCCACGCGTCGGCCGACCGCCGGCTCGCCGTGAAACGATCTCACCGCGCCGCCCACCCGGGAGCCAGGCTCTGGAGCGCAGTCCGCTCGGCGGCCGTCTCATGCTGCGCGACGCGACGGCCCTCGCTGGTCAGCCGATAGTAGTAGCGCGGCGGACGGCCCTGCTCGGCGGGGTCCACCTGCTCCCATCGCCCCTCGAGCAGCCCCTCGTCGCGCAGCCGTCGCAGGATCGCGTAGGCGCTCCCGGGGGTGAGGCCGGCCGCGCGCGTGACCTCGAGCCCGTAGACCTCGTCGCTCGGAGCGTCGAGCAGCATCCGCATGACGCGCTTCGTCTCGTGTGAGCGCTTGCGTGGCACGAAGGGCAGCATATGACAAAGTACGAATAGGTGCAAGCGGCACCTACTACGACGGCGCCGAGCCACAGCGCGGCCGAGGGGCGCGATGTGGGAGCCTTCCCGGCATGCCCCTCATCCCCATGGTCATCGAGCGCACCGCGCGTGGCGAGCGCGAGTTCGACATCTACAGCCGCCTGCTGAACGAGCGCATCATCTTCCTCGGCACGCCCGTCGACGACCAGATCGCGAACCTCGTCGTCGCGCAGCTCCTGCACCTCGAGTCGCAGGATCCCGAGAAGGACATCTCGCTCTACATCAACTCGCCCGGCGGCTCGATCTATGCGGGGCTGGCGATCTACGACACGATGCAGTTCATCAAGCCCGACGTGTCGACGATGTGCGTCGGCGTCGCCATGTCGATGGGATCGCTGCTGCTGACGGGCGGGGCGAGAGGCAAGCGGATGGCGCTGCCGAACAGCCGAATCCTGATCCACCAGCCGTCAGCCGGCTTCGAAGGCCAGTCGACCGACATCGAGATCCACGCGCGCGAGATCCTCAGAACGCGCAAGCGGATCGACGAGATCTACGCCGAGCACAGCGGGCAGAGCGAGGAGCAGGTGCACGCCGACATGGAGCGCGACCGCTTCTTCAGCGCCCAGCAGGCAGTCGAGTACGGTCTGATCGACCGCGTCATCGAGCACCACTGAGGGGAGCCGCCATGCCGATTGCCGAGCGCAGCGCGACGACGACCTGGAGAGGCGGCCTCGCGCACGGCGGTGGCACGCTCGCGAGCGGCAGCGGCGCGCTCGGGGAGCTGCCGGTCACGTGGGCCTCGCGGACCGCGCGTTCCGAGGGCAAAACGAGCCCGGAGGAGCTGATCGCCGCCGCGCACGCGTCCTGCTTCGCGATGGCTTTGTCCCATGAGCTGACGCAGGGCGGGCACGAGCCCGAGCAGCTGGACGTCTCGGCGGTCGTGACGCTCGACAGAGTCGACGACGCGCCCACCGTGGCGCGCTCTGCGTTGAGCGTGACCGGCCGCGTGCGCGGGATCGACGCCGCCGGCTTCGAGGCGGCCGCGCAGGGCGCCGGCCAGAACTGCCCGATCTCGCGGCTGCTCGCGGGCGGCAGTGCGGAGATCACGGTCACGGCGACCTTGGCGCTGTAGCCCGGCGCGTCGGCGCGCCGCGCGGGCGCTTGCGGTGGCCGATGCGTGCGCCGTTGGGCTGGGGAGGGGGGTGAGCAGGTGGCGGTCGCGCCGCCGTCTGCGGCGCCCCACGGTTCGCGCCCACTCGATCTCGCGCAAACCGCCCGCGTGCTTTGCGTCAAGGCACGCGCGGGCCTGCGCAGACCGTGACGATCCGTTTTCATGACTGTCAATCTGACCCCCGTATAGGGGGACAAAATGACACTCTTGAATCCGGAGCGGCGGTCCGGCGGGGCCTGCTGCGCAGGGCGAGCCGCCAAGTGCGACAGGGGACGCGCGAACGGCGGAAACGCAACCGCTCCCTCCCCCTCGATGCCGACGGCGGACGCGGAGCGCGCGGAGGCGTCGCGAGCGGAGCGCAACCCGGCCGCGCGGCCACGCGCCGCGGGCGCGCCGCGCGCCGGTCAGCCGATCGGATGCTCGATCGCGCCCAAGCGCTCGATCTCGATCCGCACCACGTCGCCCGGCTCCAGGAAGCGGCGCGGGTCCATCGACATGCCGACGCCGCTCGGCGTGCCCGTGAGGATCAGGTCGCCCGGCTCGAGCGTGCACGTCTCGGAGATGAAGTCGACGAGCGTGCGACAGCCGAAGATCAGATCGGACGTGCCGCTGTCCTGACGCAGCTCGCCGTTGACCCACGTGCGCAGCCACAGGTCCTCCGGGTCCGGGACCTCGTCGGCCGTCGTGACCCACGGGCCCCACGGGCAGAAGCCGTCCGCCCCCTTCGCGCGCGTCCACTGCGGCTCGCGCCGCTGGAGGTCGCGCGCGCTGACGTCGTCCGCGACGGCGTAGCCGGCGATCTCCCCGCCGGATCCCATCACGATTGCCAGCTCGCCCTCGTAGTCAAGCCGCTTGACGACCGCCGGCGCACGCACCGGCGCGCCCGGCGGCGCCGACGAGCTGGGCAGCTTCATGAACACGATCGGCCGCTCCGGAACCTCCGCCCCCTGCTCGGCGGCGTGCGCCGCGTAGTTCAACCCGATCCCGAAGATCGCGCGCGGCCGCGCCACGGGCGCGAGCAGGCTCACGTCCCCCAGCGCCCACGCCTCCCCACGGGCCGGCGTGCGGTCGCCGCGCGCGAGCCGCTCGCGTACCGTCGAGCCGTCGCCGAGCGCGACGACCTGCTCGCCGCGCACCTCGCCCGCGACCGGATCGGACGAGTCGGGCGGCAGGAACGTCGCGAGCCTCACGGGCGGGGAATCTACCCCGTCGTCGCGTGCTCCCGCTCGGGCGCGTGCTCGGACGCCTCCACGTGGGTGACCGGGAGCCCGAAGCCGCGCGCCTTGCTGACGAGGTCAAGGTGCAGCCAGCGTGACAGCCGGCGCGGCAGCGTCGAAATGACGATCTCGTCGTAGCCCGCGCCGTTCACCGCGTCCGCGATCGCCATCAGCGGCTCCCCGTCGCCGACGTGCCCGGCGACCGGCTCGCCGGCCGCCTCGCTCAGCATCGGCAACGCCGTCGCAAGCGCGCGCTCCGCCTCGCCGGCGTCGGCGTCCTGCGGATCCACGAGCTTGTGCAGCCCGTGCGGGCTGGCGGGCACGACGAGATGGAACGTGGCCGGACCGCGCCGCACGCGGTCGCGCACAGCCGCGCACAGCTGCTCGGTCGCCGCCGTTCGGTTGGCGACGAGCAGCACGCGGGCTGCGGTGGAATCGGACATGACGAACCCCCGGTTCTTCGATGGTCAGCTGACTGGTTCGATGATTCCCGTTTGCGCCGTGCGGGCAACGCGAGCGTGCCCGGATGGGTAGCGTGTTCACATGCGCCGCATGCACGGCCTCAACGCGCGGCTCGTCGTCGCGATCGGCCTGCTCGCTCTCTTGCACGTGAGCATCTTCACCGCGCTGCTCGTGACGCTGCACAAGGTGGGGACCGCGGACCGTGAGGCGCGCAGCGCCGCACGCATCGCGTCGGCCACCGCCGACACGCGTCTCGCACTGGCGCGGAGCGACATGGCCGGTCTGCGTCTCCGCGCGGTCGTGCTCGCGCGCGCCGGAGCCGCCGCGCGCGTGCCGCGCGCGGTCGCGCTCGCCCACGCGACGCGCACGTATGCCGAGCGACCTGCGAACGCGCCGCGCACGCACGCTGTGGAGCGCACGCTCGACCTCCGGCTGGCGTCGCTCCAGCAGAGCGAGCGCGCGACGCGGGAAGCGCAGCGCGACCGCACGAGCCGGCTGATGCGGCTCGCGTGGATCGCAGGCGCGAGCGGCGTCGCCGCGACGCTGCTGTGCGCGCTCGGCTTCACGCTCTACATGGGGCGCGCGCTGCTCGCCCCCCTGCGGCGCGTCGCGAGCGCGGCGCAGCAGCTCGCGGCGGGCGATCTCAGCGCGCGCGTCGGTGGCCCGGCGGGCGGTATCGGCGAGGTCGGCGAGCTGGCGCACACGTTCGATCAGATGGCCGGCTCGCTGGAGGAGAGCCGCGCCGTGCTCGAACGCCAGAATCGCGAGCTGGCCGACCAGCGCAGCGAGCTGATCGAGGCGGTCCGCTCCGCGCGCGAAGGCGCGAGCATCGTGCGCGCCGTGCTCGACACGACGCCGGACGCGATCGCGCTGCTCGACGGCGACGGCGCCGTGATCGTCGACAACCCGCAGATGCGCGAGGTGCGCGTCGCGTTCGCCGCCGAGGCGACGACGCTCGGCGTCCGGCATCCGGCGATGTCCGGTGACGGCGACCACGATGCCGGCGAGCGCGAGCGCCGCGACGAGATCACGCTGCCCGGCGCTCGCCGCACCTTTGCGCGCTACATCGCGCCGGTTCACGACGGTCGCGGGCGCCTGATCGGACGGCTGCTCGTCGTGCGCGACATCACCGGCGAGCGCGAGGCCGAGCGCGCGAAGCAGGACTTCTTCGCGCTCGTCTCGCACGAGCTGCGCACGCCGCTGACCGCGATCCTCGGCTACGTGGAGCTGCTGCTCAGCGACGACACGGGCGAGCTGCCGGCCGAGCACACGCGCAACCTCGAGGTGATCGAGCGCAACGCGCGGCGGCTCGTACGGCTCGTCGGCGATCTGCTGTTCGCAGCGCAGGTCGAGGGCGCGCCGCTGCTGCTGGAGCCCGGCGAGGTGGACATGACGGCGCTCGTGCGCGATGCCGTCGAGGCCGCGCGCCCGCATGCCGGCGAGGCCGGCGTCGAGCTTGCGACCGAGCTCGCGCCGGTCGAGCGCTGCAGCGGCGACCGCGACCGGCTGGCGCAGGTGCTCGACAACCTGCTCTCAAACGCGCTCAAGTTCACGCCGCCCGGCGGGCGCATCGTCGTGCGCCTCGCGCCCGACGAAGGCGGTGGGGCGCGCATCGACGTCGAGGACAGCGGCGTCGGCGTGCCGCCCGAAGAGCTGCCGCACCTGTTCGACCGCTTCTACCGCGCGCGCAACGCCGCCGGCCGCACCACGCCCGGCCTCGGGCTGGGGCTGACGATCGTGCGCACGATCGTCGAGGGCCACGGCGGCTCCGTCACGGTGGCCAGCGCCCGCGGCGCCGGTGCCTGCTTCACGGTCGTGCTGCCGGCGGCCGATAGCGATAGCCGAAGCCCCGAATCGTCTCCAGCGGACCTCCGTCCGACGGCCCCCACCCCAGCTTCCGGCGCAGGTAGCCCACGTAGAGCTTGACCTGATCGCCGCCGAAACCCTCGACGTCGCCCCACACGAGCTCCAGCAGGCGCTCCCGGCCGAGCGTCTCGTCGGGGTGGCGGACGAACGCCGACAGCAGCTTGAACTCGAGCGGGGTGAGCCGCACCGGCCGCCCTTCGACGGTCACCTCGCGGCTGACGTAGTCGATCCGCACAGCGCCGTCCTCGTAGGCGGCGCGCACCTCCGGCGGCCCGCTCGTGCGGCGCAGCAGCGCCTCGACGCGCGCGAGCAGCTCCTGGCGCCCGAACGGCTTCGTGACGTAGTCGTCCGCGCCGCCGCGCAGCCCGCGCACCTTGTCGAGCTCGCCCGCGCGCGCGGTCAGGATCAGCACCGGCACGTCGCTCAGGTCGCGGATCCGCTCGAGCGTCTGCCAGCCGTCGAGCTCGGGCATCGCGACGTCGAGCACGACGAGGTCGGGGGGCTGCTCGTCCAGCCGGCGCAGCGCCTCGAACCCGTTCGCCGCCTCCGCCACGCTGTGGCCGGCTCGCTCGAGCAGCACGCGCACGAGACGGCGTACGTCGTCCTCGTCCTCCACGACGAGCACATCTCCCGACTTCACGTTCCCTGCATACCAGACGTGCACGCTCGGGACCCAGGCCGGCGTGCGCATGCGAACGCCGCTTCACGACCAGCGCGCTCATGTAGGCGCGACTATGTCAGCCGCTGGGCCAACGCGCGCGCGCTCATGTGGGCGATCGCCTGAATCGAGATCTGCGGGTTGACGCCGGAGGCGGTCGGGAAAGCGGAGCCGTCGAGCACGTAGAGGTCGCGCACCTCCCACGTCTGCGCATGCGGGTCGCACGCCGAGCTGCTCGGCGAGCCGCCCATGCGCGCGGAGCCCATCAGGTGGAAGGAGCCGAGCTGGATCTGGCCCGTCCCCCAGCCGCAGGCGTCGGCGTCGCGCATGAAGCGCGCGCGGTCGCCGCGGTCGCCCGCGGGGCGGGTGGGATCCGGGTCATACGCGACCCAATCGCTGTGCGAGCTGAAGATCCGCCGGGCCCCGGCCGCCTCGTGCATCTCGGCCGCGCCCTCGACGCCGACGCGCAGGTGGCGGCGGTCGTAGTCCGAGAGCCGGTAGCGCACGACCGGCTCGCCGTCGCGGTCGATCCGCACCTCGCCGCCGTCGCGGTCGCGCAGCAGGATCCCGAACACGCACGTGTGCGCCATCGCCTGCATCAGCCGGTAGTGGTCGTGGGCGCCGCGCCACGGCACGTAGCCGACGTTCAGCGACGGATGCCCGGCGGCGGTCTCGTACTTCAGTCCGTAGCCGTCGTGGAGATCGCGATGCCGGTCGGAGTAGAGCGCCTGCATCGTCCCCTCCCACGGGCGCACCTCGTCGTCGTAGATGCCCCACACGGCGGTCACAGGGTGGACCTTGAGGTGGCGGCCGACGTTCGGGTTCGTCAGCCCCGAGCGCTTCAGCAGCGCGGGCGTGTGCAGCGCGCCGCAGGCGCTCACAACCGCGCGCGAGCGGACCGTCAGGCGATGGCCGGCGTCGGTGACGGCCTCGACGCCGCGGGCGGTGCCCGCTTCGACCGTCACGCGTCGCACGGTCACGCCCACGGCGATCCGCGCCTGCGCGCCCTGCGCGTCCTTCAGCCACGTCTTCGCGGTCGACTGCTTCGCGCCGCGGCGGCAGCCGAAGCCGCAGTAACCGCAGTCTCTGCCCTGGTCACACGCGCCCGTGACGTTGCGCGGCATCGCGTCCACGTGCCAGCCGAGCTTGATGCACGCGTCGCGCAGCAGCTGCTCGCGCTTGGACGGGTCGTTGTGCTCCTGGTTGACGCCGAGCCGCACGTTGACGGCGTCGAGCGAGGCGGTGTAGTCGTCGGAGGCGAACGCGGGAACGCCGTGGGCGGCCCACTCGGCGCGCACGGCGTCGGGCGTGCGGAAGGAGGTCGAGAAGTTCACGACCGTCCCGCCGCCGAGGCAGGATCCGGCGACGAGCCCGACCGAGCCGTCGTGCGTCGCGGTGGGCCAGCCGCTGTAGAGGCGCTCGAACGACGACAGCTCGGCGCCGTCGAAGTCGGCGTCGTCGTAGTAGCCGCCGCGCTCCAGCACGACGACGTCGAGGCCCGCCTCGCTCAGCACGGCGGCGGCGACGCCGCCGCCCGCACCCGAGCCGACGATGCAGACGTCGCAGTCGAGCGTCGTGTCGCGCTCGATCGCGAGCGGTGTGAGCTGCTTCGCCGGCGGGTCCTCCGGCGGACCGGGCGGGCCCGGGTAGCCGAGCTGGTCCCACACGGGGTTCGCGGCGCCGTCCCGGCCGGGCGTCCCGTAGTACGCGGTCAAGGACGCTCTGCGCAGCGCGTGGAAGGCGGCGCGGCGCTGCGGGACGCGGCTGTCGCACCAGCGCAGCAGCACCTGCTCGCGCCGCTCCTGCGCGAGCCGGCTGAAGCGCGTGAGCCCGCCGCCTCCGAGCGCGGTCAGCGGCGCGCCGTCCCACAGCGACAGCAGCTGTCCCAGGTCGCGCTGCGGGCCTCTGCGCGGATCGCGCGCGACGAAGCGGAGCACGACGTCCGGCACACCGAGCTCGGTCGCGCTCGGCAGCCCGTCCTCGGACGGGCAGAAGGTGTCGCAGATCGCTTCGAGCGAACGGCGCTGGCGCCTGCTGAGCTGCATCGCTGCTCCTCCAGCCGGGATCGGTCCAGGCCAGCCTAGCCCGGCGCAGCGTGCCGAGCGGCGGTTCCTGGCTGGACGGCCAGTGCTGCCGGCAGCTCGTGCAGCGTCGTGATCGTGGCGATGCCGTCGGCGGGCGCCGCGGCGACGCCGACGCGGTCGAGCCAGACGCCGCGCAGTCCGGCCGCGGCGGCGCCCTGCGCGTCGAGGTCGAGCCGGTCACCGACGTGCGCGGCGTGCTCCGGCGCGACGCCGAGCTGCTCGCACGCGTGCAGAAAGATCTCCGGGTCGGGCTTGCGCATGCCGACCTCGGCGGAGGCGACGAACAGCGGGAAGCGCTCGGTCAGCCCGATCGCCGCGAGCTTCGCGCGCTGCGGCTCGCCCTCGCCGTTGGTGATGATCCCGAGCCGCACGTCGGGGAGGACCTCGGCGAGCGTCCCGAGCGCCGGCAGCACGTCGTCGAACGCGACCCAGCCGGCGCGGTAGCGCTCCAGGTAGGCGACGAACCACGCGTCGCAGGCGTCGTCGTCGGGCCGCTCGCGGAGCGTCGCGGCGTGGATGCCGCGCACCCGCCGGCGGCGCTGCTCGACGAACGAGATGCGCCCGGCCACGTACTCGTCGTAATGGATCGCCTCCAGCCGCCGCCACTCCTCCGCGAGCGCGCGATCGCCCGCCAGCAGCTCGGCGACGGCTGCCTCGCGCGCGGCGTCGTGGTCCATCAGCGTCCCGTCGAGATCGAACAGGACGGCGCGCACGTCGGGGACCCTCAGGCCGCGTCGAGCACCGCGCCGAGCCGGCGCTCGAGCGCGCCGCCGAGCACCTCGCGCACCGGCCCCTCCTCGAAACGCTCGACGAGCGCGGCGAGGAAGCCCTCGATCACGAGTCGCTTGGCCGTCTCCTCGCGCAGACCCCGCGAGCGCAGGTAGAAGAGCTGCTCCGGGTCGATCTGCGCGATCGCGGCGGCGTGCGTGCAGCGCACGTCGTTCGCTTGGATCTCCAGCCCGGGGATCGCGTCCGCGTGTGCTCGCTTGCTCAGCAGCAGGTTGCGCGACTCCTGGAAGGCGTCCGTCTGCTGGGCGCCGGGGTCGACGATGATGTTGCCGCGCCAGACCGCCTCGCTGCGGCCCTGCAGGACGCCGCGGAAGGCGAGGTCGGAGGTCGTGTGCGGGGCAGCGTGCTCCTGCGTCGTGTCGAAGTCGACGTGCTGGCGGCCGTGCGAGGCGTAGGCGCCGGTGACTCTGCCGTCGGCGCCGGGGCCGACGAGCTTCGTCTCCATCCGCACCTTCCCGCGCGCCGAGCCGAAGCCGAGCGCGACCCAGTCGAGCACGCCGTCGCGCGCCACCTCGGCGCGCTGCGTGCCGAAGATCCAGCTTCTCTCGGAGAGGCTCTGGCCGCAGACGAAGCGCAGCCGCGCGTTCTGGCCGACGACCAGCTCGACGACCGTGTTGAAGAGCGCGTCCTGGTCCGCGTCGGCGGACAGGTACTGCTCCCACACCTCGACCTGCGCGCCGTCCTCCACCACGATCAGCGTTCGCCAGTCGAGCGCGCTGCGCTCCGCCCCCTGCACGGCGGTGATCAGGATCGGCCGGTCGAGCTGCGCGCCGGCCGCGACGTGCACGAACGCGCCGCCGGCGAAGGCGGCCTCGTTGCGCGCGACGAACGCGTCGGCCTCCACGCCGGAGACGATCGTGCCGAGATGACGCTCGACCAGCTCCGCATGCTCGACGGCCGCGCGCTCCAGCGAGGTGACGGTCACGCCCGCCGGCAGGTCCGCCGGCGCCGCCACCGTCGTCGCGTCGACCTGCGTCAGCGCGTACGGATCCGCCAGCCCCTGGAACAGCGCCTCCGCGCGCTCCACCGCGCCCGCATCCCCTTCGCTCGCCGGCGCATACGCAGCCAGGTCGAGCGCCGAGATGTCCGTGAACTCCCAGCCGGGGTTGCCCTTGAAGCGGGGCAGGTCCAACGACGCGGACAGAGCGGCGGCGCGCTCACGGCGCGCCGCCAGCCAGCTCGGCTGCTCCAAGGTCGCGCTAGCCAATGGACCCCTCCATCTGCAACTCGATCAGGCGGTTCATCTCGACCGCGTACTCCATCGGCAGCTCCTTCGTGATCGGCTCGATGAAGCCGTTGACGATCAGCTTGGACGCCTCCTCCTCCGAGATCCCGTGGGACTGGAGGTAGAAGACCTGCTCCTCGCCGATCTTCGAGACGGTCGCCTCGTGGCCGACGTCGACGTCGTCCTCGCCGATGCGGATCGTCGGGTAGGTGTCCGAGCGCGAGGCCTCGTCGAGCAGCAGCGCGTCGCAGACGACCTTCGACCTCGCGCCGTGCGCGCCCTTCGCGACCTCGAGCAGCCCGCGGTAGGAGCCGCGCCCGCCGTCCTTCGAGATCGACTTGGCGAAGATGTTCGAGGTCGTGTTCGGCGCGACGTGGACGATCTTGCCGCCGGCGTCCTGGTGCTGGCCGGCGCCCGCGAACGCGATCGAGAGGATCTCGCCGTGGGCGCGCTCGCCCATCAGGTAGACGGACGGGTACTTCATCGTCAGCTTCGAGCCGAGGTTGCAGTCGACCCACTCGACCGTCGCGTCGCGCTCAGCGACCGCGCGCTTGGTGACGAGGTTGAAGACGTTCTGCGACCAGTTCTGCACCGTCGTGTAGCGGATGCGCGCGCCCGGCTTGGCGATCAGCTCGACGACCGCGGAGTGCAGCGAGTCGGACGAGTAGGTCGGCGCGGTGCAGCCCTCGACGTAGTGCACGTAGGAGCCCTCGTCGGCGATGATCAGCGTGCGCTCGAACTGGCCCATGTTCTCCGTGTTGATGCGGAAGTAGGCCTGCAGCGGCATCTCGACCTCGACGCCCGGCGGCACGTAGACGAACGAGCCGCCCGACCACACGGCGCTGTTCAAAGCCGCGAGCTTGTTGTCGTTGGGCGGGATGATCGTCGCGAAGTGCTCGCGCACGAGCTCCTCGTGCTCGCGCAGGCCGGAGTCCATGTCGACGAAGATCACGCCCTGCTGCTCGAGGTCCTCGCGGATCTGGTGGTAGACGACCTCGGACTCGTACTGCGCGCCGACGCCGGCGAGGAATCTGCGCTCGGCCTCGGGGATGCCGAGACGGTCGAACGTTCTCTTGACGTCGTCGGGGACGTCGTCCCACGAGCGCTCGGCGCGCTCGCTCGCGCGCACGAAGTAGTGGATGTCGTCGAAGTCGACCTCGGCGAGCATCGGCGAGCCCCACGTCGGCATCGGGCGCGCGAGGAAGTGCTCGAGCGCCTTCAGGCGGAACTCCCGCATCCACTGCGGCTCGCTCTTGAACTCGGAGATCTTCTCGACCAGCTCACGCGTGAGGCCCTTGGGCGCCTTGTAGAGGTAGTTCTCGGCGTCGTGGAAGCCGAAGCGCTCCTCGTAGTCGGCGTTGATGCCCTTCAGGCTCTGCTGCTCGGCGATGACCTCGGGCGTGGCCATGTCAGTCCACCTCCAGCTTGATCAGGTCGTCGTCGACGACCACGGGAAACGTGTCCACGGGCGCATACGCCGGCAGCGTGAGCGGCTTCCCCGTCTTCAGGTCGAAGCGCGAGCCGTGCCGTGGGCACTCGACCGTGCAGCTCGCTTCGTCCAGCTCCCCCTCCGCGAGCGGGCCGTCGTCGTGCGAGCAGCGATCCTCGATCGCGTAGTAGCTCCCGCCGCAGTTGAAGACGCCGATCTCGACGTCGTCCCACTCGACGAGGCGCATCGCGCCGGGGGGCAGTTCGCTGGTCGGGCAGACGGTGATCGTCTCGGGCAAGGTCTCAGAAGTCCTAGTGGGGGGATCGGATTTACGCCCTGGAGTGTAGCGGGCATGGCGCGCGCGCCACGGCTCGCCCACCGCGCGCGGACCGACCGGCTACGCAGCCTCGTCTTCGGCGTCGGGCCAGGCGGCCGCGCCGCCGAGCGCCGCGCTCTTGAGCACCTTAAGCGACAGCAGCGCGCACTTGATGCGCGTGGCGGAGATCTCGATCCCGAGCAGGTCGAGGACGAACGACTTGTCGAGCGCGAGCAGCTCGTCGACCGGCATTCCCCTGATCTCGTCGGAGGCCATCGAGGCCGCCGCCTGCGAGATCGCGCAGCCGTGGCCGGAGAAGCGCACGTCGGCGACGCGGCGCTGCTCGTCGAGCGCGAGCTGCACGCGCAGCTCGTCGCCGCACAGCGGGTTGCTGTCCTCGAACTCGAGGTCGGGGGCACTCAGCTCCGGCGCCGGCGGGGTCCAGTTGTGCGGCCGCTTGTAGTGCTCGAGGATGTACTCGCGATAGAGGTCGTCCATCGGCTTACACCCTAGCCACGCGCTCGCGCAAACGGCGGCCGGGATCGCGCGCCGGGCCCTTAAATGCGGCGAGGGCCGTGGTCGCGACGGCCCTCGCCGGTTCGCCGCTGTCTCGCCTCGCGTCCCCGCGAGCAAGTCAAAGTGCGGCCGGTCGAACGGGGTCGACGTGCATGACACGTTCCCCACCCGACCGCGACGGATCCTAGTAGGGCATTGAGCAGAAGTAAAGAAAATCGATCGCCTACCTACGGGATCGAACACTGTACGGCGGGCTGCGCCGCGCACAGGCCGCCAAGCGGTCCGCAGGACTACAGAAACACGCCGGCACCGACTGGCGCAGCGGCGCTACAGGCGGAAGATCCGGCGCACCTCGTGGAGGCCGTCGACGAGCGCGTCGACGTCCTCGCGCGTCGAGTGCGCGGCGAAGCTCGCGCGCGTCGTCGCCGGGACGCCGAGACGGCGCATCAGCGGCTGGGCGCAGTGGTGGCCCGCGCGTACGCACACGTTGCGACGGCCGAGCAGCTCGGCGACGTCGTGCGGATGGACGCCGTCGAGCGCGAACGAGACGAGCGAGCCGCGGTGCTCGGCGGCGGGTCCGTAGATCGTCAGCCCCGGCACCTCGGTCAGCGCGTCGAGCGCATACGCGACGAGCGCGTGCTCATGCGCGCCGACGGCGTCGAGCCCGAGCGCGTCGAGCCATTCGACCGCCGCGCCGAGCCCGGTCGCCTCGACGTACGGCGACGTGCCTGCCTCGAACTTGTGCGGGATCTCGGCGAACGTCGAGCGCTCGAAGTCGACCGACGCGATCATGTCGCCGCCCGTCAGGAACGGCGGCATCGCGTCCAGCAACTCACGCCGCCCATGCAGCACGCCGACGCCCGTCGGGCCGTACACCTTGTGGCCGGTGAAGCCGTAGAAGTCGGCGCCGATCGCACGCACGTCCACGCGCAGGTGCGGCGCCGCCTGCGCGCCGTCGACCAGCACGACCGCGCCGGCGTCGTGCGCTCTGGCGACGATCTGCTCGACCGGGTTGCGCGTGCCGAGCACGTTCGAGACGTGCGCGACCGCGACGAGCTTCGGCCCCCGCTCCAGCAGCGCGTCGTAGGAGTCGAGGTCGAGCCGGCCGTCATCCGTCAGCTCGACGTAGGCGAGGCTCGCGCCGGCCTCGAGCGCGAGCTGCTGCCACGGGACGACGTTCGCGTGATGCTCCATCGGCGTCAGCACGATCAGGTCGCCTGATCTCACGTTGGATCGCCCCCAGGAGTACGCCACGAGGTTGATCGCCTCGGTCACGTTCTTCGTGAAGATCGTCTCCGACGGCGGCGCGCCGATGAACTGCGCGACCCGGCGCCGTGCCCCCTCGAAGCGCTCCGTCGCCTCCTGCGCGAGCGTGTAGACGCCGCGGTGGATGTTCGCGTTGTGCAGCCGGAACGATTCGTCCAGCGTGCGCAGCACGACCTCGGGCTTCTGCGCCGTGGCGCCGGCGTCGAGGTAGACGATCCGCTGCCCGCCGATCTCGCGCTGGAGGATCGGGAACTGCGCCGCGACCGCGGCGGCGTCGAAGGTCGTACTGGCGGTCGCGGCCATGGTCGTGCCTCAGGCCGCGGCGGCCTCGACCTCCTGCTTGATCCAGCCGTAGCCCTTCTCCTCCAGCACGCCGACCAGCTCGGGGCCGCCCTCCTTGACGATCCGCCCCTGGTACATGACGTGCACGTGGCTCGGCTGCACGAGGTGCAGGATGCGCTGGTAGTGGGTGATGATCAGCACGCCCATGTGGTCGCCGGCGACGGCGTTGACGCCGCCCGAGACGACCCGCAGCGCGTCGATGTCGAGGCCCGAGTCGGTCTCGTCGAGGATCGCCAGCTCCGGTCGCTGCAGCGCGAGCTGCAGGATCTCCATGCGCTTCTTCTCTCCCCCCGAGAACCCCTCGTTGAGGTAGCGCGCCGCGAACTCTCTCGGCACCTCGGTCAGTCTCATCGCCGCTTCCACCGTCTGGCGGAAGTCCTTCAGCGAGATCGGCTCCTCGCCGCGCGCCTCGCGATGCGCGTTGAGCACCGTGCGCAGGTACTTGGTCACCGTCACGCCCGGCACGGCGACCGGGTACTGGAACGCCATGAAGAGGCCCAGGCGCGCGCGCTCGTCGGTGTCCGCCTCGGTGACGTCCTCGCCGTTGAAGAGGATCTGGCCTTCGGTCACCTCGAGGTTCGGGTGGCCCATGACCGCGTTGGCGAGCGTCGACTTGCCGGAGCCGTTGGGCCCCATCAGCGCGTGGATCTCGCCCTTGCCGACGGCGAGATCGAGGCCCTTGAGGATCTCCTTCTCGCCGGCGCGGACGTGGAGGTTGCGAATTTCAAGCTCTGCCATGGTCTCCAGGGGGTGTCGAGTAGGGGTCAGGCCGCGGGAGCGACCGGCTCGCGGCCGGCGGCGACCGACTCGCGGCGGGAGAACTCCACCAGCTCCGCGAGCGTCGTGGTCTGCAGCGAGCGAGCGATCCCGCCCTGCACGCGCATCCACAGCAGCTTCGTCGCGCAATGTTGGTTCTGCCCGGCTTCCGTGGCATGCATGTGCGAGCACAGCACGCGTTCGGTCGTCTCGGACAGGAAGCACTCCATCGGGGCGATCGCGCCCTCGAGCGCCTGCACGACCACGTCCATCGTGATCTCCTCCGCCGGCCGCGCGAGCCAGTAGCCGCCGTGCGCGCCGCGGGCGCTCATCACGAGCCCCGCCCGCTTGAGCCGCGCGACGACCTGCTCGAGGTAGGCGAGCGGAAGGCGCTCGGCCTCGGCGATCGCCTTCAGGCTCGTCGGCTGGTCGGGAAGCTGGCGCCCGAGCTCCACCATCAGGCGGACTCCGTACTCGGCCTTCGAGGAGAAGATCACGCGGGAAATCCTACCAACGGGGTCGGTAAAAGCGCGGTCGCGGATCGCGGGCGGCGCGCGACTCGGTCATGATCCCGTGGGTGGAAGCAACGACGGCCCCCGCGCTCGCCGGTCAGGACGAGGTCGCGCGCATCGCCGCGCTCGCGCGCGCGGGCGGCCGGCTCGGGATCGACACGGAGTTCATGTCGGAGGGGCGCTACCGCGCGCTGCTGTGCCTCGTGCAGGTCGTCGCCGACGACCCCGACGCGCCGGACGGGATCCGCATCGCGCTGTTCGACACGCTCGAAGCACTCGATTCGACGCCGCTCGCCGAGGTGCTCGCCGATCCCGCGATCGAGATCGTCCTGCACGCCGCCCGGCAGGACGTCGCGCTGCTGCGGCGCGTGTGGAGAACCGAGGTCGCGAACATCTTCGACACGCAGGTCGCGGCGGGCTTCGCGGGCCAGGGCGCACAGACGGGCTACGGCAACCTGATCGGCGGCGTCCTGAGACTGCACGTCGCCAAGAGCGCCAGCTACACGCGCTGGGACGCGCGCCCGCTGACGGCCGAGCAGCTCGCCTACGCGCGCGAGGACGTGCTGCACCTGCTGGAGCTGAGCGACGCGCTGCACGAACGGCTGGAGGCCAAGGGCCGGCTCGAATGGGCGCGCGAGGAGTGCAAGCGGCTCGAGCGCGCGAGCGACGAGCGCGACCCGGAGACGGCGTTCGAGCGCCTGCCGCGCGCCAGCTCGCTCGACCCCCGCTCGCGTGCCGTCGCCCGGGAGCTGGCCGCGTGGCGCGAGCGCACCGCCTCGGCCGAGGACAAGCCGGTCGGCACGATCCTGCCCGATCCGGCGCTCGCCGAGATCGCCAAGCGCAAGCCGGCGACGCCCGTCGACCTCGAGCAGATCCGCGGGCTGCACGGCGGGCACCTGAAGCGGCGCGGGCCGGAGCTGATCGCCGCGGTCGAGCGCGGCCGCGCGGCGGAACCGATCCCGCGCGAGGCGCGCGGCCCCGGCTCGGAGCCGGGCGACGCGCCGCTCGTGGCGCTGATCGAGTCGGTCATCCGCACGCGCACGATCGAAGCGGGGCTCGCCTACGAGCTGGTCGCATCGCGCGCCGAGCTGGAGCGGATCGTGATCGCGGCGCGGCGCGGCGACCCCGAGCCGGACGTGCGCGTGCTCGGCGGCTGGCGACGCGAGCTCGTCGGCGCCGAGCTCGCAGACCTGCTCGCCGGGCGCCGGACCGTCGCGGTCGAGCGCGGCCGGCTCGTCGTGCAAGACGGCTGACGCGACGCGACGGTCGCTCGGCCGTCCACCTCCGAATCTCATGAATCCGGATTTTGGTATGATGTTGCTGGGATCTGGGAATTTGTACGTTCCCTGCTTGCAGAGAGAACGGCCGGGGAAGTCAATCGCCGACGTGCCCGAGCCGCTGGCGCTTGCCAGGACGGTCGTGCGCCGGCGACGATGGGCCGGGGGAGAGCACATGTCACCAGGAGAGCAGGGCGGCAAGCCACGGCGCCAGTGGGCGCCGGATGCGCGTGCGCTCAGCGTCATCGGTGACCGCTGGGTGATGGTGATCGTGCGCGACCTGGCCTCGGGCCCGCTGCGGCTGGAGGCGCTGCGCCGCTGGCTCCCCGGCGTCTCCGCGGGGGCCCTCGAGGCGCGCCTGGCGCGGATGGCCGAGGCGGGCCTGATCACGCGCCGGCGGCGCCGCTCGCTGCCGCCGCGCGTGGACCTCGAGCTCACCGAGCAGGGCCGCGCACTCGGCGACGCGATCGGCGAGCTCGCCCGCTGGGAGCTGCGCACGCAATGGTCGCGACCGCGCGCGGACGAGTGGGTCGACGTCGGCGCCTGCTTTCGGCTCGCGCCGCTGCTGTCGCGCGCGGGCGCGACGCTCGACGGTCGCCTCGCACTGACGATCTCCGATGGACCGGGGGGCGCCGAGCACTACACGTTCGTGCGCGAGCACGGCCGCGCCCGCATCGAGCGCCGCGACATGCCGGACGCGGACGCGCGCATGAGCGGCGCCGAGGCGGCCTGGGTCAAGGCGCTCAGCCCTGAAAACATCCCGTCCAACCTCGCGATCACCGGCGACGCCGCCCTCGCCGCCGAGTTCCTCGACCTGTTCAAGGTCTGAACGGGGCAAGGAGTCGGCGGCCGGCGTGTCCCCCACACGCCGGCCGCCGGGGCCATAGAACCGGCGCGCGGCTCTATTGGCGGCTGGCGGCGCTGCCTGCCGGCTGCGCAAGCGTGGCGGAGGTCCCGGGGTAGAAGACGCCGAGCATCCCCCGAGCTCGACGGCTCCGGGTCCACATCCCATCGCCACAGTGCGTGCGCAGGCACGCAGCCGCCTTGTGCTGCCGGTCGTGATGCGTC
>DATNAP010000054.1:0-60202 GCA_035572475.1 Conexibacter sp. | reverse complement strand
GCGCGACGAGCGGGCTGTCGCGGCGCGGTTGCTTGAGTCGCCGGACGGACGCCGCACGGTCGAGCGTCAGCGTCGTGTGGCGCAGGCGTTGGGTGCCGGCGGTCCGGTGCCGCGACCGGCGTTGCGGGCAGCGCTGGCGCGGCAGCCCGAGCGTCCCTCGTTGCAGCTGGACTGGCTTGCTCCGTCCCGGCCGGCGCCCGGCGGGGCGATGGCGCTGCGGGCGGGCGAGGAGGAGTCCGACGCCGAGCGCCCGAGACGCCGCCGCCGACGGTTGCGCGCACGCCGACACGAGTAAAGCGCGCGCTGGCAGCGCTGGGCTGGACCCAACGGACTTCGATCGCATTGTGGTAACGTTGTCATATCGCAGCGAGAGGAGAGGCATTGCACGTGATCGTGTGGAGCGATGATGCGCGCGGCGCGGCATTGGAAGGGCCGGCGGCAGCGTTGCATCCGGACGGTGTGAACGGGACGGTCGCCGACATCGTGCGCGAGCAGCTCGGCGCGGCCGTCACGGTGACGACCGCAGGTCTCGAGGACCCCGACCAAGGTCTCTCCGACGACGCTCTGGAGATGGCTGACGTGCTCGTCTGGTGGGGCCACGAGGCGCACGATCAGGTCTCCGAGCCGGCTGTCGACCGCGTCCAGCGCCACGTGCTTGCGGGCCTCGGGCTGGTCGTCCTGCACTCGGGTCATCACTCCAAGCCGTTCCGGCGGCTGATGGGGACGACCTGCGACCTCAGCTGGCGCGAGCGCGGCGGCGACGAGGAGCTCGTGTGGACGATCGACCCGACCCATCCCGTGGCTGCCGGGGTCGAGCAGCCGATCGTGCTGGGTCGCCACGAGATGTACGGCGAGCCGTTCGACATCCCCGCACCGGACGCGCTCGTGTTCGTGAGCGCGTTCACGGGCGGCGAGGTGTTCCGCAGCGGATGCGGCTTCCAGCGCGGCGCTGGACGCATCTTCTACTTCAGCGTCGGCCACGAGACGCATCCGGTCTACCAGCACCCGCAAGTGCGCCGTGTGATCGGCAACGCCGTCGGCTGGGCGAAGGCCGTCGATCGCCGGCCGGCGAGGACGCCCGCCGGCGAGGCGCCGGCGGCGTGGGGGGCGCGATGAGGCCGGCGACGCTGTTCACCGGCCAGTGGGCCGACCTGACGCTGGAAGAGCTGGCCGGCCGCTGTGGCACGTGGGGCTTCGACGGGCTCGAGCTCGCCTGCTGGGGGGACCACTTCGAGGTCGACCGGGCGCTCGCCGAGCCAGGCTACGTCGCCGAGCGACGGGCACTGCTCGAACGCCACGGTCTCGACTGCTGGGCGATCGGTGCGCACCTGGTGGGGCAGGCCGTGTGCGATCCGATCGACCTGCGCCATCGCGCGGTGCTGCCGGCCTCGGTGTGGGGGGACGGCGAGCCGGAGGGCGTGCGCCGGCGCGCCGCCGAGCTGATGAAGAACACCGCGCGCGCGGCGGCCGCGCTCGGCGTGCAGATCGTCACCGGCTTCACCGGATCGAGCATCTGGCACCTGCTGTACTCGTTCCCGCCCAACGACTGGGCGGAGGTCGAGCGCGGCTACGACGACTTCGCCGAGCGCTGGGGCCCGATCGTCGACGTGTTCGAGGCGGAGGGCGTGCGCTTTGCGCTCGAGGTCCACCCGACCGAGATCGCCTACGACTTCGTCACGACGCGCAAGGCGCTCGCGGCGATCGGCGACCGGCAGGCATTCGCGATCAACCTCGATCCGAGCCACTTCGTGTCCCAGCTCCTCGACCCGGCGGCGTTCGCGCTCGAGTTCGCCGATCGGATCGCGCACGTGCACGTCAAGGACGCAAAGCGCCGCCTCGACGGCCGCCGCTCGATTCTCGGCTCGCACCTCGACTTCGATCGCGAGGAGCGTGGGTGGACGTTCGTCTCCCCCGGGCACGGCGACGTCGACTTCGACGCGCTCGTGCGCGCGCTCAACCGCATCGGCTACGACGGGCCGCTGTCGATCGAGTGGGAGGACGCCGGGATGGAGCGGGAATGGGGTGCGCGCGAGGCGCTGGAGCTCGTCCGTCGCTTCGACTTCCCGCCCTCCGCGGTCGCCTTCGACGCCGCCTTCCAGGGGTCGCGATGACGAGCGTCCCGTCGATCGGCGTCGGCATGCTCGGCTACGGGTTCATGGGCCGCGCGCATGCACACGCCTACCGGACGCTGGCGCACATGATGTGGCCGCCCCCGCTGCACCCCGAGCTCGTTGCGATCGGCGGGCGCGACGCGGCGGCCGTCGGCGAGGCGGCGCGCCGCTTCGGCTTCGAGCGGTCCACCGCCGACTGGCGCTCGATCGTCGCCGACGAGCGTGTGGAGCTGTTCGACAACGTTGGCCCCAACAGTCTCCACGGCGAGCCGACCGCGGCCGCGGCGGAGGCGGGAAAGCACGTCGTGTGCGAGAAGCCGCTCGGCCGCGACGCCGACGAGAGCTACGAGATCTGGCAGCGCGTGGCCGCCGCCGGCGTCAAGCACCTGTGCGCGTTCAACTACCGCTTCGTGCCGGCCGTCCGGCTCGCGCGCGAGCTGATCGAGGCCGGCGAGCTCGGGGAGATCCGCCACTTCCGCGCCCGCTATCTCCAGGCGTGGGGCGCCGACGCCGAGCTGATGACCTGGCGCTTCGATCGCGCGCAGGCCGGATCGGGCGCGCTCGGCGACCTCGGCGCGCACGTCGTCGATCTTGCGCGCTACCTCGTCGGCGAGATCGCGGCGGTGAGCGGGACGATGCGCACGTTCGTCCCCCAGCGCGGCGACCGGGCGGTCGACGTCGACGATGCGTTCGCGGCCTCCGTCGAGTTCGAGGGTGGCGCGATCGGCACGCTGGAGGCCTCTCGGCTGTGCCCCGGCCGCGTCAACCATCTCGCATGGGAGATCAACGGCTCGAAGGGGTCGATCGCGTTCGACCTCGAGCGCCTCAACGAGCTGGAGGTCCACCTCGGCGGCCCGGTGGCGGGGCGCGCACAGGGCTTCCGCAGGGTGCTCGTCACCGAGCCCGGCCATCCCTTCATGGAGCACTGGTGGCCGGCCGGCCACATCATCGGCTGGGAGCACAGCTTCGCTCACGAGCTGCACCACCTGCTGAGCGCGATCCGCGACGACGGCGACGTCCGTCCGCACGGGGCCGACTTCGAGGACGGCTACCGCGCGGCCGCGGTCTGCGACGCGATCCAGCGCTCAGCGAGCCGCGGCGCGCGCGAGCGACTGGCCTACCGGACCTCTGAGCAGCCTGAGACCGAGGCCGGGTGAGGAGACTGAGAGGTTTGACTTAAGCACGAACGTCACTGTATGTTGAGCATGTGTGTGGTAACGTTGCCACATTGCCCCAACGGACCTGACGATGGGTGCAATGAAGGAGAGAGAGGAAGAGAGGGATCAATGAGATCCATGACGCGCGTGATCGCGGCGTTCGCAGTGCTCGCAGCCCTCGGCCTGATGGCCGCCGGATGCGGAAGCGGTAGCTCGAGCTCATCGGGCGGCAAGAAGGCCGAGGTCGTCATCACCTGCGAGTCGTGTGTCGTCACGGCTGCCAAGGACGACACCTTCGCCCAGTTCTACAAGCAGCTGACGGCTGCGTTCAACGCGAAGTACAAGGGTCGTTACCACGTCAAGGTGACTCCCTTCAAGCCCGCCAACGACGCCGACGCGGCGCAGCACTACCAGCGCGAGGGCGCGACGGGCACGCTTCCCGACCTGTTCACCGAGCAGTCGAACGTCATCCAGTCGGTCGCGCGCACGGGTGGATTGACGGACCTCGCGCCCTACCTGAGCAAGGACCCGGCGTGGAAGGATTCGTTCGTGCCGAACGCCTTCGTGAGCCAGACCGACGCCCAGGGTCACATCTGGGGCGTCCCCGAGCAGAGCGACACGATCGGCATCTTCTACAACAAGGCGCTGTTCCAGAAGGCCGGCATCGCCGCCTTTCCGACGACGTGGGACGAGCTGCTCACAGCGTGCACGAAGCTGAAGGCCTCCGGCGTGATCCCGTTCGCGATGGACGGCGACTGGGTGACGCAGTTGATGTGGTCCAACCTGATCGGAACGCAGCCCGGCGGCGCGGCGTTCCTGCAAGCGGGCATCGCGAAGGGCGGGCTCGCCGACAACCCGACCGTCGTCAAGGCGACCGAGTACCTGAAGCAGATGCACACGAGCGGCTGCGTCAACAAGGACGCGTTCACCGGCGACTACAACCGTGCCGCCGCGCCGTTCCTGGCGGGGCAGGCGGCGATGGTCGCCAACGGCCCCTGGATGGCGGCCGACATCGCGAACGCGAAGCTCAAGCTCAAGGACATCGGCTACGTGCCGTCGCCGGGCAGCGGCCTGATCGTGGTCACCGGCAGCGCCGGCTGGGCCAGCGGCGCAAAGGACGCGGCGCACCGTGAAGCGGCCGTCGCCTTCTTGAAGTTCCTGACCTCGAGCTCCGAGATGTACCGCAAGGCGCTCATGACCGGGTCCTACTGGCCGATCAAGGAGCAGCTCACGGCTGCGCAGGTCAAGCAGCTCGAGCCGCTCTCGTACAACCTGATCCAGCAGGCGAAGAACGTCACGTACACGTACCCGAACTCCAAGTTCGCCACGCCCGAGGCGTTCTCCAGCACGTGGATCAACGACTGGCCCGCCTACGTGCAGGGCGGCATGTCCACGGCGAGCTTCCTCAACGCGTTGTCGGACACGCTGAGATAGCCGTGAGCCGGTCGCAGGACATCGCGCGCGCGCGCGGGCTCGGAGTGGGCCCGCGCGCGAGCGTGCGCGAGCGGTCGCGCGCGTCGCGACTCCTCGCCCGGCTCGAGCCGCCGACGCGGGGGATGGGTCTGGGCATCGCGATCTCGCTGCTGCCCGGCATCGCGCTGTTCACGGCGTTCTTCCTCGTGCCGCTCGGCGTCGTCGTCGTGACCTCGCTCGCGAACTGGGGGCCGCTCGGCTTCGCCTTCGACGGCCTCAAGAACTACCGGACGCTGTCTCACGACGCCGCCTTCTGGGCGGCGATGAAGAACACCGCGCTGTTCGCGGCGGCCGGCGTCCTCTTGCAGGTGCCGGTGGGCGTGACGCTCGCGATCGTGCTGGCGCAGCGGATCCGCGGCTGGCGCGTGCTGCGCGTGATCTACTTCCTGCCGAACATCGTCTCGATCGCGGCGCTGGCGCTCGTCTACCTGACCGTCTACAACCCGCGCTACGGACTGCTCAACCAGGTGCTCGGCGCGGTTGGCCTGCCGACCTCGCGCGACTGGCTGTTCGACCTCCACACGGCGCTGCCCGCGGTCGCCGCCACCTGGATCTTTACGGCGGGCATCGTGATGATCCTCACGATGGCCGAGATCGCGGGGATCCCGGTCGAGGTCTACGACGCCGCGCGGGTCGACGGAGCGTCGCCCTGGCAGCTCACGCGTCACATCACGTTGCCGCTGCTGCGCAACATCGTCGGCGTCTGCACGATCCTCGTGCTGCTGGCCACGATCGGCTACTTCGACGGCGTCTACATCATGACCGGCGGCGGCCCCGCGAACCACACGCTGACGCTCGCCGTCTACGCCTTCCAGCAGTACTCGGACAGCGACTGGGGATACGCCAACACGATCGGCACGGTGCTGATCGCCCTCGGGCTGGTCTCGATCGTCCTCGTGCGGCGAGCCTTCCGGATCGGGGAGCGTGACTTCTGATGCTTCTGCGACTCCCGGTGCGCATCGCGCGCGCGGCATTCCTGACGTTCGTCGGCCTCGCCTGCCTCGGCCCGGTCGTGTGGGTCGTGCTGTCGTCGTTCAAGACGCAGGCGCAGGTGTTCGGAGCTGGAAACCTGATCCCAGCGCCCTTCAGCCTCTCCGGCTACCGCTCGCTGTTCACCGAGATCCCGCTCGTCCACTACCTCCTCAACACGCTGCTCTACGCCGGCGGCGGGACGGTGGGCGCGCTGAGCGTGGGGCTGCTGGCGGCGTACCCGGCGGCGCGGATGCGCTTCCCCTTCCGCCGCAGCCTGACCGTGCTGTTCACCGTGGCGCTGGCGATCCCGATCACCGGCCTGATCGTGCCGGAGTTCGTGATCATGCGCGACTTGCGCCTGTTCGACTCGCAGTTCGGGCTCGTCCTGTTCTACAGCGCGATGTGGTTTCCGTTGACGTTCGTGATCCTCCGCGCGCAGCTCACCGGCCTGCCCCCGTCGATCGAGGAGGCGGCCGCGCTGGACGGCGCGAGCTACTTCCAGCTGCTGCGCCGGGTCATCCTCCCGCTCGCGCGGCCGGGGCTGGCGACGGCGGGGGTGCTCGTGTTCATCAACATCTGGAACGACTTCCTGTTCAACCTGCTGCTGGCGCCCTCGACCGCCCATCAGAACGTTCAGGTCAGCCTCACGCTGTTCCGCGGCCAGTTCCGGACGGACATCACGGCGATCCTCGCCGGCACGACCGTGATGATGGTGATCCCGGTGCTCACGTTCGTGGTGCTGCAGCGCCAGGTGATCGCGGGGCTGACCGCGGGGGCCTCGCGCTGACACCGCTCGGGGCGGGCTACACTCCGGTCCGATGGGCGAGCTCGGCGTGAACGAGCGCCATGCCGGACGAGTGGCGATGACGCTGCGGGACGTGGCCGCTCGAGCAGGCGTCTCGACGTCGACCGTCGCGCGCGTCGTCCACAGCAACGGCTACGTCGCGGAGGACACGCGCGCGCGCGTGGAGGCGGCGATGGCGGAGGGCGGCTTCCGCCTCAACGCGGTCGCCTCGGGGCTCAAGCGTCGCCGCACGACGACGATCGGGACGCTGCTGCACGAGACGCTGCCGAACCCGTTCTTCGCCGAGGTGGCGCTCGGGATCGAGCAGGGCGCCAACGAGCACGGCTACAACGTCCTGCTCTACAACGCGCGCGGCTCGCGCGAGCGCGAACGCGCCGGCGTCGAGGCGTTCCTCTCCCAGCAGGTCGACGCGATCGTCTTCGCGACGCCGGTGGACGGCAGCAACGTGGCGCTTGCGCACCGCGCCGGCGCAGTCGTCGTCGAGGTCGAGAAGCCGCTGTTCGGCCGCGGTGGGTCGGTCCTCGTGGACAACTACGTCGGCGCCGCCGCGGCGATGCGCCACCTGCTCGAGCTCGGTCATGAGCACATCGGCTTCATCGGCGAGCCGTCGCAGGAGGCGCCGGTCGACGGGCGCCCGGTGGACCGCGTCGTCAACGAGCGCTTCGCGGGCTATCGGGACGCGCTCGTCGAGCACGGTCCGGGGTACGACCCGTCGCTGGTGGTCGCGGGCGACTACCCGGTCGACGCGGGCTGGTCCACGCTGCGCACGGGGCGCAGCTACATGAGTGCCCTGCTGGAGCAGCACCCGGCCGTGACCGCGGTCTTCGCGGGCTCCGACCTGCTGGCGGCCGGAGCCCTTCAGGCGCTCTACGAGCGGCGCATCCGCGTGCCCGAGGAGATGTCCGTGATCGGCTTCGACGACACCTTCGCGCAGCACCTTGCGCCGACGCTGACGACCGTTCGTCAGCCGATGTTCGAGATGGGCGTGGAGGCGGCGGGCCTCGCGATGCGACTCGCGTCGGCCGCGCGACGGCGCAAGCGCGAGATCTGGCTGCAGACCGAGCTGGTCCTGCGCGACTCGACGGCGACGCGGCGCTAGCGGGGGCGAGTGAGGCACCACCCGCCCCCGCCGGAACGCCGCAGTGTGGTAACGTTACCAGCAATTCACTACGTGAATGACGTCAGAAGGCAAAGGAGAGGTGATGAAGGCAGCAGTGCTGACTGAGCCGTATCGCATCGAGCTCGTCGAGCAGGCGCTTCCGGATCTGCGCGCGGGCCAGCTGCGCATCCGCATCGTGCAGTGCGGAGTCTGCGCCTCCGAGCTCGACCTGTGGGTCGGCAAGGCGCCTGACAAGCTGCCGGCGCCGATCGGGCACGAGGTCGCGGGGGTCGTCGAGGAGCTGGGCGACGGCGTCACCGCGTTCGCGGTTGGAGATCGCGTCGCCGCCTGGGTCCACGGCGGCGGGTTCGCGGAGCAGGCCATCGTCGAGGAGCGCTTCTGCGTGCCCGTCGCGTCGGGCGTCTCCTATCCGGCCGTGGCGGAGCCCCTCGCCTGCGTCGTCAACGCGGTCGAGCTGGCCGCGCCCGCGTTGGCCGACGACGTCGTCATCATCGGCGCCGGCTACATGGGCAACCTGATCCAGATGGTGACTGCGCTCAAGGGCCCGCGCTCGATCGTGGTCGCCGACGTCCGCGCCGACGCGCTCGAGCGCGCGACGAGGCTCGGCGCGACGCGCGTCGTCGACACCGCCGCCGAGTCGCTGGCCGATGTCGTTCAGGAGGTCACGGACGGCCGCGGCGCCGACCTCACCTACGAGGTGACCGGCATCGGCCCCGGCCTCGAGCTGGCCGGCGACGTCACGCGCATGAGCGGCAAGCTGTGCATCGTGGGCTATCACCAGGGTGGGACGCGCGCGGTCCCGCTCGGCGAGTGGAACTGGATGGCGTACCAGCTCGTCAACGCGCACTTCCGCGACACCGACACGATCATGGCCGGGATGCACGCGGGCATGCGGCTGGTCAACGCCGGCGTGCTGGACGCGTCCTCGCTCGTGACCGCCTCCTATCCGCTCGAGCAGGTTTCGGACGCGTTCGAGGCCGCCGCCGCCAGGCCGGAGGGGTTCGTGAAGGCTGTCATCGAGACCGGAGCGTGAGACGATGTCCACCGTCGAGCTGATCGACGTCACGAAGCGCTATCCGGACGGTTTCGAGGCCGTCCAGCAGCTCAGCCTCGCGATCGGCGACGGCGAATTCGTCATCCTCGTCGGCCCCTCGGGCTGCGGCAAGTCCACCGCGCTGCGGATGGTCGCCGGCCTCGAGGAGATCTCGGCCGGCGAGCTGCGGATCGGCAGCGAGCGGGTCAACGACCGCGCCGCGAAGGATCGCGACATCGCGATGGTCTTCCAGAACTACGCGCTCTACCCGCACATGACCGTACGCGACAACATGGGCTTCGCGCTGAAGCTGCGCCGGGTGAAGTCCGTCGAGATTCGGCGCCGCGTCGACGAGGCCGCGAAGATCCTCGACCTCGAGCCGCACCTCGACCGCAAGCCGGCGCAGCTCTCGGGCGGCCAGCGCCAGCGCGTCGCGATGGGCCGCGCGATCGTGCGCGAGCCAAAGGCCTTCCTGATGGACGAGCCGCTCTCCAACCTCGACGCCAAGCTGCGCGTCGAGATGCGCACCGCGGTCTCGCGCCTGCAGAAGCGCCTCGGGACGACGACCGTCTACGTCACCCACGACCAGACCGAGGCGATGACGCTCGGCGACCGCGTGGCGGTGATGCGCGCCGGGCTGCTCCAGCAGGTCGACGCGCCGCGGGAGCTGTACGCAAGCCCGCGGAACCTCTTCGTGGCCGGGTTCATCGGCTCTCCGGCGATGAACTTCCTCGGCGGGCGGGTCGAGGGCTCGGTCGTCCACACGCCGATGGGCCCGATCCCGTTGCACGACGAGGTGCGGCGCCGCCTCGAGCGCAGCGGCCCGGGCCTGCGATCGTTGATCGTCGGGATCCGGCCCGAGAGCTTCGAGGACGCGGCGTTCGCGCCGCAGAGCGCTGACGGCTGGACGTTCGAGGTGACCGTGGAGCTGATCGAGTCGATGGGGTCGGAGATCTACGCCCACGTCGGCTTCGACCGCGACGCCGACGTCTCGGGCGCGGCCGCCGACGAGCTGCGCGAGCTCCAGGAGGACGCGGGCACCGCCGAGGTGCCCCACAGCCAGGCGCGGGGACGCGTCGTCGCACGCGTCGACGCGGCGAGCACCGTCGCGGCGGGCGCCCGCGCGCGCCTGTGGCTCGACACGAGCAAGCTCTACCTCTTCGACGCGGCGACCGGCGCGTCGCTCGTCTGAGCGCGCCACGGGTCCTCGCCCGCGCCTGCAAGCTGCGCGTCGAGCGACGCCGGTGACCGCAAAAGCGCAACGTCTGTTGCGGGAATGACGTTTTCAGATCCTCTGGCTGGCTAGCCAGCCAGTTCTTGGGACAAAAAAAGGGACAGGACAAAAAAAGGGAGATGGAGGAGCGCCGAGGCTCCTGCATCTCCCGCATGGGATAACGAGCGCCCTAGCGGGCGAGGGCTCTCAGCTCGGCGAAGCGCAGCAGCGGCCATCCCAGCAGCAGCGTCAGCAGGCATACCCCGGCGAGGACGGCGAACCCGTTGGTGACGCCGATTGAGCTCACCATCAGGCCTAGCGCGACCGGGGCCAAGTTCTGACCGGTGTACTGCAGGATGACCACGGTGCCCAGCCTTTGTCCGACGCTCATGCTGCCGACCGACACGTTCACCACCGCCTGCTGCACGAAGCCGGGTATCGCGGCGGAGCCACCGCCCAGCAGGGCAAAGCCGACAGCGGCGATCACCAGCAGGACGAGCGACCCGCCGGCGAGCGCATGGCCAAGCGCGACGATCCCCAGCAGCCCGCAGCCTGCGACAGCGATCGAGACGCCGATAGCTACGGCTCTCATCACCGACGTTCGCGACGTCATCGCTCTAGAGACCAGCATCATGACGCCTTGGAAGACAGCAAACACGACGGTGCCGAGTCCAGCGAAGAGCGGCCCGCCTCCGAGTTCGATGAAGTACGAGGACCCCCAATTGAGGCAGGCGCCGAGGATCACGATCACGCCGGCGTTCATCGCGCCCAGGAGCATGAGCCTTCGATAGGTGATGGCGGGTCCCGTGGTGCGGTTGTCCGTAGGCGCGTCCTCACCCGGGCCGTTGGGCAAGCGTGCCGCTGCGATCATCGTCAGCGCGAACGTCGGGAGGCCGATGATTGTGAAATGCGCCCACAGCGGGAACTCGTGATTCACGGCCCACCAGCCGAACCCGGCGGCGAACGCAACGGCGAAGAGCCCGGTGGATTGGAAGGCCTGGACATCCTGGTTACCGGTCGCCTTCGCGTAGTCCGCGGCGTGCAGGACGGCGGTCGGGTCCACCAAGCCGCATCCTGTCCCGGCGACCGACCATAAGGCGACGGTCAGCGGGAAGGCGACGGCGTGGGGCAACAGCACGATTGCTCCGAGGAGCGGCAGTGGAACGAAGAACAGCGGCACGCCTAGGAGCAGGCAGGCCCGCCGCCCGCGCGTGGCCAGGAGACGCCTGTAGATCAGGCTGCCGAAGAGCAGCCCGGCTGTGAAGCTCGCGATCGCAAGGCTGATGCCGGTGGGCGTCGTTCCGAGCGCCGATTCGAGGTCCATCACGCGTGACCCGAAGGTCGCTTCCGCCAGTCCGTTACCGATGATCAATGTCACGATGGCGAGCCCTGAAGGCTTCGCGATGGGTTCGATGTTGTTTCTGTTCAAGAATTGTGTACCTCCTAAACTTCCGGCCGGGTTGCGAACCGCGGCCGGTGACAACTTGCAAACGTTGTTGTTTACATACGTGGGCCAAAAAAAGAGGCTGCCTCGGCGAGAGCAGCGGCTGCCGCTCGTGCCGCCTCGTGTCGAGATCGCACCCATGGGGCGCGGTCCCGGCATGAAGCGGTCGAGGTGGCTGGTCTGCGGTGGGTGCCGCAGGCCAGCGTTGTCTAGGCTCCGCCGGTCGCTAGCAGGCGGAGCGGGACGTTGTTAGGTTAGGGTCTGCAGGGTTCGATGACGGCTTTGACGAAGCCTAGGGGGCGGTTCATGCCGTCTTTGAAGGCTTGGTCGATCTGGCTCCAGCTGTAGCGTGTGATGTACGGCTCCATGTCGATCTGCCCTGCGTTGATGAGGCGCATGCCGCGTTCCATCCCAAAGCGGATCTGGGCCAGGTTGCGGAAGTGGCAGTTGACGAGCTGTATTTCGTTCCAGTTGAGGTGAGCCATCGGAAGCGTGCGTTCACCGTTGTTGGACTCGTGGTAGCCGACGATCGCGAGTTTGCCGGCCTCGCGCACGAGCGGGTAGGCCGCGTTGAGGCCCGATTGCTGTCCGGTGACTTCGTAGACGATGTCCACCTGCTGCTCCAGGCCAAGGTCCTTGAGCGGAGTCACCGCGCTGTTGATGACTGTCGTCGCTCCGAGGCTGGTGGCTACCTGGAGGGCATCGTCGCGACGACCGATGACGATGATCTTCGATGCCCCGCTCAGGACGCTCAGCTTGACGATCGCGAGCCCCATCATGCCTGTTCCGATCACCACGACGATGTCGCCGAGTTGGGGCTTCGCTCTGTCAATGGTGTTGGCAGAACACGCGAGCGGTTCTGCCAGGGAAGGGTAGGCGACGTTGGGCGCCACCGTCCAGGTGTTGGCAGCCTGGACCAGCGCGTGCTTGGCGAGCAGGCATCCCTGCGGGACCCAGGCCGTGACCAGCGTGCCGATCACGCTGGGGTCCATGCCCGGACCGACCTGGCTGATCCATCCCGCGCCCTCGTGGCCCAGCGGCTCGGGCAGAGCGCGCTCGCCGCGGTAGGCTGAGAAGTCGCCTCCGCAGATGCCGTTCTCGGCGATTTCCAGGAGGTACTGGCCTTGCGCGGGAGCGGGCAGGGTAATGTCGCGGATGTCGACTTTTCCGGGGGTGATGATGTAAGCGGCCTGAGTGCTAATAGTCATGATGTGTGTTCCTTTCGTGACCGCCATACTCGGATGGCTGGTCGAATAACTGAAAACAACAAGAGGTTGCGTCGGTGTGTGCACCGATGGTGCGCGGCCGGACGCAGGTGTCGCGGTCGCAGTGACGGGTCGCGTGTAGTCCTCCTTTCGCTCGCCCGGTGAGGGGCCGGGGCGGTCGCGCCGATCAAGGCTGGCGCTCGTGCCGCCTCGTGTCGAGATCGCACCCTGGGGCGCGGTCCCGGCATGAAGCGGTCGAGGTGGCTGGTCTGCGGTGGGTGCCGCAGACCAGTTGTTTAGGCTCCGCCGGTGGTTAGCAGGCGGAGCGGGACGTTGTCAGTTGACGCTCTACGGGGACGGAAGCGAGGGCTAGAGGAGTCGTGTGTCGCCCAGCTTGTCCGACTCATACGCGCCGAGGACGATGCGCATCACGTTTGCGGCGAGCTCGGCGTTGACCAAGTGCGGAACCCCCTGCCCGGTGGTGACGGCTCTGACGAGCTGTGCGATCTCGACGTCATGGAGGCCGTCGAGCGTGACGGCGGGTTGCGTGAGCGTGGTCACCAAGCGCAGCGCCATGCCGTCCACCTTTACGACGCGGTAGAGCTGGGGCACGAGGCTGCTGGAGGCGTGGTCGAGCTCCAGCGTGGCGCCTCCCTTGTCGCCTTCGAACTCGATGCTCAGCATGTCGTGGGGTATGTAGGCGTCCCATTCGATAACAAAGTTCGCCAGACACGCGCCGGCCGCGTGGAGGACGAGGAATCTGCCATCACCGGCGTCTTCGACCTGTATCAGCGCCGGGTCGAGCTTGCCCTCCGTGCCGCCCTGCGCGCCGATCGCGTGGTAGAGGTTCGCAACTACCCACGCGGGCTTTGCGGCCTCCAGCAGCATCAGCAGCGGGGTGACCAGGTGGCCGAGCAGGTCCAGCACCGCTCCACCGACAGCGCTGGCGGCGAGTAACGAAGGACGTGCCGGGATGCCGCCGGAACGGCGCCAGATGATGCTCGCACGGTAGACGGGCCCCAACAGCTCGTCGCTGTTGGCGCACAGCCATCTCAACGACGGGTCCTGTGCGAGGAAGAACGCGAACGCCAACGTCACACCGGCTGCCGCTGCGGTGCTGCCCATCTGCTCGATCTCCGCGATGCTCAACGCAGGCGGCTTCTCACAGAGGATCGCCTTCGGCGGCGTGGGCGACGCGAGAATCTCCATCACGTTGCTGTAATGGAGGGCGCCCGGAGTCACGACGCTGATCGCGTCGAGATCGCGGCGCTGTTGAAGCATCTCCGTCAGCGATGCATAGGGCGTGCAGCCGAAGCGGCGCCCGAAAGCGTTGCGTGCGTCTTCGACAAGGTCACAGCAGGCAACCAGTTCTACCTCGGGGAGCTTCGCATACGCGGCCGCGTGATACTGCGCCTGAAATCCCGTTCCGACGATCGCGACATTGATAGAAGCCATGGACTTTCTCCTTTCAATCACTGACAGTCCAGGTCAGTGACCACAAACTGAACAACAGGGTCTCTGGCAGACCGTCCGCCAGAAGACCGATAACAAACACAACGACGCGCACGGCTGTCGATCACGAACAGCACGCACACGCCTGGCGACTGGCCGGGGAGTCGAACCCCGAACCAGCCAACGACAGCCCCGCCCTCCAACAAGGACCACCGACTACAGAACACCGCTAGGCCTTACTTATTCATGTTCGAGTGGTTGAGGATGTACTTGGCCGCGTCGCGGACGCCGAGTGAGTTCACGCGGACGAAGGACACATTGCCATACTCGCCCGCAAGGTCCGCGATCTCCGGGTCCTCGGCCGGGCCGTTCTCGACGATAAACAGGCGCTGGACGACTTTCGCCATCTCGCAGTCGAAGAGGGAGTCCCCGCACGCGTACGTGCGCTCGTTGGGGATTTTAAGCTTCGCGCTGAACTGGGCGATGGCGTTGGCTTTGCTGACGCCCGCCGGCAGCAGGTGGTATGTGCGGGGCGACAGGATCCCGGGGAGCGACGGCGCCCACCCCACGGTTCCGTCGTCGACCAGCTTCAGGTTCTGGTGTCCCTGCGCGCGGAGCAGCGCGTTTGCTGCATAGACGTTTACCCGTCCACGGAAGAGGTGTGAGACCTGATACCCGTTGCTCCAAGGGCTGTACTCCAACGATCCCTTGTAGGTCTTGAGCAGGAGGTCCGGCGCGCCCGTCTCAGCGATGAGCTGGTACGGCGTTTTGCCCTCCTTGGTGAAATCCGGACCGACCAGGTAGAAGACCTCTTCATGTTGGCAGTAACCCGCCCCTGCCTCCCATATATAGCTGCTGACACCCAACAGCTTGGCTATCGGTGCCATTTCGTCAAGCTTCTGCCCGCCGACAAGCACGACCACTATCCCCACCGTGTCGCAGAAGGGGATGATTTCACCGCCTGCGAAACTGGGCGTTCCGTCCGACAGGTGAAACAACGAGCCCCCCTCCGAAAGAAGGGTGTTGTTGAGGTCACAATAGAGGACTGGGTTCACAAACATCACGATTGCTCCTTTCGATCACTGACGACAGGTCAGTGACTCGTAGAACTAAAAGACCTCCGGCAGACCGTCTGCGGGAGATCGAGACGCAGCAAAGACGCGCGCGGCTGTCGATCACGGACAGCACGCACACGCCTGGCGGCGGGTCGGGGAGTCGAACCCCACCAGCCATATGGGGTGGCTGCCGCCCCGCTGCAGCTACCGACGAGCGGGCTGCAGGGGTGCGGTGCCGCTAGGCCGAGAGCCGCTCGGCGATCGGAGTGTCAGTTAGTGCGCAGGCGGCTCGGTGGACGGCGGCTCAGCCGGGAGGAAGGGTTTGAGCAGCTCCTCCTCTGTGAGGATGCGGGCCTCGATCACGTCGATGGGTACCTCGTGGTAGCCGTCCCTGAACAGGATCAGCCGCTCGCGCTTTGCAAGCTGCGCGCCGTCATAGGCCCCGCGGTTGGCATTGAGCAGTCGGAGCGGGTTGTAGCGCAACGCTATGAGCAAATCCGATGTGCGCGTCCAGCTGACCATTCTCACACGCCTGGCTCCCTCGCTCGTGCGCAGGACGACGTGCACCGGCGCCCCGTCTGCGGTGGTGCCGGTGATCAACCACCAGTAGAACGGGCTGGGAGAACTGGGGTTGTTGTTGGACGGGCGTCGGGGTTGATTTCCACCAAACGACATAGTGGGTTTCCTTTCTGATGTGGATGACAAGCACGAGAGCCCACCCGAGGGCAGGCTCCGTGCGACTGACGAGGCGAACTACAGGGGACGAACTACGGGTTGTTGCGGCCGAGGCCGTACAGGCATGCACAGAGCAGGGCGACCAGCATCAGAAACACGATGACGTCCGGGTGCGTGGCGACGAAGGCGACAAGAAGGAACGCAAGTAACATCGTCAGGAGCACCAACGCCAGGGTCGCCCATACCGACCGGCCTTTCGCGGGCGCCGTGGGGTAGGCCTGAGTGGGGGCGGCCTTCTGGCGAACCGGGCCCTTCTGGCGGAACGCTGGTGCGGGCGAAGTCGGCAGGGTTAGAGGGGCCCATTGAGCGCCGGTGGTATTACGTGGAGGTCTGGTCATGGCGGTTGCCTTTCATGCTGAAAGCAGCACACGAGTGTGTGCTGCGACCTGGGTCACGCGGAACGACGATGGCGATCGTCGGGATCGGCCATCGTCGGGACGAGCAGGGGAAGGCTGCTCAGGGTTCTTCTCTAGGGCGCTTCAGCGGGGGCAGTCGGGCACGGCGTCGCACGCGGCCGGATGGCCGATGGGTGACATTCGCTATGTCGGTGCGCTGCGGTGCTGCGGAACTAACTGCGGGATATGACTGCGGTACGGCTGAAGCGCGGGGCGCTGAAAAAGAGAAAGAGAAGAGGCCAGGAGCCTAGATCATCGGCTCTTCTCGGTTGATCCCATAGGGTGATGGACTCGATTTCACCTGCTCCACCGCCTTGTCGAAGGGCAGGTCCTTCCGGGGCGCCCGGCGGAGGGGCTCGCGATACTCCGGGTTGATGACGACCGCCCGGACTCGATGCGCTGAGAGAAGGAATGGGTGGCCTGCTACGAGGTCGGCCTGCCCATAGCGCTTTCCATTTGGGTGCGCGACCCTGAGCGAGCGGTCGCGACCAAACAGTTGGATCAGTTTCGCGAGGTCTCCCCTCGGCGGCTCCTCCGAGTAGTAGCGAAGGCGGTGAATGAGGGCGTGCGCGGGTTGGCCATGGGGGGTGGAGAGGCCGATGATGAGCACGACGTCCACCTTGCCGAGGCAGGCGCCGATCAGCCAGGTGCGTTGGGCCCGGGTCTTAGGCATGAGGTTGCTCCTTTCGCCACCGACCGTCCGGGTCAGTGGCCACAAACTAAAAACGGGTCTCTGGCAGAGGGCACATTTCATAGCGGTATCCAGCACGAGAGCCCTGCCGGGGGGCTTCAGCGGGGCGGCAGTGGGGCACGGCGTCGCACGCGGCCGGTTGGCCGATGGGTGACATTCGCGATGTCGTGGTGCGCTGCGGTGCCGCCGGGAACTGATCAGCGACTCGCGATGAGCTTGGCGAGCCTGAGCCTTCCGTTGAAGGCGTGGTTCCGCAAGACGAACTGGAGCTCCTGCGTGCGGAGGTTGACATTCACTTCGACAAGACGCCCGAGCCACTTCGAGAAGTCGTCGGCCTGCGCCAGCGCCTGCTGGAGGTCCGCGGCGGTCGGACGGTTATACATGCGCGTAAGGAGCGTTTGCACGCACGCCTTGTAGCGGAAGACCAAACGCAGGCGGGCCGCCACGCGACTCATCCTGTCGCTGACGTCGGCGCGGGCCTGTTGGTCCTGGAGGTGGGAGTGCACCAGGTTGGCGGCCAGCACTCCTTCCAGGACCGCCTGCGGGTCGAGCAATCCGCGCGCTGCGTGCTCGTGTTGCGGCAGCTCCGTGTAGACATCCTGCCAATTCTGCTGCCAGACCTTGGCGTGTGTGGCCTCGCGGTCCACACTGTGGATCTGAGCTGCGAACCGCATGGCGTCGAGGCGCCGTCCGAAGAGCCTAGTCATGCGGCCAGGGGCATCGGCCGGGCGCTTGTCGCCCGCGAGCGCGTTGAGGCTCTGTTCGATGCGGCGGTGGTTCGAGATGCGCTGCCCAAGCTCGAAGGTGCCCTGCGAATACGCCTGGAGATGCGCTCCGCGGGTTGTGAGCAGCGGGAGCCACTCGACCAGCAGCTCGTGCAGCAGCGCGTCGTGCGGCAGCGCGTCCCGTGCCGTCTCGATCGCCAGAACCGCGTCATAGATCTTCTGGTGCGAGAGGCTGTAGTAGGCGTAGACGGCTTCGCTCTTCAGTTTTCTGGAGTCGAAGCGGTTCTCGTCTGTCTTGCGGTTCGTGTAGTCCGGGGACATAGGCGGCTCCTTTCTCGTCTTGCTGTTGGGCGACGACTGGTTTGTGTTGAGTCACGATGGGTTTCCTTTCGTGTGTGTCCTTGGCATGAGGGGTCAGTGACGCGCGCTGAGCTCGTGAAGCTTGGCCTTTGCGCAGAACATGTGGTTCCGCAGCACGAAGAAGAGCTCCTTCGTGCGGAGGAGGGGGTCCTCGCCGACAAGCTCCTCCAGCCGCCGCGAGAAGCGGCTGGCGTTCGCCAGCGCCTCCGTGAGGTACTCGGCCTTCGGGTGGAGATACGTGCACGCAAGGAGCTCTCGAACGCACGTCCTGTACTCGCTGACCAACCGGAGGCGGACCCACACGTCCTTCATCATGTGGCTTACCTCGGCGCGTGCCTGTTGGTCCTCGAGGTGGCCAAGCACCAGGTTGGCGCTCTGGACCGCCAGCATGAGCGCCTCCGGGTCGAGCAATCCCTGCGCTGCGTCCTTGTGCCGCGGCAGCTCCTCGCAGACCTTCTCCCACTTCTGCTGCCTGAGGTTGAGCCAGGTGACCTGGCGGTCCATGCGGTGGATCTGGACGGCGAACAGCAGGGCCTTGCGGCCCCATTCGAACGGGTCGGTCAGGCTTTCAGGGGCGTTGGCCAAGCGCTTCGAGTCAGCGGCCGCGAGCATTTTGAGGCTGCGTTCGATCTGGGGGTTCGAGATGAGGTGCTCAAGCTCGTAGGTGGCCTTCGAGTAATGCTCGAGCCACGCCTGGCGGGCCGCCAGCGTTGGGAGCCATTTGGTCAGCAGCTGGTGCAGAGTCTCGTCGTCCTGCAGCGCCTCGCCCAGCAGCGCGTCGTCCAGCGCGTCCTGTGCTCTTTCGATCGCCATGGCCGTGTCGGAGACGTCCGGGAGCGAGAAGCTGTAGTAGGCGCGGACGGCACGGTCTTCCAGCTCTTGGGAGTCGAAGGGATGGATGGCGGACATGGGTACTCCTTTCTCGTCGCGCCATCGCGCGGCCAGGGCTGAGCCTGGGCGAGCGTCGCGTGACAGCCGCGTGCAAGCGGCGTGATGCGGATCCGGCGCGTTCGTCGATATGCCTCGGTCGCCTGGCGTCAGGTATGTCGCCGGAGGCGAGAAGACGCCAGGAGACCTGAGGCTGATCCGGATCCTTCTGGTTACTGCAGCCCCGCCGCGGTGGCGGAACGGGGTCGGGCCGAAAAACGAATGCGGGGGCCAGGCGCTAAAGAGGAAAAGAAAAGAGAGCCCGAGCCTAGGAGATCCGCGGCCGTTGGGCAAGGGTCGAGGCCGGCGAAGGCCAGCGAACTGCCCCACGGACACCGACGAAGCCGGATCTTCGTTGCGAGATATCGTGATTTGCAGGGCTTTTCATGGATGTCGCGCGGGTCGCTCGCACACGTCAGCGAAGCCCGAACGGCGGTCCACGCAGCCAGATCGGGCCTTCTGGGGCGGCTGGCGAAGTCCCGGGGGCGGTCAACGAATGAGCGCCAACGCGCCAAAACGGCTGGAACTGCTGCGAGTGTCGAGGGGGTTGCCGGCGGACGGCCGCTCGACCGTGCGGGGGCCGACCTGCGGCTGGCCCGCGCACCCGCCCGTCGGCTTGCCGGCACGTCGGCGAGGCGAGTCGTCGGTCGCGTCGCGCCGGGCGCCCGGCAGGTCCCCGCGAGTCGACCATGGGGCGACGCCGGCGGCCCGCGCCTGTGCGTCGGACCGGTCGCCGGCGGCTCGCGCCGGTGCGTGTGCGACCGGTCGCCGGCGGCCCTCTTGGCCGAGGGTCGATCCCGCTTCGTCGACCGAGATGAGCGCGCCCGAGGGTCGGCGGGACGAGACGCGGATCCGGGTCTGCGGGCGCTCCCGAGCGAGCGCGTCCTCGGACGTTCGGTCCGGCGCGTGTCGCTCCCCGGCTCGTCGCCGATGGTCGCGTGTGGTGCGTCGGGTGCGCTCGGGTCACCCTCGCGCGGTCGCGAGTCGATGCCGCTCGCGCGCCTCGGGTGAGCGCGCCGGAGAGGTCGACAAAGGCGAGACGCGGATCGAGACCGGGTGCGCCGAGAGCCGGTCGCGCTCGCGCTCGCGCAGCGATGCCGGTGCGGGTCAACCGCACGCTCGCGACGTCGGTCGGCGTCGCCGGGGGTGGTGGCGCGTCGGGTCGGCTCCGTCCGCGGACGCGGGTCGCCCGACCGCTGACCCGGGCGTCCGAGCGGTCCGCGCCGCGGGGTCGACCGGTGGGGCCGCGCCGCTCGCGTCGACTCGGTCCGCTCGCGGTCGCCGGACGGCTCGCATCATCGGCATGCATGTCCGGGCCCGGCTACGGTCTCGCGTCAGCGTCCGCGACTCACGAACCGGCGCCGGCGCGAGTCGGGCGCAGCGAGGCGCGCCGCGCCACCTCCGACGACTGTGACGCGATCGTGATCCGGTGACGGCGAGGCGTCACGCCCCGCGATGATCGGAGCGATCAGGGGTGCGTGCGAGCCTGCCTGAACGGCCTGGCTTGCGGCGTCCAAGCAGTCACGCCTCGGCCTCGGCCCGCTACGGCCCAGCACGCTTCGGGCAGGTACAACCCATGCGGCCCCTCCTATTCAGACTGAGAGCGGTTCCTTGCAGGTGGCTCCAGACATCAAGCGACACCCACCGCCGACTGACGGGCCGCGATTCGTGCGGCTGCGGCGCCGCGAGCGCGGCTTGCAGTGCGGCATGCTCGGCGGGAGCTGAACTATGCGCGTCCATCTCGAGGTCGGCGCCGGCTGTGTGCGGACTTGCGGGGTCGCCTTCCCTTATTTACAGGAAATCTGTCGTTGGAGCAGACAGGTCTCCGCCGGCTGAGCAGCATGAATTCGTGGTGTCCCGATCGAATTAGCGGCCTCGAAACCACTCATCGGGCGTACGGGGTCTCCAAACCCCGCACGGAGGTCGAATGACCAGCTGCTCAGGGACCGCATCCACGTGGTGCGGCGACCCGCGTCGCCGCGTGGCGGCGCAAGCTTGCGGACGCGGTGACGTAGGCGATACTCCCACATTCGGAGCATGCCCCCCACGTCGCCGGTAGGGTGCACACGATGGCGAGGATCGGCCGCGTGATCGCGGGGGTGCTCGCCGTCATGCTCTTCGAGAACGGCCTGGTTGGCATCCCTTCATCGGTGGCCAGTCAAATGCAAGCCGCCGTCAAACGAGCATGCAGACACGTCGTCAGCGCCTCGCGTCACCGCTCCTTCTGCGTTTCCGCGCACGCTCGTGGAGCGCGCCATCGCGCAGCAGATCGCTGCCGCCGTGGCGATCGAGCGTGAGCGGCGGGTGCGGGGAGACGGCGGCTACTTCGGTGCGGTCGTGAAGTGGGCTGGGGACACGAGTGATGCCCAGCGCGAAGCTGATGCGGGCAACTGGACGGTTCAGTTCGACCACGGCGGCGTCTACGCCCCGTCGACCGTCGAGAAGGTCAGCGACTACGTGGCCGAGAAGGTGCAGCTTCTATGGGCGCGCGCTGGCGCAGTTGCACTGTGACGAGCTCCCGGATCGGGTCGGCCTGCTCAGGGACGCGCGCAAGCGGAGCGAGCGAGTGCAGGCGCGGTTGGTCTACTTGAACGAGCCGAACGCGCGGTTTGACGCAGTGTGTGACTGAGCCAGAGACGCATGGACGATGCGCGCGGAGCATTTCCCGCACTACAGCCAGGAGTTCTACGGACCCGGATCGGAGGCGCTTTGCGCGGAACCGCCGAAGACGGAATTGAGGAACGCAAAGGCAAAAAGCCGGCACGCCATAATGGCGTGCCGGCGGTTGTGTGGTGGGCTTGAACGGTGCGCGCGCGGGGCAGGTCGACCGTTGAATCGACCTGCCGCAAGGGCGGGCGCGGGCTCAGTTTCTGGAAACGGTGTATCTGGGGAGCGTGGACCCGTTGACCCCCTTGCAGTTGGGGATGCCGTGCTTGTATCCGTGAGCGGCGTCCGTTGGGGCGTTGACGGCCGGCGTTCCCATGTACACATCGCTCACGTAGGCGGCGAAATATCCCGCGTCAGCTCTGTACATGATGGTTCGATCCCAGACACGCGAACCCTTCGGATCCCAGCGCGGGTTTCGGACCAGCGGCCCGGTTGTCTGGCAGGCGATGGAGAGGGCCGTCCGCGGCAGCAGTCTCACCACCACCGCCGCCAACGTGGTGGGCGCGGTGCGCGCGTTGAGCACGTCGCCATTCGTGCCGACGATGTCGAACGCCGGCGTGCCAGGCTGAAGCCACGGGGTCGGCGGAAATCCCGCGGAGGCGGGCGACGTCAGCGCCGCCATCCCGGCGAGCGATGCGACCAGCGCGAGCGGCAGCGCCGCGCGCACGCGGCGGGTGAATCGAGGCATCGAGAGTGACTCCTTGTTGGAGGTGATGATGAGTTCGACGAGAGCGCGCGCTGTCTCTGTGGCTGACACACCGTTAGACGCGCGCGCGAGGCGTCTATTCCAACCTGCCGCCGCTCAGCCGAGCGCCATCAACGCGACGCCGGCGACCGCCACCGAGACGCGGATCGGGACCGCGGGCGCGCCCGAGCGAGCACGTCCTTGGACGTTCGGGTCCGGCACGTGTCGCTGGCCAGCGCGTCGTCGATGGTCGCATGCGGTGCCTCGTAATTGAGAAAGCGCAAGGCAAGAACGCCGGCACGCCATTATGGCGTGCCGGCGGTTGGGGGTCTGAACGGTGCGCGCGCGGGACGGGTCGACGGTTGGGTCGACCCGTCGCAAAGGGCGGGCGCAGGCTCAGTTTCTGGAAACGGTGTAGCTGGGGAGCATGAGCCCCTTGACCCGATTGCAGTTGGGGATCCCGTGCTTGTACCCGTTCGCGGCGTCGGTCGGGGCGTTCTTGACCGGCGTTCCCACGTACACATCGCTCACGTAGGCGACGAATGTCCCCGTCTCAGGCGAGCTCAGGATGATTCGGTCCCACACGCGCGAACCCGTCGCATCCCAGCGCGGGTCTTGGACCAGCCCCCCGGTCGTCTGGCAGGCGATCGAGAAGCGCGTCCTCGGCGACAGCCGCAGTACGCGCGCCGACAACGTTGTCGGCGCGGCGCGCACGTTGAGCAGCTCGCCGACCACGCCGACGATGCCGAACGACGGCGTGCCGGGCTTGACGACCGGGACCGGCGCAGGAAGTCTCGCGGAGGCGGCCGACGTCAGCGTCGCCATTCCGGCGAGCGATGCGACCAGCGCGAGCGGCAGTGCCGCGCGCACGCGGCGGGTGAATCGAGGCATCGAGAGTGACTCCTTGTTGGAGGTGATGACGAGTTCGGCGAGGAGCGCGCTGTGTCCGTGGCCGACATATCGTTAGACGCGCGCGCGAGGCGTCTATTCCCCGACTGCCTCGGGTCACCCTCGCGCAGTCGCGAGTCGATGCCGCTCGCCGTCGTCGAACGGCTCGCATCACCCACCAGAGCGCCTTGACGTAATTGCGAAGCGCACGGCAAAAAGCCGGCACGCCATAATGGCGTGCCGGCGGTTGGGGAGGCCTGAACGGTGCGCGCGCGGGACGGGTCGACGGTTGGGTCGACCTGTCGCAAAGGGCGGGCGCAGGCTCAGTTTCTTGAAACGGTGTATCTGGGGAGCGCGAGCCCCCGGACGTTCTTGCAGCTGGGGATCCCGTGCTTGTACCCGTGCAGGGCGTCGGTGGGGGCGTTGGTGACCGGCGTTCCCACGTACACGTCGCTCACGTAGGCGGCCATTCTTCCCCTGTCAGGCGAGTACAGGATGATTCGGTCCCACACGCGCGAGCCCTTCGGATCCCAGCGCGGGTTTCGGACCAGCGACCCGGTTGTCTGGCAGGCGATCGAGAAGGCCGACCGCGGCGACAGTCTCACCACCAACGCCGACGACGTCGTGGGCGCGGTGCGCGCGTTGAGCACGTCGCCAAGCGTCCCGACTACGCCGAACAACGGCGTGCCAGGCTGGAGGATCGGGGTCGGCGGCGCAGGAAGGTTCGCGGAGGCGGCCGACGTCAGCGCCGCCATCCCGGCGAGCGATGCGACCAGCGCGAGCGGCAGCGCCGCGCGCACGCGGGCACGGGTGAATCGAGGCATTGAGAGTGACTCCTTCTTGGAGGTGATGACGAGTTCGGCGAGAGCGCGCGCTGTCTGTGGCCGACACATCATTAGACGCGCGCGCGAGGCGTCTATTCCCGCGTCAGCGTCTCAGCCGAGCGCGATCAACGCGACGCCGGCGACCGCCGCCGAGACGCCCGCGAGCTGGCGCGCGTTCAGGCGCTCGCGCAGCACGAGCTGGGCGAGCGCCGCGGTCGTGAGCGGGTAGAGCGAGCTGATCGCCGCGACGATGCTCGTGAGCCCGTGCGTGGCGGCGACCGCGAACAGCATCGTGGCACCGGCCTCGAGCACGCCGCACGCCGCCACCGCGACGGCGCCGGCGCCGCCCAGCGAGGGCGCCCCGCCGACCAGCGCCCACGCGCAGCAGGCCATCACCGCCGCCGAGCTGCCGCGCGCGACGAGCACCGCCCCGAGTGCGCCGCCGGCGGCCGCGTCCGCGATCAGCACGTAGGACGTGCCGAACCCGAGCGCGGCGACCGCCGCACACAGCACGCCGTGGGAGGAGCGCCCGGACTGCTCGTGCTCGTGCGCCTCCTCGACGGCGGCGACCGCGACGCCGCCGATCGCGATCGCGATCCCCGCCGCCTGCCACGTCCGCGGGGCCGTACCCGCGAGCAGCCCGGCCGCGAGCGGGACGACGGCCGCCGTGGTGCTGAGCGGAGCCACGATGCTCATCGGGCCGCGCGCGAGCCCGCGGTAGAGCGCGGCGAAACCGATCAGCTCGGTGACCCCGCCGCCGATCGCGAGCCGCAGGTGCGCCGCGTCGGGCAGCGGCGCGCCGCTCGCGACGACGACGGCCGCGATCGCGAGCAGGCTCCAGCCCTGCGAGGCGACCATCACCGCGACGAGCGTGCCGCTGCGGCTCTCGAGCCCGCCGAGGAAGTCGGACACGCCCCACGCGACGCTTGCGCCCAGCGCGAGCACCAGCGGGAGCATCGCTCAGGCGCAGCCGCCCGGACCGGTCGCGAGCACGCGCACGCGGTCGTCGTCGAGGCCGCGGATCGTGCAGCCGAGCCGCGCGGCGGCGCGCAACTGCGCGACGAGCGCCGCCGTGACCGGCTCGCCCGGCAGCACCTGCGGGATGCCCGGCGGGTAGATCGACAGCGACTGGGCCGCGACGCGTCCGACCGCCGCGTCGAGCGGCACCGTCACCGCGGGCGCGAGCGCCGCCTCGCGCGGCGTCAGCCGCGGCGCGGCCAGCGAGGGCGCCGGCGCGACTCGGGCCGTCGGCACCGACGTGATGGTGGCGGTTGCGAGGATCTCCGCGAGTCCGGCGACCAGCCGCTCCGCGAGCGGTTCCACTTCCTCGCCGAGGCCGATCAGCACGAGCACGAGCGTGCGATCGGACAGCTCCACGTGGATGTCGTGCTGCTCGCGCAGCGCGCGCGCGATCATGCGGCCGTCGAGGCCGGTCGCGCGCACGTCGATCACCACCCGCAGCGGGTCGAGCGCGTGCACGCCCTCGCGCCCGCGGAAGCGGTCGCCGCCGATCTCGACGCCGGGCAGCGACCGCAGTCGCTCGCACAGCGCCGCGATGCCGTGCAGCGTGCGGGTCGCGAGCTGCTCGCCATCGCACGCCGCGCGCTGGCGGGTCGCGTCGAGCGACGCGAGCGCCAGCGCGTTCGGGCTCGTCGTGCCGACGAGCGCGAACGCCCGCTCGACGTCCGCGGCCGGCAGCGAGGCGCGCGGCCCGAGGTGAAGCATCGCGGTTCCGGTGAGGCTGCCGAGGTGCTTGTGAGTGCTTGAGATGACGACGTCGGCCCCGCATGCCAGCGCGTGGGCTGGGAAGACGGTCGCGAACGCAAGGTGCGCGCCCCACGCCTCGTCGACGATCAGCTCCGCGCCGTGGGCGTGGGCGACGGCGGCCAGTCCCCGCACGTCCGCCACCGCGCCGTGATAGCTGGGCGAGAGGACGAGCGCCGCTCTCGCCTGCGGCGCGGCGCGCAGCGCCGCCGCCAGCGCGGCAGGCGTGACGGTGTGCGGGACGCCGAGCTCCGGGTCGATCTCCGGCAGCACCCAGCTCGGCCGCAGCCCGCTCAGGACGAGCCCGTCGATCGTGCTGCCGTGGGCGCTCCGCTGCACGACGACGTCGCGGTGGCCGGCGAGCGCGAGCGCCAGGCAGACGGCGTGGTTGCCCTGCGAGGCGCCGTTGAGGCAGAACCAGGTGCGCTGCGCGCCGACGGCCTGCGCCGCCAGCTCGCGCGCCCGCTCGAGCGCCGTCGGCGCTTCGCCGACGTCGATGCCCTCGGTGATGGCGGGCACGTCGAGCGCGAGCGCGTCGGCGCCGAGCGCCGCGCGCAGCGCGTCGGGTGCGCTCGCGCCGCCCTTGTGGCCGGGCACGGTGAGGCGCAGCGGCCCGCTCGCGACGTGACCCAGCAGGGCGGTCAGGTAGGGGGTGTGCGTCTGGTCGGCGGCGGGCGCGAGGAGGCCGCCGCGTTCACCGTTCGGCGCCGGTCGTGCCGTGGGTCGGGCGTAGGTGGTGTCGGTCCCCATACGGTTTCCCCGAAGCCCTGCGCGCCGCGACGGAAGCGGCGCGATCCGGGCTTGAGCGAACTCGACCGTACTGGCGTCCGCCCCCTTATTCGATGCCGAACAGTGATCAATGTGATTTCACCGCTCAGAGGAGTGTCGCTGGACCAGCGCCGAGGGAGCGGCTGATCGACCGGAGGTCAATCATGCCGCTCGCCGAGCAGGACGCTAGTTCTCTTGCGCTCCGAGCCAGTTTCTCATTGTCGCGTGGACGTCGTCGATGCGGTTGTGCCACATAAACAACGCCGCGTAAGTGAGCTCCTGGCGCAGAGTGTCAAGAGGGTCAACAGAGTGCAGTATGTAAGCCGTTACCTCGGAGGAGGCCTTCGTGACATCGCTTATCCACACTTCGACCGCAAGGGCTGGTTGGCCCTCGATCTCGCAGTGGCGTAGCACGAACGCGCCAGCCTCGGTAGGAACGGCAACGACCCCGCTCGTATCTTGGTCGTCGATGCGAAACTGCTCCATGCCCAGATATACCCCTCGGAAGAGGGATTTCCAGGTCAGTGACACCGATGCCATGGCTACCAGAACGGGATTGTTGGACTGGGGTTGAGAACGTTGTTGTTGGTTGGTCATTTTTACTTCCTTTCGAGCCTTGCGGCTCGCACTACCTGACATTTCTAGCGACCCATCTCGGTTTCCTCAGCTGAGAACAGCGCGCCCGGAGGGCGTTTATGAGGAATGGGATGTGTCATGGCGGAAGACGCCCGAACCCGCGGCGCATTCCAAGCCCGGGAGCCCCGCGGCGTGCGGGGCGTGCTCCCCTCTGATCCGGACCGGATCGAGCGAGAGATCAGCCGCCCATCGCGTCCATCGCATCGCTGCTGCCCGGCACGGTGAGTCCGGGCACGGCGTCGGGCGCCGCCACGAGCAAGATGCCGAGCGCGAGCAGCAGCACCGCGACGCCGGCCGTCACCGGGCGGCCCCACGGCAGCAGTTTCTCGAGCGCGATGAGCGCCGCCACGAACGCCATCCACGCGAGGCTCATCGCGCCGAGCGCGAAGAGCGCCGCCATCAGCGCCCAGCAGCACCCGACGCACCAAGCGCCGTGCCGCACGCCCATCGAGAGCGCGCCGCGCACGCCGTCGCGCCAGGCGCCGAGCAGGAACCCGAGCGGGCTGCGGCACTTCGCGAGGCAGACATCCTTGAGCGGCGTCAGCTCGTAGGCGGCGGCGAGCGCAAGGGTTCCGCCGGCTGCCCAGCGGCCTGCCGCGTCCCACGCCAGCGCGTCCCCGAGCAGCGCCCGCCCGAGCACGAAGGCGCCGTAGGCGAACGCGCCGGCGGCGGTCCACGTGACGAGGTAGCCGGTCACGAACGCCAACGGCGCAACCGGCGACCGCCGGCGCGTCATACGCGCGTGGAGGGCGACGGTCGGGGCGACGGAGGGGAGCATCATCGCCGCCATCATCACGGTCCAGACGCCAAGGAACCACACGAGCGCGCCGAGGTCCGTGCCCGGCCCCTCGTCCATGCCGCGCATGCGCTCCGTCGTGGACCACCAGGCGATCGCAGCCAGCGCGAACAGCAGCACGATCAGGCCCAGCCGGGCGCGCGCAGCGGCGAGGGCGGGTCCGGGCCCGGAGCCGGCGGCCGCTTCCTCGCGAGGCGCCGCGCGGACGGCGCTCATCTCAAGCCGCCCAGGCGAAGTGCGACGCAGAGAAGCCGGCCTTGCCCTCGTATGCGATGCCGAACGCGTCGACGCGCGAGTGCGTCGCCCGCGAGACTGTCAGCTCCGAGCCGACCGGATGGAAGATGCCGACGATGCGCGCCGGCTCGCCCGACGCGACGCCGAACGGGACGACGTCCTCGACCTCGAAGTCGACCGCGTCGCCGATCCGGATGCTGTGGCGCAGCCCGTCCTCCCGCACCTCGATCGGCGCGCGCTCCATGCCGAGGTTCTCTCCGACGAGCGGCCCGAGCGCCTCCATCGGCCCCCCGAGCTGACCGCCGAACACGGCACCGAGCTTCGCCGCCTGCTCGTCGGAGGCCTGGTCGTCGACGAACACGCCGAGGCGCCAGCCGCCGTCGGTCATCACCTTCGGCGTGTCGCACACCGCGGCGACGGTCAGACCGCTCACGTCGGTGCCGTCGACCTCGCCGTCCGTGACGTGGAAGACGAGCGTCACCTTGCAGCGATCGTGTGTGGCGCCGAGCGACATCGAGGCGGTGCAGGGGCAGATGACGTCACACGAGCAGTTCTCGAAGTACGTCCCCTCAAGCTTCCAGGCCATGAAGACTCCTTTCCGGAGCAACGAGGCAGATGCAGTCTGTCGATTCTCTTCCCCAACGTGCGCCAAAGTCAACGGGGCACTGGCCGGTTTCGCCCGGGCTCGCAACGGTGAGGACTGGAGGGAGACGGAGATGCCGGAGCGCACGATCGGAACGCGGGAGGAATGGGAGGCGGCTCGGGAGCAGCTGGCGAGGCTCGAGGCCGCGCAGGCCGAGCGCGGCGAGGAGATCAAGCAGCGCCGGCTGGAGCTCCCATGGGTCCCGGTGGAGAAGGAGTACACGTTCGACACCGAGGACGGTCGCAAGACGCTCGCCGAGCTGTTCGACGGCCGCTCGCAACTGCTCGCCTACAACATCATGTTCGGGCCCGACTACACGCTCGGCGCCTGTCCGGGCTGCACCAGCGTCGGGGACGGCCTCGACGGCGCGCTCGTCCACCTGCAGCACCGCGACGTGACGCTGATCTGCTTCTCGCGGGCGCCGATCGAACGGCTGGTCGCCTACAAGCGGCGGATGGGCTGGCAATTTCCGTACGTCTCGACCTACGGCACCGAGTTCCCGTTCGACTTCGGGCTGGCGCTGACGGAGGAGCAGGCGAGCGGGAGCTCCAAGGTGAGGGAGATGGTCGAGAACCCGCCGGGCTGGCTCGAGGAGTGGTCCCAGCAGGTGGGAGCGGAGCTCAAGGACGGCCTCCGCGAGGCCCCGAGCTGGATCGCGTTCGCGCGCGAGAACGGGACCGTCTACCACACCTATACGGTCACCGCCCCGGACCCGTTCGTTGCTCCCTACTTCAGCTTCCTGCTCGATCGGACGCCCAAGCCGCAGCCCGAGGAGCCACGCAGTTGGCGCAAGGACGAGTACCCCGGCTGAAAGCGACGAGCAATGGCCGTGCACAGGACCGGAACGCGAGAGGAGTGGGACGCGGCGCGCGCGGAGCTGCTGGAGCGCGAGAAGCAGCTCACTCGCCTCAACGACGAGCTGGCGCGGCAGCGGCTGGAGCTTCCCTGGGTGCCGATCGACAAGCCGTACAGCTTCGCGACAGACGCCGGACCGCGGACGCTAGCCGAGCTGTTCGACGGGCGCTCGCAGCTCCTGATCTACAACTTCATGTTCGGCCCTGAGTATGAGGCGGGCTGTCCGGTGTGCTCGTCGATCGCGGACAGCTTCGACGGAGTCCTTGCCCACCTCGCCGCCCGTGACGTGACGATGATCTGCGTCTCTCGGGCGCCCATTGAAAAGCTGTTGGCCTACCGGGGGCGCATGGGGTGGAGGTTCGACTGGGCGTCGAGCGAGGGGAGCGACTTCAACTTCGACTTCGGACGCTCGCACAGTCCGGAGCAGGTCAGGTCCTTCCTCGACGGCGGGGTGCCGCCGCAGGTCTCGAAGCTCGCCTCGGAGTGCGGGACCGACGCGGCTGGCTTCCTCGAGGAGGGGCCCGGTCTCACCGCGTTCGCTCGCGCGGATGACCAGATCCACATGACCTACGCGACCACCGCACGCGGAGTCGAGCCGCTGATGGTGTACTACGCCATCCTCGACCGAGCGCCGCTGGGACGCAACGAGGGCGACCCATCCGAGCCGTGGTTCAGGCGCCACGACGAATACCCGGCGACCTGACGTAGCGGAGCCTGTCGCACGGAGCGATTTACCAAGTGGAGAGAACTTGGCGTCGCGCAAACCACGCCACGTTTTGTGTCGGAACGCTCGATCTGCGGTGGTGCGGGATCAGGCCGCTGCGGCGACGCCGGGAGGCGGGAGCAGCGTCAGCAGCTCGCGTGGGAGGGCCATGCTGGCGTGCCAGTACTCCAAGCCGACCACCCGTCCAGTGGAGGGGTCGATCTCTCGCAGGCCGGTGTCTGTCTCCTCGCCGACGACGGTCTCGGGGTCATACCCCTCGAAGCGCAGCCAGGCGATGTCCGCATCTGGGTCGTAGTGGCCGTCGATGTGCATGGAAAGAAGGCTAGCGCCGGCGCCAGAGCGTGATGACGCGGGCGGCCGTCGTATCAGCGTGGTCGGGATGGTCATAGGCGATCGCCAGCCGGCCCACCGTGAGCAGCCAGTCCGCCGATCGAGCGTTGCGGCGGCGTCGGTGATGATTCTCGATCACGCCATGCTTTCGCCCGCTACCCGGCGGAGCTGTAGCCCGCGGCCGTCCGAGCACCCTCCCCCGGGTGAGGTCGCCAACGCCAAGACGTCTGCGAACGCGGGCTACCGCAAGGCACCCTGAAACGACCTCGCTGAGGGAGTTGTTTCTCTATGGAGAGAACTGGCGTCGCGCAAACCATGTGGTTGCGGTTCGTTTCGCGCTGACGTGACGCGCGCCGCATGACCGGTCGGCGCTTTAGGGGCTGCGTACGTCTACGAGGTCGGCGATGACCTGGAAGTCCTTCACGTTGTGCGTCAGGAGTGGCACACGGTGGGCGTTTGCGGTCGCCGCGAACACGAGATCTACGGCACGTCGGCGCGGCTGCGCGCCGCGGGATGCGACCGCTGCCGCCAGGCGTCCCCACTCGCGGGCGACGGCGGCGTCGAACGGGAGCGGGTGGAAGGTGGCCTCGACGATGCCGAGACGCTGCGCTCGTCGTGCGCGCTCGTCTTCGTCGCTTGCGACGAGGACGCCGAAATGCAGCTCGGCCAGCGACGCTGCGCTGATCCCACTTTCGAGGTCGTCCGGTCCGTCCTCGGCGATCAGCACGGACGTGTCGAGCAGTACTCGCATCGCTTAGGCGAAAGGGTCGACCAGGCCGCCAGGGAGCCGCTTAAGGTCCTTCGCAAGCGTCTCGGGCGCCGGAGTTGCCCAGATCGCCATCAGCCGCGAACCGCTGACCCACTGCTGCGGGGCCGCTGGCCCGAGGTGTGCAGCGGGCCGACCGGAGACCGTGATCGTGAACTCCTCGCCAGCCTCGGCGCGGCGCAGGACGTCGCTGATGTTGTTGCGAAGCTCCTTCTGCGGGATTGTCGTCATGAGGGAAAGGTAGCACTTCTGCTACCTGCCTCAAAGACATCTGCGTGCCGCGGCTGTACCGCAAGCCGGTCCGAACAAGCTCTCTACAGGGGGAGGGGTTCTCTATGGAGCTAGCCGGACTCGAACCCCCGACCTCCTGGGTGCGATCCAGGCGCTCTGAGGCCGAGTGACTTAGATACGGGCAGACTGGTGCGACTAGATCGCCTGTTGTGACGCTTATTTCGGCACGTTCGGTACCTAAACTGGTACCCACGGCCAGCGTGGTACCCACGGCGTTTTCGGGTGGTACCCTCGCGCAGATGAGCGCCAAGAGCCCAGCCGTTTTCGTCCGCGTCGGCCCTGACGGCTCGCCGTTCTTCGAGGCGAAGTGGCGCGACGCGGACGGCAACCAGCTCAAGCGCCGGCTCGGCCGGGCGTGGCTGGAGCGGGGCAGCGAGGGAGGCTGGGTCAAGCGGCGCGGGCGCACCCCGCCGGGCTGGCTGGACGAGCGCTCGGCGCGCGTCGTGGCGGCCGAGAAGGTTGCGGCTGTGGAGGGGGAGCGCGCGGCGGCGGCGGAGGCCACGCGGCGTGCGGGTGTCCCGACTGTGCGGCGTGTCGCGCACGAGTGGCTCGCGTGGAAGCGCGACGTGAAGGGCGGTGCGCCGTCGACGCTGCGCGAGAACGAGATCCTGCTGCGGGAGCCGGGCACCGCGTACAAGCGCGGCGCAGGCGAGTCGAAGGGCCGCATCATGGCCCGCTTCGGCGACCGCCCGATCGACACGGTGACGACGCGCGAGGTGTCGACGTTCCTGCGCGAGCTGGACAGAGCCGGCATGTCGGCGCGCAACGTGAACGAGCACCGCGCGGTCCTGCACTCGATCTTCGTCTACGCGATGAAGCCGGACACGTACGCGCTGCCGTCGAACCCGGTCGCGGCCACCGACAAGCGCTACCAGCCGCCCCCGCCGCCGCTCGACCACTACGAGGTCGCGGAGCTGGAGTCGCTCGCGCGTGCATGCGAGCGCGGCGAGCACCGCACCGCGCCGCCGAGCTACCGAGGGAGACCGAACCAGCTCAGCGACGAGGAGGAGGCCGCACGCGCCGCCGAGGACCGCCAGGACGCCGAGCTGTTCCGCGTCGCCTTCTACAGCGGCATGCGGCTCGGCGAGCTCGTGGCGCTGCGGTGGCGCTACGTCCACTTCCTGCCCGACCTCTCGGGCGCGGTGATCAACGTCGAGCGCGCGGTGAGCGCCGGCGTCGAGAAGGAGCCGAAGGGCAGACGCGGCCGTCAGGTGCCGATCCCCCGCCCGGCCGCCGAGGCGCTCGCCCGGCTCGGCCGTCGCGACCACTTCACCGACGCCGAGGGCTACGTCTTCTGCAACCGGCTCGGCCGCCGCCTCGACCCCTCAGCCGTGCGCCGCCGCTACAAGCGCGCCGCCGAGGCCGCCGGCCTGCGCCCACTCAAGCTCCACGGCCTGCGGCACGCGACCGGCTCCGTCCTCGCCCGCTCGCTGCCCCTCGTGACCGTCCGAGACGTACTCGGCCACGCCGAGCTGCGCACCACCAACCGCTATTTGCACAGCAAGATCGACGCGGCGGCGATCGTCGCCGTGAACGCCGCGTTCGGGGTGGTCGACGCGGCGGCCGAGGAAGCGGCAGCGTAGCCGCGGCGGTGTTGACCTTAGGTCGCTGTACTGCCATAGTGAGTACGTGAGCACGATCAAGGAACAGCGTCTGCAGATCCGCGTCGACCCGCAGCGCAAGCAGCTGCTCGAGCGCGCCGCCGACGCGGCACATCAGAACCTCTCGGCATTCGTGCTGGCCGCGGCCTCCCGGCACGCCGAGGAGGTGCTCGCCGAACGCACCGTGATCGAGCTTTCCCCCCAGGCGGCGCAGGCGTTCAGCGACGCGCTCGCGCAACCTGCGCGCGTGAACCAGCGGCTTGCCGCGGCGCTCGATCGCCCACAGCGGTTCCGCTGGGTTGACTGACCTCCGGCGCCCCGAGCTGCTCGACGCGGCTCGGCACGACCGCAGCCACTTCGACTCCGGCGAGCCGGCGCTCGATGACTGGCTGCGCCGCTTTGCGGGCCAGAACCGCCGTCGCGACACCGCGGCCACCTGGGTGATCGCCACGCCAGAGGAACGCGTCGTCGCCTACGCGAGCCTGTCGATGACCGCGATCGATCGCAGCGCTGCGCCGCGCAAGGTGGCGAAGCAAGCGTCCGATCCGGTGCCGGCGCTGCTGCTCGGCCGCCTCGCCGTCGACCGAGAGTTCGTCGGGCTCGGCGTCGGCACGGCCCTCGTCGCCTACGCGCTGGCGACGGCGGTTGAGCTGAACGCGAAGGCCGCTTGCCGCGCTGTCGTCGTCGCAGCGCTGGACGCGCGAGCGCGGGCCTGGTGGGAGCGCCTCGGCTTCCATCCCTTTCACCCCGACGATCCCACCGACACCGACCTCTATCTCCTCACGTCGGAGATCGAGGCGACGCTGCGCCGGCTTGGCGAATAGAGCGCCGGCCGACCGAGGACCGGCTACGGCAGCGTGCCGAACAGCGCCTCGCGGCGCGCTGCCTTGATGTCCTCGATCTCGATCGAAGGCATCCGGTCGGCGAGCGCGCCGAAGGGTGCGGGCCACTTACGCAGCGGAGCGGGCTGCGCACAGCGGACCTCCACCTCAGCACCGATCTCCAGGTCCGCGGCGTCTTCGGGCGGAACCTCGATCAGGACGGCTCCGTTGGGGAGCTTGGCGACGACCTTGGCCATAAAAGGAAGGTACGTCGCCAACGCGATCCGCGCTAGCCAATCACGCCAAGCGCATCCGGCCACCGCGCTCAACAGCCGAGCAACCCGCGCGGATGAACGCTCCATGCGGCCTCATGTGGTACCCACACGCGGTACCCACGGCGCTCGCCCGGTCGCTCGCTCAGGCCCCCAAAACAACAGAAGCCCCGCCTAAGCAGGGCTTCCGTCCGATGGAGCTAGGGGGACTCGAACCCCCGACCTCCTGGGTGCGATCCAGGCGCTCTCCCAACTGAGCTATAGCCCCGTGTGCGCGGCATCGCCGTGGCGCGGACGCACCGGTGCCGGGAAGTGTACTCGGGCGCGCGCGGGCGAGGGCGCTGGCCAGCGCGGGCCCACAGTTGTCCAGAGCTGGCGTCTGCCGGCGGCCCGGGGGGTAGCCTGCACCGCGGGTGGTAAGCAGGGGATGAGCTTTCGCGTCCGGCTGACGCTGTTCTTCGTGCTGATCGTCGTCGTTCCGATGATCGCCTTGGGGGTCGTCGTCGCGCGCCTGCTCTCGACCAGCGAGCATGCGATGGTCGTCGCACAGAACCGCGCGAGCGCCGCCGTCGTGCTCGGCGACTACCGCCGCCTTGCCTCGGGCGCGACGCGGAACGCCGTCGCACTCGGGCGCGACCCGGCCCTCGCGGCAGCCGTCCGGACGCCAACGTTGGGCGACGACCGCGCGCGGGCGGCGGCGCTGGCCGTCCGCCTCGGGGTCGCGCGAGCCCGCCTCACGGCCGCGACCGGCGCGGTCCTCGCCGACATCGGCAGCCCGGACGCGATCGCGTGGGGAGGGGTGCGGATCCGGTCGGCGGGCCAGGGTGGCCGCGGCGGAGCCGATACGGGCCGACGGATCGCCGGCGCACGCTTCGTGACGCTCGAAGCCGCCGAGACCACCGCCGCGCGCTTCGCCCGGATCGCCTCCTCCGGACGTGGCATCCACGCTGTCATCGTGCGCGGCCGCGTCGTCCTCGCCAGCACGCTCCCGCACCCGCTTACCGCAACCGACGTCGCGCACCTCCCCGGCGAGGCCGGCCCCGGCAGCGCCTCCCGCACCGTCACGCTCGCGCACATCACGTACGCAGCCGCCGCCTTCACGGCCCCCGACTTCGGCGGCCGCGGCCGCATCACGGTCGTCGTCCTCACCGACGCGCCCCCCGCCGCCATCGCCGCCACGCGCAAACGCACGCTCGCCTTCGCCCTGCTCGCGCTCTTCCTGCTGCTCGCGTTCGCCGGAGCGCTGCTCGTCTCCCGCCAGCTTCACGGACAGGTCGCGCGCTTCCTCACCGCCGCCAAGCGCATCGGCAGCGGTGACTTCTCCGCCACGGTTCCGGTCGAGGGAAGCGACGAGTTCGCGCAGCTTGGCCGCGAGTTCAACACCATGTCCGCCGAGCTGGAGCGGCGCCTCGACGAGCTGGCCGGCGAGCGTGCCCGCCTGCGCGAATCGATCGAACGCGTCGGCGCGACCTTCGCCGCCAACCTCGACCGCGCCGCCCTCCTGGAGATCGGCATGCAGACGATCGTCGACGCAGTCGAGGCGACGTGCGGGCGCGCCACGGTCCGCGTCGCCGGCGACGGCCCGCTGCTGGAGGCCGCTCGCGTCGGGGACTTTGCCGGCGCCGAGCAAGCGATTGCGGACGCCGAGGCGCAGGTGCGCGAGCGCGGCGTCCCCACCGGGCTCACAGCGGCCGCCGAGCCCGCGATCGCAGCGCTCGCCGCGCCGATCGCTCCCCATGAGAGCGGGGATGAAACCGGCCTGCCGCGCGGCATCGTCGCCGTCGCCCGCCGCGGCCGCCCCTTCTCCGACGCCGAGCGCGAGCTCGTCGCCTCGCTCGCCCGCCAGACCGGCATCTCGCTCGAGAACGTCGACCTCCACGAACAGGTCAAGCGCCAGGCGGTCACCGACCAACTCACCGGTCTGTCGAACCGGGGCCGCTTCCAGCAGGTGATCGCCGCCGAGGCCGCTGCCGCTCGCCGCTTCGACCAGCCGCTCGGCCTACTGATGCTCGACATCGACAACTTCAAGCGCGTCAACGACACGTACGGGCACCAGCAGGGCGACCTCGTCCTGCGCGAGGTCGCCGCGGCACTGCGCGACTGCTCGCGCGAGGTGGACGAACCGGCGCGCTACGGCGGCGAGGAGCTGGCGGTCGCGCTCCAGCAGACCGACCTCGCCGGAGCAGAGGCGATCGCGGAGCGCGTGCGAACCGCCGTCGAGGCGCTCGAGCTTCCGCGCCCCGACGGCGACGGCATCATTCGGGTGACCGTCAGCTGCGGCGTCGCCGCCTCCGCCGACGGCGACCCGGTCGCCCTCGTGGCGGCCGCCGACGCGGCCCTCTACGCAGCCAAGCACGCAGGGAAGAACCGCACGGCGTGCGCAGGCGAGCTGCCACTGGCGGTTGCGCCGGCCGACGGCGGGTCGCGCTGAGCGGATCCTTGCACGACCCCGCACGCGCGCAGAGGCCAGTAGGATGGCCTCCTCATGGGTCTGCTGGACGACGCGATCCGCGAGCATCTGGACCTCAAGCGCCGTCGCGGCGCCGACCCGGCCGAGGTCGCCCGGTTGGAGCACGAGGCGCTCGGCCCGGTGCGGCGCGAGCCGGCGCCGGTCGAGGCGCCGCCGGCCGAGCCCCGCGACGAGCACCCGGCCCCGGACCAGGGCGAGGAGCACGAGCACGCCGCCGACTCCCCGCACGTGCTCGCGCCCGAGGAGCGACACGACCCGCCGCACGGCGACCCCTTGTTCGAGCACCACGAGGACCCCGTCCTCCAGCCGACGACCGAGTACCACGTCGAGGACCACCACGACGACGAGGACAAACCCGAGCCCGAGCGGGGGGCCGCGCACTCCGACGACGACGTGCTCGAAGAGACGCCCGAGTTCCTGCAGGAGACCCCGGAGCACGACCGGCTCTGGTTCGAGCAGCGCCCGCCGCGCGACTTCGACTTCGACGGATAAGCCGGCGGCCACGAGGGAAGCGAAGCCGGGTGGGGGATCATCGCTACACGCTGCTCGACGTCTTCACGGCAGCGCCGCTGGAGGGCAACGGCCTCGCGGTCGTCCACGACGCCGACGGACTCGACGAGCGCACGATGCTCGCGCTCGCACGCGAGACGCGCCAGTCTGAGACCACGTTCGTGCAGCGCGCCGAGGTCGCGGGCGCCGACTATCGCACCCGCATCTGGACCGTCGAGCTGGAGCTGCCGTTCGCGGGCCATCCATCGCTCGGCACCGCCGTGGCGGTGGCGCGGGCCGAGAGCGACCCGGCTGACACCGCGCCCCGCGAGCTGCGCTTCGTCCAGCAGACCCGCGCCGGCCTCCAGCCGATCGACGTGCGCCTCGACGGCCCGCACACCGCGTACGCCTCGATGCTGCAGGAGCCGGCCCAGCTCGGCGCCGAGCTGCCGCGCGCGGAGATCCTGCGGGCGATCGGCCTCACGCCCGAGCACGCCGACCGCGCACTGCCGCCGCAGCTTGTCGGCAGCGGGCTCACGCAGCTGATCGTCCCGTTGCGCGACCTCGACGCGCTCGACCGCGCGCGCCCCGACTGGATCGCGGTCGAGCGGCTGCTCATCGCCCACCGCGCGACCGTCCTCTACGCCGCCGTCTGCGACGCCCCTGCCGCACTCGCGCGCACGCGCGGATTCGTGAGCGCGGCGGTCGGCGAGGATCCCGCCACCGGCTCAGCCGCCGGGCCGCTGTGCGCATACCTCGCGGCGCGCGCCGGCTGCGCCTCGCTCACGATCCAGCAGGGGATCGAGATGGGCCGTCCGAGCCGCATCGAGGCCGCGATGGAGGGCGAGCGCCCGCGCGTCGGTGGTCACGTCGTCGCCCTGGCCGACGGCACGCTGCATCTCTGACGCGGCACCGCTCGGCCGATCGGGCAGAAAAGCAGTGGGGGCGCCCCCGGCCAGAGGCGCCCCCACCGAGCATCCGTGCAATTCGCGACGGACCGTCCCGGCCAGAGTCGGTCCGCCGGCGTCCTTGCCTTCCAAGTGGGCCGTCCTTGCACCCACCGGCTCTCGCGGGATCGGCGCGCGCGCGGCGCCGCGTGAGCGTCGGCGCGCCAAGTGGACGATCGTTCGAAGCCCGCGCGCGAGCCGTCAACGCGAGCGCATCCGCGCCCGGTTGTGCGACGGCCCGCACGCGCCGGGGAAGCACCTGTGCATAGCCGCCGACACTTGAGAATTCGACCCGCTGTCGTGTACGGTTGCGTTCGGCGCGACGTCGGGGGAAACGGCCGTCGCGCGGACCGTTCAAGACATCGCCAGGGGGACGGCGATCAGCTCGACGCTGCAGGAACCGACGCTCTTCTCGGTGCGCGAACGCACCGACGGCTCGCCGCGCGCGCATCAGGAGCCGGCGTACGCGTTCCTCGATCGCGCCGCCGGCGCGCGGTGGGAGCGCGTGCGCGCCGAGCTTGACGGCTGGTTCGCGCGCCTGCCCGCCGCCGCGCGCGCCGATCTGCGCAACCGCTTCGCTCAAGCCGCCGAGCTGGACCACGCCGGCGCCTTCTGGGAGCTGTGGGTGCACGAGGCGCACCGCCGCCGCGGCTTCGAGGTGACGGTCAACATCGGCGGGGAAGCCGGCGAGCGCCGCCAGGACTTCGTCCTCGCGCGCGGGCGCGAGCGCTGCTGGCTGGAGGCGACCGTCGTCGGTGGCGACTCGCCGCTGTCGTTCACGGAGCGGCGGCTGGACGAGCAGCTGCGCGACATCGTCGCGACCGTCCGCGCGCCGCGCTTCTCGCTCGCGCTGGAGGTCGTCCGCTACGGCGCCTGCTCGCCGGGGCGCCGTCATGTCGTGCCGCCGCTGGAGCGCTGGCTCGGCGCGCTGGATCCGCGCGAGCTGCGCGCGCCCGCCGTCAAGCGGCTCGCGTTCGACGACTTCGTGGTCGACGTCGAAGCGATAGCACTGCCGGCAGCGGAGGCACGGCCATGCGGATGCGCCCAGCTCGTGTCGCGCGGCGCCGGCGCGGCCCGCGCAGCGGTCAACGACGTGCGTCCATTGCGGCGCAAGATCAAGAAGAAGGCGGCCCGCTACGGCGACCTCGACCGGCCGTACCTGCTCGCCGTGCTCGCGCTCGGCGACCGCGTCTGCGAACGCGACGTCGAGCACGCCTTGCTCGGCGCCGCTCCGCGCGACCATGCCGTCTGGCACGGTCCGGGCGGTCCGTGCAACACACGCCTGTCGGGCGTGCTGGTGGGGCGCGCGCTGCGCTCCGCGGACCCGGTCGCCGCCGCAGCCGCTACGCCGGCGCTGTGGCGCAACCCGTGGGCGTCACGGCCGCTGGGCCTTGCGCTCCCGTGGCGTGACGCCGGCGACGTGCCGGTCGCCGCCTGACACCACCACGGCCTCCGGCAGTCGTCTGCGCATGACCGCGATCGCGTCGGCGCTCTCGTCGATCAGCACGTAGCGGCGGTCGAGCTGGGCGGCGACCGCGCCGAGCGTCCCGCTGCCGGCGAAGCAGTCGAGGCATCGGTCGCCCGGTCTGCTCGACGCCTGCACCATCCGCCGCACGATCCCCTCCGGCTTCTGCGTCGGGTAGCCGGTCTTCTCGCGCCCGTTCGTGGGGACGATCGTGTGCCACCAGACATCGGTCGGCAATTTGCCGCGGGCCGCCTTCTCGGGGGTCACGAGGCCGGGCGCCATGTACGGCTCGCGGTCCACCTCGTCGGCGTCGAACCAATACGACGCGATGTCCTTCACGTAGACGAGGATCGTGTCGTGCTTCGCGGGCCAGCGGCGTCTGGAGCGCGCGCCGTAGTCGTAGGCCCAGATCAGCTCGTTGAGGAACTGCTCGCGCCCGAACAGCTCGTCGAGCAGCAGCTTGCAGTAATGCGCCTCGCGGTAGTCGATGTGGAAGTAGAGCGTCCCGCTGGGTGCGAGCAGGCGGTGCGCCTCGCGCAGCCGCGGATCGAGGAATGCGAGGTAGTCCTCGAACGTGTCGCGATAGCGCGACTCGGCGAGCAGCCGCGTGCGGTAGCGGACCCCCTTGAAGCCGGTGCGGTCCCCGTCCGCGTCGGGGACCATCGCGAGCGTCCGCCGCGCCTGCGTCGCGCCGGTGTTGAACGGCGGGTCGATGTAGATGAGCTGGAACGCCTCGTCCGGCAGCGCCGGGAGGACGTCCATGTTGTCGGCGTGGTGGATCGTGTCGCGCTCGGCGGGGGCGGGCGGCATCGGCCGGACGCTAGCGCAGGCGCGTCGAGCCGGCGTGTCCTGGCTGGCTGGCCAGTACCATCGGCGGACCGCCCGCGCGCACGAACTGGAGGCTCCGATGGCAACGACCGGCCGCGATCTGAGAGACGTCCTCGTCGGGGACCCCGAGCACTGGCAGGACGGACCGCCGAACGAGCTGTTCAAGCAGCTGCGCGCCGAGTGCCCCGTCCACTGGACGTCGAGGATCCCCGACTTCCCGAACGAGGCCGGCTACTGGTCGGTCACGACCGCCGACGACGTCCACACCGTCAGCCGCGACTGGCAGACGTACTCCTCCGAGCTGGGCGGGATCACGGCGCTGACCGACTCGATCCTGCCGCTCGAGCTCACGCGCGCGATGTTCATCGGCATGGACCCGCCGAAGCACGACCGCCTCAAGGCGCTCTTCCAGGCGGGCTTCACGCCGCGGCGGATCGCCGAGCACGAGGACGCGATCCGCGCGATCACCGCTGAGGTGCTCGACGGGCTCGACGGGCGCGAGACGTGCGATCTCGTGACCGACGTCGCCCAGCCGGTCGTCGCGCGCGTGATCGGCTCCTTCATGGGGATCCCGCCCGAGGACGACGCGGTCTGGGCGGGGCTGATGAACGCGATCTTCTCGGCGGGCGACCCGGACATGAACCCGGAGGGCGTCGAGACCGTGATGAGCCGCGACGTGCCGGAGGTCTTCGAGCGCTGCCGCGCGCTGATCGCCGAGCGCCGCACGCGCCCGACGGACGACCTGACGAGCGTGCTGGTCGACGCGGAGGTCGACGGCGAGCGGCTCGAGGAGCACGAGATCGTCATGGGCTTCTTCCTGCTGATGGCGGCCGGCAACGACAGCACGAAGGCGACCTACAGCAGCGGGATGCGCGCGCTGCTGGAGGACCCCGAGCAGCTGCGGCTCGTGCACGAAGATCCGTCGCTCGTGGCGAGCCTCGTAGAGGAGTCGCTGCGGATGTTCCCCGCGTTCGCGCACTTCCGCCGTACGGCGACGAGAGACGTGGAGCTGGGCGGGCAGCAGATCAGAGCGGGCGACAAGGTCGTCATGTGGTACGTCTCCTCCAACCGCGACGAGACGCGCTACGAGGACGCCGACCGCTTCGACGCGCGCCGCAATCCGGACCACCAGGCGTTCGGCGCCGGCGGCCGCCACTTCTGCCTCGGCGCGGCGCTGGCGCGGCTGGAGTTGCGCGTGCTGTTCGAGGAGACGCTCGCGCGCTACCCGCAGATGGAGCTGGCGGGCAGACCCGAGTATGTGCTGTCCGGCTTCGTCAACCAGCTGCGCACCCTGCCGGTGCGGCTGGGGGCGCGCGTCTGAACCTGCGCCCCTGCCCCGCGTGCAAGGGGCTGGGAGAGCTTACTCGGCGTCCATCTGCCGCTCGGTCCCGGTGTCGAAGAAGCGATCGAGGTACGCACTCGGCGAGAGACTGCTGTCGCGCATCAGCGAGAACACCTCTTCGCCGTGGCTGGGCGGGTCGAACAGGTGGTATGCCTGAGCCAACGAGGGCCGTCGGACCTCGTTCACCTTGCCGTATTCATCGGCCTCGGCCTCGGCAAGTGCAATCGCTTCCTCCGCCGATCCGGCCCGCCACAATGTGATGCGCTCCTCGTATCGGAACGTCGCTGACTCTTCAGCGTCAAGCTCCTTGACGAAGATGCAGCGGACGGCATACCACTCTCCTGGGTCCGCTGCGTGCCTTTGATTGTGCGATCTGCTCATTTCTGCCGCTTCTGCTTGTTTCGGAGCCTGCGTCCCTTGAGCTCCTGCCGGAGCTTCTCTCTCTCGATCTTAGGCGTCTGCTTGCCTCGCAACGCTCGCTCGATCTGCTCGTCTCTCATGTCTCGGTAGTCGCTGTGTCTGACGTTCTTCCGGCCGCCCTTTGCGAACTTGAACGGATCGTCGTTGCGGATGATGTCGGCCAGCGAGGAGATAGCGCCGTCGCGTGAGGCCACGTAGACGACACCCGTCGTGAAGATGACACCGGCGGCGGCGGCGAAGACGATCTCGCCGCCCTCGATCGCGGCGATGACACATATCGGGCACTGCCCGCTGAGGTCCTGCACGTTCATCGGATTCTGGAACGCGTAGTCGTAGGAGTTGGCGGATCCGCCGTCGACGGGGTCGACCTGCAGGAATCGGCCGACGGCGGGCAGGTACGCGCGCGCGCCCATCTCGACAGGGCCGCCCGAGCCTTGTGATTGGCCGAAGTCGGTAGCGCGCTCGTGGCCGCCGAGCCAGCCGTAGGCGGGAACGCCCTTGGTGTTGCCGATGACGGGCGTGCCGGAGGTCGTCACGTTGCCGAACTCGTCGGTCTCGGTGCGGCTGATCGGGCCGGACCCGCCCGCGCTCGATGCCGCCACCGCGACCACGCTGCCCTCGACGTCGTCGAGCTGGTAGGTCAGGATGCCGGCGTCGTTCGTGGCGGCGAGCTCTCCGTCGGGGCCGTCGACGTAGGTGGCGATCGTGAGGTCCGAGCGAACTGCTGCGACAGGCGAATCCGTGTCGTCGGCGTACTCGTTCGTCGTCGTGATCGTCGGTGGCACTCCGCCGGAGGAGACGGTCGTCATCGTGCGGCTTGCGGGATCGCGCGTGTAGGTCTGCGTGCGGCCGTCCAGGGTGAGCTGGCGGTCCAGGCCGTCGGCGAAGTACCCGACGGTGAGCGTGCCGCTTCCGCCGGAATCCGGAGCCGGAGCGCTCGTGGCGCGGCCGAATCCGTCCCAGGACCAGCCGGTGTTCGTGATGCGATCGGCCGTGTCGTAGCTGTAGTCGCGTCTCGAAAGGGTTCCGGTGCCGCAGGCTCCGCCTGGGTTGCTGGTCCACCACAGCTTCAGCGTGCGGTTGGAGTCGCCGGCCCCGCCGCCGTCGTACGTGTAGGCACGACGGACGCACGTTCTGTCCGACGCACGAACGTCATCGACGTTCGTGAGCCGTTGCGCGCTGTCGTACTTGAACGTCTGATCCGAGAGCGTGGAGTGGTGGCCGGTCATGTTGCCGTCCGCGTCGCGGCCGGTGACGAGGCTGTCGACCCAGGTGCAGTTCGACGAGCAGCCGGACGTGTTGTCCCATCTGACCTCGTGCGCGCGGCCCGTCTCGTCGTAGGAAGCGGTCCGCACGAGCCCGTTCGGCAGCGTCTCGGTCAGCGGGTCGTCGTTGAGGTCATAGGTTGCGGTGATCGGCGCGCTGATCTCGGAGTCCTGAACGCTCGTGAGGTTGGCGCGATCGTCGTAGCCGTATGTCGTGACGCGCGCCCCAATCGTGCGCTGGATGAGACGGCCTCGCAGGTCGTATCTGTAGGTCGTGACGGTGCCGGACGCATCCGTGTACGAGCTGAGCCTGCCGTTGGAGTCGTATGCACGTCTGATCGTGCCGTTCGCCGAGCTTGCTTGTGTCTGCTGCCCCGTCGCCGCGTCATTGGTGTAGGTGACGGTCGGAACGGCGGTGCCGGCTCCACCGAACACCGTGCGGCTGGTCTGTTGTCCGTCTGCGTCGTAGCCGCTGGTCGTGCGCCGGTAGCCGGTGCCGTTGTAGGCCAGCGGTCTCTCCTGCCACAGGTTCGTGACCTGGCCGAGCGTGTTGTAGTCGTACCAGCGGCGTGGTACCGACGCGTCCGGCAGCGTCGCCTCTGAGCGAAGGCAGAGGTACCCGGGCGGGTCGGCCGCGCCGGTGAAGGTGTTGCAGTTGGCGGCGACCAGACCGGACGGGACACGCGCGGACGGCGTGATGCCGTAGTACTGGTACCACTGATCGTCCGGGGTCGTACCGCCGCCGGGTGCACCCGGCGTGCGGGTCTCCTCCACGACGGGGTATGTCGGGTGGAGGATGCTGTACGTGGTGAGCGCTCTGCCGCTCGGGTCGATGACCGTCTTCGTCGCGTGCCGGGCGGTCCAGCCGCTCATGCCGCCGTTGGCGGAGTAGTCGAGCAGGACGTTCTCGCGAACATCCACCTGGCCGCCGCTGGTCGGCTCGACGGCTCGCCACTCGCTCGTGGGCAGGTGGTAGGGCCCGCCGGCCGGCGCGTTCTCGTCGTAGTTCGTCGTGTTGACGCGCCGGCCCGTGACGACCGATCCGTCCGAGAGCGTGACCTGCGTGACCGGCTCCCGAATCGCGAGCAGGTCGACGCCGTTGGAGGCGTACTGGTAGAGCGTCGAGCGGTCGACGGCGACGTTGACGCTGTTGGAGCCGGCAGCGAGCGCGTCGGCACGGCCTTGGGCGTCCAACTCGCGGATCACGTTCCCGTTTGCGTCGTGCCAGTCGGTCGTGATCGCGCCACCGGGCTCGGCCGTGTTGACCTCGAGGCCCTGGGCGTCGAGGTAGTGGATCGTGGCCTTGCCGTAGTCGGGGTTGTTGAGATCCGGCACGGTGTCCTCGGGCCAGATCGCGACCGCGTCCCACGGCACGTCATCGACCTCGCCCCACGCGCCGGTAGCGCCCGTGCTCATGTCGTAAGGGGCGCCGCTGCCCTGCAGTGGCACGTTGTAGGCGATCGTGCTCGTCGCCGTCCCGCCGCCGGGCTGCGCTCGACCGACGCTTTGCAGCCGCGGCCCGGTGTCCCCCGAGATTCTCGCGTAGCTCAGGTTCCACGTCGCCTCCCCGGAGGGGGTGATCTGATCGAGCTCGCCGTCGGCGTTGTAGTGGTAGCTCGTGTACCGCGCGCTGCCGCTGATGCGCGGATCCGTCTCCTGGATCAGCCGCGCATTGCCGTCATAGGCGTAGGTGGCGACGGTGGTCGTCGTGCTGTAGCCGTCCTTGTAGTCGATCGACGTCACGCGCGGCACCGTCGGCGTGCCCACGTTGGACCAGTTGAGTGTCAGCGAGCGCGCCGGTCTTCCCGCCGGCGCCGGGGCCGTCACAGTCTTGAGCCGCTGACGCGTCCCCGACGCCTCGTACACGTAGCTGAGCGAGCTGGTGCTGCCCGGCTGCTGAAAGGTGCTCAGCGGCGCGTTCGGAGAGTTGGCGACCTCTGAGAGGAACGTCGCGACGTTGCCGTCGGGGTCGGTGAGCGTGTACTGGAAGACCCCGCTGGTGCCCGTGCTGTCGCGTCTGAGCGCGTACCCCGGGTGCAGGTCGTCGGGCGTCCAGCCGGTCACGTTCCCGTTCGGGTCGGTGATGTGGGTGAACGTCATCTTCGTGCCGTCGCTGGCCTCCACGATGGCGTACTCGTAGTTGTAAGCGAGCGTCTCCGGAAGGGTCTCGACATCCGCCTTTAGATCCTCGAAGTTGAACGTCTGGAAGAACAGCTCCCAGTTCCAGCTCGAAGGGTCGAGCACCTGCTGGTCGACGGTGACGTCTCTGATCTCGCTGTAGTCGTAGATCCCCTTGTAGGGCAGATCGCCTCCGTCGGCCTCGACGCTCGCGTCCCACCCCGACCCGAACATGTCCGCGTTGCGAACCGCGATCCCGCGCGAGCGGTACGTGCGTGTGACGCTCAAGTCCTGCAGGAACGCGCTGATCGATGCATCGGTCTCACTCATCGAGAACTCCCCCGAGAGCAGGTTCAGCTCTCCAGGTCCGATCGGCTCAGTCGGTGCCTTGTCGATCCCGCGCCGGTCCAGCCGGAAGTTGACCTCCGGCGTCATCCCGCTGTCCCCCGAGACAGGGCTGTCCAGCCAGGCACGCACGTGCACCGGCCCGTCGACCTCGCCTCCCGGCATCGCGCTCAAGTCCCAGTAGACGAGATCCGATCTGCGATCGCCGCTGGGTCCCGAGACCGAGACGTCCTGGCTCGACGCCGCACCGCGCGCCGGAGTGCTCAGCGCCGAGAGCGGGATGTCCGTCCACGTTCTCTGCGCCCCGGCGACGTACTGAAAGCGCACCGTGGTGACCGAGCTCGCAAGCGCTCTCGCCTGCAGCTTGATCCGCTTGCCCGTCAGATCTCCCTCACCAGGCGTGACGATCGCGTTCCCGGCCGCAGCCGCCGGCCAGCTCTTGACCTCCAGCACCGGTCGCTGCGAGGGATCGCTCGCGCCCGAGCCGGCGTAGGAGGTCCAGCTGCACGTCGTCGGACAGCGCTCGCTGACGGTCCCCAACATGACCCCGTGGTTCGCGAACCCGGACACGCCCGAGGTCTGGCTGTAGCGCCGCCACTCGGTCACCAGGTCCGTCAGGTCTGTCTGGATCGTGCCCGCTGGCCCGTTCGCGAACTGCGCGACGGGGGCCGCGTCGTAGCTCGGCAACGCGCTCGGTGCGGGCGACGTGCTCCACGCACTCGTGATGCGATACACGCTCAGCGGCGTCGGGGCGCTCGAGTTGTCCGACCGTCGGTACAGCTTCAGCGTCGCGCTGTCGATCGCATCGCTCTGCACCAGCGTCAACGTGTTGAACTGCAGCAGGCCCTCGGCATGGGACCAGTCGCTGCGACCCTGGTAGGTGTCACCGGCTCCATCCACAGCAGCCGCACATGTCCAGGACCTCCGCAGACCCAACAGGCTCGTGGAGAAGTCATCCCACTGGCAATCGTCCGTCGCCGGTGCCTCGAACGTGTTCAGCACCGTCGGATCCACCGTCACGGGCCATGCACGGTCCTGATCCGCAAGCCAGCCGGTGTCGACCACCGTCGTGACCATCCAAGTGTGATCGCCGGCCTGCGTGACCTCGTAGCGCCCAACCGGCCCGCCGGCGCCGGCCGCATCGACCATGGTCGGCGCGGGAATCTCGAACAGCCTCTGGCCGCCCTTCACCACACGCAGTCCCGCCACCCCATCCTGCTCCAGAGCTGACCCGCCGGACAGCCTGATGCGGTAGTGCAGGCCAGCCGCTGCGTCGGCATCGTGCAGCACGACGCTCTCCGTCAGTCCCTCCGCGACCGCCCGCAGCTGCACGTCCATCCCACGCTTGACATCTCGATACTCCGCAACATTGTCAATTACCGAGGCCGATGCGGTTCCGTCGGCAGGTTCGATTGCGACCCAGTTGCCATCAGCGTCCGCGACGCTCACCGGCGCTCTCGCAGCGCCGCCGATGGCGCCCGGCAAGGAGAGCGTCGTCCGCCCCACAAGCGCGCCCCACCCGCCACCGGCCTGCGCGTGCAGACTGAAGTCGTACGGCCGCCAATCCCCCTTCTTGTCCCGCCACTGCACAGGCTCTGACGCGAGCTGCGTCACGTGCATTCCGGATGGCATCTCCCACGTCCGCGACTCCGCTGTGCGCTTGCCCACAAGCTCGCGCACCGCATGCGCAGGAGGGTCGAACGGCAACGCTGCCGATGCCGTCCCAACACCACCGAACAGCACCGACACAACGACGACAGCGCACCGAGCAACGCGCCCCATGATGCCTCCTGGGCAGTCGGAAACCAAATCGCGCGAATGCTAGGAGGGCGTCGCAATATTGCGCATCAGTTATACCTCTACACCGGTAATTACTCTGCAAAGGTCATCGTTTGGAGGCCCCGCACCATCTCTCGGCCTCGCTCAACAGCGCCGACGCAGGTAGGGCCAGGCCATCCGCGAGCGACTCTATGGTGGCAAGCGTCGGGTTGATGCGCCCGAGTTCGATGTCGCTGATGTGCTGAGCCTTGATTCTCGCGCGGGCCGCGAGCTTCTTCTGCGTGAGTCTCTCTCGCGCGCGCAACATGCGCACCGCGCACCCAAAGGCGTGGGAGCCGATGCGCGTCATGCCCGGAACGCGGGGGCCGGGAGGACTCGTCCAATGGAGGCGGGGAGAATCGAACTCCCAACTCCGCCTTGCAAAGGCGGCGTGTTCCCGTTAGCACCACGCCCCCGGGACGGTCCCCCAACTCTAGCCGTGCGGCGGACTCGACGGTACGGCCGAAGACGCACGCCCGGGACGCGCCTGCCCTTGCGGGACCGCTGACGCGACGATACGGTTAACCGCATGGCTAACAGTCTATCCTCGACAAAGCTTGACCGCTCCTTCGTCGCGGTCGCCCATCCGTTGCGCCGCACGATCCTCGAGCGGCTCGCCGAGCGGGAGCTGACCGTCGGCGAGGCGACGCACGACTTTCCCGTCTCCAAGCCGGCGATCAGCAAGCACCTGAGGGTGCTCGAGGAGGCGGGCGCGATCGTGCGCGTGGTCGACGGCCGCACGCATCGCCTGCGCCTCAACGGCGCCTCGCTCGAAGCGGCGTACGCGTGGCTGGCGAGACAGCGCGAGCTGTGGGAGCGCAAGCTGGACGTGGTCGAAGAGTTCCTCAACGAGCAGGAGAGCAGAGCATGAGCGACATCGACGTGGACGCCGGCACGGTGCGCGTGGAGCGCACGATCGACGCGCCGGCGGAGGCGGTCTTCGACGCCTGGACGAACCCGGAGGTGCTGCGGCGTTGGTTCAAGCCGGAGCCGACCCACGAGCTCGCGGCTGCGGACGTCGACCTGCGCGTCGGCGGCGCCTATCGCGTGGTGGTGCACGACGTCGACTCCGGCGACGACTTCGCCGCCTTCGGCACCTACCGCGAGATCACGCGCCCGCAGCGGCTCGTGTACAGCTGGATCTGGGAGGGGACCGGGCCGTACGCCGGCCACGAGACCGAGGTCGCGGTCACCTTCGCCGAGCAGCAGCCCGGTCGCACGACCGTGACGATCGAGCACGCCGGCCTGCTCGACGACGAAGCCTCCCAGGAGGACCACCGCAGAGGCTGGACCGGCCTGCTCGACTCGCTTGCGAGCGTCGGCCCGGAACTCGCGGCGCGCTGACGCGCCGGAACCAGAACACGAAGGAGCGAACGATGGCGAAGTACGTGCTGGCCTACACCGGCGGCAGGATGGCGGACACGGAGGAGGAGCGGGAGGCCGCGATGGCGGCGTGGGGCGCCTTCCTCGGGGGCCTCGGCGAGTCGCTCGTCGACGCCGGCAACCCGTTCGGCCCCTCCGCGGTCGTGAAGGCGGACGGCGGCAACGGCAGCGCGCCGTCGGCCCTCACCGGCTACTCGATCGTCAGCGCCGGCAGCCTCGCGGAGGCGACCGAGAAGGCGAAGGGCGCGCCGGTGCTCGACGCGGGCGGCAGCGTCGAGGTGTACGAGACGATCGAAGTCATGTGACCTCGCCCGCAGGTCGCCGCGTGCGGTGACCGGAGGGCGAAGCGAATCATCGGCGGCGTGGCCGTGTTGATGGCTGCAACGGCGCGCCCAGGATGGGCGCTCCTCGGGGCCTAAGCTGGCGTCCGGCCCCGCGCCGCGTCGCCGATGATCGCTGTTCGTCACCGCATCCTCCGCTGCCTTGCGCTCGCGCTGCTGGCGCTTGCGGTGGGCACTGGCTCCGCGGCGTCCGCGGCCGCCCACCCGCACATCGTCTTCGTACGCTGCTCGGCGGTCCCGTTCCCGTGCGCGTCGCACACGATCGTCACGCGCGCGGGCCACCTGCTCGTCGGTGCGAAGGCGATGAGCCCGCACGCGAAGGTCTCGTTCACGATCCGGCTGCGCAACGGACGCGCGGCCCAGCGCGCGGTCGGCGGAAAGTTGCGCACGCGTACGCGCATCGTGGTGCCGGTGCCCGGCAATGCGATCAGCGGCCCGGTCCGTGTCGTCAATCCGGGGCATCGCTACTCGAACGCCGTCCACGTCGCCGTACGCCGCGCGCCGAAGCCGAAGCTCTCCGGCGGGGCTTCCCCGGGCGGGCCGAGCGTGTTTGACGGCAACGGCATGTGGATCTGGTACGTGTCGAAGTCGCAGGGCGGCGACCTCGGCGCGATCGCCGCACAGGCGAAGGCGTACGGGATCGACACGGTCTACATCAAGAGCGCCGACGGCACCGGACTCTGGTCGCAGTTCGACGCGACGACCGTCGCCACGTTGAAGGCGGCCGGCCTGCACGTCTGCGCCTGGCAGTTCGTCTACGGCGCCGATCCGGTCGGCGAGGCGCAGGCCGGCGCGGCCGCGCAGGGCGCCGGCGCCGACTGCTTCGTGATCGACGCGGAGGGCGCCTACGAAGGCAAGTACGCGCAGGCGCAGCAGTACATGACGACGCTGCGCCAGCTCGTCGGCGCGAGCTACCCGGTCGGGCTGACGTCGTTCCCGTACGTCGACTTCCACCCGAGCCTGCCGTACTCGGTCTTCCTCGGTCCCGGCGGCGCCACGTTCAACCTGCCGCAGGTGTACTGGAAGACGATCGGCGACACGGTCGACGCGTCGCTCGCGCACACGTACGAGTGGAACACGCCGTACGCGACCGGGATCTTCCCGCTCGGCCAGACCTACGACAGTCCGCGCGCCGCGGACATCACGCGCTTCCGCCAGCTCTCCGGCGCATACGGCGCGCGCGGCGTGAGCTGGTGGGACTGGCAGGAAGCGAGCGCGTTGGACTGGAGCGCGCTGAGCGCGGCGATCGCGCCGGTCGCGTCGCCGCCGGCCGTGTGGCCGACGCTCGCCGCCGGAAGCGGTGGAAAGGTCGGCTCGAAGGGCGACCCGGTCGTGTGGGCGCAGGAGCACCTCAACGGCGCCGGCGATCCCGTCACGGTCGACGGCCAGTTCGGCGCCGGCACAGCGAGCGCCGTGAGCGCCTTCCAGTCGGGCGCCGGCCTGCCCGTCACCGGCAAGGTCGACGCGGCGACGTGGCCGGCGCTGCTGAAGGCGACGCCGGTGATGGTCGACTGGGTCGCGCAGGCGACGGCGAGAGCAAGAGCGAGCGCGGCACGCGCGGCGAGCGCCGCGCTGCCGGCCAGCGCGAACGGCCCCGCCTCGGCGTCGCTTCCGGCCAGGCGCGACGAGGTCCCGCCGGGCCCGCGCGGCTGAGCGGCGCTAGGCCGCCGCGCGCTTCGCGGCCAGCTTCGCCGGCTCCACGCGCACGACGTCCCACGCGAGACCGCTGCGCTCGAGCGCGGCGATGATCCCGGCGGAGATGTCGAGCTGCCGGCGCTCGAGCCCATGACGGGCGGAGGTGGGGAAGGCGTGGTGGCCGTTGTGCCACGCCTCGCCGAAGGAGAAGGGCGCGAGCCACGCGAGGTTGCGCGATTCGTCGCCCGTGTCGAACGGCTTGCGGCCGAAGTAGTGGCACAGCGAGTTGATCGAGTACGTGACGTGGTGCAGCAGCAGCACGCGCACGAGTCCGCCCCACAGCATCCCCGTGAGCCCCGCGTACCAGTTGAGGCCGCCGAACACGAAGCCGAGCGCGAACGAGACGAAGAAGCCGCCGATCGCCCACCAGATGAACGTGCGGTCGATCCAGGCGATGTCGGGATCGCCCATCAGGTCCGGCGCGTAGCGCGTCTTGCGTCCGCGGTGCGTGTGGATGAACAGCCAGCCGACGTGCGCGTGCGCGAGCCCCTTCAACGCGCCGCGCAGGCCGTGGCCGTGCTCGACGTGCGGGCTGTGCGGGTCGCCGAGCCGGTCGGAGAAGGCGTGGTGCTTGCGGTGGTCCGCGACCCACGACACGATCGGCCCCTCGATCGCCATCGAGCCGAGCGCGGCGAGCGCGATCCGCACCGGCCGCTTCGTCTTGAACGAGCGGTGCGTGAAGAGGCGGTGGAAGCCGACCGTGATCCCGACGCCGGTCGCGACGTACATCGTGAGGAACACGAAGATGTCGTTCCAGCCGAGCGCGACCGCCCACAGCTGCCACGCGACGAGCCCGAGCGCGAGCACCGGCACGATCGTCACGAGCCCCGTGATGATGCGGTCGCGCGTCTCGTGCGCGACGGGCTCGACGTCGTCGTGCGACGGCGCGGAAGCTGGCGTCTCGGTGAGCGGCATGCGGCGCCGCACACTACACGTCCCCGGTCAAGCCGTGGTAATCATCCGGACGCCGGCGAGCGGGCGGAAGGGCGGCGTCGCGCGTCCCATTCGCGATACGAGCACAGCTCGATACCGGCGGCGTCGAGCGCGGCGCGCATACGCGGATCGCACAGCGTCGCGGTCTCGAGCGTGCGCTCGGCGCCGTACGAGGAGCCCGAGTCGTCGTCGATCGCCGGATGGCAGCCGAGCTCGGTCGCGCCCGGCGGGAGGTCGCCCAGCAATGCGCACAACGCGTGGGACTCGATCGCCTCGCTCTGCGGCTCGCCGTGCGCGCCGCGTCCCCAGAAGCGGCCCTCGTAGCGCAGCCCGGGCGTGCAGCCGCGCACCGGCACGCCCAGCCGCGCGGCGTGCTGGCACACGATCGAGCGCGCCGGCTCTTCGCGGTGGACGTGCCGGTGGCTGTCGAGGTGCGTCGGCTCGCAGCCCATCAGCGCGCAGAAGCGCTCGACCTGCGCCGCCACCGCGGCGCCGATCGCGGTCGCGTCGCCGAGCGGCACGGCCTCGTAGGCGGCGGTCCACGCCGCGCTCGCGTAGCGCCAGCGCCCGAGGTCGACGTGCAAGCCGACGCTCAGCTCGCGGTGGGCCTGCGCATACGCCGCAGCCGCCGGCGCGTGCTCGCCGCGCACCATCAGCGAGGCGCTCGTGACGATCCCGTGCTCGTGCGCCTGCGCGATGCCGCGATTGACGCCGGGGCTGAGGCCGAAGTCGTCGGCATTGACGATCAGGCGGCGCGCGGTCACACGCGCATTGTCCCGCGCCGACGGCGAGCGGGTACGCTCGCTGCATGCTCGTGCGCGACGCCGGCGACGCCTGGCAGGTCGTCCTCCAGACCGACCACGCGGACCTCTCCGGCCAGCTTGCGGCGGCATGGGGCGGCCCCGGCTTCGCGCGGCCCGAGCCGTACGCGCCGCTCGTGCGCGCCGCGCGCTGCCACGACGACGGCTGGGCGGTGTGGGAGCAGTGGCCGCGGCTCGACGGCGACGGCGCGCCACAGTCGTTCCTGACAGTGCCGGCGCCCGTCCACCTCGCCTTCTACCGGGCCGGCGTCGAGGTCGTGGCCGAGGAGGATCCGGCCGCCGGGCTGCTCGTCTCGATGCACATGAGCGGCCTCTACCGCCAGCGCTACGACGTGATGCCCTCGCCGCCGCGCGAGCTGCCCGACGACGTGCGCGACCTCGTCGAGGCGTTCGTCGAGCAGGAGGAGGACCGCCAGGTCGCGCTGCGCCGTCTGCTCGACGCGGACGAGGCGTGGCGCTGGACGAGCTACGCCCTGCTGCAGGTCTTCGACGTCGTCTCGCTCTACTTCGGCCTCGCCGACGTCGAGGCCGGCGCGCCGGGCGCGTGCGAGGGCGTGCCGACGACCGCCGGCGCCGCTCCGGTCCGCGTCGCGATCGCCCCGCTCGGGCCGTGGCGGGTGCGCTTCGACCCCTACCCGTTCACGCTCGACCCGATCGCGCTGACGCTGCGCCGCCGCCTCGTGCCCAAGCGCGAATGGCCCGACGACGACGCCTTCCGCGCCGACCTCGCCGCCGCGCCGTTCGAGACGGTCCGCCTGTTCGCCGAGCGGTAGGAGTGCGTCAGTCGCCCGTCGGCGGGGCGTACCGGCCGCGTCGCTCGACCCGCACCGCCGTCCCGTACGCGGCGACCTCGCTCATGATGTCGCCGATCTCGTTGCAGTCGAAGCGCATCGCGAGGACCGCGTTCGCGCCGCGCTCGGCGGCCGCCTCCTTGAGCCGCCCGACCGCGTGGTCGCGGCTCTCGGCGAGCAGCTTCGTGTAGCCCTTCGCCTCGCCGCCGACGAGCGTGCGGAACGAGGCGCCGACGTTCGAGAACGCGTTGCGCGCGCGCACGATCAGTCCGTAGACCTCGCCGTAGACCTCGACGACCTCGTAGCCCGGCAGGTCGTTCATGGTGGTGATGATGATGTCGTCGTTCATGGGTGAACGGTATTTCGCGCTCCGGCGGTCGCAAGCGAGCCGCCTTCGCGCGACGTCACAGCCGGCGGATGCAAGGGCAAAGGATCGGGCGGCAGCGGCGGCTGCGTGAAGTCGAACTCGCGCACGAGGTTCCCGAGCACGGGACTCGCCTCGCGCACGTCCGGACGCGGGTCGGGACGGCCGTCGGTGCGCGGGTCGATGCGCGAGCCGGCGAGGAAGTCGTCCTCGACGAACTTGTTGATCGCGTCGAACGACAGCGTCTGGTGGTCGATGAAGCCGCGCTTGGCCCACGGGCTGATGACCAGCCCGGGCACGCGCAGCCCGTAGCCGGCGGCGTCGACCCGCGGCGGCACGACGTGGTCGTAGAAGCCGCCCCAGTCGTCCCACGCGAGGAAGATCGCCGTGCTGCTCCAGTCGGGACTTGCCATCGCGGCGTCGATCACGCTCGTCACCCACGCCTGGCCGTTCTGGATGTTCGCCGGCGGATGCTCGGAATGCGCCTCGTCGGGCACGACCCACGAGACCGCCGGGAGCGTCCCCGCCTGCGCGGCGGCGAAGAAGCCCGAGACGTCCTGCACGTCGCCGACCTGCCCGTCCTGCTTGACGGTCGTGAACGACGGCAGCGGGTTCCAGATCTCGGGCGTGCGTGCGCTCTGCCTGCCGGGCGTGCAGTTCGCGTCGCCGTCTGCGCAGTCGGGCTGCAAGCCGCCGTGGACGTAGTAGCGCCAGCTCACGCCCGCTCTGTGGAGCAGGTAGGTGAGGTCGGTCCAGGCGTAGTTCGCGTCGGGCGAGAGGCGGCGGAAGACGCGTCGCGGCGCGAGCGCGCGGCACGCGGCGAGCGCCCCGGGCATGCCCGGGTCGTGAAGGTCGAGGCCGAAGCCGCGCAGCGGGACGCCGTGCGCGGCGAGGCAGCGCACGAGCGGGCGCAGGCGGGAGCGCACGCGCAGGTGCCGGCCGGCGTTCCCCGCGCGTCTGCCGGCGCCTGCGATCTGGCTCGTGTGGAAGCCGTTGAGCTGGATGTCGGTGCGGCAGCTCGACGGGTCGTCGCGACGGGTGCAGCTCGCCGACCAGCCGGAGACGAGGTAGAGGTGCGCGGGCAGGCTCCACGAGGCGTTCGACGCGAACAGGTGGTCCTGCAACGTGAAGTCGTGCGCCCAGCGCCAGTAGTTCGGGATCTCGCGCGCGTCGTGGTAGCCCATCGCGTCGGGCGGGGCGCTCGCCGAGCAGATCCCGGTCAGGCCGCCGCAGCCGCGCCCCCCGGGCGACTCCGCCATCCGCACGAAGCCGTCCATCCGCCCGCCGTCGACGTCGAGCCGCGCCGGCGCGGCGTCGTGCGGGCCGCCGCCGTCGACGAGCGCTGAGTCGTGGTAAGGGCGCTGGCAGTCGCCGGCGCGCGGGTCGGGCACGCAGACCATGAAGCGGCCGTCGTGCCGCGGGATCCCGTCCGCGCCGGGGAAGGTGCCGAAGTAGGAGTCGAACGAGCGGTTCTCCTGCATCACGACGATCACGTGCCTGATCGTGTGGATGCCGGCGGAGCCGTCGGCCGCGGTCGCGTGCGGGGCGACGCTCGCGCGTCCCGCGCTCGCGACTTCCTGCCGCCGCGCCGCGCCGCCGCAGCCGGCGGCGAGCCCCGCGAGCGCGAGACAGATGGCGAGACCCGCCCGCGCATGTCGCGGGCGGGTCCACCGTCGATCCCAAAGGAGAGGCACTGCCGCGGGCATCCTGCCCGGCGGACCTAAGCGCCAGCTCAGGGAATGCGATTTCGCGCTCCCGGCGGCCGCAAGCGGCCGCCTTCGCGCGACGTCACACCGCGAGCAGCTCCCCGGCCAGCCGGTCGACCGCGTCGCCCGTCCCGCCGAGCAGGCGGCGCGAGAGCTGCGCGCGGCGGAAGAACAGCGGCGCGTCGTGCTCCCAGGTCGCGCCGATCCCGCCGTGCACGGAGATCACCTCGCGCGCGGCGAAGTCGAGCGCGGCCCCGCCGGCGGCGCGCGCGGCGCTCGCGGCGGCGGCGAACTCCTCCGGCTTGTCCTCGTAGGCCCAACCGGCGTAGTAGAGCAGCGAGCGCGTGTTCTCCTGGCGCCGCAGCACCTCGGTCAAGGCGTGCTTGATCGCCTGGTAGGAGCCGATCGCGCGGCCGAACGTGTAGCGCTCCTTCGCGTAGGCGACCGAGCGCTGGAGGCACTCCTCGACCGCGCCGAGCGACTCGGCGGCGATCAGCGCGTGGGCGAGGAACCAGGCGCGGCGCAGCTCGTCCTCGCCTGCCGCGAGGACCCTGCCGCAGGCGCTCTCGAACGTGACGTGGCCGAGCGGGCGGGTCGCGTCGTAGACCCCGCTCGCCGCCTCGACCGCCACGCCCTCGGCGCCGGGGCCGAACGCGACCGCGACCGGCCCGTCGGCGTCCACGCCGACCGCGACCAGCACGTCGGCGCCGACTGCGTCGGGCACCCAGCACACCGTCCCGTTGACGGTCGCGAGCCCGTCGCCGCCGCGCGCCACCTGCGGCGCCGGTGCGCGCCGCCGGCCGCTGCGCGGCTCGACCGTCCACGCCGGATCGACGTCGTCGCCGGGGCGCGCCGCCACGTAGGCCGCGCGCAGCTCGCCGCTCGCGAGCTTGCCGAGCGTCTCGTCGTCGAGGCCGCCGCCGCCGGCTACGGCCGTCGCCGGCAGGTGCCCCAGCAGCGGCACGCTCGCGAGCACGCGCCCGGCCTCGGCCGCGACGAGCATCGCGTCGATCGCGCCGAGCCCGGCGCCGCCGTGCTCCTCGTCCACCAGCAGCCCGGTCCAGCCGGCCTGCCGCGCGGTCGGCCACAGGTCGGGCAGCTCGCCGCCCTCGAGCGCCTCGCGCGCGGCCTCGACGGTTCTCACGCGGCCGAACGCGTCTCTCGCGGCCTCGCGCAGCAGGACCTGCTCGTCGGAGAGGTCGAAGTTCACGACGCCACCTCCTGGCGCTCCTTGGCGCGCAGCTCGCTGAACGGGATGCCCTTGTCGAGGCGCGGCTCCGGCGGCAGCCCGAGCACGCGCTCGCCGACCGTGTTGCGCAGGATCTCCTCGGTGCCGCCGGCCGACTTCAGGCCCGGCAGGAACGAGATCAGGTACGACCACTCGGACTCGGGGTCCAGCGCCTCGGGGCCGAGCACGTCGGCGATCAGGTCGCCGGCGGCGATCGCGCCGTTGACGGCGGTGATCTTCCCCATGCCGGCCTCGGGGCCGGGGATCTGGCCGCGCGAGATCGCCGTCAGCAGGCGGTAGCCGGTGAAGCGCAGCGCGAGCAGCTCAGTCGCGAGCTCGCCGAAGCGCGCGCGTACCTCGGGGTCCTTCGCGGCGACCGGGTCGCTCGCGATCGCGGCGGCGAAGCGATCGGCGCGATAGCCCATCCCCTCCGAGCCGGCGCCGATCGTGAGGCGCTCGAACATCAGCGTCGTCAGCGCGACGCCCCAGCCGCCGTTCACCGGCCCGACGGCCGCGTCGGGCGCGAGCTCGACGTCGTCGAAGAAGACCTCGTTGAACTCGGGCTCGCCGGAGATCTGGCGCAGCGGGCGGATCGTCACGCCTGCGGCGTCCATCGGCACGACGAACATCGTCAGGCCCTTGTGCTTGTGCGCGTCGGGGTCGGTGCGCGCGAGCAGCAGGCCGTAGGCGGCGAACTGCGCGTTCGTCGTCCACACCTTCTGGCCGGAGAGGCGCCAGCTTCCGTCTTCCGCCTGGCGCGCACGCGTCTGGATGCCGGCGAGGTCGGAGCCGGCGGCCGGCTCGCTGAAGAGCTGGCACCAGACCTCGTCGCCGTGCAGCATCGGCGCCAGGTAGCGCTGCTTCTGCTCGTCTGTGCCGTGGGCGATGATCGTCGGGCCGAGCATCCCCACGCCGATCGCGTCGAGGATCCCCGGCACGCCCGCGCGCGCGATCTCCTGGTTGATCACGACCTGCTGCAGTGGACCCTTGCCCTGCCCGCCGTGCTCGGCGGGCCACGTCACGCCGACGTAGCCGGCCTCCGCCAGCCGCCGCTGCCAGGCGCGGTGCGCCGCGACCGCCGCCTCCTCGTCGCCGCGTCCGCGCGTGGCGGGCGCCTGCGAGGCGTTCTGCTCGATCCAGGCGCGCACCTCGGTGCGGTACGCGGCCTGCTCGGGCGTGTCGTTGAGGTCCACCGGAGCGCTCCTTCCTCGGGTCCGCCGGCCCACAGCCGGGCTGGTTGACTGGCCAATCGGTTTCTGGGAAGCACCATACCGCGGCCGGCGGCCTGTCGCGCGAGAGCCGTCGCGGTCCGGCGCGCGAACTGGCACAGAGCGCGGTCTGAGATTCGCAGGCCCACGCCCTCAGAGGGGCGTGCCGACGATCAGCGCCTTCCACGGAATCCTCATCCGCATGTGGTGGCAGGAGCACCCGCCGCCGCATTTCCATGCCGACTACGGCGAATACAGCGCGAGCATTGCAATTGACACACTTAATGTTGTGGACGGATGGCTTCCTCGACGGGTGCTGAAGCTCGTGCGAGAATGGGCCTTCGCCCACCGCGACGAGCTGCGTGACAATTGGCAGCGCGCTCGCGCGAGAGAGCCGTTGAATCAGATCGATCCACTCTCATGATCCGTCCGCCTCGCATCACCGACGTCTGCGTCCTTCCCGACCGCTGGCTGCGCCTGTGGTTCACCGATGGCGCGATCGTCGACGTCGACGCCAAGCCGATGGTCGCCGGCGGTGGGGTCTTCGCGCACATCGAAGCCGACCAGCGTGTGTTCGAGCAGGTCAAGGTGGACGGCGGAACGATCTGCTGGCCCGGCGAGATCGACGTCTGCCCCGACGTCCTCTACGGGCGCGGCGAGCCGGCCGACGGGACTCGCTTCGAGCGCCGCGTCGTGTGCCCCGGCCGCGGCTCCGCCGCGTAGGCGCGCGACCTGCGCGCTGCTCCCGCGCGCGGCGCTACCGTGGATCGCAGGAGGCGCCGAGTCGTCGTCGCGAGGAGAGGAGAGGACGATGTCGGACCATGGGCTCTTCGGGCCGGACAGCGTCACGTGGCGCGTGAATCGCGAGTCGGTGCTGCTGCTCGGCGGCGGACGCGCGCTGCTGCTGCAGGTCGCGCACCCGAGCGTCGCGGCGGGCGTCGCGCAGCATTCGAGCTACCGCGAGGACCCATGGGGTCGTCTGACGCGCACGCTCGATGTCACGCGCCGCATCGTGTTCGGTGACACGGAGAACGCGATCGATGCCGCCCGCCATCTGCGCGTGGTCCATGCGCACGTGCATGGCACGGTCGAAGCGGGCAGCCGCGCCGGCGAGACCTACGACGCGACCGATCCCGATCTGCTCACGTGGGTGTGGGCGACGCTCGTCGAGAGCGCGCTTCTGATCTACACGCGCTATGTCGGCCCGCTCAGGGTCGCCGACGTCGACGCCTACTACGCGGAGCAGAAGCGCTTCCTCGTCGCCTGCGGCGCCCCCGCCGACTGCGCGCCGGAGACGTTCGCACAGTTCATGCACTGGTACGACGACGCGGTCGAGCACGTGCTGGAGGTGACGCCGGCCGCGCGCGACGTCGCCGCCGCGATTCTGCGCCCGCGCCGGCTTCCGCTGCCCCTGCGCCCGCTTTACGACGCGCTCAACCTTGCGACCGTCGGTCTGCTGCCGCCCACGCTGCGCGAGCGGTACGGCCTGGGCTGGGGCCCGCAGCGCGAGCGCCTGCTCGCCGCACAGACGGGCGCGATCCGGCGGCTGATGCCGCTCGCGCCGGCGCTCGTGCGCGAGCTTCCGTCCGCGCGTTCCGCCGAACGGCGCCTGCGCGACGCGGCGTAAGAATCTCTTTCAGAATGAGGGCGAGTCGGATGGTGCCGGATCGTGGATGCCGGACGCCGCACGCGATGTGAAGGCGCAGCAATGCTGCGTCGAACATCGCGGGTGGCGAGCCGGCGCCGCGAGACGGTGCCAGCCGGCCGCCGGTCATTCTGAAAGAGGT
>DATNAP010000053.1:0-23246 GCA_035572475.1 Conexibacter sp. | reverse complement strand
CCGCCCTCGCCGTCGCCGCGAGCGCCGGCGCCGCCGAGCTGTCGTGCACGCGCCGCCCGCGCGTCGCGATCCTCTGCACCGGCGACGAGCTGCGGCCGCCCGGCAGCCCACTCGCGCCGGGCGAGATCCACAACTCGAACGGCCCGATGCTCGCCGCGCTCGCCGCGCAGGAGGGCGCGGTTCTCACCACGGTCGCGACCGTGCCCGACACGCGCACGGCGACCGAGGAGGCGCTCGCTCACGCGTTGCGCGACGCCGACGTCGTCGTCCTCTCGGGCGGCGTCTCGGTCGGGCCGCACGACCACGTCAAGCCCGCCCTCGCCGCGCTCGGCGTCGCGCAGCGCCTGTGGGGCGTCGACCTGCAGCCCGGCAAGCCGACGTGGTTCGGGGTCCGCGACGCGCAGCTCGTCTTCGGCCTGCCGGGCAACCCGGTCTCCAGCTTCGTCACGTTCGCGCTGTTCGCGCGGCCGGCGCTGCGCGCGCTTCAGGCCGCGCCGCCGCTCCCCCCACGCGAGCACGCGATGCTCACGGTTGACGTACCGCGCCGCGCACGCACGCAGGCGCTGCGCGTGCGGCTCGACGCCGCCGACGGCGCGCTGCGCGCCACGCCGACCGGCGCGCAGGGGTCGCACGTGACCGCCTCGCTGCTCGGCGCCGACGCGCTCGCGTTCCTCGCGCGCGGCGAGGGCGCCGTGGCCGCCGGCGAGCGGGTGCTGGTAGAGCGGCTCTGACGCCGCCGCTTGCCGCTTTCCTTTCGCAGCGCACCGGATTAGAGTCGCCCTATGGCAAGCGCCGTCTCCGGGACGGCGGCTGCTGCGGCTCGGGGGAGCGCACGCGCGCATCGCAGCGCGCACGACGCCGCCACGGCAGCGTGGCTCTGCGCGATCCCGTGCGCGGCAGTCGCGGTCGCCGCGATCGTCGTGCTCGGCCCGCCGCTGGGGCGGCTGACGTCGCCCGCACACAACCCGTACACGCTGCTCGCCGACGCGGGGCCGCCGCATCCCGAGCCGACCGAGCATGCGCGCTACCTGATCGCGATCTGCGCGCCGCTGCTCGGCGCGCTCGCGACGGCCGCCGCGCCGCGCTGGCTCGCGCGCCTTCCCGCCCGCGCGGTCGCGCCGATCGTGCTCGCGACGCAGGCGCTCCTCGCCGCGGTCGCCGCGGCCTCGATCGTCGCTCAGTACCGCGACGTCTTCACCGGCATCTACCTGATACCGGGCGAACCGCCGCTGACGATGCGCTACTTCACGCCCGCGACGCTGATCGTCGCCGCGCTGCTCGCCGGCGCGACGGCCGGCGCGCTGCGTTCCGCCGCGCTCCGCCGCCGCGCCGCCGCGCTCCTGCGCGACGAGCCGCGCCGGCGCGCGCTGCTGCTCGGAGCGCTGGCCGTGCTCACGACCGCGCTGTGGATGCTTCACGCGGTCCACTCCGACCTGGAGATCGGCAACGCGCCGGACGACGTCCGCTACCACCTCGGCTTCACGCTCGACGAGACATGGGCCGTGCTCAACGGCCGCACGCCGCTCGTGAACTTCACCGCGCAGTACGCGTCGCTGTGGCCGTTCGCGATAGCGCTGCTGCTGCTCGTGCTCGGCAAGACGCTGCTCGTCTTCACGACGATCCTGTGCACGATCACGACGGTCGCCCTGCTGGCGATCTTCGGCCTGCTGCGGCGCGTCACGCGCAGCGCGACGGCCGCGCTGCTGCTGTACCTGCCGTTCCTCGCCACGAGCGTCTACCTGATCTTCGAATCGCTCCAGAACCGCTCGTCGGTCGGCAGCTACTACGCGAGCTTCCCGCTGCGCTACGCGCTGCCGTTCACGCTCGCGTGGGCGACCGCGCGCCGCATCGACCGCGGTGATGACAACCCGGCGCGCGCGCTCTGGCCGCTGTTCGCGCTGGCCGGGATCGCGCTGCTGAACAACGGCGACTTCGGCGTCGCCGCGCTCGGCGCCACGATCGCCGCGCTGCTGTGGAGCGCGGGGCGGCTCGAACGGCGCCTCGCGCTGCGGATCGCGGGCGCGACCGCCGCCGGCCTCGCGACCGCGCTCGCGCTCGTGTCCGTGCTCACGCTCGCGCTCGCCGGCGAACTGCCGCAGCTCGAGCGCCTGGTCGACTACGCGCGCACGTACACGATCGGCGGCTTCGCGCTGATGCCGATCCCCGGCGTGCTCGGCGTGCATCTGCTGATCTACCTCACGTACGTGGCGGCGATCCTCGCCGCGACCGTGCGCGCGCTGCGCGGCGCGCGCAACCGCGTCCTCACGGGGATGCTCGCCTGGGCGGGGGTGTTCGGGCTCGGCGCCGGCTTCTACTGGGTCGGCCGCTCGCACCCGATCGCGCTCAAGCAGGAGTTCTCGGCGTGGGCGCTCGCGCTCGCGCTGCTGACCGTCGTCGCGGTGAGGGAGCTGAGCGCGCAGCGCCTGCGCCCGACGGCGCTCGGCGCGCTGCTCGTGCTGTTCGGCTTCGGCGTGACGGCCTGCTCGCTCGCGCAGGCGCCGGCGCCGTGGGGCCAGATCGAGCGCCTGAACGCGCCCTTCGCCGCGAGGCCGGGGATCGGCGCGAACCCGCTCGCCCCCCCGCGCGATCCGCGCGTGCGGCAGTTCGTCGCCTCGCTCGCGGACGGACCCGGCCGCTTCGTCTACAAGCGCGGCGCGCCGGTCGCGATCCTGCTGACGACGGGACATCGCGTCGCGGACGCCTACGGGGTCGTGAACGTCTCCCCCTACACCGGGATAGGGTCGCTGCAGACCGTCCAGCGCGTCCAGGACATGGTCCGCGTGCTGCGCGCGGCCGGCGGCAACACGATCATCCTGCCGGACCCGCTCGACGAGAGCATCCTGCCGCTCCTGACCCGCGACGGATTCGCGCTGCTGACCGCGCAGGGGCTGCGGCCCTACGTCGCCGGCAGGACGAGACCGTTGACGGTGCCGTTCCCGTGGGAAGGGGTCGCCATCAAGATGGTGGACATGCGCGACCTCCACCCGCGCGCGCTGCGCTGAGCGTGCGCAGCGGCGCCGCCACAGCGCCGGCAGTTGGCGCTTTCCTTTCCGGTGCTTCGCGACTAGAGTCGTTCCATGTCGAGCGCCGGATTCGCGGCGCCTCCCGTCGGGCTGAAGGGGGATCGAAGCCCGGCCGCCGATGCGCTGTCCGTTGACGACGAGCTGACGACCGCTGCCTGGGTGTGCGCGCTCCCGTGCGCACTGATCACGCTGCTCGCGGTCATCGTGCTCGGCCCCTCGCTGGGCGATCTGATCGCCCCCGGCCCCCACTCGTTCATACCGCTGCCGCAGTTCGAAAACCAGTTCGCGCACGAGCAGACCGAGCACGCCCGCTACCTGCTCGCGCTGCTCGGACCGGTGCTGCTCGTGCTCGCCCTGCTGCTCGCGCCGCGCTGGCTGCCGCGCGTCCCGCGCGCCGTCGCGACGCACGCGGCGCCGGTGACGCAGGTCGTGCTCGTCGTCGCCGTCGCGGCCTGCGTGGTCGGCCAGTACAGGGTGGCGTTCCACTCGATAGCCGGGGCACTGAAGGACCACTACTTCACGCCGCCGACGCTGCTCGCCGCCGCGCTGATCGCGGCGGCCGCGGCCGCGGCGATCCGTCGCGACGCGCTGCGCGAGCGCGCCCGCGCGCTGCTGCGCGAATCGCGCGCCCGGCGGACCGGAGCGCTCGCCGCCGCCGCCGCGCTGACGGCGGTCTGGATGCTGCACGCGGTCCAGTCCGACGCGACGATCGGGATGGCCGAAAGGGAAGTCCTCTACCACGCGGCGTTCACGCTCGACGAAGCGTTCGCGGTGCTCAACGGCCGCACGCCGCTGGTGAACTTCACGACGCAGTACGGCTCGCTGTGGCCCTCGATCGTGGCGCTGCCGATGCTCGCACTCGGCAAGACGCTGCTCGTCTACACGCTCGCGATGTGCAGCGCGACCGTCCTCGCGCTGCTCGCGATCTACGGCGTGCTGCGGCGCGTCGTGCGCAGCGCGATCGGCGCGCTGGCGCTGTACCTGCCGTTCCTCGGGACGAGCCTGTTCATGATCGCCGGCACGCTGGTGAACCGCTCGACGCCCGGGACGTACTTCACCACGTTCCCCTCGCGCTACGCCGGGCCGTTCCTGCTGGTGTGGCTGACCGTGCGGCATGTCGAACGGCGCGGCCGGCTCGCGAGCGCGTGGCTGCTGTTCGCGGCGGCGGGCCTCGTCGCGATCAACAACCAGGACTTCGGGCTCCCCGCGCTCGGCGCGACGATCGCCGCGCTGCTGTGGAGCGCCGGCGTGCGCGACCGCGCCATGCTCAGGCAGCTCGCGATCGGCCTCGTCGGCGGCCTGGCGACGGCGGCCGCGCTCGTGAGCGCGCTGACGCTCGCCCAGGCCGGGGCGCTCCCGCAGTTCGGCCGCCTGACCGACTACCTGCGCCTGTTCTCGGTCGACGGCTTCGGGCTGGTCGCGATCACCGGCGTCCTGGGGCTGCACCTCGTCATCTACGCGACGTACGTGGCGACGCTCGGGGTCGCGACGGTGCGCGCCATGCGCGGCGCGAGCGATCGCCCGCTGACGGGCATGCTCGCCTGGTCGGCGCTCTTCGGGCTCGGCTCCGGCGCGTACTTCATCGGCCGCTCGTCGCCGGAAACGCTCACCTGGACGTTCCCGGCCTGGGCGCTCGCGCTGATGCTGCTGACGGTCGTCGTCGTCCGGCAGCTCGCGGCGCAGCCCGCGCGGCGGCCGGCGGTCGCGGCGCTGCTGGTGCTGCTCGGCTTCGGCGTCGCCGTGTGCTCCGTGGTCCAGCTGCCGCTGCCGTGGCAGCAGGTCGCGCGGCTGAACGCGCAGTTCTCGCCGACCGAAGAAGCGCCCGAACCGAACGTGCTCGTGCCGCCGTCCGACGCCGTGACGCGCATGTTCATCGCGTCGCTCGCAGACGGGCCGTCGCGCTTCGTCTACAAGCCCGGCGCCCCGGTCGCGCTGCTGCTGACGACCGGGCATCGCGTCGCCGACGCCTACGGGGTCGTCGACGTCGCGCCGTACACGGGGATCTGGTCGATGCCGACGGTCGAACGGCTCGACGCCACGCTCGCCGCGCTGCGCGCCGCCGGCGGCAACACGGTCGTGCTGCCGGATCCGCTGCCACCCGGCGCGCTGACGGTGCTCACGCAGCGCGGCTTCGACGTCGTCACCGACGGCGGGCTGCAGCCGTACGTCCCCGGCCGCACGAGGCCGACGAAGGTCGCATGGCCCGACGGCTACAAGGTCATCAAGCTCGTCGACATGCACAATCTCCACCCGCGGGCGCTGCGGGGGTCCTGACGCCGCGGCGAGATCCGCGCGAGCGGGCACAATCCAGCCTGTGCTCGCTCCCCTGCTCGCGCTGATCGCCCTCGCCGCCGCGCTCGTCGCGGCGCGCCGCCACCAGCGCGCCGAACGGGCGCCGGCGCGCGTCGCAAAGCTCGACGACGAGACGACGATCGGCGCCGAGGGGGTCGTCCGCTCGGTCCAGACCGGCGAGCTGACGCTGCCGGCCGCCGCGCTCGAGGAGCTGTGGAGCCCGATGCAGCTCGAGCGGCTCGCGCGCACGTACTGGCGCTTCCTGTCGCGCTGCACGCTCGGCCTGATCCGCGTCGACTACGACGCGGATCGGCGAACGGTGGTCTTCCTGCGTCAGCCGCTGCGGCTGCTGCGCTTCAAGGCGCCGGAGTACGCGATGGACGCGCAGCGCGGAACGGTCCGCTGGCGGATCGAGGACGGCGTGCTCGTCGAGCGGCGCGGCCGCCACGGCGACGGCTATCTCCAGATCGACGTGCAGCGGCTGCCCGCACCGAGCCCCGACGTCGAGCGCATCCGCGTCGAGATCGCGGTCGCGAACTTCTACCCGTCGATCGCGCGCCGCCTCAGCCGCCCCGTCTACCGCGTCACGCAGTCGCGCATCCACGTGCTCGTGACGCACGGCTTCCTGCGCTCACTCGCCCGCCTGGACCTCGCCGAGTCGCGCACCGGCCGCCTGGCGGAGTGCCTGACGGTCGCGGACGTGCCCGACCCGCCGCTGCCCTCAGCTCAGCCGTAGCGCTCGCCGGTGACCGCGCGCAGCTTGCTGCGGTCGTGGCGGGCGAAGATGCGGCGCACGGTGCCCGAGCGCGAGCGCATCACGAGCGATTCGGTCGTCGCGCCGCTGCCGCGGTAGCGGACGCCCTGGAGCACGTCGCCGTCGGTCACGCCGGTGGCGGAGAAGAAGACGTCGTCGCCTCTGCAGAGGTCGTCGCAGGTCAGCACCCTGTCGAGGTCGTAGCCGGCGTCGAGCGCCGCCCGGCGCTCCTCCTCGTCGCGCGGCCACAGGCGGCCGAGCAGCTGGCCGCCCATGCACTTGAGCGCGGCCGCCGAGATGACGCCCTCGGGCGTCCCGCCGATGCCCCACAGCAGATCGACGGGCGAGCGGTCGCTGACGGCCAGCAGCGCGGCGGAGACGTCGCCGTCGAGGATCAGGCGGATCCGCGCGCCGGCCTCGCGCACCTGCCGCATCGCCTCCTCGTGGCGTGGGCGGTCGAGCATCACGACCGTCACGTCGCCGATCCCCATGCTCTTGCGCTCGGCGATGAGCTTCAGCGTCTCCGGCAGCGGGCGGTCGAGCGAGAGCAGGTCGGCGATCTCCTCGCCGCCGGCGATCTTCTCCATGTAGACGCACGGACCCGGGTCGAACATCGAGCCGCGCTCGGCGAGCGCGATCACGGCAAGCGCGCTCGGCATCCCGAGCGCGGTCAGGCGCGTGCCCTCGAGCGGATCGACGGCGATGTCGACCTGCGGCGGGGTGCCGTCGCCGATCTGCTCGCCGTTGTAGAGCATCGGCGCCTCGTCCTTCTCGCCCTCGCCGATCACGACCATCCCGTCCATCGGGACCGACTCGAGCACGTGGCGCATCGCGTCGACCGCGGCCTGGTCGGCGGCCTCCTTGTCGCCGCGGCCGACCATGCGCGCCGCGGCAAGCGCGGCGGCCTCGGTCACGCGCACGAGCTCAAGCGCGAGGTTGCGGTCCGGGCGTGAGGGCGACGCGGTGTCGGGACTCATGCGCGCGCGGACGCTAGCAGCCGGGCAGCGCCGATGCGCTCCTCGCGTCGTGCGCGAAACGAGGACCGACAGACTTGCTTCTGGTAGTTTGGCGCCATGGCAACAGCCGGCCTGGGGGCGCCGGTCGTTGCGTCCTCGCGTGCGAGCACGTCGGCGCCCAACGCACACGGATCAGGAGCCGTCGACGGCGCGACCGCGGCCTGGCTCGCCGCGATCCCGTGCGCGCTCGTCACGGCGCTGGCCGTGCTGCTCGTGGGGCCGGCGCTCAAGGGCGTGCTCCTCCCGACGCCGCATCTGACGCTGCTCCCGGGAGACACGCAGAGGCTCACGCCCGAGCCGCTGGAGGACACGCGCTACATGATCGCGCTCGTCGGGCCGCTGCTGCTCGCCGGCGCGGCGATCCTCGTCAGCCGCGCAGGCCTCGTGCTGCGCCCGCGGTGGGCGGCCGCGGGCGTCGCCGTCACGCAGGCGCTGATCGTCGCATTCGCGCTGGTCTGCGTCCTCGCGCAGCATCAGGCGCGATGGGCGGAAATCATCTACTTCGGCTGGGTCACGCTAGCCGTCGCCGTGCCGCTGGCGGCGGCGCTCGTCCTCGCCCCGCGTCTCGGCCGGGTGCGCGCCGTCGCCGCGCGCGTCCTGCGCGACACGCTGCGGTGGCGCTTCGCGCTGCTCGCGCTGGCGGCGGTGCTGACGGCAATCTGGCTGTTGCCGGCGATCAACACCGAAACGTCGATCGAATGGGCGTTCCTCTCGCACGACACGCAGTTCCACCTCGACGAAACGTTCGCGGTCCTCAACGGCCTCACCCCGCTCGTCAACTTCAACGCGCAGTACGCCTCGCTGTTCCCGTACCTCATAGCCATCGTGATGCGGGCGTTCGAGCCGACGCTGCTCGTGTTCACGATCACGCTCTGCACGCTGAGCCTGGTCGTTCTGCTGTCGATCTACGGAGTCCTGCGGCGCGCGGCCGGGAGCGCCGCGGCCGGGTTCGCGCTGTTCGTCCCGTTCATGGCGACGAGCCTGTTCAACACCGCGGGGATACAGCTGATCCGCTTCACCCCGGGCGTCTACTTTCCGATGTTCCCGCTGCGCTATGGCGGCGCCTACCTGCTCGCATGGCTCGTCGCGCGCCAGCTCGGACGGCCGCGAACGAGGGCCTGGCCGCTGTTCGTCGCCGCGGGATTCGCCCTGCTCAACAACTTCGAGTTCGGCGTTGCGGCGCTCGGCGCCACCGCCGGCGCACTGCTCGTGACCGCCGAGCCGCTGTCCGCGCGGCGCGTGCTCCGACTCGCCGGCGCAGCCGCCGCCGGGGTCGGTGCGGCGATCGCGCTCTACGCGGTCGTCACGCTCGTGCGCGCCGGGTCGCTGCCGCACCCGTGGCGCCTCGTGCAGTTTGCGCGGCTCTACGGCGCGGCCGGCTACAGCGTGGCGCCGCTGCCCGGCGTCGTCGGACTGCCGCTCGCGATCTACGTGACGCATGTCGCGGCGATCGCGACCGCCACCGTGCGCGCCCGTCGCGGCGCGCGCAACCGCGTCCTGACGGGCATGCTGATGTGGGCGGGGCTGTTCGGGCTCAGCTGCGGGACCTATTACGTCGCGCGCTCGAGTGCGGGGCTGCTGCCGATGATGTTCTCCGCCTGGGCGTTCGCGCTCTGCCTGCTCGCGATCGTGGTGATGAGGCAGATCGCGGCGGCGCCGTCCCGCATCCCGGGCCTCGGTGCGGTCGCCGTCCTGTTCGGCATCGGCCTGCTGGCATGCTCGGTAGCCCAGGTGCCCGTGCCGTGGCAGCAGATCCAGCGGGTGCAGCAGCAGCCCGCGAACCTCGAACTGCCCCCGGAACCATGGACGCCGACCTCCCAAAACCCGCGCGTGCGCTTTTTCATCAGCTCGATCGCAGACGGGCCCGGCCGCTTCGTCGTCAAGCATGGAGCCCCGGTCGCGATCTTCACGACGTTGGGGCATCGGATCGCCGACGCCTACGGCATCGTGAACGTCCTGCCGTACACCGGGCCCGAGTCGATCCACACGCCGGAACAGCTCACCGACACGCTCGACGCCCTGCGCAGCGCGGGCGGCAACACCGCCATCGTTCCGTTCGAACATCTCGCGCAGCTGAGCAAAGCGCTGCTGCGACGTGGCTTCCGGGTCGTCACCCGCACCGGCCTGGGGACTCCGACCGGCGCCACGCTGCCGCCCAGGACCATCGTGCTCGAAGACTTGACGAAGTGGGTCGACACGCGCCGGCTGCGCGCGCCCGCGCTCGGCTGACGCGGGCGGATAGTGTGGAGCGCCGATGGACTTCCGGCGCCTGCACCCCGATCCCGCCGTGCTGGACAGCGGCGAGCTGCTCGGCGACCTCGGCCTTGTCGCGCGCGCGCATGACGACCGGCCGTGGCTCGTCACGAACTTCGCGACGACCGCCGACGGACGGGCGACGATCAACGGCCGCTCCGGCCCGATCGGGGACGACGGCGACATGGAGGTGTTCCGCCGCCTGCGCACGCAGGTCGACGCGCTGCTGATCGGCACCCGCACGCTCGCGATCGAGCGCTACGGGCGCGCCGTCAGACGACCGGAGCTGCGCGCCGCCCGCGAGGCGCTCGGCCTCGCGCCGGAGCCGCTGGTCGCGACGGTGAGCCGCTCCGGCGCGCTGCCTACCGAGATCCCGCTGTTCGAGGAGCCCGGCGCGCACGTCGTCGCGTTCGTCCCGCCAGACGCGCCGGAGCCGGCGTGCGCGGCGCGAGTCACGCTCGTCCGGCTCGACCCCGCGGAGCTGACGCTGACGTCCGCGTTGCGGCGCCTGCGCGCCGACCACGGCGTGCGCGCGCTGCTGTGCGAGGGCGGCCCGACGCTGATGGGCGCGCTGCTGCACGAGGGGCTCGTGGACGAGCTGTTCGTCACGCTCGCGCCGCAGCTCGCGGGCGGCGGCGATGGCCCGACGATCAGCAGCGGCCCCGCGCTCGCCGACCCGGCCGGGCTGGCGCTCGTGTGGGCGCTCGAGCGCGCCGGCTCGCTCTACCTGCGTTACGCGGTGGAGCGCGGGTAGCCTCCACGGTGATGCGGATCGCCTGCGGCTTCGACCACGCCGGGGTCCCGTTGCGGGACGCGGTCCTCGCTGCGCTGGAACAGGACGGGCACACCGTCCTCGATGCCGGCACGTACGACGACTACCCGTACGCGGCGGCCGCGGTGGCGCGCGCGCTCGCCGCCGAAGGCCAGCAGCGCGCCGAGCGCGGGGTGCTCGTGTGCGGCTCGGGCGCGGGCGTGTCCGTCGCCGCGGCAAAGCTTGCGGGCGTGCGCGCCGCGACGGTCCACGACGGGTACACCGCCCACCAGTGCGTCGAGCACGACGACGTCAACGTGCTGTGCCTCGGCGCGCGCGTGATCGGCCCGGAGCTGGCGCGCGAGATCGTCCGGACGTTCGCGGCGGCCCGCTTCAGCGGCGCCGAGCGACACGTCCGCCGCCTCGCGCAGGTCGACGCGCTCGCGCGCGACGGCGTCGACGCCCTTGCGACCGAATCCGCACCAACGACCGCGACAGGAGATCCCCGACCATGAGCACCGTCCCCGCGACCACGCCGATCGGACGGCTGTCCGAGCTCGGCACGAGCGCCTGGCTCGACTCGATCCGCCGCTCGATGCTGACGGGCGGGGACCTCAGGCGGCTCGTGGAGGAGGACGGCGTCGTCGGCGTCACCTCGAACCCGTCGATCTTCGAGCAGGCGATCCTCGGCAGCCCGGACTACGACGGGCGGCTCGCCGAGCTGACGCAGGACGGCGACGGCGTCGAGCAGATCTACTGGACGCTCGCGATCGAGGACGTGCAGGGCGCCGCCGACGTGCTGCGCCCCGTGTGGGAGCGCACCGGCGGGCAGGACGGCTACGTCTCGCTGGAGGTGGCGCCGGACGTCGCGCGCGACACGGACGCCACGCTCGCGATGGCGCGCACGCTGTGGCGCCGCGTCGACCGTCCCAACGCGATGATCAAGATCCCCGGCACGCCCGAAGGCGTCCCGTCGATCCGCCAGGCGATCGCCGAGGGGATCAACATCAACGTCACGCTGCTGTTCTCGCTCGACGCATGGGCGGCGATCGCCGAGGCGTGGCTCGCCGGACTCGAGGACCGCGCGGCCGCCGGCCTGCCGGTCGACGGGATCGCGTCGGTCGCCTCGTTCTTCGTCTCGCGCGTCGACACGGCGACCGACAAGCGCCTGAAGGCGCTCGGCCGCGAGGACCTGCTCGGCAGAGCGGCCGTCGCGAACGCGCAGCTCGCCTACGAGCGCTGGCAGGAGCTGGTGGCCGGCGAGCGCTTCGCCGCGCTGCGCGAGCAGGGCGCGAGCGCGCAGCGGCTGCTGTGGGCCTCGACCGGCACGAAGGACCCGATCTACTCCGACGTCAAGTACGTCGCCGAGCTGGCCGGGCCGGAGACCGTCAACACCATGCCGCTGGCGACGCTGCTCGCCTACCAGGACCACGGCGAGCCGGTCGCGCCCCTGCTGCCGGACGCCGCGCCGGCCGCGCATGCGGTCGTCGAGGCGGTCGAGATGGCCGGCGTGTCGCTGGACGAGGTCACCGACGAGCTGCTGGAGGCGGGGATCGAGCAGTTCTCGCATGCGATGGAGACGCTGCTGGCGGGGATCGAGCGCCGGCGCGCCGCGGTGATCGCCGGCGAGCCGGCGAGCGTCGAAGCGCGTTTGACCGACGCGCAGGCGCGCGCGATCGGCGCACGCGTCGCGAAGGCGCAAGAGGACCATGTGCTGCGGAGGGTGTGGGCGAGAGACGACTCGCTGTGGCCGGCCGGCGACGACAGGCCGTCGGAGCGGCTCGGCTGGTTGACGGCCGCCGACTGCTCGCTGGAGCACCTCGACGACGCGCTCGCGTTCGCGCACGAGCTGCGCGCGGAGGGCTTCACGGACTGCGCGCTGCTCGGGATGGGCGGCTCCTCGCTCGCGCCCGAGGTGCTGTGGCGGACGTTCGGCACCCTCGATGACGAGGGGTTGCGCCTGCACGTGCTCGACTCGACGCACCCGGACGCGGTCGCCGCGCTGGAGGCGAGACTGCCGCTCGACAGAACGCTGTTCCTTCTCTCCTCGAAGTCCGGCGGGACGCTCGAGCCGCGCTCGATGCACGCGTACTTCCACGCGCTCGCGCCCGCTGGCCGCCAGTGGGCGGCGATCACCGATCCCGGCACGAGCCTGGAGGCGCTCGCGCGCGAGCAGGGCTTCCGCCGCGTCTTCCACGGCGCGACCGACGTCGGCGGACGCTACTCGGCGCTGACGCCGTTCGGCGTCGTGCCGGCGGCGGCGATCGGCGCCGACGTGCGCGGCCTGCTCGAACGCGCCGAGGTGGCGGCGCGTGCGGCCGATCCGTCGCTGGCGCCGGGCCACGCGCCCGCGCTGTGGCTTGGGGTCGCGCTCGGCGAGCTGGCGAACGGCGGGCGCGACAAGCTGACGTTCGTCGTCGACGAGCCGCTCGACTCGCTCGGCCTGTGGCTCGAGCAGCTCGTCGCCGAGTCGACCGGCAAGCACGGCAAGGGGATCGTCCCGATCGCCGACGAGCCGCTCGGCGATCCCGGGCAGTACGGCGAGGACCGCGTGTTCGTGCACCTGCACCGGACAGGTGGCGAGGGAGATGCGGACGTCGCGGCAAAGCTCGACGCGCTCGCCGACGCCGGCCACCCGGTGATCGCCTTCCCGTTCGAGGAGTCGCTCGATCTCGGCGCGCTGTTCTTCCATTGGGAGCTGGCGGTCGCGGTCGCCGGCGCGGTGATCGACGTCAACCCGTTCGATCAGCCCGACGTGCAATCGGCGAAGGACGCGACCGTCGCGACGATCGAGGCCTACGTGCGCGACGGCGCGTTCACAGCGGAAGACGCGAGCGCGGTGAGCGGCGAGCAGGCCGCGAGCGCGCTGCGCGAGCTGCTCGACGCGCACGCCCGCGACGGCGCCTACGTCGCCACGCTGGCGTACCTGCCGCCGATCTTCGACGACGTGCTGGCGGAGCTGCGGCTCGCGATCCGCGCGCACACGCGAGCGGCGACGACGGTCGGCTACGGGCCGCGCTACCTGCACTCGACCGGCCAGCTCCACAAGGGCGGCCCGGCGCACGGCGTGTTCGTGCAGCTCGTCGGCCGCAGCGGCGCGCAGGGCGTCGAGATCCCCGGCGCGGACTACGACTTCGGCGCGCTCGTGACGGCCCAGGCGATCGGCGACGCCCACGCGCTGAAGCAGCGCGGGCTGCCGCTCCTGCGGATCGACGTCGACCCGGATCCGGTGACGGCGATCCGCGCGCTCGCGGCGGCGATCGCCGTCGGCGGCTGACGCGGACGGGCAAGCGGAACGCGACGCCCATGGCCGCCACGACGACCGCCCCGCTCGCCGAGAGCCCGTTTGCGCAGGACGTCGACGAGCGGCTGCCGCCGCCTTCGACGCTCGTGCTGTTCGGCGCGACCGGCGACCTCGCCGCGCGCAAGCTGCTGCCCGCCGTCTACGACCTGCTCGCCGACGGGCGGCTGCCGGAACGCTTCCGCCTGCTTGCGGTCGTGCGCGGCACGCTGGACGAAGCGTCGTTCCGCACGCACGCGCGCGAGGCGATCGATGCGCACGCACGCCGCGCGCTCGACGAGCGGCTGTGGGACGCGCTCGCGCCGCGCATCGGCGTCGTCGCCGGCCAGTACGGCAGTCCCGACCTGTTTCGCGAGCTCGCCGCCCGCCTCGACGCCGACGACGAGCGCGACGGCGGCCCGACGCAGCGGCTCTTCTACCTCGCGATCTCGCCCGCCTTCTTCGCCGACACCGCGCGCGGCCTCGACGAGGCGGGGCTCGGGCGCGGCGCCGAACCGCCCACGCGCCTGTTGATCGAGAAGCCCTTCGGCCGCGACCTCGCCAGCGCGCGCGAGCTGAACGCGGCGATCGAGGAGTCGTTCGAGGAGCGCCAGGTCTTCCGCATCGACCACTACCTCGGCAAGGAGACGGTCCAGAACCTGCTGGTGCTGCGCTTCGGCAACGGCATCTTCGAGCCGCTGTGGAACCGCACCGCGATCGACCACGTGCAGATCACCGTTGCCGAGGACATCGGCATCGGCCACCGTGCCGGCTACTACGACCGCGCGGGCGCGCTGCGCGACGTGATCCAGAACCACGCGCTCCAGCTCCTGTCGCTCGTCGCGATGGAGCCGCCGGCGAGCTTCGACGCCGACCTCGTGCGCGACGAGAAGGCGAAGGCGCTGCACGCCGCGCGCCCGCTGGACGCGCGCACCGACGCGGTGCGCGGGCAGTACACGGCCGGCTGGCTCGGCGGCGAGCGGGTGTCCGGCTACCGCGAGGAGGAGGACGTGCCGGCCGACTCGCGCACCGAGACGTACGCCGCGGTGCGCGTCGAGATCGACAACTGGCGCTGGGCGGGCGTGCCGTTCTACCTGCGCACCGGCAAGCGCTTGCCGCTGCGCACGACCGAGATCGCGATCGCCTTCAAGCCGGCGCCGCACCAGCCGTTCCGCGGGCTCGACGCGCCGCCGCCGCCGAACGAGCTGGTCATCTCGGTGCAGCCGAACGAGGGCGCGACGCTGCAGATCGCCGCGAAGATGCCGGGCACCGCGCTGCGGATGCGCCCGGTGCAGATGGACTTCCAGTACGGCACGTCGTTCCTGCGCGAGTCGCCGGAGGCGTACGAGCGGCTGCTCCACGACGCGCTGCTCGGCGACGCGACGCTGTTCACGCGCGCCGACGAGGTCGAGGCGGCGTGGCAGATCGTCGACCCGGTGCTGGAGGCGTGGGAGGACCCGGACTCGGGCGGGCCGGAGCCGTACGAGGCGGGCACGCCCGGCCCGCGCGCGGCTGACGCGCTGCTCGCGCAAGACGGCCGCGCGTGGAGGCCGCTGTGAGCGCGCTGGCCGACGCCGACGCGCGCGAGCGCAGCGAGTGGCGCGGCGAGGACGTCGGCGTCGCGGAGGTCGCCGAGCGGCTGATGGCGCTCAACCACGAGCACGCCCTCCACGAGCACGGCCACGCCGCCACGCGCACGCTCAACCTGCTCGTCGCGCCGGGCGAGGACGTCGCGCAGCCTGCACTTGAGCAGCAGCTCGCCGGACTCGCCGACCGCCACCCCTCGCGCACGATCGTCGTGCGCGAGCACGCCGCGGAGCGGCTCGACGCGCTCGTCGCGATCGACTGCACGATCGGCGCGGGGGCGGGCAGCGCCGGGCACTGCCACGACATGGCGCTGCTGACCGCGGACGCCGAGCGGCTCGCGCACGCCGACTCGCTCGGGCGCCCCCTGCGCGTCGCCGGCCTGCCGACCGTGCTGTGGCTGCCGGGGATCCGCGCCAGCCGCGCGCAGGATCCGCTCGCGACGCTCGCGCTCGCGATCGTGCTCGACTCCGGCGTCGCGAGCGGCGCGGCGCTGCCGCTCGCCTTCGCGCGCGCCGCCGCGCTCGACGCCGAGCGCGTGCGCGACGTCGCGTGGCTGCGGCTGCGGCGCTGGCGCCGCCACGTCGCCGCCCGCTTCGACGATCCCGCGGCGCGCGGGCTGCTGGGCCGGACGAAGCGCGTCGAACTGCGCTCGTGCGCCCCGCAGCAGGCGAGCGCGCTGCTGCTCGCCGGCTGGATCGCGGCGCGCGCCGGCTGGCGGCTCGAACGGCTGGCGCCGGCGCCCGGCGGCTGGAGCGGCGTCGCACGGCGCGCCGACGGCGGGGCGGTGGAGCTGGTGCTCGGGCCGCCCGAGCAGCCGGACCTGACCGGCATCCACGGGCTCGCGTTGCACGCGGGCGCCGAGACGATCGCGCTGACCGCGCCGGTCGCAGCGCCCAACCCGGCGCGCGCGTTCGCGGCCGCGCTCGGGATGTTCGCCACCCCGACGCCGGGGTACGGGGCAGCGCTCGCCGCGCTGCTCGACGGACTGGCGGCGACATGATCGCCCTGACCCCGGTCGCGGAAGCGGAGGACGCCGCGCGCACGTGCGCGGAGCGCGTCGCGACGGCGATCGCGGACGCGCGCGCCCGGCACGGCGCCGCGCACATCGCGCTCGCCGGCGGGCACACCCCCGCACGCGCGTACGAGCTGCTCGCCCCGCTGGTGGACGACTGGCGCGACGTGCACCTGTGGTTCGGCGACGAGCGCTGCGTGCCGCTCGACGACCCCGAGAGCAACCACGCGCTGGTCGTTCGCACGCTGCTCGCGCGGCTGCCCGCGGGGCGGCCGCGGCCGATCGTCCACGCGGTCGAGGGCGCCGGCGACGGCGATCCCGCCGCGGCGGCCGCCGCCTACGAGCGCGCGCTGCGCGCGCAGCTTCCGACCGGCGCGGCCGAAATCCCACAGCTCGACCTCGCTCTGCTCGGTCTCGGCGAGGACGGCCACACCGCCTCGCTCTTCCCCGACGATCCCGTCCTGGAGGAGCGCGAGCAGCTGTGCGTCGCGGTGCACGGCAGCAAGCCGCCGTTCGAGCGGGTCACGCTGACGTTGCCGGTGCTGCTCGCCGCCCGCGCGATCGCCGTCCTGACCGCGGGCGCCGGCAAGGCGTGGGCCGTCGGGGCGATGCTCGCCGGGCCGAGTCCGCGCGTGCCCGCGAGCCTCCTCGCCGAGGGCGCCGTGGAGCTGATCGTCGATCGCGCCGCCGCGCCAGCTTAGGCCGCGCGGACGCACGCGCTTCGCACGATCCCGGGAATCTCAGCCCGCAGGTGGTTTCGCGCCGGGCGGTTCGTGTCAGACTGACGTGGATGCCGAGCGAGACGGCAGCGCCGCCGGGCGCGAGAGGGGACGTGCTCGACGCGTTGGGCGACACACGCACCCGGACCCTGGCGCTCGTCGCACACCTCGACGACGAGACGCTCGAGCGGGTCCACTCGCCGCTGATGAGCCCGCTCGTGTGGGACCTCGGCCACATCGCCGCGTTCGAGGACCTGTGGCTCGCGCACCGCGGCGCCGGGCTGCCGCTGCTGCGCCCCGACCTCACCGACGTCTACGACGCGTTCGAGACCCCACGCGCACACCGCGGCGAGCTGCCCTACCTGCGCCGCGCCGACGCGCTCGACTACCTGCGCGCCGTGCACGAGCGCGCGTTCGAGCTGGGAACCCGCGATCCGTTCCTGCTGGAGCTCGTGCTGCGCCACGAGCAGCAGCACAGCGAGACGATGCTGCAGACGATGGAGCTCGCGCACCTGCCCGCCCCGCCGCACGCCCCGCCGGCGGAGGCGCTCGCCGGACCGGCGCTCAGCGGCCTGGAGCTGGTCGACGTGCCCGCCGGCGGCTGCACGATCGGCGCCCCGGCCGACGGCTTCGCCTACGACAACGAGCGGCCGCGCCACGAGCTGCAGCTGCCCGCCTTCCGGATCGGCCGAGCGCCGGTCGCGAACGGCGCGTTCGCCGAGTTCGTCTCGGACGGCGGCTACGAGCGGCCGGAATGGTGGACGCGCGAGGCATGGGCATGGAAGGAGGAGTACGACATCGAGCGGCCCGCCGGGTGGACGGCCGACGGGCGCGAGTGGCGCATGGATCGCTGCGAGCCGCTCGACCCGAGCAAGCCGGTCGTCCACGTCTCCTGGTTCGAGGCCGACGCCTTCGCCCGGGCGCACGGCGCTCGCCTCCCCACCGAGGCGGAGTGGGAGAAGGCGGCGACCTGGGATCAGGAGACGGAGACGGCCCGTGCGCCCGATACCGCGCACGCGAACGTCGACCAGCAGAGCTTCGGCACCGTCACCGTCGGCACGCACCCGGACGGCGTCTCCCCCGCCGGCTGCCTAGGCATGATCGGCGACACCTGGGAGTGGACCGCCGGCGGCTTCGACGGCTACCCCGGCTTCCGCGCCTACCCGTACCGCGAGTACTCCGAGGTCTTCTTCGGCGGCGACTTCCGCGTGCTGCGCGGAGGCTCGTGGGCGACGCGCGCGCGCGTCGCCACGCCGACGTTTCGCAACTGGGACCACCCGCAGCGCCGGCAGATCTTCGCCGGGCTGCGCATAGCGAAGGACGCGTGAACCGATGTCCATGTCCGCCACCTGCCAGCCCGACGTGACGATCGACGACCACCTCGACGCCGCGCACGAGCGCGGCCTCGCCGAGGACGTGCTCGACGGCTTGACGAGGCCCTTCAAGGAGCTGCCGCCGAAGCACTTCTACGACGCGCGCGGCTGCGAGCTGTTCGACCGCATCACCGAGCTGCCGGAGTACTACCCGACGCGCGCCGAGCGGGCGATCCTCGAGGCCGACGCCGAGGCGATCGTCGCCGCCACCGGCGCCGCCGAGCTGGTCGAGCTGGGCTCCGGCACGGCGGCGAAGACGCGCGTGCTGCTGGACGCGATGGCGGCCGCCGGCCGACTGCGCCGGTACGTGCCCTTCGACGTCGCCGAGTCGGTCGTGCGCGCAAGCGCCGAGGCGCTCGTCGACGAGTATCCGGGGCTGCGGGTGCACGGCGTGATCGGCGACTTCGAGCGCCATCTGGACCGCATCCCCCCGCCGACCCCGGGTCAGCCGCGCGTCGTCGCGCTGCTCGGCGGCACGATCGGAAACTTCCCGCCGGGCAGCCGCCGCCGGCTGCTGCGCGAGATCGCCGCGCTGCTCGGCCCGGAGGATCGGCTGCTGCTCGGCACCGACCTCGTGAAGGACCCGGACGTGATCGAGGCCGCCTACGACGACGCCGCCGGCGTGACGGCGGAGTTCAACCGCAACGTGCTGCGCGTGCTCAACCGCGAGTTGGACGCCAACTTCCCGCTCGAGGACTTCGAGCACGTCGCCTTCTTCGACCGCCGCAACGAATGGATCGAGATGCGGCTGCGCGCCCGGCGTGCGTGCGCGGTGCAGATCGCCGCGCTCGGGCTCGCCGTCGAGCTCGAGGCGGGCGAGGAGATCCGCACTGAGATCAGCGCCAAGTTCACGCCGCAGCGGGTGGCCCAGGACTTCGCCGCCGCCGGGCTCGCGCTCGCCGGCTGGCACACCGACGCCGAGCGGCGCTTCGCGCTGTCGCTGGGCGCTCCGGCGTCAACGGACTGACCGCGCGCGTCGAACCGGCGGGTTCGCCGCCAACCTGACGGCGAAGCGCACGTTTTCATCCTGCGTGACGAGCATAATGCCCGCATGGAGCATGTCTCCTTCGCGGCGGCGCCGGCCGGCGCGCGCCGTTCCGTGCGTTTGTTGCGACGCGCGAGCGACGAGCGCCTCGTCGCGCTCGTGCGCACCGGCGAGGACGCCGCGTTCGCAGCGCTCTACGACCGCCACCACGGCGCGATTTTCGGCTTCTGCCGGCATATGCTCGGCTCGCGCGAGGAGGCGGAGGATGCGCTCCAGCACACGTTCCTGTCCGCCTATCGGGACCTCGTCACGAGCGACAAGCGGATCGACCTGCGGCCATGGCTGTTCGCGATCGCGCGCAACCGCTGCCTGTCGCTGCTGCGCGCCCGGCGCGAGCACGTCGCGCTCGAGCTGGCCGAGCCGGCGACCGACGGCCTCACCGCGACGGTCGATCGGCGCGAGGACCTGCGCGAGCTGCTCGCCGACCTCGCACGGCTGCCGGACGACCAGCGTGCCGCCCTGCTGCTGGCCGAGCTCGGCGCGCTCGACCACGCCAGCATCGCCCGGGTGCTCGACTGCCCGCGGGAGAAGGTGAAGGCGCTCGTGTTCCAAGCCCGCTCCTCGCTCGTGGCGAGCCGCGAGGCGCGCGCAACGCCGTGCGAGCAGATCCGCGTGGAGCTTGCGACCGCCACCGGCGCAGCACTGCGGCGCGGGCCGCTGCGACGCCATCTGCGCACCTGCGCCGGCTGCCGCGCGTTCAAGGCGGAGGTGCGCGCGCAGCGTGCCCTGCTCGCCCTCGCGCTGCCGGTAGCGCCGAGCGCGGCGCTGAAAGCGGGCGTGCTGTCGAGCATCGGGATCGGCGGCCACTCCGGCGCCGCGTCGGCCGGGACGGCGAGCGGCGCACTCAGCGGCGTGCTGGCGTCGTCGTCCGCGAGCAAGGTCGCCGTCGCGCTCGCGCTCGCGGGCGCCGTCGCCGGAGGCGGCACGATCGCGATCCACCATCACGCGCGCGCAGCGGCACATGCGACATCGCATGCGCCCGCCGCGTCTGGACGGCAGCTGTCGCGACACAGAGCGCGCGCGCTGGCGGCCGATGCGGCCAGCCGCGCCCGGGTACGTCGCCGCCACCCACCCGCGACAGCCGCTGCGCCGCCCGGCCCGTCCGCAGTCCGTCCAGGCGTCGCTCCGCAAGTCGGCGCGGTCGCGCCGCCGTCCTCGCCCGGCACCGGGAGTCCCGGGGCGTCGCGGCACGGCGCCGGCAACGCCACGACTCCGGCTGCGCGACACCGGACGCCGCCCGGCAAGGGCGGAACGCCGCCCGGACATGGCGGCGCCCCGCCCGGCCAGGGCGCCGAAGGCCGCGGCGGAAGCACGCCGGGTCACGGCGGAACCCCGCCCGGGCATGGCGGCGCCCCGCCCGGCCAGGGCGCGGAAGGCTCCCCGCCCGGTGACGGCGGAAACACGCCGGGCCACGGCGACGCGCCCGGCCAGGGCTGACGCGCCGCCCACGACGAAGCGCCGCCGGCCGACGGCACTCCCATGGCGACGCCAGATGAATGCGCGTTCGCAACTTGCCAACCTCGGCCGCCCGCAGGCGTTCGAAGCCGTGGGAGCAGGGCAATCGTGGCGGCTCCCTCTCGGCGCGGCCAAGCACCTGGCTCGGCCGCGCAAGCAAACGTCGGGTGGCCGGCCCTGATCTCTCTGCCGGGGTCGGCTGCCCGGCGGCGGCGCCGCGCTCGCGCCGGCTATCCGTCTAGCGCCGCGAGTTGTACGGGTGCACGCGCTCTCCGCGCGAGCGCCGGATCCCCCACAGAATCAGCGTCGCGAACAGCACGGAAACGAGGATGCCGGCACCGGCGGCGTGGAACAGCAGCCGCATGACGATTCCGCCGGCGAACGAGCCGGCGAGGCCGAGGAGGATGGTCATAGGGATCGACATCGGGTCCGGTCCCGGCAACGCGAGGCGCGCGAGCGCCCCGACGATCAGCCCGCCGAGGGCGAGCACGATGAGGTAGACGAGCAGGCTCATGCGTCGAGCCTACCCGTCCACCCTTACGGCTAGTTCAACCGCTCGACCACCATCGCCATGCCCATGCCGCCGGCGACGCACATCGTCTCGAGCCCGATCGTCTTGTCGAGCGTCTCGAGGTCGTTGAGCAGCGTCGTCATGATGCGGGCGCCGGTCATCCCGAACGGGTGGCCGAGCGCGATCGCGCCGCCGAACGGGTTGAGCTGCTCGTCGGCGATGCCCCACTCTGCCTGACACGGCACGACCTGCGCCGCGAACGCCTCGTTCAGCTCCACCACGTCGATGTCGTCCATCGTCATGCCGGACTGCTTCAAGACGTTGCGCACCGCGGGGATCGGCCCGAGGCCCATGTACTCCGGCTCGATCGAGGCGACGGCGGAGGCGACGATGCGCGCCTTCGGCGTCATCCCCAGCTCGGCCGCCTTCTCCTCGGCCATCACCAGCACGGCAGCGGCGCCGTCGTTGAGCGGACAGGCGTTGCCGGCCGTGACCGTGCCGTCGGACTTGAACGCCGGTCTGAGCTGCGCGAGCTTCTCCTCGGTCGTGCCCGGACGCGGGCCGTCGTCCTTGGCGACGGTGGTCTCGGGAACCGTGACCTCCTCGCCGTTTTCGTCCGTCCCGGTGTGCTCGGGAACGACGACCGGCACGATCTCGGCGTCGAAGTGGCCGGACTCCTGCGCCGCGACGGCGCGCTGCTGCGAGATCGCGGCCCAGCGGTCCTGCGCCTCGCGCGAGATGCCCTCGCGCTCGGCGACGTTCTCGGCCGTGAAGCCCATCGGGATGTAGACGTTGACGAGCGAGCCGGGCGAGCCGTCGAGCTGCGGGTGGAACGGCACCGGCGAGCCGCCGCCGAGCCGCGAGACGGCCTCGACGCCGGCGGCGACGTACGTGTCGCCCTCGCCGGCGGTGATCGCATGGAAGGCCATGCGGATCGTCTGCAGCGAGGAGGCGCAGAAGCGGTTGACGGTGGTGCCGGGGACGGAGACCGGGTAGCCGGCGAGCAGCAGCGCGTTGCGGGCGACGTTGTAGCCCTGCTCGCCCTCGCCGCTGGCGGCGCCCATCATCACGTCGACGATGGTGGTCGGATCGAGCTGCGGGTTGCGCTCGAGCAGCGCTCTGAGCGGGGTCGCGGCGAGGTCGTCGGCGCGCACGTCCTTCAGCGAGCCCTTGACGGCGCGTCCGATCGGCGTCCGGACCGCGTCGACGATGACGGCATTGGACATGGGGATTCCTTTCGGTGAGGTGCCCGGCGGTCGCACTCCACGGGCCTGCGTTTTCCCCGGCGGTCGCACTCCACGGGGGCCTGCCGCGAAGGGTAGTACGAACGTCGGCGTTCACACGCCGGTTGCCATATGTGCGCTGTAGACGTTGCTCGGTCGGTCGCCTACCTTGGTCGCATGATCCATGTAGACATCGAGGCCGCCGCGGCTCGCATGCCGGAGTTGCTCGGCCGCGTCGAGCAGGGCGAGGAGGTCAGCATCACGCGGAACGGCAAGCCTGTCGCGGATCTCGTCCGCTACGAGACAAGACGCGATTACTGGTCGTTCTACGGCGCCTGGAAGGGCAAGGTCGATATGTCGCGCTTCGACGAAGCCGACGAGGAGATTGCTCGCGCATTTGGGATGCTCGATGAGGCTCTTGCTTGACAGCCACATCCTCCTCTGGCTGGTCACCGCTGACCCTGTGCTCCCGCGCAGCCGCGTCGTGCAGCTCTTCGACGACCGCAATGAGCTCCTGATCAGCGCTGTGAACATATGGGAGCTGGAGGTCAAGCGCATCAAGGGGAAGCTTGTCGCGCCGGAAGACATCCTCGACCGTGCCGAACGCGCAGGCTTCGGCTGGTCCGACCTCACGCCGGACAACGCACTCGACGCAGCTCGCCTGCCGCGCCACCACGGCGATCCGTTCGACCGGCTGCTCGTTGCGCAGGCGCAGGGCGAGGCAGCGACGCTCGTCACTCACGACGCACGGCTCACGGCATACGACGTCCCCGTGATGCGCCTGGTCGGCTAAGAATCTCTTTCAGAATGAGGCGAGTCGGATGGTGCCGGATCGTGGATGCCGGACGCCGCACGCGATGTGAAGGCGCAGCAATGCTGCGTCGAACATCGCGGGTGGCGAGCCGGCGCCGCGAGACGGTGCCAGCCGGCCGCCGGTCATTCTGAAAGAGGT
>DATNAP010000052.1:0-35904 GCA_035572475.1 Conexibacter sp. | reverse complement strand
CCCTCCTGCATGCGCGCGCCGCCGGACTCGATGAAGCCGACGACCGGCACGCGCGAGCGGCCGGCGAGCGACAGCACGCGGTTGATCGTGTCGGCGTGGGCGGCGCCGAGCGAGCCGCCGAGGAACGAGACGTCCTGCGCGTAGCAGGCGACCGGACGGCCGTCGACGCGGCCGAGCCCGCCGACGACGCCGTCGCCCGGCCGGGCGCGCGCGCCGAGCTTCGGCGAGACGACGCCCGAGCGGATCGGCTCGAACGAGCCGGCGTCGCACAGCAGCTCCAGGCGCTCGTGCGGCGTCAGGCGTGCGGGCGCGGTCTCGGCGACGGCGATGGCACTCATGCGACCCCCTCCAGGCAGAGAACGACGTTGTGACCGCCGAAGCCGAACGAGTTCGACAGCGCCAGCGGCCGCTCGCCCTTCGGCGTGAACGGCCGTGCGGCAAGCGGCAGGTAGTCCAGGTCCAGCTCCGGGTCGGGCTGCTCCAGCCCGACCGTCGGCGGCAGCACGCGCTCGCGCAGCGCGAGCAGCGTCGCGATCGCCTCGACCGCGCCGGCGGCGCCGAGCAGGTGCCCGATCGCCGACTTCGTCGAGGAGATCGGCACCGTCCGCGCCAGCTCCTCGCCGAACACGCGCTTGATCGCCTTCGTCTCGGAGGCGTCGTTCAGCTCGGTCGAGGTGCCGTGCGCGTTGATGTAGTCGATCGCGTCCGGCTCCAGCGCCGCGTCGCGCAGCGCCGCCTCGATCGCGGCCGCGGCGTACGTGCCCTCCGGCTCGGTCGCGGTCAGGTGGTAGGCGTCGGAGGTCGAGGCGTAGCCGCGCACCTCGCCGAGCACGGGCGCGCCGCGCTGCGCCGCGCGCTCGGCGTCCTCCAGCACGAGTATTCCGGCGCCCTCGCCCATCACGAAGCCGTCGCGGCGCGCGTCGAACGGACGCGAGATGCCGCTCGGCGACAGCGCGCTGGCGGACACGAAGCTCGCGCGCGCGAGCGGCGTGAGCGTCGCCTCCGCGCCGCCGGTGACGACGGCGTCGGCGTCGCCCGTCTGGATCATCCGCGCGGCCGTGCCGATCGCGTGCGAGCCGGCCGCGCAGGCGGAGCCGACCGAGTACGCCGGCCCCCGCAGCGCGTGGCGCATCGACAGCGCCGCCGCGCCCGCGTTGACCATGAACAGCGGGACCGACAGCGGCGAGACCGCCTTCGCACCGCTGTCGCGCAGCACGTCGTGCTGCTCCTCGAGCGAGCCGAGCCCGCCGATGCCGGTCGCCAGCACGCAGCCGATCCGCTCGGAGGCGTAGGGCAGCTCGCCGCCGCCCCAGCCGGCCGCGGCGAGCGCCTCGTCGCTGGCGACCATCGCGAAGTGCGCGAAGCGGTCGGCGCGGCGCAGCTCCTTCTTGGAGAGATGGTCGGCCGCGACGAAGTCGCGGCAGGCGCCCTCGCCGTCGGCGATGCCGCTCTCGCCCGCGACCCAGCGTCGCAGCAGCACGTCGGCGCCCACGCCCAGCGGGGTGACGGCGCCCACGCCCGTGATGACGACCCTACGGCGGGTCATTACGCGGCCCGCGCCACCACGAGGTCGATCGCGTCGCCGACCGTCTTGAGGTTCTTCATGTCGTCGCCCTTGAGCTCGACGCCGTAGTCGTCCTCGACGATCTGCGCCAGCTCGACGAGGTCGAGCGAGTCGATGTCGAGCTCTTCGAACGTCGCCTCGCGCGTGACCTGCTCGATGTCGGGGCCGAAGCTCGCGAGCGCCTCGACGATGCGCGCCTCGACGGCGTCTGGAGTTGCGATTGTCATGGGGGATGGGCTCCTTGGGGGGGTTGGGGGTGGTGGGCGGGACTACGCGTTCAGGCGGCCATGCCGCCGTCGACGGACAGCACCGATCCGGTCACGTACGAGGCGGCGTCGGAGGCGAGGAAGCGCACGCACGCCGCCACCTCCTCGGGCGTCCCGGCGCGTCTGGCGGGGATCGCCGCGAGCAGGTCGCCGTTCAGATCGGCGGTCATGTCGGTCTCGATCAGGCCCGGCGCGACCGCGTTGACGGTCACGCCGCGGCGCGCGACCTCGGCCGCGACCGTCTTCGTCATCGCGATCAGGCCGGCCTTCGAGGCGGCGTAGTTCGCCTGCCCGGGGTTCGCGCGCAGGCCGACGACGGAGGCGATGTTGACGATCCGCCCGAAGCGCGCCTTCAGCATCGGCCGCACGGCGCGGCGCGTCGCGCGGAAGGCGGCGGTGAGATTCGTGTCGAGCACGAGGTCCCACGCGCGGTCCTCGATCTGCGGTGCGAGCCCGTCGGCGCGCACGCCGGCGTTGTTGACGAGCACGAGCACGGGACCGAAGCGCTCTTCGAGCACTGAGAAGTGCTGCTCGATCCGCTCGCGCTCGACGACGTCGCCGCCGAGCGCGAGCGCGCGCCCGCCGGCCGCTTCGATCTGCGCGACGACCGCCTGCGCGGCGTCGGCGCCGCGGTTGTAGCCGACGCCGACCGCCCAGCCGTCGGCCGCCAGCCCGCGCGCGATCGCCGCGCCGATGCCGCGAGAGGCGCCCGTCACGAACGCGCAGCCGTCGCGCTGCTCAGGCATCGCCGGCTCCCCATTCGACGACCGCGCCGCCCCACGTGAAGCCGCCCCCGAACGCCGCCAGCAGCACGCGCGCGCCGTCGGCTAGGCGACCGTCGGCGTGCGCCGTCGCTAGCGCGTAGGGAACCGAGGCGGCCGACATGTTGCCCGTCAGCTCGATGCAGTCGATCACGCGCGACTCGTCCAGCTCCAGCCGCTCGGCGACCGCCCGGAGGATGCGGCTGTTCGCCTGGTGGTAGACGAACAGGTCGATGTCGGCCAGCCCGGCGCCGGCGGCCGCGACCGTCTCGTGCGTGACCTCGACGATGCGGGCGACGGCGTGCTTGAACGTCTCGTGGCCGTCCATCTCGATCGTGCTCCCGGCCGCGCGGCTCAGGTACAGGTACTCGGGCGAGGCGGCATCGTGGCGCAGGAGGATCGGCCCGACGCGCCCAGCGCCCGGCGCCGTGGCGCCGAGCACAACGGCGGCGGCGCCGTCGGCGAACAGCATCGCCGTCTGCTTCGAGTCGCGGTCGAGGACGCGGCTGAGCAGGTCCGCGCCGACGACGAGCGCGCGCTGCGCCCGCCCCGCCTCCAGGTGCGCCGCCGCGATCGACAGCGCCGTCAGGAAGCCGGTGCAGGCGGCGTTGACCTCGACCGTGCCGACGCTCGTCGGGGCACCGAGCGCCCGCGCCAGCATCGCGGCGGCGTTCGGCATCCGCTCGTCGCCGGTGAGCGTCGCGACGACGACGAGGTCGAGCGCGTCGACCGCGATCCCGGCCCGCTCCAGGGCCTCGCGGCCGGCGGCGGCGGCGATGCCGGTGAGCGACTCGTCGGGCTCCGCGTGGCGGCGCTCGCGGATGCCGGTGCGCGTGTAGATCCACTCGTCGGTCTTGCCGATCTGCGCGGCGACCTCGTCGTTGCTCACGCGGCGGCGCGGCAGCTCGGCGCCGACGGACAGGATCGCCGCGCCGCGCCGCTCGCGAGCGCCGGCCGCCGCCCGCTCGACCACCGGCGTCCCCTCAAGCACCGACGCGCTCCACCAGCTTCGCGCCGACGAGCGCCTCCGCGTCGGGCACGGTGCGCTTGACGAGGCCGGTGAGGACCTTGCCCGGGCCGGTCTCGACGAAGCGCTCGATCCCCTGGTCGCGCAGGGCGAGCAGCGTCTCGCGCCAGCGCACGGGCATCGTCAGCGCGTCCGCGAGCTGTGCGCGCACGTCGCCGAAGGGCGCGAGCGCGATCGAGCTGAGCACCGTCACGGATGGCTCGGCGAAGTCGATCTGCGCCAGCGCCGCCTCCAGCTCGGCCCGCGCGCCGGCCATCGCGGGCGAGTGGAACGCGCCTGTCACCGGGAGCGGCACCGCGCGGAGCCCGTGCTCGCGCGCCGCCGCGGCGGCCGCCTCGAACGCGTCCTTGGCGCCCGACAGCACGACCTGGTTGGGCGCGTTGTCGTTCGCGACCGTGAGGCCGGCCGCCTGCGCCACCGCGTCCGCACGGTCGGCGGCGCCGTTGCCGAGCAGCGCGAGCATCGACCCGTTCCCGGCGCGCTCGCCCGACTCCTGCATCAGCCGTCCGCGCGTCGCGACGAGCCGCAGCCCGTCCTCGGCGCTCAGCGCCCCCGCGGCCGCCAGCGCGGCGACCTCGCCGAGCGAGTGCCCGGCATAGGCGACCGCGTCCGCGGTCAGCCCCGCAGCGCGCAGCCGCTCGAAGCCGACGACGCTCGCGCAGTAGATCGCCGGCTGCGCGAAGCGCGTGCCGTCCTCCACGCGCGCGAACGGGTCCTCGCCGACGACCTCGCACGCGAGCGCGAGCAGGTCCGGCCGCGCTGCCGCGACCTCCTCGCGCATCTCGGCGGTCTGGCTTCCCTGGCCGGGGAAGAGAAAGGCGGTGAACAACGGCACCGGCGACATCGTTCGCCCGCACCGGCGCATCCACTACCTATGGAAACGAGCACACCCCCCGCTTGGGGGGCGACCTCAGCCCAACAGCCCGATGCGCTGGGCGCGCTGCACCGCCTCGGCGCGGTTGCGCGCCTTCAGCTTGCGGTACAGCGCGCTCGTGTGCTCCTTGACCGTGTGCGGCGAGAGGTAGAGCTGGGCGGCGATCTCGCGGTTCGTCGAGCCGCCGGCGATCAACGCGAGCACCTCCTGCTCGCGTTGCGAGAGGATCGTCGCCGGCTGGTCGGACTGCGGCGGGAACATCGTCATCCCGAGCCCGACCATCCGCACCGCCATCGCGACGTCGTGCGCGCCCCAATCCTTCGAGACGAAGCCGGACGCGCCGGCCGCCTTGGCCGCCTGCGGGGAGATCCGCCCGGCGCCGGAGATCAGCAGCACGCGCGTCTCGGGCGAACGCGAGCGGATCGTCTCGCACAGGTCCGCTCCCGACTCGCTGCCGAGGAACAGGTCCACGAGCGCGACGTGGGGGCGGTAGCGGTCCGTCAGCTCGAGCGCTTCGCCCGTGTTGCGCGCCGCGAGGCAGCGTTCGACCCAGCTCTGCTCGCCGAGCAGCTGGCGGAAGCCCCAGTGGACGACGTCGTGGTCGTCGACGACGAGCACGCGCAGGCGGCGCTCCTCGCTCATCCGTCCCCCTCCCCGGCGGCGAGCGGCGAGAGCGACGCCGCGCCCGCGACGGGCACGACGAGCCGCACGCGCCAGCAGGCGGAGTCCGCCGAGCGGTCGGCCCCGAACTCGACGAAGCCGCCGTGCTGGAGCGCCTCGAACGCGGCGAGCCGCAGCCCCATGCCCGCGCTGCGGCCCTCCTCGACCGGCTGCACGCCGTCGTTGCGGACCTCGAGCGAGAAGGTGTCGCCGTCGTGCTGCACGAGGACGTCCACGCGCGTCGGCACCGCGTGCTTGGCGACGTTGCGCAGCGCCTCCGCGAGCACCGCCTGCGCGACGCCCTCCAGCCGCGGCGGCACGTCGACCCCGTGTGGCCAGTCGACCTGCACCGGCAGCTTGCTCTCCTTCGTCAGCCGCGGGATCTCGGCGCGGAGCGTCGTGCCGGTCTCATGCGCGACCGGCGCGAGCGGCCGCTCCAGCGCCGTGCGCAGGTCGGCGAGCGCCTCGACCATCTCGGTGCGGCAGCGCTCGCGCTGTTCGTTCGTGAGCGGCTGCTGAGCGCTCAGCACGAGCGAGACGCCGAACAGCCGCTGCAGCACGCGCTCGTGGATCTCGCGCGCCAGATCGATGCGCTCGCCGAGCCGGCGCGTGCGCTCCTGCTGGCGCGTGGCGCGGCGCGCAGTCGCGGCCAGCGCGGCGGTCTTGCCGAGCGTCCACATCAAGTGACGCTCGCCGTCGGCCAACTCGAAGTCGCCGCCGCCGCGGTCGGCGGCGATGATCCCGTACTGGTGTCCAGCAGCCGCGAGCGGCGTGCAGACGAGCGAGGTGATGCCGAGCAGCGCGGCGTAGTCGCGCGGGACCTCGTGCTCGATCGCGTCGGAGTGGACGACGATCACGCGGTCCTCGGCGAGCGCGCGCTGGGCGATCGGCGCCTGGTCGAGCGTCGGGCGCAGCGCGGCGAGGCGCGTGTAGGAGATGCCGTGCGAGCCGACCGCGCGCACGCGCTGGCGCCCGACGTCGTAGAGGAAGATCGCCGCGCGGCGCATCGTCGTCAGCCGGCAGATCGCCTCGCAGATGCGGTGGTAGAACTCGCTGGAGGTCGTGTCGCTCTCGATCTCCGAGAGCAGGTCGACGAACACCTCGAGCGGCTCGACCCCCGCGAACAGGCTCGTCTCGCGCGTTCGAGACGGGGAGCTCGCGGTACTCACAACCGCCGATCGTACGCTTCAGACGCGCGCGACGCCCGCCGCGCCCCGCACCGGAATCGGGTGCGATCGGCGGATCTCGTAGAGCGTCGTGCGCTCGGCCGCGGGGCGGCCGGCGTCGTGCGCGGCGGCGATCAGCTCGGGCGGATCGAGCTTGACGCCGTGGTAGCTGCCGGCGAGCCGGCTGATCGACTCCTCCATCAGCGTGCCGCCGAGATCGTTGACGCCCCAGCGCAGCGACTCCGTCGCCGTCTCCAGCCCCATCTTCACCCAGCTCGCCTGCACGTTGCGCACGCTCCTGCCGAGCGCGAGGCGGAAGACGGCCGTGTGCTTGAGGTTCTCCGCGCGGCCGATCTCCTCGACACCGTGCGTGCGCCCGAGCAGCGTGTGGAACGGGATGAACGAGAGCGGCACGAACTCGGTGATGCCGCCGCTGCGCTCCTGGAGCAAGCGCAGGACGCGCATGTGCTCGGCCAGCTCCCACGGCTCCTCGACGTGTCCGAACATCACGGTGCTCGTCGAGCGCAGCCCGGCGGCGTGGCTCGCCTCGATCACCTCGACCCAGCGCGCGACCGGCAGCTTGTTCGGGCTGATCCGCTCGCGCACGCCGTCGTGCAGCACCTCGGCTGCGGTGCCGGGCGTCGAGCCGAGCCCGGCGTCGCGCAGGCGCGCGAAGATCTCGCTGAACGGCAGGCCGGAGATGTCCTGCATGTGGGCGATCTCCATCGGGCTGTAGGCGTGCAGGTGCAGCTCGGGCGCCGTGCGCTTCGCGACCCGCAGCCAGTGCAGGTAGTCCTCCAGCGTCCAGTCGGGATGGATCCCCGACTGGATGCACAGCTCAGTCACGCCGTAGTCGAGCGCCTCGTGGATGCGCCGCACGAACTCGGCCTCGTCGTGCTCGTAGGCGTCCGGGCTGCGCTTGCCCTGTCCGAACCCGCAGAAGGCGCAGCCGACCGTGCAGACGTTGGAGATGTTGATGTTGCGGTTGACGACGAACGTGACGGTCTCGCCGGCCAGCTCGGCGCGCAGCTCGTCGGCCGCCTGGCGGATCTCCTCGATCGCCTCCGGCCGCGTCTCCGCGAACAGCGCCGTCAGCTCCTCGCGCGTGAGCCAGCGGCCGTCGCGCGCCTTCGCGATCGCCGGACCGACGAGATCCACGTCGATCTGGAACGGCGCCTCCTGGCGCCCCGAGCCGCGGCGCGGGATGAAGCTCCAGTAGCGCGCTTTGATCGTGTCGAGCACGCCCTGCGCCTGCCACCGCTGGTCGATGTACTGCGGATAGACGCACAGCCGCTCGGTCAGCGCGACCCCGTCGGCCGCGAGCCGCTTGCGCACCTGATGCGGGCTCGGGAAGGGATGCTCGGGGCTGATGTGGTCGCCGTTGGCGGACAGCCCGCCGAGGTCGGTCGCGCCGGCGGCGACCAGCTCCGGCCACCAGTCGGCGAGGTTCGGCGGGACCTGGATCCCGACGTCCGGCATCAGCTCGCGCGCCGCGCCGATCAGCCGCTTCATGCCGTCGATGTCGATCGCACCCGCCCCACCGCGCGCCCACTCGGGCAGCGGCACCTCCGGCCCCTCGTGCAGCCCCGTCCGCCAGTAGCGCTCCGCCGCCGCCGTCGCGATCTCGCCCGGCTCGCGCCCGTAGTAGCGGTCGTGCGGCACGAAGTTCTGGAGGATCACCTCCTGCAGGTGGCCGTGCTCGGCGTGCACGGCCGCGAGCGCCTCCAGCGCCGCAATCCGATCCTGCTCCGTCTCGCCGATGCCGACGAGGATGCCGCTCGTGAACGGGATCTTGAGCGCCCCGGCCTCGCGGATCGTGCGCAGGCGCAGCGCCGGATCCTTCGTCGGCGAGCCCTGGTGGGCGACCAGATCGGTCCGCGTCGACTCCAGCATCAGCCCCTGCGAGGCGGTCACCTCGCGCAGCCGTGCGAGCTCCTCGCGCGCGAGCGCGCCGAGGTTCGTGTGCGGCAGCAGTCCCCGCTCCAGCGCCCGCTCGCAGCACCACACGACGTACGCGACGAAGTCCGCGTATCCCAGCTCCGCCAGCCGCGCCCGGACTCCGGGATGGTGCGCCGGGTCGTCGCCCGTGAGGATCAGCAGCTCCTTGACGCCGCGCCGCGCGGCGCCGTCGATCAGCGCCTCGACCTCGTCCGGCGCGTGCAGGTGCGCCTGGTGCGTCTGAAACGCGCAGTACTTGCAGTGCGAGACGCACGTCCGCGACAACGACAGCGTGACATTGCGCGAGAACGTGACGCGGCGGCGCATCCTCGCCGCAGTGTAGTCGCGCCCGCGCCCCGCCCCCGCACCCACCGCCACTGACGCACGGCAGCGCAGAGCGCCACATTCGCCGCCCATCCGGCACGCACTTTTCGCGAACTGCGACAGACACGCAACGCGGCCCGCCGCAGCATCCCGCCGCGTGGACGACTTCCCGTCGATGAAGGCGCGCCGGCTGCTCGCGATCCTGATGCGCGAACCGCTCAACTACCGCGTCGTGCGGCAGCGAGGCTCCCATCGGACGCTGCATGCTCCAGGCCGACCCCGAGTCGTCTTTGCGTTCCACGATCGCATGGAGCTCAAGCCGCGCGAGGTGCGAAGCGTGCTCGTGAACGATGTCGGCCTTGCCGAGACCGACGCCTTGGATCTACTCTGAGGAGGCCCATGCGCACGATCCGCGTCAAGCACTACCACGAGCCCGGATACGGCTGGTCGTTCGACTCGCCCGATATTTCCCGCTTCCGCGGCGGCCCTGCGCCCGAGGCCGACTTCGAGGCAGCGTGCCGCTGGGCTGAGGACGCCGTCCAGTTCGTCCTGGAGGGCGAGGCGGAGGAGCGCGGCGAGGCGCAGGTCGAGGAGGCGCGCGTCGTGCACCTCGTCGCGAGCCCCGCCGCCGCGTAGCCAACGCCGACGCGCCGCCGCGCCGGCTCGACTCGTATGCTGCCCCGCCGATGCGCCGGCTTCTCCCCCTGATCGCGCTGCTGGCGAGCGCTGGGCTGCTCGCCGCCTGCGGCGGCTCGTCGAGCGGCCGCCCGGCGCCGAACGCCGACGCGACGCTGATGCTCGACTTCACGCCGAACGCGGCGCATGCCGGGATCTACACGGCGCTCGCGCGCGGCTTCGACACGGCGGAGGGGGTGCGGCTGCACGTGCGCGTCCCCGGCGCCTCGACCGACGCGGTCAAGCTGCTGCTGTCAGGCCGCACGCAGTTCTCGGTCATGGACATCCACGACCTCGCGCTCGCCGCCGCGCAGGGCCGCGACCTCGTCGCGGTCATGGCGATCGTCCAGCGGCCGCTCGCGGCCGTGCTCGCGCAGCCGGATGTCGGGACCCCGCGCGCGCTGCAGGGCCGCAAGGTCGGGGTCACCGGCCTGCCGAGCGACGACGCCGTGCTGCGCTCGATCGTCACCGGCGCCGGCGGCGACGCCGCGAAGGTCGACAAGGTCACGATCGGCTTCAACGCCGTCCCCGCGCTGCTCGGCAGGAGAGTCGCGGGCGCGACCGCCTTCTGGGACGTCGAGGGGATCGCGCTGAAGAGCAAGCGCCCGGGCACGCGCGAGTTCCGCGTCGACGACTACGGCGCGCCGCCCTACCCCGAGCTGCTGCTCGTCACGACGCGCCGCACGCTGCGGAACGACCGCCCGCTCGTCGCGGCGACCGTGCGCGCGCTCGGGCGCGGCTACGCCGTCGCGGTCCACGACCCGGCGAGCAGCCTCGCCGACCTCGAAGCGGCCGTGCCCGGCCTCGACGCGAGCCAGCTCCGCGCGCAGCTCGACGCGCTCGAGCCCGCGCTCTCACCGCCGGGCGAGCGCATCGGCGCGCTCGACCCGCAGGTGCTCGCGCGCTGGGCGCAGTGGGAGGCGCGCTTCGGGATCGTCACACGCCCGCCCGACGTCGCGCGCCTGTTCGACACGCGCGAGCTGGCGCGATCGGGCGCGAAGTCGGACGACGCCGGTTAGCCGCGCATGAGGAGGCGGTTCGCCCCGCGCTGCATGGCCCGGCGCACGAGCCGCGGCGCGGCGATCCGCAGCGCCGCCGCGATCCAGTACGCGCGCGGGACGTAGCGCTCGGCGCGGCCGCCGGGGCCGGCGTCGAGGATCGCCTCCGCGACGCGCTCGGGCTTCGAGACGATCCAACGCGTCGCCCCGCGATCGACGAGCATTCTCTGCGGGAAGCCCTCGGTGGCGACGAAGCCGGGCAGCACGAGCCCGACGTGCACGCCGTGCGGCTGCTCCTCCAGGTGCAGCGAGTCGGTCCAGCCGGCGAACGCGAACTTGCTGGCGCTGTACGCCCCGCCGCCCCCGCGGCCCACGCGCCCCGCGGTCGAGGCGACGTTCACGATCGACGACGGCGCCGACGCCCGCAGCAGCGGCAGCAGCGCCTCCGTCAGACGGAGCTGCGCATCGAAGTTCAGCGCCATCGTGCGGCGCACGTTCTCCCAGCCACCCTCGGCGAATGGCGCATTCCAGGACGCGCCGGCGTTGTTGACGAGCAGGTCGAGCCGCCCAGCGTGCTGCTCCTCCACCGCCGCCCGCACGCGCGCGGGCGCATCGTCGTCGGTCAGATCGACCGCCACCACCGTCGCCCCGCCGATCTCGTCCGCCAACGCCCGCAGCCGATCCTCACGCCGCGCCACGAGCACGAGCCGCGCGCCCGGCTCGGCCGCGAGCCGGCGCGCCGCAGCCTCCCCGATCCCGCTCGACGCCCCCGTGATGACCGCGATCATGCGGCGGAAGTCTGCCGATTGCGCGGACGCGGTGCGCAGGCAGCCGCGGGGCGCTACTGCGCCCGCAGCGACGCGAACTCGCGCCGGACCGACTCTGGCCGGCCCCACATCTGCGTGACCTCGACGCGTCCGCTGCGCACCTCGCGCACCGCCAGCTCGCCTGCGATCCCGGCGTCGTCGAGCAGTCTCAGCGCGCCGTGGACCGCCGGCGCGGCGGCCGCGTGCCCGAAGCGGTGCGCGACGAGGATGCGCCAGTGCCAGTCATGTCTGGAGTACGGCTGCGCGTTGCACGTGACGAGGTAGACGGCGGCGTCGACGTAGCGCGACTCGTCGCGCAGGCGCAGGTCGAGCTCCAGGTCGGTCCAGTCGTCGGGGAGCGAGTCGACGATCTGCTGGAACGTGTCGGCGAGCAGCATCGGCCGGAAGCGTAGCCGGCTCAGCCCGCGAACGTCTGGAAGAGCAGGAACACGTTCAGCGCGACGATCCCGGCCGCGATCGCGGCCGCCACGATCGTCGTCGCGCGGTGGTTGACGAACGTGCCCATCACGTCGCGCCGGCTCGTCAGCAGGATCAGCGGGATCAGCGCGAACGGGATCCCGAACGACAGCACCACCTGGCTGATCACCAGCGAGCGCGTCGGATCGAGCCCGACCGCGAGCACGAGCAGCGCCGGGGTCATCGTCACGATGCGCCGCAGCGCGAGCGGGATCGTGCGGCGGATGAAGCCCTGCATCACGACCTGCCCGGCGTACGTCCCGACGCTCGAGCTGGCGAAGCCGGAGGCGAGCAGCGCCCCGGCGAACGCGAGCGCCGCGCCGCCGCCGACGAGCGTCTTGAAGCCGTGGTAGGCGCCCTCGATCGAGTCGACGCCGGTCAGGCCGGAGCCATGGAAGAGCGACGCGGCGACGGTCAGCATCAGGACGTTCACGACGCCCGCGAGCGCCATCGCGATCAGCACGTCGATCCGCATGAAGCGGAACAGCTCGTGGCGCTCGGCGTCGTCGCGCGCGCGGATGCGGTCCTGCGTGAGCGCCGAATGGAGGTAGATCACGTGCGGCATCACGGTCGCTCCGAGGATCCCGGCCGCGAGCAGCACGGAGTCGCCGCCATCGAAGCGGGGCACGAGCAGGCCGTGCGCGGCCGCGCCCCAGTCGGCGCCGATCTTGAGCGTCTCGTAGAGGAAGCCGAGCAGCACGATCGCCATCAGGCCGCCGACCGCGAGCTCGAAGCGACGGTAGCCGCGCGCCTGCAGGCCGAGGATCGCGAAGGCGACGGCGCCGGTCATCAGCCCGGCCGCGAACAGCGGGACGCCGAACAGCAGGTTGAGGCCGATCGCCGCGCCGACGAACTCGGCCAGGTCGGTCGCCATCGCCACCAGCTCGGCCTGGATCCACAGACCGATCGACGCCCGCCGCCCAAACCGTTCGCGGCACAGCTCGGGCAGGTTGCGCCCGGTCGCCAGCCCGAGCTTCGCCGACAGCGTCTGGACGACCATCGCCGTCACGTTCGCGAGCAGCACGACCCACAGCAGCAGGTAGCCGTACTTCGCGCCCCCGGCGATGTTCGTCGCGAAGTTGCCGGGATCGACATAGGCGATCGCGGCGACGAAGGCCGGGCCGAGCAGCGGCAGGACTCCGCGCAGCCCGCCGCGCGCGCGAATTCGCCGGAGCGCGCTCGGCGGCGAGGCGGTGACCGTCAGCGGTGGGTCGAGCAGCGGCGGTGGAGGTGGGCTCACTGCGCCAATTGTGGCATATCTAAAACTCGGATTTGAAGTACCGCAGTCGCGGCTGGGAGCCAAGCGACCGCTCGCTATCCTCGACCGCGTGGACACGGTCGCCTCATCCCCCCAGCTCGACGAGCAGCGCATCGTGCACGACGGCTGCGGCCTGCTCGACCGCTCCGAGCGCGGCAAGCTCGCGTTCAGCGGCGGCGAGGCGAAGGGTTTCCTGCAAGGTCAGGTCACAAACGACGTCGAGCGGCTGACCCCCGGGCAGGGCTGCTACGCCGCGCTGCTGAGCCCGAAGGGCAAGATGCTCGGCGACCTGCGGATCCTCGAAACCGGGCCGGAGCTGCTGCTCGACACCGAGCGCGGCGCGTTGCAGGCGATCTTCAACGTGCTCCATCGCGCGCGCGTCGGCTTCGACGCCGAGCTGCACAAGCGCACGCTGCAGCGCGGCCTGCTCTCGCTCGTCGGCCCCGGCGCGCGCCGCGTCGCCGGCGCCGACCTTCCGCAGGACGAGCACGCCCACGTCGTCGTCGATCTCGACGGGATCGCCGCGCGCGCGATCGTCACCGACGTGGGGATCGACCTGCTGTGCGACGCCGCGGACACCGAGGAGCTTGCCGCGGCGCTGCGCGCGCGCGGCGCCGTTGCGGTCGCCGAGGACGCGGTCGAGACGCTGCGCGTCGAGCGCGGCCGCCCGCGCTACGGCGTCGACCTGGACGACACGACGATCCCGCAGGAGGCCGGCCTCAACGAGCGCGCGGTCTCGTTCGAGAAGGGCTGCTACGTCGGCCAGGAGACCGTCGCGCGCCTCTATTACAAGGGCAAGCCGAACCGCCGCCTGCGCGGCCTGCGGCTGTCGGCTCCGGTCGCCCGCGACACGGAGCTGATCCTCGACGGAAAGCCCGTCGGCCGGCTCGGAAGCGTCGTCGTCTCGCCGACGTACGGCCCGATCGCGCTCGCGGTCGTGCGCCGCGAGGCCGAGCCCGGCGCGACGCTGCGCGCCGGGGAGGCCAGCGCCACGGTCGTCGAGCTGCCGTTCAGGTCGTGTCCCGACCGCGCACCCGGGTACGATGATCAGTGCACGGGGTCACCGTCGAAGGAAGGAGGCGCCCGATGACCACATTCGCAGCCGACCACGACACCAGCCGCCTGCTCGAGCAGCTCGACGAGCGGACGCGCACGGCGTGGGCCGACTACCGCGTCAGCACCTCGGACCTCGCGGGGCCGGACTACGAGGAGGCCGAGCTGGTCTCCTGGGAGCGCCTTCAGCGCGCCCTGAGCGAGCTGGCCGACGAGCGCGAGCGTCTCGCCGGGGCGACCGCCGCGGCGGTAGACGACGCCTCCTGAGCCCGGCCCCGATCGGCGCCGCGACACCCCGCGAACGCCGATCCGCTCGCGATTGACTGGTTAGTCGGCTAAGGTTCCGGCGCAGCGACGGCTGGGGGTGCCGTGGGCGACCACCGACAGCCAGAGGGAGACCCGAAGCCACGATGCGGACGCGGATGCTCGGAGCGCTCAGCGCCATGGCGCTCGCCGCCACCATCGCCGGCTGCGGCAGCAGCGGCGGAAGCTATGCGAACGCGTCGCGCCCGCCGGAGCCGATCGCGGTCTCGGTCTATCTGACCGACGCGCGCGTCTCCATCTCCCCCTCGCACATCGGCGCCGGCCCGGTGCTGCTGCTGATCGCGAACGAGAGCACGCGCTCGCGCAACGTGACGCTGACCGCGCCCGCCGGCGCGAGCGGCGCGTGCGTGGCGGCGGACGCCTCGAGCGGGCCGATCAACCCGCAGGGCACGGCCCGCGTCAAGCTCCCGCTCGTGCAGGGCACGTGCGCCGTCGGCGACGCGGCCGGCACGCTCAAGCCCGCGCAGCTCGTCGTCGGCCCGGAACGCGCCAGCGCCCAGCAGGACCTGCTCCAGCCCTGAGGGACGCCTCGCCGCGCCTGGCGGCGTCCTCGCCGGTTCGCGTACGAAGTACGCCACACCGGCTGCGTCCTTGCCAGACACGGCGATCCGCCCCTCAGTCGGTTAGCGTGCCCCGGCGATGCAGGTCCTCGACAGCGCCGACGAGCGCGCGATCGATGCGCTGATCGCGCGCGACGAGTTCTTCTGGCTCGACCTCGTCGATCCCAGCGACGAGCGGCTCGCGGCGCTCGGCGAGCGCTTCGGCTGGCATCCGCTCGCGCTGGAGGACACGCAGCACTTCGGGCAGCGGCCGAAGCTCGACCGCTACGACGACCAGATGCTGATCGTCTTCTACGGCGCGCACGCCTCCGGGCCGGCGACGCGGCTGATCGAGGTCCACATGCTCGTCAGCGGCTCGTGGGTCGTGACGGTCCGCCGCGACCCGTGCGAGCAGCTCGACGCGCTGCGCGCCAGGCTCGCCGGGCGGGACGGCGAGAGCGAGCAGTTCGTCGTCTACCGCATCCTCGACACGCTCACCGACACGTTCTTCCCGGTGCTGGAGGGCATCGACGACGCGATCGACGAGCTCGAGGACCAGATCGTCCTGCGGCCCGACGACGAGCAGCTCCAGCGCCTCTTCCACATCAAGCGCGGGCTCGTGACGCTGCGGCGCGTCGTCACGCCCCAGCGCGACCTCGCCGCGCGCACGATCGAGGAGATCGCCGAGCTTCCGGGCCTCGAGCCCGGCACGCGCGACTACTTCCGCGACGTCTACGACCACCTGATCCGCGTCTCCGACATGGTCGACTCCTACCGCGACCTGCTCACGAGCGCGATGGACGTCTACCTCTCGACGGTCTCGAACCGGCTCAACGTGGTGATGAAGCAGCTCACCGTCGTCGCGACGATCTTTCTGCCGATCACGGCGCTGACCGGCTTCTTCGGCCAGAACTTCGGCTTCCTCGTGCGGCACATCACAGGCGCGACGGCGTTCGTCGTGTGGGGCGTCGGCGGGATCGTCCTCTCCTGCCTGCTGCTGATGATCTGGTTCAAGCGCAACGACCTCGTCTGAGCTGGTAGGGATTGGCGGAACCCCCGCGGCGTCTGGCGGCGGGCGACACTGCGCGGATGCTGCGTCCTCGCTCGGCGCAATAGCGCTGCTATTGCCGCCTCCCTGCGTCCTTGCCCCGCTTGGTCGACCGCACACCAGCCGCTCACGCGGGCTCCGCCAACCCCTACTAGATAGGCGACCCTCCTCGCATGGGTACGATGCGGGCCTTCCAACTTCCCCCGATCGACTCTGAAGAGGTGCTGTGTGGCTGTTGACGTGAGCCAGGTCGCGACCGTCGCGACCGAGCCGGGCGAGCTTCCCGAGACGATGACCGCGTGGGTGATCCGCGAGGAGCGCCTGGGCGAGCCGGTCGACGCCTTCCAGCTCGAGGAGATCGAGACGCCGCAGCCCGGCGCCTTCGAGGTGATCGTGCGCGTGATGGCCGCGGGCGTCAACTTCAACAACGTGTGGGCGGCGCTCGGCGAGCCGGTCTCGGTGATGCGCTACGGCGACCACCCGCAGTACGGCCACCACATCGGCGGGTCCGACGCGTCGGGGATCGTGTGGAAGGTCGGCGAGGGCGTCACGCGCTGGCAGCCGGGCGACGAGGTCGTGATCCACTGCAACCAGGCCTCCTACGAGGACCCGGAGGTTCACGGGCTCGACCCGCTCGCCGCGCCCTCGCAGCAGATCTGGGGCTACGAGACGACGTGGGGCTCCTTCGCGCAGTTCACGAAGGTGCAGGCGCAGCAGCTGCTGCCGAAGCCGAGAGGGCTGAGCTGGGAGGAGGCGGCCTCGTACGGCCTCACGTACTTCACCGCCTACCGCATGCTGATGGACCAGGCGAAGCTTCAGCCCGGCCACCGCGTGCTGATCTGGGGCGCCGCCGGCGGGCTGGGCGTGTTCGCCACGCAGCTCTGCAAGATCGCCGGCGCGCAGTCGGTCGGCGTCGTCTCCAGCGCGGAGAAGGGCGAGCTGATCAAGCAGCTCGGCGCCGTCGACTACATCGACCGCAACGACTTCAAGGGCATGATGCGCCGCGGCGGCGAGGACAAGGACGCCGAGAAGACGCGCTTCAAGGAGTCCAAGCGCTTCTGCGGGGTGGTCGAGGAGAAGCTCGGCGGCGCGCCCGACATCGTCTTCGAGCACGTCGGCAGAGCGACGTTCCCCACCTCGGTGCTGTGCGTCAAGCCGTTCGGCAAGGTCGTCATCTGCGGCGCGACGTCGGGCTACCAGCTCGACTTCGACGTGCGCTACCTGTGGATGCGCCAGAAGCAGATCATCGGCTCGCACTTCGCGAACGCGTGGGAGGCGACGAAGGCGAACGAGCTGATCGAGCAGTCGCTCGTGCGCCCCGTGCTGTGGCAGACGATGGGCTTCGAGAAGGTCGCCGAGGCGCACCAGCTGCTGCGCGACAACAAGCATCTCGGCAAGATCGCGATCCTCGTCGGCGCCACGGACGAGGGCCAGGGCAAGACGGCCGAGGGCCCCGGCGCGATCCGGGCGGAGGTCGGGGCGTAGGTCGCCCCGCCCGCCCGCTCGATAGGATCCGCCGATGGCCGGAGTCGTGCACATCCCCTGGTACGCGACGCTGTTCCGCGGCGACAAGCTCGCCGCGGCGGTCGGCGAGGTCGCGGCCGCGTCGATCCGCTACGGCGCGACGCAGTACCGCGTCCACCGCTCGCGCGACGACGCGTACAGAATCACGCAGATGATGTGGTTCGAGTCGAGACTCGACTGGGAGCGCTACTGGGAAGGCCCCGAGATGTCCGCCTTCCGCGCCTCCTTCGGCGGCAAGTACCAGGTGCCGGTCCTCTACGTCTGGCACGACGAGATCGCGGCCGACGCGATCGCCGAGGGCGCGCCCACGCCCGCCGACGCGCACCCCGCGCCGGCCTGACGCACGTCGTCAGCCGCCCTCGAACGCCCCCTCCGCGCGCAGCGCCAGCTCCAGCTCGAAGCGCCGCTGCGGATCGTCGAGCGCCTCGCCGAACAGCTCGCGCAGCCGCCCGAGCCGATAGCGGACCGTCTGCGGATGGACGTGGAGGCGCTCGGCGACGAGCTGGAGCCGCCCCTGCGCGGCCAGCCACGCCGCCAGCGTCGCGGTCAGCCGAGCGCGCGGGCCGGCCGTCAGGCTCGCGAGCGGCGCCAGCCGCGCGCGCACAAGCTCCTGCGCGAGCCGGCGGTCGCTGCGCAGCAGCAGCGCGGTCGTGTGGTCGGCAGCGTCGAGCAGGCCGTGGGCGGGCGCGGCGCCGTCCGCCGACAGCTCCAGCACCGCACGGGCGCGGGCGAGGCTGAGCGCCGCGTCGCCCCACGCGACCGGCGGCCCGAGCGCGGCGATGTGGCGCGGCCCGACGGCGTGCTGGAGCCGGGCGCGACGACCGGACCGCTCGGGATCCGGCACGAGCGCGCACACCAGCTCGCCCGCGGTGTCGAGGATCGCGTCGGCCGGCAGCCGCGGCGCGATCCGCTCGCTGTCGCTCTGCGGGAAGGCGAGCGCCGCCAGCGCATCCGGCAGGCGCCACTGCGCGGCGCGCGCGACCTCTTCGACGTCGAGCGGATCGGCCGGCGGGTCGCGCAGCAGCAGGCGCGCCAGCCGCTGACGCTGCGCGCGCAGCTCGCCGGCCGCGGCCGACTGCTCGAGCGCGTAGCCCTCCGCGGACTTCGCCGACAGCTCGTCGATGTAGGCGAAGATCGACTCCGCCAGCAGGTAGAGCGTTGAGGGCTCCAGGCCGGCCTCGACGCCGGTGGCGGAGAAGCGCCGCCACGCGACGCGCGCGCCGACGCGGTAGGCGGCGAGCAGCACGTCGAGCCCGCGGCCGGCGCGCACCTCGCCGCGGCCGAGGTCGACGTAGACGCGCGAGCGCGGCATCGGGCCGCCGTCCTCGATCCCGTCGATGAACTGGCGCAGCGCCTCCTCCACGCCGGCGACCAGGCCGCGCCCGAACGGCCCCTCCAGCGGGCGCGCGTACGCAGGGACCTCGACGCGGATCGCGGCGATGATCTCGCGCGCGACGTCGGGAAGCTGCGGGCGCATCGCCGCGACCGCGTTTGGCGGCAGGCGCCGCCACGGCCGCGGGTCGAACGTCGCCGGTGTGTCGTCACCCATTCTTGTGGAAAAGCTACAACTTTTGTCTGACGAGACGTTGTCCGCAGACGATGACACCGTCCGGTTTGCGTCGTAGGCTCCAAACATGACTCGGGCCCACCGCATCTCCAACCTCGTCGCCGTCGTCCTTCCGTTCGCCATGTTCGTGCTCGCGATCGCGCTGCTGTGGAACAAGGCGATCGGCTGGGAGGACCTCGCGATCTTCGCGTTCATGTACGCGATCACCGGCTTCGGCATCACGATCGGCTATCACCGGCTGTTCACGCATCGCGCGTTCGAGACCTCCAGAGCGATGCGCACGCTGCTCGCGATATTCGGCTCGATGGCCGTCGAGGGCAGCGTCATCACATGGGTCGCCGACCACCGCAAGCACCACGCCTTCGCCGACGAGGAGGGCGACCCGCACAGCCCGCACGTCGACTTCGAGGACGGCTTCAAGGGCGCGCTGAAGGGCCTCTGGCACGCGCATGTCGGCTGGATGCTCGGCGACAACAACCACGGCCGCGCCTCCGCGCGCCGCTTCGCGCCGGACCTGATCGAGGACGCGCCGCTGCGCTGGGTCAACCGCACGTTCCTCTTCTGGGTCGGCGCGACGCTGCTCGTCCCCTTCGCGCTCGGGTTCGTGCTCAGCGGCTTCTCGCTGGTGGGCGGCCTGCTCGGGCTCGTGTGGGGCGGCTTCGTGCGGATCTTCCTGCTGCACCACATGACGTGGTCGATCAACTCGGTCTGCCACTTCTTCGGGCGCCGCCGCTTCGAGACCGAGGACGAGTCGCGCAACGTCTTCTGGCTCGCACTGCCGTCGCTCGGCGAGTCATGGCACCACAACCACCACGCCTTCCCCACGTCGGCGTTCCACGGGCTGCGGCCGCTCGAGCGCCTGGCCGATCCGAGCGGTCTCGCGATCGGCGCGCTGGAGAAGCTCGGGATCGTCTGGAACGTCGTGCGCGTGAGCCCCGAGCGGCAGGAGAGCAAGGCGCTCGTCGGAGTGTGACGTCGCCCGCAGGTCGCCGCTCGCCGCGACCGGAGGGCGAAACGCAGGCCGCGTCGGACGACGGTGCGCTCGGCACCGCTCCGATGCGGCATCCCGTGCGTTCCCTACCCTGTCGTGCCCGTGCGCTTCCGCTGGACCCTGCTGCTCGCGTTCGCCGCGCTGCTGCTCGCCGCCGCTCCCGCTGCCGCCGGCGGCTTGGTGCAGGTCGACGGCGGCGTGCTGCGCTTCACCGGCGACGACGTCGAGCCGAGCAACGTGACGATCGACGACGCCGACGGGGTGCTCGTGCTCGACGAGGACGCGAGCCGCATGACCGCCGGCGCCGGCTGCGGCGCGAGCGTCAGCGGCTACGAGGTCACGTGCGCTGACGCGGGCGTCACGCAGATCGACGTCGCGGTCGGGCTGCTCGGAAGCGACGTGCGCGTGCGCGCCGACCTGCCGGCGAGGATCGAGGGCGGCCCCGGCGACGACGTGCTCGTCGGCGGCCCCGCGGACGACGCGATCGACGGCGGCGCCGGCAGCGACGTCATCGCGGGCGGCGGCGGCGCCGACGTGCTGAGCGGCGGCTCCGGCACGGACCTCGTCAGCTATGTCGACCGCATCGCGGCCGACGGATCGCTGCTGCCGCGCCGCACGGGGGTCACCGTCGCGATCGGAGAGGCCGGCGCGAGCGGCGCGCCCGGCGAAGGCGACACGATCGAGTCCGACGTCGAGCAGGTGCAGGGCAGCGCCGGCACGGACCGCTTCGAGCTGCGCGACGGCCGCGTAACCGAAGTCGACTGCGGCGCCGGGCGCGACACGGTCGTGGCCGATCCGCGCGACGTCATCGACACGAACTGCGAGAGCTCCAGCGTGGCGCCGCAGCGCGGCGGCGCCCCGATGACGATCGCGACGCTGCCCTTCCCGTTCCCCGCCTCCGTCGACCGTGGCGTCAGCGCAGTCGCCGTCGGGCCGCTGCTGCCGCTGCAGCGCGGCGCGATCGTGCTGCACGTGAGCTGCCCGGCCGGGCTCGGCCTGCTCGCGCTCGTGCCGTCGCGACCGTGCAGCGGCCGCGTGCGCTTCACGCGCTCCGACGGCGTCGCGATGGGGACCCAGCGCGTACGGATAGCCCGCGGCCGAGCGGTCACCGTGCGCCTCCCGCTGACGTCCTCCCGCGCGCTCGCGCACCGCGCCGCCGGCCTGCCGGTGACGGTCAGCGCGCTCCCCGACTGGGGACACGTCCGGCGCGACCTCCGTTTTCGCGTTCGCGGTTAGCCCTGCTCGAGCGGGGCCATCGTCAGCCCCGCCTCAGCAAGCTGCTCCCAGTACAGCTCCGCCGGCTCCTGCTGCCCGGTCCAGACGATCGCCTGGCCGGTGTGGTGAATCTGGTCGGCGAAGGCGAAGCCGCTGTCGACGGTCACGCCGGGGAGGCACCGGGCGAGCGTGCGGGCAACGTGGTCGAACGTGTTGTGGTCGTCGTTCTTGACGATCACGCGCCAGTGGCCGCCGAGGCCGGAGCCCGGACCTTGCACGCGCGGGCGCTCGATCGTCTGCGTCATCTCCATCGGACGATACCGCCGCTCAGGCGCCCGGCGAAGGCGTCCCGGCGCGCTTGCGCCAGTAGCGTTCCAGACCCAGGGCGATGTGCTCCGGCGGCACCGCGGCCGCGTACGCGGTGCGCAGGGCGCGGTCGCCGGTCGTGTCGACGCGGTCGCGCACGGCGGCGATGACGGTCTGCGGCCCGGCCGCGCGCGCGAGGTCGGCCAGCTCGTGCAGCGAGGCGCGCAGCGCGGCCAACTGCTCCTCCACCTGCTCGACGCCGCCGAAGTGCGTGAGCCCGAGGCTCGCCGGCCTCCACCCGGCGATCAAGTCGAGCGAGGCGTCCCACGCCTCGACGTCGATGTCGGGCGGCGGCGTCGGCGCGATCGTGACGTGCGCAGGCGGAATGCGCACACCCGCCATGTCGCCGACGAACGCGCGGCCGCTGTCCGCGTGCAGGTAGCAGACGTGGTGGGACGCGTGCCCGGGCGTGTAGGCGACGCGGAAGCGCCCGGCGGCGCCGAGCGCGAGCGTCTCGCCGCCGCGCAGGACGTGGATCCGCTCGGCCGGCGCCGGCAGCACCTCGCCCCACAGGCGCGCCATCCCCTCCTCCCCGCCGTACAGCCGGCCGGCGCTCGCGAGCAGCTTGGAGGGGTCGATCAGGTGCGGTGCGCCGCGCGCGTGCACGTAGACCTCCAGCTCGGGGAAGCGCCGAACGAGCGCGCCCGTCCCGCCGGCGTGGTCGAGGTGGATGTGCGTCAGCAGCAGCGCGCGCGGGCGGAAGCCCTCACCGAGCGCGTCGAGCAGGGTCGCAAGCGACGACTCCGGACCCGGATCGACGAGCACGTCGCCGACGCGCCAGCAGCAGATCACGCGATCGAGCCCCTGGAAGCGGACGTCGATCGGCGCGGGCGCCGAGTGATTTGCGCGACCTTCCACCTAACTGAACCCTACAATCGAGCGCATGAGCGACGACGCCCGGCTCCCCCACCGCCTGCCCGAGGCCGACCGTCCGTGGATGATGCGGACGTACGCCGGCCACTCGACCGCCGAGAAGTCGAACGAGCTGTACCGCCGCAACCTCGCGAAGGGACAGACGGGCCTCTCGATCGCCTTCGACCTGCCCACGCAGACGGGCTATGACGCCGATCACGAGCTGGCGCGCGGCGAGGTCGGCAAGGTCGGCGTGCCGGTCGCCCACAAGGGCGACATGAGAGCGCTGCTGCACGACATCCCGCTCGACCGCATGAACACGTCGATGACGATCAACGCGACCGCCGCGTGGCTGCTCGCGCTCTACATCGTCACGGCCGAGGAGCAGGGCGTCAGACCCGAGCAGCTCCAGGGCACGACGCAGAACGACATCATCAAGGAGTACCTCAGCCGCGGCACGTACGCCTTCCCGCCCGGCCCCTCGATGCGCCTGATCGCCGACATGGTCGCCTACACGGTCGAGCGCGTGCCGAAGTGGAACCCGATCAACGTCTGCTCCTACCACCTGCAGGAGGCGGGCGCGACCCCGGTGCAGGAGATCGCCTACGCGATGTCCACCGCGATCGCGGTGCTCGACGCGGTCAGAGAGCGCGTGCCGGCCGAGCAGATGGGTCGCGTGTTCTCCCGCATCTCGTTCTTCGTCAACGCCGGCGTGCGCTTCGTCGAGGAGCACGCGAAGCTGCGCGCGATGGGGATTCTGTGGGACGAGCTGGGCCGCGAGCGCTACGGCGTCGAGGACCCCAAGCAGCGCCGCTTCCGCTACGGCGTGCAGGTCAACTCGCTCGGGCTCACCGAGGCCCAGCCGGAGAACAACGTCCAGCGGATCGTGCTGGAGGCGCTCGCCGTCACGCTCGGTCGCGACGCCCGCGCCCGCGCGATCCAGCTCCCGGCGTGGAACGAGGCTTTGGGGCTGCCGCGCCCGTGGGACCAGCAGTGGGCGCTGCGCCTGCAGCAGGTGCTCGCCTACGAGACGGATCTCCTGGAGTACCCCGACATCTTCGAGGGCTCGGTCGTGATGGACGGGCTCGTGGACGAGCTGCTGTCCGGGGCCCGCGCCGAGATGGCGATCGTCGCCGAGCACGGCGGCGCGGTCGAGGCGGTCCCCTACATGAAGGCCGCGCTGGTCGAGTCCCACCGCGAGCGGATCCGCCGGATCGAGGCGGGCGAGCAGAAGGTCGTCGGGCAGAACGTCTACACCGAGACGGAGCCCTCCCCGCTCACCGCGGACGGCGACGGCGGCATCCTCGTCGTCGACCCCGACGTCGAGCGCCACCAGAAGGAGGCGCTCGCTGCGTGGCGCGCGGGGCGCGACCAGGGCGCGGTGGACGCGGCGCTCGCCGAGCTGGCACGGGTGGCGCAGAGCGACGAGAACATCATGGAGGCGACGATCGCCGCCGCCCGCGCAGGCGTCACGACGGGCGAGTGGGCCGGCGCGCTGCGCGACGTGTTCGGCTCCTACCGCGGCCCGACCGGCGTCGGCGAGGCCGCGGCGATCGGCCACGACTCGCTGGAGGAGATCCGCGACGAGGTCGAGCGGGTCTCCGAGGCGCTCGGCCGCCGGCTGAAGATCCTCGTCGGCAAGCCGGGCCTCGACGGCCACTCCAACGGCGCCGAGCAGATCGCCGTCGCCGCACGCGACGCGGGCATGGAGGTCGTGTACGAGGGCATCCGCCTGACGCCGCAGCAGATCGCCGCGAGCGCGCTGCAGGAGGGCGTCCACGTCGTGGGCCTCTCGATCCTGTCGGGCTCGCACCGCGAGCTGATCCCGAGCGTGATCGAGGCGCTGCGGGAGGCCGGCGTCGGCGACGTCCCCGTGATCGTCGGCGGGATCATCCCCGTCGCCGACGAGGCGCCGCTGAAGGCCGCCGGCGTCGCCGCCGTCTACACGCCGAAGGACTTCGACATCACGCGCATCATGCGCGACGTGGTGGCGTTGGTGGCGGAGCGCAACGGGATCGGCGCTCCGGCTTAGGGCTCTTTTGCCGTGGCGGGCGGGTCCTGTCGCGGCGCGAGGCGATTCTCGCGAGCGGAGTCGCGAGAATCGTCCTCCCCCGCGCCACCCGCCCGATCGGCGTTCGCCCGCCGGCACGTCTAGCGTTCCGCTCGATGACTGACGGCTCTGAGCTTGGTGGGCGCCTGCGTGGTGGCGACCTCGCGGCTGCTCCTGCGGTGTTGAATCTCGTCGAGAACCGCTCGGCCGATGCGCAGGCGGAGATTGCGGCGCTGCTGGCGGCCGTCGCGCCCGGTGCGCTCGGCGGCGAGGCGCCGGGGCACATCGTGGGCGTCACCGGGCCTCCCGGGGCCGGGAAGTCGACGCTGCTCTCGCAGCTCGTCGCGGGCTGGCGCGGGCGGGGGCGGTCGGTCGCGGTGCTGGCGGTCGATCCCTCGTCGAAGCGCTCGGGCGGCGCGCTGCTCGGCGACCGTGCGCGGATCGACTACGACCCCGCCGACGCGGCCATCTTCATCCGCTCGATGGCGGCCGGGGACCGGCTCGGCGGCCTCGCCCCCGCCACGCGCGCCGCAGCCCATGCGCTTGCGGCGGCGTTCGACGTCGTCGTGATCGAGACGGTCGGCGTCGGCCAGTCGGAGACCGAGGTCGCGGAGGTCGCCGACACCGTCGCCGTGGTCGTGCAGCCCGGCTCCGGCGACGTGCTGCAGTTCCTCAAGAGCGGCATCATGGAGATCCCCGACGTGCTCGTCGTGACGAAGGCCGACCTCGGCCAGGTCGCGGTCAGCGCGCGGCGCGACCTGCACGCGGCGCTGCGCTCGCTCGGGGCGCGCGAGACCGCCGTGGTGGCAGTCAGCTCGCTCTCGCCGCCGCAGGGGATCGACGCGCTGCTCGACGCGATCGATGCGCACCGCGCGACGAGCGACGTGGCGGCGCGGCGCCTGCGCGCCCGGCGGCTGCACGCGCTCGCGGACTTCACCGCCGAGCACGGCGCCCGGGGACTGCGCGCGCTCGGCGGGCGGCGCGCGGCGGAGCGCTGGCTGGAAGCGCAGGACCCGGGCCTGGACGTGCCGGGGCTGGAGCACGCCTTGGCCGAGCACGCGGGCGTCGGGTGAGCGCGTCAGAATGCCCGCCGTGCTCCTCGACCTGGTGATCCTCGCCGCCACGTTCGCGCTCGTCAGCGCGCTGGCGGGACTGCTCGGCGCCGCCAACCTCGGCACCGCGCTGACGTTCGGGACGATCGCCTTCGCGGTCGTGCTCGTCGGGCTGCTGCTGAAGCGCGACTGAGAAAACGAACGTGGGCCGCGCCGGATGGCGCGACCCACGAGAGTGAGACCCGGCTGACCGCTGGGATCAGTGGTAGCTGTTACCGAGGGCGAGCGCCGCGGCGGGCGCGACGAGCACGGCGGCGGTGGTCAGGGCGACCAGCAGTCCAGGACGAACGAGACGAGACATTCACACCCTCCGAATTAGTAGTACCCGTTACCGACGGCCAACGCCGCCGCGGGCGCGACCAGCACTGCGGCGGTCGTCAGAACGACGAGCGCCCCGGGACGAACGAAACGTGACATCGACACCCTCCGAATTAGTAGTACCCGTTACCGACGGCCAGCGCCGCCGCCGGCGCAACAAGCACCGCGGCGGTGGTGAGAGCGGTGACAACCACAGCCCAACGAACGCGCATTACTACAACCTCCTCGATCGTGTAACTGGCGTGTCGGCAGTCTCGCGTGTGCCCGTGCACTGCGCAATGGATGTTCACGAACCGGCATGGAATTGCCCGCGCGGCCGCACCCCGGCGCACTCTGGCCGCGCGGCCAGTAGGGTTGCCCGCATGACGGCCGTGCCGCTGCCGCAGGTCGAAGGGATCTCGCACCGCGACGTGCGCGTCGGCGGCCTGCGCTTTCACGTGGCCGAGGGCGGCAGCGGCGACGGGCCGCCGATCGTGCTCCTGCACGGCTGGCCGCAGCACTGGTTCATGTGGCGCGACGTGCTGCCGGCGCTGGCCGCCGAGCGGCGCGTGATCGCGCCCGACCTGCGCGGGCTCGGCTGGAGCGACGCGCCGCGCTCGGGCTACCGCAAGCAGGAGCTGGCCGACGACGTGCTCGCGCTGCTGAGCGAGCTGGGCGTCGAGCGCTTCGACCTGATCGGCCACGACTGGGGCGCGTTCGCCGGCTTCCTCGTGTGCCTCACCGCGCCGGAGCGCGTCGCGCACTACCTCGGCTGCTCGATCCCGCACCTGTGGCCGCCGGCGGAGCGCCCGAGCCTCAGACGGCTGCTGACGCTCTGGTATCAGGTCGCGCTCGGCTCCCCCCTGCTCGGCCCGGCGCTGATGCGCCAGGGCGAGTTCACGCGGCGCATCCTGAAGGCCGCCCGCACGCACGGCCGCTACACCGACGACGAGCTGGCGGCCTTCGTCGACGTGCTGCGCGAGCGCGACCACGCGCATGCGACGCAGCAGTACTACCGCACGTTTCTGCTGCACGAGCTGCGTCCGCTGGTCTCCGGCGCGATGAAGCAGCACACGCTGACGACCCCGACGCGCCTGCTGTGGGGCCGCCGCGACCCGATCCTCCAGGGCGCGCACGCGAGCGGCGAGCACGAGCGCTACGCGCCGCAGACGACGATCGAGTGGGTCGAGGACACCGGCCACTTCCTGCCCGAGGAGCGGCCCGAGCTGGTCGTCGAGCGGGCGCGCGAGCTGTTCGCAATCCGAACGGGGGTCTGACCATGGCGCTGGGCTGCTTCATCTCCACCGGCCGCTCGCTCGAGCAGGCGATCGCGCGCGTGCAGCGCGCGGAGGAGCTGGGCTACGAGGCCGCGTACGTGACGCACATCGCCGGGCGCGAGTCGCTCACGGTCGTGACCGCCTACGCGATGCGCACGCAGCGGATCCGGCTCGGCACCGGCGTCGTGCCGATCTACACCCGCACGCCGGCGACGATGGCGCAGACGGCCGCCACGATCGACGACCTCTCCGGCGGTCGCCTGAACCTCGGCCTCGGCGTCTCGCACCGCCCCGTGGTCGAGGGCTGGCACGGCCAGACGATCGACAGACCGGTCGCCGAGATGCGCGAGTACGTCTCGATCGTGCGCGCGATCGTGCGCGGCGAGCCGTCGCCGACGGCGGCGCCGGACGCGCCCGCGGTCAAGTGGCGCACGGGCTTCCAGCTTGGCGGCCTCGACCCGCGGCCCGAGCTGCCGGTCTACGTCGCCGCGCTCTCCCCCGGGATGCTGCGGCTCGCCGGCGAGCTCGCCGACGGCGTGATCCTGTGGCTGTGCACGCCGCCGTACATCCGCGACGTCGTGATCCCGATGGTGCGCGAGGGCCGCGAGCGCGCCGGCAAGCCGCTTGAGGGCTTCGACGTCGTCGCGGCGGTGCCGGCGGGCGCCGTCGCGGATCCGGCGGACGCGCACGCGTCGATGCGGCGCGAGCTGCTGCCCTACTTCGGCCTGCCGTTCTACCGCGCGATGCTGGAGCGCTCCGGCTTCGACGCGGAGATCGCGGCGTTCGACGCGGCCGCCGGCTCAGGCGACGGCGACGGGATGCAGCAGGCGATCTCGACCCGCTTCCTCGACACGCTCGCCGCGATCGGCGACGCCGACGGCGTCCGCGCGGGCGTCGCGCGCTACCGCGACGCCGGTGTGACGTCGCCCTGCGTCGGCCCGATCTCGAAGACCGACTTCGACGCGACCTTGGAAGCGGCGGCGAGCGCGTAGCCGCCCCGCGCGCGGTTCAGCCGCGACCGCCTGCGCACGACGTTACTTCAGCGCCGCCTCCAGCGCCGCACGGAACTCGTCGATCCCGAACGCCCCCTCCAACCGCGCGGCGATCCGGCCGTGGCGGTCGATCGTGAACAGCCACGGCTCGCTCGTCAGCCCGTATGCGCGCAGCTGGGGCCGCAGGCCCTTCGACGCGTCGTTGTCGACGTAGACCTCGTTGTGGATGAAGGCGACGCGGTCGCCGTAGGCGCTCTGGAGCTGGACGGCCTCGTCCGTCACCGGCCCGCACACGCGCGATCTGCACAGCGCGGGCGTCGCGAACAGCAGCGCAACCGGTCTGCGCCCCAGCACGTTCGCGAGATCGACGTCGTGCATTCTGTCCGGCGGGACGCGCGTGTCGATCTTCGCCGCGTCCCCGCCCACCGACGCCAGCGTCGGCGTGTGCACGCGCGGCGCCGCGGCGCCGACCGCGGGCACCGGCGAACGGGCGCTGACCGCGAGCCCGCCCACGCCGCCGAGCAGTCTGCCGCCGGCGCGCGTGACCGCGAGCAGCAGCCATCTGCCGGCCCGCGGCAGCGGGAGCAGCGCGTGATAGACGGCCTGCACCGTGTCGCCCGCGCTCGTCTGACTGCGGAACGCGGGCCGCACGAGCAGCGAGTCGGCCGGTGCGGGATACGGCCCGTGCGCGGGCGCGTCGGCATTGCGGGCGACGTAGACGGCCGTGTCGCCGTAGACGAACGCCCCGCCGGCGTCGATCACGCCGAACGCGACGCGGTCGCGGCCCGGCGTGTAATCGGTCGTCGCCAGCGCGACCTGCGGCCCGGCGGCGAGCGTGCCGGCGAGCTGGCGCAGCGTGCGCCCGCCGGCGGCGGGGAACTGGGCGACCGTCGGGTGCTCGGCGGCGGCGACCGCCGGCGGCGCCGGCGGCGGCGTCGCGTTCGGTGACGATGCCCCGCCGCCGCTCCCGCCCGCTCCGCCGCACCCGGCTGCGGGGATCGCGGCTGCGGCGCAGGCGAGCGCGAGGAGCGAGGTGGGGATCGGCAGGCGGAGCATCCTCAGGGTGAGACGCCGTCGCGCGTCCCGTCCTTCCCCGCAGGCTACGGGACTCGCGCGGCCGGCAGGCCTTAGGGCCTATCCCGGTAGGCCCGCGGCCGGAGGTGACCGTCCCGCGGCGCCGAACACCGGCCGGCCGCTTGCCAAGGCCGCCAGCCTTGGCTGCGCAACCGGCCGGTGCCCGGCATCCACGGTCCAGCCCCCTCCGACTCGCGCTCCTAACGGGATAGGCCCTCACTCGGGCTCGGGCCAGCCGGGACCGCCGCGGTCGAGCAGGCCGGCGGCGGTCAGCAGGTCCGCCGGCGCGTTGACGTTGAAGAACGCCATCGCGTTCTCGACGTCGAGCACGCGCGGCTCCAGCGCCGCGACCGCGGCCGTCACCGACGGCGGCGAGCCCTCCCGTAGCGCGGCGACGAGCGGCGCGTACGCCGCCGGCGCGTAGCGCGCGAACAGCGGCTGCAGGCGCCCGTCGGCGCGCGGCACGACCGCCGGCGCGCCGCCGGCGTCGGCGTGCGCGAGCCACTCCACGAGCGAGGGGGTCAGGAACGGAAGGTCGCCCGCGCTGACGAGGATCTCGCGCGCCATCCCCTCGATCCCGGCGGCCGCGCCGGCGCCCTCCAGCGCGTGCACGATCCCGGCGAGCGGATGGCACGGCTCGGCCGGCTCGATCCAGATCGGCACGCCGGGCAGCGGCGGCAGCTCGGAGGTCTGCTTGGCGACGACGACGACCTCCGCCAGCACCGCCTGCAGCACCGCCACCGGATACTGGATCAGCGGCGTGCCGTGCAGCTCGACGATCGCCTTGGCGCCGCCGATCCGGCGCCCCAGGCCGCCGGCCAGGACGACCCCGATCGGGTCCCGCGTCTCGCCCATCACGGCCCGGAGCATAGAATCAGTGCGATGGAGGGATCGACCGACCAGGAGACCGTCCGCGCCTGGCTGCGCTGCTACCGCTGCTGGTCGCAGAACCTCGAGGTGCAGGTGCACTACGAGGGCATTCACCGCATCGACCCCTCGACGGGCGAGCGCGCGGAGGTCGTGGACGAGCTGCAGGAGGCGGTCGTGCAGTGCCTCGACTGCATGCACGACCAGCCGCACCTCGGCTTCCACAACGGGCGCGTCGAGCCGATCGAGGACCGCTGGGAGCGGATGGTCGCGGGCACGCCGTGGGTCGCCTCGTGCACGGTGACGGTCGAGGCCGACGACGTCGAGACCTGCTCGGGCCCGGAGGCCGGCGACGCGCTCTCCTACGCCGCCTTCGGCGACCACGGCACGCGCGAGTTCTTCACGCACGTGCGCTTCCACAAGCACGACGAGGACCAGATCGTCGTGCACCTGCTCGTGGAGCTGTACGCCCGCTCCGCCGAGGAGGCGACCGACGTGCTCGAGACCGCCGCCCGCGGCGCGCTCGCGATCACCTCGCTCGCCGAGGAGTCCCGCCCGCCGGCCTCCAGCGCCGACGACGTGCACTGACGCGCGGGCTGACGCCCCAGCGCGCGGCGCGCCGGGGCTCAGCGAAACGCCAGCCTAGCTACGACGCCGCGTTCAGCCGCGACTCGAGCGCGTCGAGCTGGGCGGTCATCTCGGCGGGGAGTCTGTCGCCGAAGATCGCGAGGTGCTCGCGCAGGGACGGCAGCTCGGCCTTCCACTCCTCGGGCGTGACGCGCAGCAGCTCGGCGAAGTCCTCGGCGGGGATGTCGAGGCCCACCAACGGCAGCGCGCCCTCGGCCGGCAGCAGGCCGATCGGCGTCTCGATCGCGTCGGCGGTGCCGTTGCAGCGGCCGAAGATCCACGACAGCACGCGGCTGTTCTCGCCGAACCCGGGCCACAGCCACTTGCCGTTGGCGTCCTTGCGGAACCAGTTGACGTAGAAGACCTTCGGCAGCACCGCACCCTCGCGACGGCCGATCTTCAGCCAGTGGTCGATGTAGTCGCCCATGTGGTAGCCGGCGAACGGGAGCTGCGCGAACGGGTCGCGGCGCAGTCTGCCGACGGCGCCCGCGGCGGCGGCGGTCGTCTCAGACGCCATCGTCGCTCCGAGGAAGACCCCGTGCTCCCAGTCGAACGCCTCGTGCACGAGCGGCACGACCGTCGAGCGACGACCGCCGAACAGGAACGCGTCGATCGGCACGCCGGCCGGGTCCTCCCACTCCGGCGCGATCGCCGGGTCCTGCGAGGCCGGCACCGTGAAGCGCGCGTTCGGGTGCGCGGCGGGCGTGCCCGACTGCGGCGTCCAGTCGTTGCCGTGCCAGTCGATCGCGTGCTCGGGCTGGTCGTCCGTCATGCCCTCCCACCAGATGTCGCCGTCGTCGGTTCTGGCGACGTTGGTGAAGATCGCGTTCCTCGAGGCGGTCGCGAGCGCGTTCGGGTTCGTCTTTTCGCTCGTGTTCGGTGCGACGCCGAAGAAGCCCGCCTCGGGGTTGACCGCGTAGAGGCGGCCGTCCTTGCCGAACTTCATCCAGGCGATGTCGTCGCCGACGGTCTCGACCTTCCAGTCGGGCAGCGACGGGATCAGCATCGCGAGGTTCGTCTTGCCGCAGGCGGACGGGAACGCGCCCGTCACGTACTTCACCTCGCCGTGCGGGTCCGTCAGCTTGAGGATCAGCATGTGCTCCGCCATCCAGCCCTCGTCGCGCGCCATCACCGATGCGATCCGCAGCGCGAAGCACTTCTTGCCGAGCAGCGCGTTGCCGCCATAGCCCGAGCCGTAGGACCAGATCTCGCGCGACTCCGGGTAGTGGACGATGTACTTCGTCTCGCTGCACGGCCACGAGACGTCCTCCTGACCCGCCTCGAGCGGCGCGCCGACGCTGTGCACGCACGGGACGAAGTGGCCGTCCTCGCCGAGCACCTTGAGCGCACCCACGCCCATGCGGGTCATGATCCGCATCGAGACCGCCACGTACGGCGAGTCCGTCAGCTCGACCCCGATGTGCGCGATGTCGGAGCCGAGCGGGCCCATGCTGAAGGGGACCACGAACATCGTGCGGCCGCGCATGCAGCCCTCGAACAGCCCGTTGAGCGTCTCGCGCATCTCGGCGGGATCGCACCAGTTGTTCGTCGGGCCGGCGTCCTCCTCGCGCTGCGAGCAGATGAAGGTGCGGTCCTCGACGCGCGCGACGTCGGTCGGGTCGGACAGCGCGAGGTACGAGTTCGGACGCTTCGCGTCGGACAGGCGCTCGAAGGTGCCGGCGTCGACGAGCGCCTGGCAGAGGCGGTCGTACTCCTCAGCCGAGCCGTCGCACCAGTGGATGCGATCCGGCTGGGTCAGCGCTGCGATCTCTTCGACCCAGGCGCGCAGCTTCGCATGGCTCGTGGGCGGGGCGGTATCGGTGATGCTCACGTGATCTCCCTCGTGGCGGTCGCGGGACATCCAAGGGATTGTTCCATCCCTGACGGAATGGCGCTTCCGCAGGGTGGTACGGAAGCGCAGGTCCGAAGGTCTTACCCCTATGCGCCGGGATTCTTGCGCGGCACCAGTACGAGCCGCTTGAACTCGGCCACGAGCACCCCGTCCTGGTTGAGGACGCGCGTGTGGACCTTGACCACGCCGCGGTCGGGCTTGGAGGAGGAGGGCTTGACGTCGAGCACCTCGGTCTCGCAGAACAGCGTGTCGCCGTGGAAGACCGGGTTGGGGTGCGACAGCTCCTCGGTCGCGAGGTTCGCGATCGCCTTGCCGGAGACGTCGGAGACCGACATGCCGAGCGCGAGCGAGTAGACGAGCGGCCCGACGACGACGTTTCTCCCCTGCTGCGACTGGCCCGCGTAGACGTCGTTGATGTGCAGCGGGTGGTGGTTCATCGTCAGCAGGCAGAAGAGGTGGTCGTCGGACTCGGTGACCGTCTTCGCGGGCCAGTGCTTGTAGACGGCGCCGACCTCGAACTCCTCGAGGTAGCGGCCGTAGCTGTGGGCGCCCGAGGCCTCGCGGGCTGCCTGGTCGGTCTCGACGCTGGTGATCGTGTCGCTCATGGGATTCTCGTACCGTCCTGCGGGTTCGGAATGGCGGTGGTTGCACCCCGAAGTGTGCCGTCTTCGCAACGACCATGCGTCGCGTTGACTCGCGGGTCAATACGATTTGCGCGACTGTCCACCTAGCTCCGAACCCGAACCGAGAGATCCAGTGCGCAACCCACGAGACTTCGCGAAGCCGCTCGCGGTCGGCGCGCCCGACCCGATCCTGGACATCCCGTTCCGCCCCTCGCGGATGATCCACTTCTTCGACGCCAGCAACGAGAAGATGGCGGCGAAGGTCCCCGACATGGCCAAGCAGGCCGACATCCTGCTCGGCAACCTCGAGGACGCCGTTCCCGTCGACCGCAAGGAGGCCGCCCGCGAGGGCCTCGTAAGGGTCGGTCAGAGCGTCGACTTCGGCGACACGCAGCTGTGGACGCGCGTCAACAGCCTCGACTCGCCATGGGTGCTCGACGACCTGCTGCGGCTCGTCGGCGAGATCGGCGACAAGCTCGACGTGATCATGATCCCGAAGGTCGAGGGCGCCTGGGACATCCACTACGTCGACCGCCTGCTCGCCCAGCTGGAGGGCAGATTCGGCGTCCAGAAGCCGATCCTCGTGCACGCGATCCTGGAGACCGCCCTGGGGGTGGCGAACCTGGAGGAGATCGCGGCAGCCAGCCCGCGCATGCAGGGGATGTCGTTCGGCCCGGCAGACCTCGCCGCCTCGCGCCGCATGAAGACGACGCGCGTCGGCGGAGGCCACCCCGGCTACCGCGTGATCGCCGATCCCGACCCGGACAACGCGGAAGCGCCGCGTGTGAGCGCCCAGCAGGACCTGTGGCACTACTCGATCGCCCGCATGGTCGACGCCTGCACGGCGACCGGGATCCTGCCCTTCTACGGCCCGTTCGGCGACATCGCCGACGACGCCGGCTGCGAGGCGCAGTTCCGCGCCGCCTTCCTGATGGGCTGCGTCGGCGCGTGGTCGCTGCACCCGCGCCAGATCGCGATCGCCAAGAAGGTCTTCTCCCCCGACCCGGACGAGGTCAAGTTCGCCAAGCGCGTGATCGAGGCGATACCGGACGGCCGCGGGGTCCACATGCTTGACGGCAAGATGCAGGACGACGCCACCTGGAAGCAGTGTCAGGTGATGGTGAGACTCGCCGAGATGCTGGCCGCGAAGGATCCGGAGCTGGCCGAGGCCTACGGGTTCGAGACAGTGGGAGTCTGAGCATGCGCTTCTTCGAGTACGAGTCCCGCCAGATCGTCAAGGCGGCGGGGATCCCGGTCAGCGCCCACGGCTTCGCGAGAACGCCGGAGGAGGCGCGCAAGATCGCCGAGGAGATCGCGGCGCCCGTCGTGATCAAGTCGCAGGTCCTCACCGGCGGGCGGATGAAGGCCGGCGGCGTCAGATTCGCCGACACGCCCGACGAGGCGGCAAAGGAGGCCGAGTTCGTGCTCGGCCTGGAGATCAACGGCCACATGCCCCGCGGCGTGCTGGTCGACTCCAAGGTCGCCGTCAAGCAGGAGTTCTACGCCGGCGTCGTGTGGGACGGCACGCGCAAGCTGCCCGTGATGCTGTTCAGCGACATGGGCGGCATCGACATCGAGGAGGTTGCCGAGACGCACCCCGACAGAGTCGGGCGCGGGCACTTCTCGAATCTGATGGAGGTGTCGGACTACGAGGCGAAGCAGGTGATCGCCTCCATCGGGGTGACGGGATCTGCTTTGACGCGGGCGACGCCGATCCTCGCGCGGCTCGCGCGCCTGTTCGTCAGACATGACATGACGCTCGCGGAGATCAACCCGCTCGCGATGCTGGAGGACGGCAGATTCGTCGCAGTCGACGCGCACATGGACATGGAGAACGAGGCGCGGGGCCGCCAGCAGACGCTGTTGAAGGCGCTCGGCGTCGGCGACGAGGAGACGCGCCAGGCGCGCGAGGCGACGCCGTTCGAGCTTGCCGGCGAGGAGGTCGACTCCCAGGACCACCGCGGCGTGGCTGGCAACGTGACGGAGTTCGACGGCAACCTCGGCCTCGTGATCGGCGCCGGCGGGGGCTCGCTGACGCTGTTCGACGCGGTCCGCGCGCACGGCGGCAAACCGGCCAACTACTGCGAGATCGGCGGCAACCCATCGGTCGCGAAGGCGTGCGGGCTGGCGAAGCTCGTGCTGGGAAAGCCCGGCGTGGACAAGATCGCGGTGATGATGTCGATCGTCTCCAACACGCGCGTGGACATCGTCGCACGCGGCGTCATCAAAGCGTGCCTGGAGCTCGGCTTGGACCCGGCCGAGAAGATCGCCATCTTTCGCATCCCCGGAGCGTGGGAGGAGGAGGGCTTCAAGATCCTCGAGCGCTACGGCGTCGAGTATGCCGACCGGTCGGTCTCTCTCAACGAGGCGGCGCGCCGCGCGGTGGAGAAGATCCAAGGAGTGCCGTCATGATGAGCATGTCTGCCCCGGAGGCGATGCGCTGATGTCGATCCTGATCGACGCGGACACCACCTTCATCGTCCAGGGCATCACGGGCCGCGAGGCCGTCAACTTGACGCGCGAGTGCCTGGACTACGGCGCCGGCGCGAAGGTCGTCGGCGGCGTGACCCCCGGCCGCCTCGGCCGCGAGGTGCACGGCGTGCCGGTCTTCGACACGGTCGCGCAGGCAGTCGAGCACCACGGCGCGCCGATCGACGGCTCGGTCGTGACGGTCCCCCCCGCGTTCACGAAGGATGCCGTGTTCGAGGCGATCGAGAACGGCATCAAGCTGATCGTGATCGTGACCGAGCGCATCCCACGCGCCGACGTGGCGGCGATGGTCGAGCTCGCCGCGATGCACGACGCGCGCATCATCGGCCCCAACTGCCTGGGCGTGATCGTCCCCGACAAGATCAAGATG
>DATNAP010000051.1:0-27974 GCA_035572475.1 Conexibacter sp. | reverse complement strand
TGGTGCGTCTTGAAGATCAGCGCGTAGCGGCCGCCCTCGATCCCCTCGACGAACCAGCACTCCCACAGCGGCTTCGAGCGGTCGAGCTGCTGGGAGCAGATCCGCGCCGCGAGCCGGTGCAACTGCTGCTCGGTTCCGGGCGCCGGCAGCGCGCTGTGGCGCACGTGGTACTCGATGTTGAAGCTGGCGTCGTCGATCCACAGCGGCCGGCCGGTCTCGAACGGCGGGTACGCAAGCCTCTGCCGGTAGCGCGGGACGAGGTGCAGGCGCGAGCGGATGTGCTCGGCGACCTCGACGAACGACGGCGGCGGGCCCTCGAACAGCGTCACCGCGCCGATGTGCATGTGCGAGTCGGCGCCCTCCTGATGGAGGAACGACGCGTCGACGGCGGTCAGTCGGTCGAGGTGCTGCTGCGCCATGGCGCGTCTCCCGTCTCCGTGCTCATGTGCTCCGGCTTCTAGCGTATAACCCGTCGTGCGCGATGCAAGCCCCCATCCCGCGTCGCGTGGGATGCTTTGCGCCCTTGTCCGTCCGGGTGCTCGTCGTCGCGCTGGTCCTGCAGCTGCTGCTGGCGGTCGCGTTCGCGCTGTGGGCGGCGAGCGGCTTCCCGCTTCCCTAAAAGAAGCCGATGCGGTCGATCGGCCAGTAGGTCGCGATCGCGGTGCCGATGATCCACTTCTTCGGCACCGGCCCCCAGAAGCGGCTGTCGTCCGACTGGCCGCGGTTGTCGCCCATCATGAAGAAGCTGCCGTTCGGCACGGTGATCGTGCCGGAGAACGTGCAGCCGTCGCCGCTGCCGCACGGGTTCGTGAACGCGTCGGGCTCGCGTCTGCCGTTGCGGTAGACGTGCCCGTCGCGTATCTGCAGCCGGTCTCCGCCGATGCCGACGACGCGCTTGACGAACGTCTGGTCCGAGCGCTTCGGCGTCGCCGTCGCGCAGGCCTGGCTGCTGCCGAGCCCCTGTGCGGGGTTCCCGCAGATCGGCGGCGCATTTCTGGGATCGGCGCCCGTCGGCGGATGGAAGACGACGATGTCGCCGACGGACGGATCGCCGAAGCGCATGCCGATGCGGTTCACGAGCACCCGCTGGCCGATCGCCAGCGTCGGCTCCATCGAGCCGCTCGGGATCCGGTAGGTCTTCACGAGCAGCAGCTGGACGAAGAACGCGATCAGCAGCGCGGCGACGACGATCGTCACGATCTCGACGATCGGATTGCGCTTCTTCTGCGCGCTGCGGGTGTCGGCGGCTCTGGCCACGGGAAGGGACGGTAGACGGTTCGGCGCGCGGGCGTGCTTGTTGTCGGCACCTCCGGGTCGCTCGCGCGTCCGCCTACACTGTGCCATGCCGATGCCCTCCGCCCCCGAGAAGCTGCTGCTCGCGCGGCCGCGCGGCTACTGCGCCGGCGTCGACCGCGCCGTCCAGACGGTCGAGCGCGCGCTCGATCTGCACGGGGCGCCGGTGTACGTGCGCAAGGAGATCGTGCACAACAAGCACGTCGTCGAGCAGCTGCGCGCGCGCGGGGCGATCTTCGTGGATTCGGAGACGGAGGTGCCGGAGGGCTCGACGGTCGTCTTCTCCGCCCACGGCGTGGCGCCGAGCGTGCACGCGAACGCGGCGGCGCGCGACCTGCAGACGATCGACGCGACGTGCCCGCTCGTCACGAAGGTTCACGTCGAGGCCAAGAGATTCGCCGCCGAGGGCTACACGATCGTCCTCGTCGGCCACGAAGGCCACGAGGAGGTCGAGGGCACGATGGGCGAGGCGCCCGACCACATCGTGCTGATCGAGACCGAGGAGGACGTCGACCGGCTCGAGGTCGCAGACCCCTCGCGCGTCGCGTACGTCTCGCAGACGACGCTGTCGGTCGACGAGACGCGCGCGATCATCCTGCGGCTGCGCGAGAAGTTCCCGGCGATCGTCGGGCCCCGTACCGACGACATCTGCTACGCCACGACGAATCGCCAGGCGGCCGTCAAGGAGCTGGCGAAGGCGTGCGACCTCGTGCTCGTGATCGGCTCGCAGAACTCCTCCAACTCGAACCGGCTCGTGGACGTCACCCGCGAGCTCGGCACCGACGCCTACCTGATCGACCACGAGGGCCAGGTGCAGGAGGCGTGGCTCGATGGCCGGCGCGTCGTCGGGATCACGAGCGGCGCGAGCGCGCCGGAGGAGCTCGTGCAGCGGCTGGTGGCGTTCTTTCGCGCGCGCGGCACCGAGGTCGTCGAGGAGCTCGAAGTGATCCAGGAGGACGTGCGCTTCATGCTCCCGAAGACGATCCGCCAGGCGATCGCCGCGGCGTCGTGACCGCGCCCTGAGCACGCTCGTCGTCTCCGACCTCCACTTCGGCTCGCGCGCGCGGGCCGACCTGCTGCGCGATCCGTCGATGCGCGAGCCGCTGATCGCGGCGCTGCGCGACGGCGTCGAGCGGCTCGTGCTGCTCGGCGACGCGCTCGAGCTGCGGCAGGGGCCGATGCGCGAGGCGCTCGCGATCGCGCGGCCGTTCCTCGCGCAGGCGGGCGCGGCGCTCGGCGCCGACGGCGAGATCGTGCTCGTGCCGGGCAACCACGACCACGCGCTCGTCGCGCCGTGGCTCGAGCGCCGCCACCGCGACGGCGCGCCGCTCCCGCTCGGGCTCGCCGAGACGGCGACGTGGACCGAGAGCGACGCGATCGCCGTGCTCGCGCAGGCGGCGCAGCCGGCGCGCCTGACGCTCGCCTACCCGGGCGTGTGGCTGCGCGACGACGTCTACGCGACGCACGGCCACTACCTCGACCGCCACATCACCGTGCCCACGCTCGAGCGCCTGAGCGCCGGTGCGATGGGCCGGATCGTCGGTCCGCTGCCGGCGGGCGAGGTCACCCCCGACGACTACGAGCGGGCGCTCGCGCCGATATACGCGTGGTCGACGGCGCTCGCGCAGCATGCCGACGACACGACGACGGGCACGCACGGCGTCTCGGTGCGCGCGTACCGGATGCTCTCGGGCAACGGCCATCGCCCGCTGCGCCGCCGTGCGCTGCTCACGCTGTTCCCGCTGACCGTCGCCGCTGTGAACCGCGCGGGGCTCGGCCCGGTGCGCGCCGACATCTCGGGCGCCGAGCTTGGCCGCGCGGGCGTGCGCGCGATGGGGGAGGCGGCCGACCGGCTCGACGTCGCGGCCGCGGGAGCGGCGCACGTGCTGTTCGGCCACACGCACCGAGCGGGTCCGCGCGAGCAGGACGCCGGCCTCCCGTGGACGACGCCTGCGGGCGTGCGCCTGCACAACGCCGGCTGCTGGGTCTACGAGCGCCAGTTCCTGTCGGCGACGCCGTACGAGAGCCCCTACTGGCCCGGCACCGCGATCCGCGTGGGGCAGAGCGGCCCGCCGGTCGCGCTGCGCCTGCTCGAGGGGTTCGCCGCGGCGGACCTCAACCGCGCACTCGCGCGAGACCGGGCGTGAAGCAGACGGCGTGGCAATAGACGTCCTCGCCGACCTGCAAATCGAGCACGCCGGCGGTGTGGCGCTCGTGCTCGATCAGCGGATAGGCGCCGGGGTGCTCGACGGCGACCTCTTGGCCGTTTGCCTTGACGACCCCTTCGCCTGACAGCACCGCCCACACGCCGCCGGCCTCGTAGGGGCCGCTGTACGGACCCGGCTGATCCTCCGTCTGCGCCTGCAGGAGCACGCCCGGCGCGTCCTCGGGGCGCACCGGCTCGACCGGCTCGCGCTCGACGCCGAGCAGCTCCTGGATCGCCTGCTCGGCCTCCGCGTAGCCGCCCTCGCCGACGTGGAAGTCGACGAGCTGCTGCTCGCCGTCCCACAGGTAGCGGCTCGGCCAGCCCTGGATCCCGTACAGGTCCCAGCTCTCCAGCTCGCCGTCGATCAGCACCGGGTACGCGATTTCCAGCCGGGCGACGGCCGCGCGCACCGCATCGGGATCGCGCGAGATCTCGAAGCCCGGGCTGTGGATCCCGACGACGCGCAGCCCGTCGGCCGCGTAGCGCTCGTGCCACGCCTGCAGGTAGGGGAGCGTGCGCAGCGAGTTCACGCGGCAGAAGTCCCAGAACTCGACGAGCACCGGACGGCCGCGCTGCTGGTCCATCCGCAGCGTCGCGACGTTCACCCACTCGGCCTCGCGCGGGAACGGCGGCGCGAGCACGTCGAAGTCGGCGGGGGGGCGCATCGCCCGGCAAGGGTAGCCTTCGCACCGTGCTCGTGCTCGCCCACTTCGGCCACTGGTACGTCTCGATGATCTACGCCGCGCCGGCGCTGCTGCTGGGCGGCGGGCTGGCGTTCAGCGCGATGCGCGAGCGCCGCCGGGCCCGGAGAGCGTCTGCAGATCGGCCGCGAGCGCCTCGGGCGTGAGCTGGTCGGTCAGGTAGCCGACGCGCTGCCGGCCCGCGCCGTCGTCGATCACCGTCGAGGCGGTGTGCTCGGACTCCGCCGTCTCGGGCTGGATCCCGTAGGCGCGCCACACCGGCGCGAGCTGCGCGTGCGTGCCGGTCAGGTAGCGCATGCGACGCGCCATCTGCTGCTCGGCGAGGAAGCGCCGCACGTTCGCGGGCGTGTCGCCGGCCGGGTCGACGCTGATCGCGAGCACCGGCACGTCGTGCCCGAGCTGGTCGAGCGCGCCGCGGATCTGCTGGGCGGTCAGCGGGCACGTGTCTCTGCACGTCGAGTACATGAACGTGACGATCACGAACCGACCGCGGTACTGGTCCATCGTCGCGACGCGGCCGTTCTGGTCGCGCAGGCGGAAGTCGATCGCGCGCGCCTGCGGCGGCGGCAGCGCTCCATGCAGCCCGGTCGGACCGGCGTCGCCCGACGCCTCGTCGCTGCTCCCGCTCGCGGCGATCAGCGCGACGCCGGCGAGCGCGGCGAGCGCGCAGACGGCGGTCACGACGAGCGTCAGGCGCAGGCGGGCGGGCATTCGCCCAGGGTACGACGCCGGCGTCCGTCAGGCCTCGACGAGCCCGCGCCGGATCGCGTAGCGCACGAGCTCGACGCGGTCGCGCATGCCGAGCTTGCGCAGCACGTTCGCGCGGTGCGACTCGACCGTCTTCTCGGAGACGTAGAGCGTCTGCGCGATCTGCGCGTTCGTGTGCGCCTCGGCGATCAGCTTGACGACCTGCTGCTCGCGCGCCGTGAGCGGCTCGTCCGGTCCGCGCGCGCCCTCCTCCATCCAGCGCCGGATCAGCGTGCGCTCGGCGGCGTTCGTGAGGAACGGCTCGCCCCGCGCGATCGAATGCAGGGCCGCGACGAGCGCCTGGTCGGCCTCGCGCTTGAGCACGTAGCCGGCGGCACCGGCCTTCAGCGCCTCAAACAGGTAGCGCTCGTCGTCGTGCATCGAGACGATCAGCACGTGCGTGCCGGGAAGATGCGCGCGGATCTCGCGCGTCGCCTGCAGGCCGGTCATGCGCGGCATGCCGACGTCGAGCACGCACAGGTCCGGGCGCGTCGCGCGCGCGAGCTCGAACGCCTCGACGCCGTCGCTCGCCTCCGCGACGACCTCGACGCCGGGCTGGCGCTCGAGCAGCAGGCGGATGCCGCTGCGGACGATGCCGTGGTCGTCGGCGATCAGCGCGCGCATGGGGTTAGATGGTCGATTTCGCGAGATCGTGGAATCAACCATCTAGATCGTCAGCTCGACGCGCGTACCGCTGCCCTCGCCCGACCAGACGGACAGATGGCCCCCGGCGAGCAGCGCGCGCTCGCGCATGCCGCCGAGCCCGCTGCCGCCCGCGCGCGGCTCGCGGAAGCCGCGCCCGTCGTCGGAGATGCGCAGCACCGTGCGCCCGACGAACGACAGCTCGACCTTCACGCGCCGCGCCGAGGAGTGCTGGGCGATGTTGGAGAGGCCCTCCTGCGTGACGCGGTAGATCGCCAGCTGCTGCTCGGGCGAGAGGCGCGACGGCGTCCCCTGAGGGTGGAAGGTCGCGCGGATGCCGGTCTGCTCGCTGAAGTCGCGCACCTGCGTGTGCAGCGCGGGCATCAGCCCGTGGTCGTCGAGCACCGCGGGGCGCAGCCGTCGCGCGAGCCGCAGCAGCTCCTCCATCGCCTGCGCGGCGAGCCGCTTGGTGCAGCGCAGCTCCTCCTGCAGCTCCGGCGACGCCTCCTGGATCGCGACCTCGAGCCGCAGCAGGATCGCCGTGAGCGCCTGGTTGACTTCGTCGTGCAGGTCCTGCGCCAGCCGCTGGCGCTCCTGCTCCTGCGCGCGGATCGCGGCCGCGCCCGACGCGCGGCGCTCCGCCTGCAGGCGTCTGCGCAGCTGCTCGCCGTTCTCGCGCTCGTGTTCGAGCTCGGCGATCTGGCGGCGCAGCAGCAGCCGCGCAAGCAGCGAAGGAGCAGTCATCGTCGGCGAATCCGGTCCCGGTCAGGACATCGGCCGCGACGCGTCCGCGGTCCATCCGGTCTGCACCCCATATCGGCGGGCAGCGCGGTGCTCTCGACCCTGCGCGCCCAGGACCGGACACGCTATCCTTTCTGAAGTCACGAAAGCCGACCCCTTTTGAGGAGTTTCCCGAATGAGCCCGTCCGGCGCGGAGCTGCTCCGCCAAGTCAAGAGCCAGATCGAAGAGGTCGATCCCGCCGTGGTCGCCGAGCATCTCGGGAACGGCATGGTGCTCGTCGACGTGCGCGAGACCGACGAGTTCGGGGTCGCCCACATTCCCGGCGCCAAGCACGTGCCGAAGTCCTATCTGGAGACGCGCATCGAGGCCGCCGCGCCCGACAAGGACGCGTGGGTCGTCCTCTACTGCGCCTCCGGCAACCGCTCGGCATGGGCGGCGCGCACGCTGACCGAGGACCTCGACTACAAGAGAGTCGCCTCGATGACCGGCGGGATCGCGCTGTGGAAGGACCGCGGCTACGAGGTCGCGACGCCGAAGGCGCTCACGGCCGAGCAGCGCGACCGCTACTCGCGCCACCTGCTGATGGACGAGGTCGGGGTCGAGGGGCAGCTGAAGCTGCTCGACGCGAGAGTGCTGCTGCTCGGCGCCGGCGGGCTTGGCGCGCCGACCGCGCTCTACCTCGCGGCGGCCGGCGTCGGCACGCTCGGGATCGTCGACAACGACGTGGTCGACCTCTCGAACCTGCAGCGCCAGGTGATCCACACGCAGGATCGCGTCGGCGTCCCCAAGGTCGACTCGGCGGAGGAGACGATCGCGCACCTCAACTCCGACGTCAGAGTCGTCAAGTACCCGGTCCGCATCGACGCCTCGAACATCATGGAGATCGTCGAGGGCTACGACGTGATCGTCGACGGGCTCGACAACTTCCCGACGCGCTACCTGCTCAACGACGCCTCCGTGCGGCTGGGAATCCCGGTCGTGTCGGCGTCGATCCTCGGCTTCGACGGGCAGCTCTCGGTGTTCGCGCCCTACGAGGGCCCGTGCTACCGCTGCCTCTACCCGACGCCGCCGCCGGCCGAGCTGGCGCCGTCCTGCGGCGCGAACGGCGTGCTCGGCGTGCTGCCGGGGACGATGGGGCTGCTGCAGGCGACGGAGGTCGTCAAGCTGATCCTCGGCGAGGGCGAGCCGCTGATCGGGCGCCTGCTGCTCTACGAGGCGCTCGGCGCGACGTTCACCGAGCTGAAGGTGCGCCGCGACCCGGACTGCCCGATCTGCTCGCGCGCGCCGGAGTCGATCTCCGACGAGGAGATGGGCGTCTTCCCGGACTACGAGGCATTCTGCGCCGCGGCCGGATAGGGTCCGCTCCCACCATGGCCACCGTCAAGATCCCACCCGTGCTGCGGCCGTCCGTCGGCGGCGAGAAGGAAGTCGCCGCCGAGGGCTCGTCCGTCGGCGAGGTGCTCAACGACCTCGCGTCGACCCACCCGCAGACGCGCACGCAGCTCTTCTCCTCCGAGGGCGAGCTCAACCGCTACGTCAACGTCTACCTCAACGACGAGGACGTGCGCGTGCTCGACGGCCTCCAGACGGCGGTGGGGGAGGGCGACACCTTGGTCATCCTCCCCGCAATGGCCGGCGGCCGCTGAGGGGCGCCTCGCCGCGCCTGGCGGCGTCATCGGGGTTCGCCGTACCTGAGTACGGCTTCACCCCTGCTTCCTTGCCAGGCACGACGATCCGCCCCTCAGTGCTGTGAGTCGTGCTCGTCCAAGCGGTTCGCGAACGCGCGCAGGAACGCGGCGGTCGTCATGCCGAGCCCCTGCGCGATCCCGGCGAGTCCTCTCACCGTCGGAACCAGATCCCCGCGTTCGACCTGCCCGAGGTACTTGCGTCCGAGGTCGCCGTCGAGCCCGGCGGCGTCCTGCGAGCGCCCCAGCCTGAGTCGCATCTCGCGCACCATCGCGCGCAGCACGCGCAGCTCCTCGTCGGCGTCGGGCGGCACGCACGGCACTCTTGTGAGACTCGCTTCACTATTCGACCCCTTGTACGGGCCTAAATGGGATACGAATGGGTCTTTTGGCCCCAGGACCAGGGTGTGGCCCCCGCTTCAGCGCGGCCAGACCGCTCCCGTGGCGGCCGATCCGCAGCGACGCGGACCCCGCTACACTTCGTGAAGCAATGGACGGGGAGCGCCTGCGCAACAGACCCTGCGGCGGCCGCTACGGCGACCTCGTGCAGGCGATCGGCAACACGCCGCTCGTCGAGCTCAAGCGGCTCTCGCCGAAGCCCGGCGTGCGCGTGTGGGCGAAGCTCGAGTCGCGCAATCCGACCGGCTCCGTCAAGGACCGCGTCGCGCGCTCGCTGATCGAGGACGCAGAGGCGAGAGGGGCGATCAAGCCCGGCCAGACGATCCTGGAGCCGACCTCGGGCAACACCGGCATCTCGCTCGCGATGATCTGCAGGCGCAAGGGCTACCCGCTCAAGGTCGTGATGCCGAACAACGTGACGAGAGAGCGCACCCAGCTGCTGAAGATGTACGGCGCCGAGATCGTCTACTCCGACGGCTCGAAGGGCTCCAACGGCGCCGTCGAGCTGGCGCTCGAGATGGCGGAGGCCGACGCCTCCTACTACATGCCCTACCAGTACGGGAACGTCGCGAACCCGCTCGCCCACTACAACGGCACGGCGCTGGAGATCCTCGAGGAGCTCGACGAGATCTCCGCCTTCGTCGCCGGCCTGGGCACGGGCGGCACGCTGATGGGCAACGCCAGACGCTTCAAGGAGGAGCTCGGCGACGCGGTGAAGATCGTCGCCGCGGAGCCGATGCAGGGCGAGCCCGTGCAGGGCCTGCGCTCGCTCGACGACGGCTTCATCCCGCCGATCATCGATCTGTCGCTGCTCGATCGCAAGATCTTCGTCACCAACCGCGACGCGATCCTGTGGACGCGCAAGCTGCTCGACGAGGAGGGCCTGTTCGCGGGCGTCTCGACCGGCGCGATCGCGCGCGTGGCCGTGCGGATCGCGAACGAGCTGGACGAGGGGAACGTCGTCTTCATCGTGGCTGACGACGGCTGGAAGTATCTTTCATCAGGTATTTACACGCTGCCGGTCGACGAGGTGGAGAATCTCGACTCGACCGTGTGGTGGTGATCCGCCGCCCCCGCTCTCGCGCATATCTCGTGGCCGCTACCATCGGCTGACCACCGCCAGCAAGGAACGGAGCCTTCGATGTTCTCGCAGATCGGACCGATGGAGATCGTCCTGGTCCTCGTGATCGCCCTCCTCGTGCTCGGCCCCAAGCGCCTCCCCGAGGCCGGCCGCTCGATCGGCAAGGGGATCCGCGAGTTCAAGGACTCGATCTCCGGCATCGCCGACGACACCCAGCACCAGCAGCAGGACCTGAGCGCGGCGCGCGAGCGCGAGACCGCGTAGCTCCCGCGCCGTCGCATGCGCATCGCCCGCGAGCTGTACGAGCAGGTCGTCGCGCACGCTCGCGCCGAGGCGCCCAACGAGTGCTGCGGCGTCGTCGCGACGAACGGCGACGGCCGCGCGGCGCGCGTCTTTCCGGCGACCAACAAGCATGCCAGCCCGCTGCGCTTCGAGATCGACGAGCACGATCTCATCCGCATCTGGAGGGCGATCGACGAGGACGACCTCGAGCTCGGCGCGATCTACCACTCGCACACCCGTACGGCGCCCGAGCCGTCGCAGACCGACATCAACGGCGCGGCGAACTGGCCCGGCGCGCTGTGGGTGATCGTGGGGCTCGCCACCGACGACGGCGAGCCGGACGTCCGCACCTGGGCGATCGACGACGGCCGCGTCGCGCCGGCGGAGCTGATCGTCGAGTAGCCGATGGCTCCCGCGCTCGTGTGCCCGTCGTGCGGCGAGGCCTTCGGCGAGGCGGAGCGCTTCTGTCCCGACTGCGGCATCCCGTTGGTGCGCGCCGACGCGGAGGCCGCGGAACGTGAGCGGCCGAGCCGGCTGCGGCAGCGGGTCCGCAAGGTCAAGCCGCAGTACAGCGAGGGCGAGCTGGTCCGGGTCGCGCGGGCCGGCAACCAGGCGGAGGCGGAGCTGATCCAGGGACTGCTGCTCGAAGAGGGGATCCCGAGCCTGACGAAGCGCAGCGGCGGGTTCGACGTTCCCGACTTCCTCGCGGCCGGTCCGCGCGACGTGCTCGTGCCGCAGTCCGGCGCGGACGCCGCCCGAGAGCTGCTGGCGCCGCGCCCCTCAGGCGGAGGCGATGCGGGCGAGGTGTGAGCGCCACGCGCCTTCGGTGTGCACGAGCGAGCGGCCGGAGAACGCCTCGCGCAGCGCGTGCCCGGGCCCGGCCGGGTCGAGGTAGCAGGCGAGTCGCATCGCCGCCTCCGGCCCCTCGTCGCGCGCCAGCAGATCGATCAGCGTCGGGCCGAGCAGCGCGGCGTCGCGCAGCTTCGGCGGGAACGCGGGCTGTCCGCCCTCGCGCAGGCGACGCGCGATCGCCGGGCGCGCGTGCTCGACCTGACCGGCGAAGTAGCGCGCGGTGCCTTCGACGAGCCATGCCCAGCGCAGCCGCGCCAGCAGGCGCGCGGGGGTCGCACGCGGCGGCAGCCGGCGGTTGTTGAGGCCGACGACGAGCCGTGCGTAGAGCACGTCGGGCGCACGTTCGAGCATCTCGCGCGAGCCGGGGACGGCGGAGGCGCGTGCGCGCAGTGCGCGCGGCGCGAGCACGTGGATCGTCTGTGCGCCGACGGTCGACCCGACGACGTAGCGGCGGGCGGCGGGCGCCGTCAGCCGCCGCTCCACCAGCACGAGCGGGTGTGCGAGGTCGAGCAGCGGCGCGGAGCGGTGGAAGACGACGGTGACGTCCGCGGCCGTTCTCGGGAAGACGATCGCGAGGCGCGCGCGGGTGGCTTCGAGCGAGTCGAGCGCGCGCGCGACGTCGTCCGTGTCGGCGGACTCGTGGCGGGCGCGGAACGAGGCGGTGACGGTCTCGAGCCAGGCCATTGGCGAACCCGCGACGGCGGTGTGGTGCGCCGTCGCGGGGCAGGAATCAGACGAGGACCGGCGTGCGGTCGCCCGCGACGATGCCGGCGATTTCCTCGGAGGCGCGCTCGAACTCGTCGTCGGACAGCACCGGCGTGCCCTCGAACGGCAGCTCGCGTGCGATCTCCAGCCACGAGCGGCAGCCGCCGAACTCGTCCCGCACCTTTACGGTGACAGGACGCGGGATCCGGTAGGTGCGCAGCAGCACGACGTGCAGCGGGTGACGGCGCTTCCACGCCAGCCGCTTCTCGGCGTAGTCGGGCGTCCACACGTAGAACGGCGAGAGCGCGTCGACCACGCGCGGATCGGTGATCGTCCAGTGGTCGGCGACCTCCGCCCACGCGCGGATGCGCACGCGGTCCGGCTGGGGGATGTCGCCGTCGCGCGTGAGCGCGTGCAGCGGCGGATCGCCCTCGGGCCAGACGCCCTCCTCGAGCGCGCGCAGCAGCTCGGGCTGATGCGACTCGCGCACGAGGTCCTCGCGCTGGTGGTCGAACGTCGGGTACAGGAAGAAGCGCTCGTGCTCGAGCGCGAAGTGCTTGTCAGGCTCGCGAATGCCGCCCTTGCGCAACGTGATCAGCTGCTCGCCTTCGGCGAGCGCACGGACGGTGACGGCCCATTCTTTGAAAGCAATCGGCATGGGTTTCCGGGAGGGAGAGGGTGCGTATTAACCGTGCAAACCGCGGAAAGGCGCGACCGCGCACGGGCCAACCATTCTACGCGAAGCCCTGGGATTTCCATAATTTCCCTGCTATTTGCGATAAATGTGGCGCGCTCGGATGGCGCGGCTCCGCTAGCCTTGCCCGCCTCCTCCCGGCGTCTCGATCCGCAGCCGCTGTCCCGGGCGCAGCGTCCCGCGCGCCTTCGGCGGCAGCTCGTCGCCGTCGAGCAGGTTGCGGCCGCGGGCGCCGGGCTCGCCCCCGCCGGCGCCGGACGGCGCGTGACGGCGGCGCTCGGTCAGCAGCGAGTAGGTCAGCGGCGCGAGCGCCTCCAGCTCGCGCACGACGCCGTCGCCCCCGCGGAAGCGCCCGCCGCCGCCCGAGCCGCGGCGCAGCGCGTACTCGGTGACGCGCAGCGGGAACTCCAGCTCGAGCGCCTCGACCGGCGTGTTGAGCGTGTTCGTCATCGCGACGTGCACGCCGCTCGGGCCGTCGGCGTCGGGGCATGCGCCCTGACCGCCGGCGATCGTCTCGTAGTAGGTGACGCGCTCGTCGCCGAGCGTGACGTTGTTCATCGTGCCCTGGCCGAGCGCGCGCCCGAACGCGGCGAGCACGAGGTCGGCGACGCGCGAGGAGGTCTCGACGTTGCCGGCGACGACGGCGGAAGGCGAGCGCGCGTTCAGCAGCGAGCCCTCCGGCGCGCGCACCTCGATCGGCCGGTAGGCGCCCGCGCTCGGCGGGATGTCGGGGTCGGTGAGCACGCGCACGGCGAAGTAGCACGCCGAGCGCGTCACCGCGAGCGGGCAGTTGAGATTGCCGTCGTGCTGGGCGGCGCTGCCCGAGAAGTCGAGCACGAGCCGTTCGCCGTCCACGGTGGCGGCGAGCCGCAGCGCGAGGTCGCCGTCGGCGCTCTCCAGCACGTCGCGCGCTGTGCGCGTCCCGTCGGGCAGCGCGGCGAGGCACGCGCGCGTGCGCCGCTCGGCGTAGTCGAGCACCTCGTCCGTCGCGGCCCGCAGCGTCGCGGCACCGATGCGCGCTGCCAGCCGCTGGACGGCGATCGCGCCGGCGCGGTTGGCGGCGAGCTGCGCGCGCAGGTCGGCGCGGCGCTGGGACGGCTGGCGCATCTGCCCGACGAGCCGCGCGGTCGAGGCGTCGTCGAGCGGCTGCGGCGCGATCACGACGCCCTCGTCCGCGAGCGTACGGCTGTCCGCCGGCATCGAGCCGGGCGTCGGGCCGCCGACGTCGGCGTGGTGGGCGCGGCAGGCGGCGAAGCCGAGCAGCTCGCTCGCGCGGTCCTCGCGCGCGAAGATCGGCGTGATCACCGTGATGTCCGGCAGGTGCGTGCCGCCCTTGTAGGGGTCGTTGAGGACCCAGGCGCGGCCCGGCGCGTGGGCCTCGTCGCGCACCGCCGCGACCGCCGCCGGCATCGCGCCGAGGTGCACGGGGATGTGCTCGGCCTGCATCACCATCTCGCCGGCCGCGTCGAACAGCGCGGTCGAGGCGTCGCGGCGCTCCTTGATGTTGGCCGAGTGCGCCGAGCGGATCAGGACCGCGCCCATCTCCTCGCACGTCGCGCGCAGCGCGCCGAGGATCACCTGCAGCTCGACGGGGTCGACGCTCACGCCGCCGCGCCTCCCGGCTCGCGCCGCACGTCGATCGCGCCGTCCGCGCGCACCGTGCCGGTCCACCCGCGTGGGATCGCGAGCGTCGACTCCGGAAGTGGGACGACGGCCGGGCCGGGCAGCCTCGTGCCGGCTGGCGGCCCGCCGTCCGCGGTCGCGGCGTCGGGCGGCGCGGGGGCGGCGGTCGTCGCGCTGACGCGCACCGTCACCAGCTCGATCTGCTCGTCCGCGTCGCGGTAGCCGTAGCGCTCCTCGTGCGCCGCCTCGAACGCCGCGCGCAGCGCCTGCGGGGTGGCCGGCGGGGCGTCGGGCGCGAACGGGATCGCCAGCTCGAACGCCTGGCCGCGGTAGCGCAACTCGTAGGTCGCGGCGACCGACGCGTCGGGCTCGCCGAGCGCCTCGCGCGCCGCGGCGCTCAGCTCGGCCACGTCGGCGGCGACCGCTGCGGCGGTGAGCGTCGCGCCCGAGCGCAGCACGCTGCGCTGCACGTCGCGCCGCAGCGGCGCGACCACGAGCCCGAGCGCCGCGAGCACGCCGGAGCTGCGCGGCGCGATCACGCGCTCGATCCCCAGCTCCTCCGCGATCGCGACAGCGTGCAGCGGCCCGGCGCCGCCGAAGGCGATCAGCGCGTGGTCGCGCGGGTCGATCCCGCGCTCGACGGTCACGACGCGCAGCGCGCGCGTCATCTCGGCGTTCGCGACGCGCACGATCCCCGCCGCGCAGGCGAGCAGGTCGAGGCCCAGCTCGGCCGCGAGCGCGCCGACCGCAAGCTCCGCGGCGGTGGGGTCGAGCACGATCCCGCCCGCCAGCTGCACCTCGTCGGGCAGGCGGCCGAGCAGCAGGTTCGCGTCGGTGACCGTCGGCTCCGCGCCGCCTCGCCCGTAGCAGGCGGGGCCCGGCACGGCGCCCGCCGAGCGCGGGCCGACGCGCAGCGCCCCGCCGGCGTCGCGCCAGGCGATCGAGCCGCCGCCGGCGCCGACCGTGTGGACGTCGAGCGTCGGCAAGGCGATCGGCCGGCCGGCGATCTCGCTCGTGCCGCTCTCCGCGACGGCGCCGTCGTAGACGACGCACACGTCGGCCGACGTGCCGCCCATGTCGAGGCACAGCGCGCGCACGGCGCCTGCGGCTCGCGCGGCGAAGGCGGCGCCGGCCGCGCCGCCCGCCGGCCCTGACAGGACGGTGCGAGCGGCGTGCGCGGCAGCGCTCGCGACGTCGGCCAGGCCGCCGCTGCTCTGCATGATCGCCGGCTCCGGCAGCCCCGCGGCGCGCGCCCGCTCGGCGAGCCGGCGCAGGTAGCGGTCGAGCAGGGGGGAGAGCGCCGCGTCGATCTCGGTCGTCGCCGCGCGCTCGTACTCGCGAAAGGTCCCGACGACCTCGTGCGAGAGCGAGACGTGGGCGCCGGGCAGCGCCGCGGCGAGCGCGTCGCGGATCGCCAGCTCGTGCTGGGGGTGGCGGTAGGCGTGCAGCAGCACGACCGCGACCGCTTCGGGAGCCGCCGCCGCGACGTCCTCGGCGAGCGCCGCCGCGTCGTCGGTCCTCAGCGCGCGCAGCGGCCCGTCGGGCGTCATCCGCTCGGGCGCTGGGAAGCGCAGCTCCGGCGGCACGAGCGGCGCCGGGCGGGCGGCGCACAGGCGGTAGAGCTGCGCGCGCGCCTGGCGGCCCAGCTCGACCACGTCGGTGAAGCCCTCAGTTGCGACGAGCGCGGTGCGCGCCGCTCTGCCCTCCAGCAGCGCGTTCGTCGCTACCGTCATCCCATGCGCGAACGCGCGCACGTCCCGCGGCTCGCGCCCGGCCCGCGCGAGCACCGCCTCGACGGCCGCCATCACGCCGAGCGACTGGTCCTCCGGCGTCGTCGGCGCCTTCGCCGTCGCGAGCACGCCGTCGCCGAGCAGGACGGCGTCCGTGAACGTCCCGCCGACGTCGACGCCCAAGAGCACCGCGCCAGCTTAGATCGGCGCGGCGAGCGCCGCCGATCAGGCAGCCGCAAGGGCTTCTTCGCGCATTTCCTCGGTCTCGGCGAGATGCTGGTGCGACGGGCAGTAGCCGTTGTGCGGCAGCGGCATGCGCTGGCACGGCGTGCCCTTGCGCGTCGTGGCGCGGCACTGGAGCGGGTTGCCGGCGAGGTCGTAGCCGGTCATCGGCTGGCGTGCGAGGAAGTCGTCCGCGAGCGCGATGTAGTGCTCGATCACACGGAATATCCGGGCCTGGGAGGACATGGGGAAGTAGGGCCGGATGTCGTTGAACAGCGTGCGCGCCGGCCGTGCGAAGTAGTGACGGTCGGTCGCGAGGCGCTCGATCGCGGCCTCGCACGCGCGCAGGACGCGCTCGTGGTTGGAAACGCCCGTGATGCTGCCCGGGCTGTCTTCGACGATCTCGCTGGCCAACTCGCGATAGATCGCCCGACTGAAGCGATACATGACGGCTCTGCCCTCTCCTTCTCGTTCCCCGTGCCGGACTCCCCTTGGCGGGGCGGAGTATCTCGCCGGGTTGTGAAGCTCAGGGCCCTGGACTATTAACCGCGCGTTAAGTTGAAACGTTTGCGTTCGCATGTCAGAAAGCTGACAAACGCTTGCGTTCTTCTGCTGTCACGGCGGGCGATCAGGCCCAGTGCTCGAGCACCGGCTGATCGTCCGCGCGGACGACCGTATGGTGCTCGTCGAGCGCCGGGTCGCGCTCGGGGACGTCGCGCCGCAGGTGCGCGCCGCGGCTCTCCTCGCGCGCCAGCGCGCAGGCACTGATGAGCCGCACGAGCGGGTGCGGATCGTCCAGCAGCGTGCGCAGGCCGTCGGCGTCGCGCTCGATGCCGGCGTGCTGCCAGAGCGCAGCCCGGCTCGCGTCCGTCAGCTCCGGTCGCGGCAGGCCGGGGCCCGGTGCCGGGGCCGTTGTCGGCAGCGGCTCGGCAAGCGCCGCGAGCGCGGCGCGACGGCCGAACACGAAGCACTCGCTCAACGAGTTGGACGCGAGCCGGTTGGCGCCGTGCAGGCCCGTGCAGGCGCACTCGCCGACCGCGTACAGCCCCGGCACCGTCGCGCGGCCGTCGAGGTCCGTCGCGATCCCGCCCATCGTGTAATGCGCCGCGGGCGCGACCGGCACGAGCTCGCGCGCCGGGTCGAGCCCGGCGCGGCGCAGCACGGCGACGACGTTCGGGAACAGCGCGGGATCGACCGCGCGCATGTCGAGGCCGACCGACGACGCGCCGCTGTCCCGCATCCGCCGGGCGACCGCGAGCGCGACCTCGTCGCGCGGGGCCAGCTCCTCGACGAAGCGCTCGCCGTTCGCGTCGAGCAGCAGCGCGCCCTCGCCGCGGACCGCCTCCGTCACGAGGAAGCCGTCGGCGCCCTCCAGCCCCGCGACCGCCGTGGGGTGGAACTGCATCATCTCCAGGTCGGCGAGCGCCGCGCCCGCCGCGTGCGCCAGCACCATCCCGGCGCCCACGGCCCCTGCCGGGTTCGTCGTGCGCGACCACAGCGCCGCGGCGCCGCCGGTCGCGAGCACGACGGCGCGCGCCGAGACGACGCGCTCGTCGTGCAGGCGCACGCCGGCGCAGCGACCGGCGTGCGTCGGCAGCGCGGTCGCGCGGCAGTCCTCCAGCACGTCGATGCGGGGGTGCTCGGCGACGAGCGCCGAGAGCTGACGCGTGATGCGGCGGCCGGTCGCCGCGCCGCCCGCGTGCACGATCCGCCGGACCGAGTGTCCGCCCTCGAGGCCGAGCGCGAGCCGGCCGCGGCGGTCTGCGTCGAACCGGACGCCGAGCCGTTCGAGGTCGCGCACCGCCGCGGGCGCCTCGCTGGTCAAGATCTCCGCGGCGCTGCGGCGGACGGTCCCGCGCCCGGCTCGCAACGTGTCGTCGAGGTGCTGCTCGCGCGTGTCGTCGAGCGCGAGCACCGCGGCGAGGCCGCCCTGCGCCCAATAGCTCGCCGACTGCGCCAGCGGAGTCGCCGAGACGAGCGCGACGCGTCCGCCGGCCGAGGCCGCCGTCAGCGCGGCGTACAGTCCCGCGGCGCCCGCGCCGACGACGGCGACGTCGGCTTCGATCGCTGCGGAGGGCCCCATACGAACGGGGTACCGTACTCGGACCGTCATGGGCCGCGCCGTCTACCTCTCGCATCCCGCCTCGCTGCAGCACGACACCGGCGTCCATCCGGAGCGCGCCGCGCGGATCGCGGCGATCGAGGCCGAGCTGGCGCGCCACGACTGGTTCGGGATGGAGCGTCAGGAGGCGCCGCGCGTCGCGCGCGAGACGCTGACCGCGGTCCATCCGGCGCGTTACGTGCGGGGGATCGAGGAGCTGTGCCGAGCGGCCTCCCCGGGCGGGACGGCGATCGACGCCGACACCGTCGTCGTCGAGGCCTCCTACGAGGCGGCGCTGCGCGCGGCGGGCGGGGCTGTGCGGCTGGTGGACCTGCTGCTGACCGGGGAGGCGACCACCGGCTTCAGCGCGCTGCGCCCGCCCGGGCATCACGCGGAGCCGGCGCGTGCGATGGGGTTCTGCCTGTTCGACAACGTCGCCGTCGCGGCGCAGCACGCGCTCGACGCGCACGGCCTCGAGCGCGTGCTCGTGCTCGACTGGGACGTCCACCACGGCAACGGCACGAGCGCGGCCTTCCACGCCTCGCCGCGCGTGCTGTTCGTCTCCCTGCACGAGTGGCCGCTGTATCCGGGCACCGGGCCGGCGAGCGACGTCGGCAGCGGCGAGGGGACCGGCTACACGGTCAACCTGCCGGTCGGCGCGGGCGTCGGCGACGCGGTCTACGACTCGCTGTTCGAGCACGTCGTGGCGCCGCTCGCGCGCGCCTACGCGCCCCAGCTGATCCTGCTCTCGGCCGGCTTCGACGGGCATCGCGACGATCCGCTCGCGGACGTCGAGCTGACCGAGGACGGCTTCGCCGCGCTGGCCGGCACGGTGCGGCGCCTGGCGGCGGAGCTCGAGGCGCCCGTCGGGGCGGTGCTCGAGGGCGGCTACGACCTGCGCGCGCTCGCGGCCTCGACGGCCGCGACGCTGCGCGTGCTGACCGCCGCCGATCCCCCGCCGGCCGGCGACGTGCCGATGACGCCGCAGGCGCGCGCGGCGGCGGCGCGGCTCGCCGAGCGCTGGCCGGCGCTCGCCGTGGTCTGAGCGCTACTTGATCGCGCCGGCGGCCGGCGCGGTGCTCGTCTTCGGCGTCGTGCGCGCGCCGGGCGTGCGGCGCTTCGCCCGTGGCACGGGCGTCGTCGGCACGGTCGCGGGCGCCGTCGGCGTGGTCGCCGGCGCCGTCTGGAGCGGCGTCGTGGCGGTCGGGGTCGTGGCGGGCGCCGTCACCGTCGTCGCGGGGGCGGGTGTCGAGCTGGGATTGCCGACCAGCGCCACCAGCCCGACGGCGATCGCGGCCGCCGCGAGCGCGAGCACGACGCACGTGAGCAGCACCGGCAGGCGCCAGCTCGGCGGCGGGTGGATCCGCGTGCGCGTCGCCAGCCCGCATTCGAGGCACCAGCTCTGGTCTGCGTGCAGCGTCGAGCTGCAGCGCGGGCACAGCAGCGCTCCCGGCGCCGTTGGAGGCGGCTGGACTGCGCTCACGGGCGCGCGCCGCTGTCGCTCGACGGCGGCGACGCGGGCGGAACCTGGGCTGGGCTCTGCACCGCGCCGCCGAGCGCGGCGCCGCAGCTTGCGCAGAAGCGGTCCGCGCTGCCGAAGATCGCGAAGCAGCGCGGGCAGGTGCCGCCGATTCCCGGTTCGCGCACGTCGCGCAGGTCACGGCGCTCGTCGAGCGCCCGCTCGAGCGAGCGCAGCTCGTCGTCGCACGCGCGGATCTGGTCGAGCTTGTGCAGGAGCAGGTCGTCGCGCTTGCGCTCGAAGCGCCGCAGGTCGAAGACGAGGCCGCCGAGGTCGCGGACCTGCAGCTCCCGCAGCTTGCGCAGGTAGCGCAGCCGGCGGCGCATGCGCCCGCGCGCGCGGAAGCCGGGGCGTCGGGGGGCGGGATCGCTCGCGCCGCTCTCGCCGGGCGCGGGCTCGGTCGCCGGTGCGGGGACGGCCGCAGGCTGCGGAGCGCCGGCGGGGACCGCCGGCGCGAGGATCCGGCTGCGCAGGTCGATCGTCGGCGGCGGGACGCTCGCCGACGCCTGCGGCTCGACGCTCGGCGATACCGCCGGCTGCAGGATGGTCGGCTGCTCGACGTCCGGCTGCGCGGGCTGCTCCGGGGGTGCGATCACCTCGATCCGCTCGGTCGGCGCGTCGTCGGACGGCGCACCGTCGGACGACGCATCGTCCGTCGGCGTCGGCGTCGGCGTCGACGTCGACGTCGCGTCGGTCGCCGGCTGCTCCTCGCCCGTAGCGGGCTGCTGCTCCTCCGCGGCGAGCGGCAGCGGAGTCTCGACGGGGTTGTCGGCGCTCTCCGACGTGACCGGCTCGTCGGAGCGGTCTCCGTGCCGGCGCGCGATGCGTTGGAACATGCCGCTCATCGATCGGGGGACGCCGTGCTCCTCGCACGACGGGCGCCTCGGCGGCGAGTATAGCCACGGCGCCGGCTCGGCTCGCCGGCGTCCGCCCTGACGGCGCGCCACGCGGCGAGCACACGCTCCGCCATCCGGTCCGCCGAGAACAGCTCGGCGCGCGCGCGGCCGGCGACGCGCGGGTCCCCAGCCGCCAGGTGCGGCGCGAGCGCGGTACGCCAGGCGTCAAGCGCGAACGGCCCGCAGTGCGCTCCGCCGACGTCGGTGAGCGCCAGCGGTGCGATGCCGACGGGCGTGGCGAGCACGGGCACGTTGCAGGCGAGCGCCTCGAGCGTCGCGAGCCCGAAGCCCTCCCGCTCCGACGGCACGAGCACGGCGTTCGCGGCGTTCACCCACAGCGGGACCTCCTCCGGGTCCACGTCGCCGAGCGTCAGCAGCGGCGTCGCTCCGGCCAGCTCGCGCGCGCGGTCGAAGCGCTTCTCCGCGCGCGCGGGGTCAGCGGGGAAGAGCAGGCAGGGCGCGTCGGGATCGAGCCCGAGCCGGGCACGCGCCTCCGCGCGCGGGAGCGGACGGAAGCGCCCGAGGTCAACCCCGCACGGCAGCACCGCGATCCGCCGGCGCACGCCCGCGCCGGGGATCCGCTCGCGCGCGAGCGATGCCGACGCGGTTGCGGCCAGCGCGACGAACGGGAGTGCGGCGCGGCTCAGGCGCCCCGAGCGGGGGTGCGCCAGGTCCGTTCCGTGAAACGTCACGACGTGCGGCGCACCGCGCACCGCGAGCGCCGGCCACGCGCTCAGCCCGAAATGCGCATGGACGACGTCGAAGCGCTCGCCGCGGTAGCGCCGGCGCAGCTCGCGCGCCGCCCGCGGGTAGGAGCGCAACCCGGGGGGGAAGGCGAACAGCTCGACCTCGACGCCGTCGATCCGCCGCAGCGCGGCGACCTGGTCGGCGACGAAGCGTCCGAGCGCAGGCCGTGCGGGCGTCGGATGCATGTTCGTGACGACGAGCGCACGCATCGGCTGCGCCAGCGTACCCGTGTGCGTGAGTTGGCGCAGATGCCGCCTGGCGCTGTTGCAGCGACCGGCCCAAGACTCGTCCGCGATGTCCAGCGACGAAGGAGGATGGAGTGATCTACCGACTGATGGGTTGGGTGCACACGCGCGTCGTGGCGGTCTCCGGCGGCGAGCGCGGACAGGGGACGGTCGAGTACGTCGCCCTGATCCTGCTCGTCGCCGCGCTGCTCGCCGGCGTCGTGGCTGCCACGAAGGGCACGAAGTTCGGCACCGGCGGGATCGCCGAGGCGATCGTCAGCCAGATCAGAGCGGCCTTGACGCGATTGAAATAGCGCTCGGCTCGGCGCTCGCGGCGGCCGCGCCCCGCTTCCGCGGGGCGCTCTGCCAGCATGTCGCGCATGTCCGCGAGCGCCGAGCGCCCGATCGCCGTCTTCGACTCGGGTGTCGGGGGCCTCACCGTCCTGCACGAGCTGCTGGTCGCGCTGCCGGGCGAGGACTTCGTCTATCTCGGCGACACCGCCCGCTTCCCCTACGGCGAGAAGACGCAAGAGCAGCTCGGCACGTTCGCGCTCGAGATCGCCGAGCACCTGCTCGCGCTCGGCGCGAAGCTGCTCGTCGTCGCCTGCGGATCGGCGACGGCGGCCGCCCTGCCGCTGCTGGAGGAGCACGTCGCGGATCGCGGCGTCGACGTCCTCGGCGTGATCGAGCCGGCCGCCGAGCTTGCTGTCGAAGCGACGCGCAGCGGGCGGATCGGCGTGCTCGCCACGCCCGCCACCGTCGCGAGCGGGGCGTTCCCGCGAGCGATCGCCGTCGGCGCACCGCATGCGCACGTCGAAAGCGTGCCGTGCCCCGACCTCGCGCCGATCATCCAGAGCGGCTTCCCGTTCGACGAGCAGGTCGTCGAGACGGTCCGGCGCTACACCGCCCCGCTGCGCGCCGCCGACGTCGACACGGTGATCCTCGGCTCGACGCACTACCCGCTCGTCGCGCCGATGCTGCAGCGGATGCTCGGCCGCGGCGTGCGGCTCGTCAGCTCGGGCGAAGGCGTCGCGCGCGCCGTCGAGCGAACGCTCGCCGCGCGCGACCTGCTGAACCCGCAGACGGTCGAAGGCGAGTACCGCTTCCACACGACCGGCGAGGTCCAAGCGTTCCGCACGCTGGGTACCCGCTTCCTGCAGATGCCGCTCGGCGAGGTCGAGCGGGTGACCCTGACCCCCGTGGAGGTGGCGGCGTGACGAGTGGCGCGACGAGCGTGCAGCGCAGTTACGGGCGCGCGCCCGACGAGCTGCGGCCGGTCGAGATCGAGCCGGGCTTCGTGCGCAGCGCGACCGGCTCGGCGCTCATCTCGGTCGGCGAGACACGCGTGATCTGCACCGCGTCGGTGGAGGAGAGCGTGCCGCGCTGGATGGTCGGCGGCGGCAGAGGCTGGGTGACGGCGGAGTACGGCATGCTGCCGGCGTCCACCGGGCAGCGCAAGGCACGCGACGTCAGCAAGGGCCGCGCCGACGGCCGCACGGTCGAGATCCAGCGCCTGATCGGCCGCTCGCTGCGCGGCGTCGTCGACTTCGAGGCGCTCGGCGAGCGCACGATCTACGTCGACTGCGACGTCCTGCAAGCGGACGGCGGCACGCGCTGCGCCTCGATCACGGGCGGCATGGTGGCGTTGCGGCTCGCCTGCGAGCGGCTGCTCGCCGACGGCGAACTCGAACGGCTGCCGCTCGCCGGCAGCGTCGCCGCGGTGTCGGCCGGGATCGTCGGCGGCGTGCCGGTGCTCGACCTCGACTATCCCGAAGACTCGACGGCCGAGGTCGACGCGAACGTCGTGATGACCGCCGGCGGCGGCCTCGTGGAGGTGCAAGCGACGGCCGAGCGCACGCCGCTGTCGCGCGCCCACCTCGACGAGCTGCTCGCGCTCGCGGCCGACGGGATCGACCGGCTGCGCGTCCACCAGGACGCGGCGGTCGCCGCCGCCTGACGTCGTGCGCCTGCTGCTCGCAACCCGCAACGCCCACAAGCTGCGCGAGTTCGCGCGGCTCTCGGACGGGTGGGGTGGGGGACCGATCGCCATCGATCCGCTGCCCGAGCAGGTCGAGCTGCCGCCTGAGGACGGCGCGACGTTCGCCGAGAACGCGCTCGGCAAGGCGCGCGCCGCGGCGGCCGTGACCGGCCGCGTCGCGATCGCCGACGACTCGGGCATCGAGGCCGCCGCGCTCGGCGGGCGCCCCGGCATCCGCTCGGCGCGCTACGCCGGCGAAGGCGCGAGCGACGAGCAGAACCTCGCCAAGCTGCTGCGCGAGGCGCCCGCCGGCAGCCCCGTCGTGTACGTCTGTGCGCTCGCCTACGTCGACCCGGCGAGCGGCGCGGAACGCGTCTTCGAGGAGCGCTGCACCGGCACGCTCGCGGCCACGCCGCGCGGCGAGCGCGGCTTCGGCTACGACCCGGCGTTCCTGCCGGACGACGGCGCGCCCGACCGCACGATGGCCGAGCTCAGCGACGCCGAGAAGGACGCGATCAGCCACCGCGGCCGCGCGGTGCGCGCGCTGATCGCCTGGCTGCCCGACTGATCGCGATGAGCGTTGGTGCGGTCCAGCATGCCAACTGGTCGCGCAACCGGCGTGCAGCCGCCCTCTCAATCGCGTCCAACCTGACGCTGATCGCGCTCAAGCTGATCGCGGGCGCGGTCACCGGCTCCGTCGCGATCGTGACCGAGGCGATCCACTCCGGCATCGACCTGATCGCCTCCGTCGTCGCCTACGTCTCGGTCCGCAAGGCGGGCGAGCCGGCGGACGAGCTGCATCGCTACGGCCACGACAAGATCGAGAACCTCGCGGCCGCGATCGAGGGGATGCTGATCCTCGTCGGCTCCGGCGTGATCGTGTACGCCTCGCTGGACCGGCTGATCTCGGGCGGGAAGGTCGAGCGCCTCGGCTTCGGCATCGCCGTCGTCGGCTTCTCCGCCGTCGCGAACCTCGTGGTCTCGGCGGCGATCGCACGCACCGCCCGGGCGACGTCGTCGCCCGCGCTCGCCGGCGACGCGGCGCACCTGCGCACGGACGCGTACACCTCGTTGGCGGTGCTCGTCGGGCTCGCGCTCGTCCAGCTCACCGGCGCGCAGTGGCTCGATCCGGTCGTCGCGCTGCTCGTCGCGAGCGCGATCGTGACGGCGGGCGTGCGGCTGCTGAGCGGCTCCTCGCGCGTGCTCGTCGACGAGGCGTTGCCCGAGCATGAGCGTGCCGCGATCCACGCCGCGGTCGTCGCGTTCGCCGACAGAGGCGTCGTCGGCTACCACCAGCTGCGCACGCGCCGCGCGGGCGCGCGCCGCTATGTCGACCTGCACCTGCAGTTCGAGGCGGGCACGTCGCTCGAGCAGGCGCACGAGATCGCGCACAGGATCCAGGACGAGATCGCCGCGCGGCTCGGCGGCGCGGACGTGCTGATCCACCTCGAGCCGGCCGATCGCGTCCGGCCGGGGATGGAGTGGGCGCGCGTCGACGGCGGCGCGGACCCCGAGCCGCGCGGGCCGGAAGGGTCCGTCACCTCAGGTTGATCGCCGCCGAGCAGGCGACCGCGAAGACGACGCCGGCATAGCCGACGTAGCCGCTCGCGAGCAGCAGCACCACGCCGATCAGGCAGGCGCCGACGGTCACGAGCCATGCGATGCGCGAGAGCGGCACTCGCGTATTCTCGCGTGCCGGCATGACGGCTGCTCTGACGCCCGCGCTCGCGCTCGCCTACCTGCGGGAGCTGTCGCTCGACGTGCGCTCCGCGGTCGTGCTGGACGCCGCCGGCGAGCCGTTGGCCGGCGATCCGTCGCTGGCGGCGCGGGCGCGGGAGCTGCTGGCGTCGAGCGTGGAGCGCGCCTCGGCCACAACTGGGGATCTGCTCGTCGCGCGGGCTCCGGACGGTCGCGCAATAGCGGCGATTGCAGGGGATTTGGCGATCCGGGAGCTGCTCGAGCACGACCTGCGCGCAACCGCCGCCGCACTCGCCGCACCGCGCTCGGGAGGTTCTGAAACGTGAGAATCCCCGTCAGGACGGGCAATTTGGGTTTGTTCCCGTCCGCGAGGGTTGTTAGCGTCGGCGTCCCCCGAACACCTCGAAGGAGGAAGACGTGACGAAATCCGAGTTCGTCGATCAGGTCTCCGCGAACAGCGGGCTCAGCAAGAAGGATGCAGGCGATGCCGTGGACGCGGTCCTCCAGACGATCGAGGACGCGCTGAAGCGTGGGAGCGAAGTGACGTTCTCCGGCTTCGGGAAGTTCCACGTCGCCGAGCGCAGCGCGCGCGAGGGCCGCAACCCGAGTACCGGCGAGAAGATCCAGATCGCCGCCTCGCGCGTGCCCCGCTTCACGCCGGGGTCCGGCCTGAAGAAGGCCGTCAAGGGCTAAGCACCTTCGTCGCAGCAACCGGCGCTGCGTCGCAGCGCCGTCGGCCGGTCCCGTCGCCGCGCGCGGTGGCGGGACCTGTCGTGGCGCGCCGGAGACGCGGATAACATCGGCGCGCGATGGAGGACCGGAACTCCGCAGGAGCACGCCGGAATCCAGCGCGCCTGGCGGCGCTGCTCGCGCTGCTCGCCGCCCTGATCGCCGTCGTCGTCATCGTCCAGGCGTCCGATCCAAGCTCATCCGGCAGCTCCCCGTCCGTGACGCGCACGTCGTCCCACCGTCCGGCGCGGCACCATGCCCCGCGGCCGAGCAGCTACCTCGTCCAGCCCGGCGATACGCTGACGATCATCGCCGCCAAGACGCACGTGTCCCTGGAAACGATCCAGCGGCTGAACCCGAACGTCGATCCGCAGGCGCTCCAGACCGGCCAGCGGCTCAAGCTGTCCCCGTGAAGCGGGTCCGCGCGCTCGCCGCGCCGTGCAGGCTCGCCCTTGCCCTTTGCGCGCTCGCCTCCGCGCCGGCGCTCGCGCGCACCGCGCCGCCGCCGCCCCTGTCGGCGCCGGCGGCCGCGGTGCTCGAGAGCTTGACGCAGACGCCGGTGTTCGGCCGCGCGGCCGGCCGGCGCCGGCTGATCGCGAGCACGACGAAGATGATGACGGCGCTCGTCACGGTCGCGGCGACCCGCCTCGACCGCGTCTGCACCGCGCCGCCGTACGCGGCCGGCTCGCAGGAGGTGACGATCCACCTCCGCCCCGGCGAGCGGATGCGCGTGAGCGACCTGTTGCGCGCGATGCTGCTGCCGAGCGCGAACGACGCCGCGGCGACGCTCGCGGCCTGCGTCGGCGGCTCCCGCGCCGCGTTCGTCGCGCGCATGAACGCGCTCGCGCGCCGGCTCGGGCTGCTGCACACGCACTTCGCCACGCCGGTCGGGCTCGACGAACCCGGCAACTACTCGACGGCTGACGATCTCGCCCGGCTCGCGATCGCGGCGCGCGCGAACGCATTCCTGCGCCAGACGATGGACCTGCGGCGCGCGGTGCTGCGCAGCGGCGAGCGCGTGCGCGTCGTCGTCAATCGCAACGCGCTCGTGCAGGAGGTTCCGTGGGTGAACGGCGTCAAGACCGGTCACACCGACGCCGCCGGCTACATCCTCGCCGCGTCGGGTACCCAGCGCGGCGTGACGTTCGTCGCGACCGTGCTCGGCGACCCCAGCGAGGGAGCCGCCGCCGCCGACGCGCTCGCGCTGCTGAAGTGGGCGTTCGCGAGCTTCCGCGTGCTCACGCCGGTCAGTCGCGGCGCGGTCTACGCGCGCCCGGCGGTGAAGCTGCGCCCCGACCAGCACGTCGACGTCGTCGCCGTGCGCGCCGTGCGCGAGGCGCTGGCGCGCGACGCGCGCGTGCGGCTCGTCGTCGACGTGCCGAGAGAGCTCGCCGGCCCGATCCCGCCGCGCGCGATCGTCGGCAGCGTCGCGGTGCGCGTGAACGGACGGACGGTTGCGCGGGTGCCGCTCGTCACCCGCACTGCCGTCCCGCAGGTCGGGCTGCTCGAGCAGGTCGGGCGCCGGCTGGACGGTCCGGGTAGCCTGATAGCCATCGTGGCAGTGCTCGGTGGCGTGGTCGTGATCGTCGTTCGAGCGCGCGGCGCCCGGCGCCGCGAGCGACGGCGGGTCGACATGGAGACAGCGGCATGATCATCACGGTCACCCTCAACACGGCGATCGACAAGACGCTCGAGGTGCCGAACTTCCGCATCGGCCGCCGCCATCGCTCGGTCGCGCAGGCGACGATGCCCGGCGGGAAGGGCGTCAACGTCGCGCGCGCGATCAAGCTGCTCGGGCGCCCCGTGATCGCCACCGGCTTCGCCGGCGGCTCGACCGGCACGCGCATCGTCGACGCGCTCACGGCCGAGTCGGTGCTGACCGACTTCGTCCGCATCGGCGAGGAATCGCGCACGAACACCGCCGTGCTCGACCCGACGACCGGCGTGCAGACGGAGATCAACGAGCGCGGTCCCGCCATCACCGAGCGCGAGATGGAGCTGTTCCGCGACAAGCTGCTCTACCTCGCGCGCGGCGCGAAGCTGTGCGTGATCGCCGGCAGCCTCCCGCGCAGCGTCGAGCCCGACGTCTACGGCGGGCTGATCCGCGAGCTGCGCAAGCTCGGCGTCACCACGATCGTCGACACCGACGGCGAGCCGCTGCGCCACGCCGTGCGGGCCGAGCCGGACGTCGTCTCGCCGAACGTCGCCGAGGCGGAGGAGCTCGTCGGCCACGAGTTCAACGACGACGAGGAGCGCGCGCTCGGGATCGCGGAGGTCGTCGAGCTGGGCGCGCGCGAGGCGATCATGACGATCCCCGACGGCTGTTACGCGCAGGTCGCCGGCGAAACCGGGCCGCAGCTGTTCCGCGTGCGCGTGGCCGAGCAGGAGCCGCGCGCGGCGGTCGGCTCGGGCGACGCCTTCCTCGCCGGCTACGTTGCGGCGCGCTACGACGGCGGCACGCCGGAGGAATGCCTGCGC
>DATNAP010000050.1:0-18678 GCA_035572475.1 Conexibacter sp. | reverse complement strand
ATCCTGCTGACGCACGGTCACGGCGACCACCTCGGGGACACGGTCGCGATCGCGAAGCGGACGGGCGCGACGGTCGTCGCGATCGTCGAGCTGGCGAACGAGGTCGGCGGCGAGGGAGTCGACGTGCGCGACCCGAACCTCGGCGGCACCGAGACGTTCGAGTGGGGCTCCGCGAAGCTCGTGCCCGCCTGGCACACGGCGGTCTCGCCGAGCGGCACGGCGCACATGCCGGCGGGCCTGCTGATCGAGTTCGCGGGCACGACGATCTACCACCTCGGCGACACGTGCCTGTTCTCCGACCTTCAGCTTGTCGGCCGGGGGCGCGAGATCGACGTCGCGCTCGTGCCGATCGGCGGCCATTACACGATGGATCGCCACGACGCGGTCGAGGCGGTGCGGCTCGTCGGCGCGCGCACCGTCATCCCGATCCACTACGACACGTTCCCGCCGGTCGAGACCGACGCGCAGGCGTTCAAGGCCGACGTCGAGTCGGCGACGTCCTCGCAGGTCGTCGTGCTCGCGCCGGGTGAGACCTGGTCGCCATGACGCACGCGATCGTCCTGATCCAGGCCGAGCGCACCGCGCTGCCCGACCTCGGCGGGCAGCTTGCGGACGTGCCGGGGGTCGCGGAGGCTTATTCGATCACCGGCGAGTGGGACTTCGCGGCGATCCTGCGGCTGCGCGAGCAAGACGACCTCGCGCACGTCATCACCGAGCAGCTCGCGCAGCTCCCCGGCATCACGAAGACGCAGACGCTGCTCGCGTTCGAGGTCTATTCAAGACACGACCTCGAGTCGATGTTCGACGTCGGCGACGGCTAGCCCTACGAGTCAGAGCGCGCCGGCGCGCGCGAGCGCGACGCCGAACGCGTCCGCCATCGCCGCGTAGGTGTGGCCGGCGAGCGCGGCGCGGCCGGCTTCGCCGAGGCGCGTACGCAGGGCTTGGTCTTCGAGCAGGCGCTCGATCGCGCTGGCGAGCGCGGGCGGGTCGCCGGGCGGGACGACCAGGCCCGTGTCCCCGTCGCGGATCAGCCCGCCGGCGACGGCGCCGACCGCCGTGGTGGCGACGACGGGCGTGCCCTGGTGCAGCGCCTCGTTGCAGACGAGCCCCCACGGCTCGCGGAAGCGCGGCGTCGGGATCGAGGGGACGACGAGCAGGTCTGCGGCGGCGTAGGCGACCGGGAGGCGGTCGCGGGGCTGCGGGCCGAGCAGCTTCGTGCGCGGTGTCGCCTCGACCGCGCCCGCGAGTGGGCCGTCGCCGATCGCGACGAGGGTTGGTGGCGCTGCGGGACGAGGGGCAGCGAGGGGAGTGGGGCCGGTCGCGGGCGGCGTGCCCTTGCGTGCGGCGGCGGCTCGCGCCTCGACCAGGCGCCACGCCGCGAGCAGCTCCTCGATGCCCTTCTCCGGGACCAGGCGGCCGACGGAGAGGACGAGCGGGCCGTCTGCCGGCAAGGCGTGCTCCGCCCGCCAGGCGGCGATCTCCTCGGCGGCGACGCGACGCCCGAACAACTCCGCCTCGACCGACTGCGGCGCGATCACGACGTCGTCGTCATCGCCGCGGTAGCGCGCCACGTAACGGCGCACGTGCTCGCCGTACGTCACGACGGCGTCGGCGTGGCGGTAGACGTGGCGCACGAGCGGCCAGCCGACAGGGGCTTTGCCTCCGCGCGGGTGGGCCCACACGGATCCCCACAGCACGAACGGCTTGCCCCGCGCGCGCATGCCGAGGTAGGTCGCCGGAAGCATCGCGCCGCCGGCGACGGGCGCGATCGCGCCGTCGTAGCGGCGGCTGAGCCGCAGCGCGGCGCCCGGGCCGCCGATCCGCCGGGCGGGGAACGGTGCGGCGGCGAGCTGCGCGTCGAGGTCGGCGAACCAGGTCGGCACGTAGCCGGCGCCGGCGCCGAAGCACAGCACCTCGACGCCGTAGCGCTCCGCGAGCAGCGCGTAGAGCGGGACGCGGTAAGGCGCCAGCACGTTCGTTACGAGCGCGATCGCCACGGCCCCGCAGCGTGCCAGAATCGGCGGCCGATGGCCCCGCCGCCTCTGCTCCCGCCGCGTGACGCGGACGCCCGCGTGCGCGTGCTGCTGCTGCACAACCGCTACCGCGCGGCCGGCGGCGAGGAGCGCGTCGTCGACGAGTTGGAGGCGCTGCTGTCTGCGCGCGGCAATGCCGTCGCCCGACTCGAGCGCGACAGCGGGTCCGTCACCCGCGCGCAGGCGGCGCGCGGGTTGCTGCGCGGCGGCCTCGACCCGGCCGACGTGGCGCAGGCGGTGCGGCTCCACCGCGCCGACGTCGTGCACGCGCACAACGTCCACCCGCTGTTCGGCTGGCGTGCGCTGGCGGCAGCGCGCGCGGCGGGCGCGCGCACGGTCCTGCATCTGCACAACTACCGGCTCGTGTGCGCGATCGCGGTCGCCTACCGCGACGGGGCGCCGTGCTTCCAATGCCAAGGTCGCGACACGCGACCGGGCGTGCGCCATCGCTGCCGCGGCTCGCTGCCCGAGAGCGCCGTCTACGCCGCCGGGCTCGCGCGCCAGCAGCCGCGTCTGCTCGCGCACGCCGACGCGCTCGTCGCCGTCAGCGACGCGCTCGCGGCGCGGCTCGACGGGATGGGGATCGCGCGCGAGCGGATGACCGTGGTGCCGAACGCGGTGCGTGCGCTCGCGGCGGCCTCGCACGCCGGCGAGGGCCGCTATGCGCTCGCCGCCGGCCGCCTGGTCGAGGAGAAGGGCTTCGACGTCGCCGTGCGCGCGGCGCGCGAGGCCGGCGTGCCGCTGCGGATCGCCGGCGTCGGCCCCGACGAAGCGCGCCTGCGCGCGCTCGCCGACGGCGCCGATGTCACGTTCGTCGGCCGGCTCGCGGCCGACGCGCTGGCGCGCGAGCGCGGCGGCGCGGCTGTGCTGCTCGCGCCGTCGCGCAGCGACGATCCGTGTCCGATGACCGTCGTGGAAGCGCTCGCCGACGGGGTCCCCGTGCTGGGCAGCGCACGGGGAGGGATCCCCGAGCTGGTCGGCGCGAACGCGGCGCTGCCGGTCGACGACGCGGACGCCTGGCGCGCCGCCCTCACCGCCCTGTGGACCGACCCCGCCGCCCGCGCCGCCGCCGGCGACGCCGCGCTCGCCCGCGCCCGCGCGCGCCACTCCCCCGACGCCTGGTACGCCGGGTTGATGGCGGTCTACGGCGCTCACCCGGCGAGCTGTGCCCCATAGGGTCCCGTATAGGAACACAAAGGGGCACAGATCAGGGAGGAGTGGTCGGGGCGGACGGGTAGGCTCCGGGCGCATGCGGCATTCCTCTCGATGCCTCTCGCTGGCGGTGCTGGCCGGGTTGGCGGTGACGGGCTGCGGCGGCGGCTCGGTCGGCGGTGGCACGACGACTCCGCCGACGGCGAGCGCCCCCGACGCCACGAGCCCGCCGCCGGACGCCACGCAGCCCGGCACGACCCCGGTGACGACGCAGACGACGGCGCCCCCGCCGGCCCGGACTCAGACCCGAACGCAGGTCCCCGCCCCAAGCGGCGGCTCCCAAGCGGTGCGCATCCCCGCCACGTTCGTCACCGCGCCCGGCGGCCGGTTGGCGCCCGCGACGATCACGGTCCCGCCGTTCCTCGCCGTCGAGCTCTCGTTGCTCGCCGCCGACGGCAAGCAGCACCGGCTCGTCCTTCGGACGCCGACCCCGCACGCGCTCGTCGTCAACGCCGGGGGCCGCGCCGCGATCCGGATTCCCGGGCTCAGAGCCGGCCGCTACGTGGTCCTGCTCGACGGCCGCCGCGCAGCCGCGCTCGTCGTCGGCGGCGACGGCGGACCGTAACGGCTGGCTGGCCAGCCAAGCCTCGGGTAGGCTGGGCGAAGCGCCCCGACGGGCGCAGGCCACCCGCGATGAGAGAGGTCCGCCGTGTCCGACACCGCCGCCAGCTCACGCACCGACCGCGTCGACTTCCGCGCCACGAGCGATCCCGCGCTGCTGGAGAGCGCCGATCGCGGCGAGGCGCACCTGCTCACCTACCGCGAGCTGTACTCGCTGTGGGAGCGCCAGCAGTGGGCCGTGCAGGACATCGACTTCACGCAGGACCGGATCGACTGGCACGAGCGGATCGACGCCGAAGAGCGCTACGCGCGCATGTACGGGCTGTCGTCGTTCTTCATCGGCGAGCAGCGCGTGACCTCCGAGCTCGGTCCGATGATGCGCGCCGCGCCGGGCGAGGACATGCGCATCTTCCTCTCGACGCAGATCGCCGACGAGGCGCGCCACGTGGCGTTCTTCGACCGCTTCTACAGCGAGGTCGGCGTGCTGGAGGCGGACGGGCTCGACGGGCGCCTGGCGGAGACGAGCGAGCACCTCAACCCGGAGTTCGGAGTCCTGTTCGACGAGCTGCTGAAGGGGCGCGTCGACCGCCTCGCCGTCGAGCCGCAGGACACCGAGACGCTCGTCGAGGCGATCACGATCTACCACATGGTGATCGAGGGGATGCTCGCGCTCACCGGCCAGCACTTCATCATCGACTACAACGAGCGCGAGGGGACGCTGCCCGGCTTCGTCGAGGGCTTCACGAACGTCGCGCGCGACGAGCACCGCCATGTCGCGTTCGGCGCGCGCTTCCTGCGCGAGATGGCGCGCGAGGATCCGCGCTACGTGACGGCGATCCAGCGCACGCTCGGCGAGGTCGCGCCGATCGCCGAGGCCGTGCTGAAGCCGAAGTGGGCGCCCGACGACGAGGACACCGAGCTGTTCGGCGTCTCGATCGCCGAGACGCGCGCGTTCGCGCTCAGAGCGCTCGAGCGGCGCATGAAGGTGATCGGGCTCGTCGCCGCCGCCTGAGCGGCCGCTACGAGTCGCCGTCCGACGGCGCGGGCGCCGTCGCGGTCGTCGTGCCCGGGTCGGTGCCTTCGGCCGGCGGGGTGGTCTCCGGCGGCGGCGCGGGCGTCGTCGAGGTCGACGGCGGCGGGGTCGTCGTCGTGGGCGGCGGCGTGGTCGTCGTCGGCGTGGTCGCCGTCGTCGTCGTGCCGGCGGGCGGCGGGAGTGGTACGAGCGTCGGCGGCGGCGCTTCCGCCGGTGCGGTGGACGGCAGCGTCGTGGAGCCGGTCTCGACCTGCGTGCGCCCCGGGTCGGCGACCGGGGGCGGCGTCGCGGCGACCGTCGTCGGCGTGGTCGCGGGCGTCGTCTGCGCGGTCGTCGTGTCTCTCGGCTTCGACGGGGTCGCGGCGGATCTCGGGTCGTGTCCGGCTCTCGCGGGGGCGTCGAGCGCGCGCTGAACGCGCGCGGGAGCGGTCTGCACGTGTGCGGGAGCCGGCTGCACGGCGGCGGGCTGTGCCCGGTGCGGGGCGACCGCTGCGTAGGCCTGCGGACGATGGCGGTGCGTCGTCGTCTGCTCCACCTCGACCGCGGCGCCGGCCGTCAGGAGCGCGGCGGCGGCGATCCCGGCGGCGGCCTTCGCCCCGAGCGCGCCGAGGCCCGCGGAGATCAGACCGCTGCTGCTGACCGCGCTCGTCGTGCCCGCGACGGCACCGACGCCGATCGCGGCTCCGCCGGCGCCCGCGCCACTTGCCCCGCCGGCGCCGCCTGCGCCCGCCATCGAGGACAGCCCGAGGTGCGCGATCAGCAGCTTCTTGAGGATCAGCAGCGGCCCGACCGGCAGCAGCAGCGCCAGCGCCTTGCTCGTCGCTCTGAGCTCCGTGCGGAAGACCGTGCAGCGTTCGCAGCCGCGCAGGTGGCGCCGCACCGGCGGCGTCGTGCGGCGGCGCAGCCCCTCGGCGATCTCGCCCAGCTCGATGCGCACGTCGTCGCACGACAGCAGGCGCGCCTCCGCCGCCTCGGCGAGCGACACGCGCGCGCGCACGAGCAGCGACTTGACGCTCGGGATCGTCGTTTCCATCGCCTCGGCGATCTGGTCGTAGGAGAGCGCGTCGATCTCGCGCAGCAGCAGCGCGGTGCGCTGCGTCTCGGGCAGCTCCTGCACGTCCGCGATCAGCTCGCGGAACTGCTCGCGCTTGTCGACCTTGTCGGCGGTCGTCGTGCCGTGCTCGCTGAGGTGGATGTCCATCGAGTCGACGCCGATCGCCTGGGCGCGCCGCAGATGGTTGAGGCAGCGGTTGCGCGCGATGCGGTAGAGCCACGGGCGCGCGTTGATCGGGCGCTCGTCGGCGAGCATCGCGTTGAAGGCGGCCGCGAAGACCTCCTGCAGCACGTCCTCGGCGTCCTCGCGCGAGCCGAGCATGTGGCGGCAGAACGCGAGCAGACGCGACTGGTAGCGCGCGACGAGCGTCTCGAAGGCGCCGTGATTGCCGCGCCGCACGAGCGCGATCAGGCGCTCGTCCGACTGCAAGCGCAGCAGCGGCGAGCGGCCATGGTGGCCGAGGGCCGTCCCCGATGTGAGAGCTGAGGCCTCCACTCGACTCTCAAGACACCGTAGCAGCGGCGAAAGTTGCGGGTTTTCGGTTTGTCAGCGCGGCGCGCGGCGCCGCTGCGGCCGTCGCTCGCGCAGCAGCAGCGCCAGCGCGACCGGCACCGTCGCCGGCAGCACGTCGACGACGAGGAACAGCAGGTCGAAGGCGAGCGCGAGCGCGAGCACGACAAGCGCCCAGCGCCACGGCGGATCGTCGCGGCGCGTCTCGTGCTCGGCGGCGACGATCGCGCCGAAGACGCCGGCCACGAACAGGTCGCCGTAGCCCATCAGCGCGTCGCCGAACAGCGCGCGCTGGAGCTGCGGCAGGTGGACGGGCGGGGCGGCCGCGTTCAGCACGTCGTTGGCGGGCTGCAGCAGCTGCGTGCCGACGAGATAGGCGTCGACGACGGCCATCGCGACGATCCCGGCCTTCAGCCAGCCGCGCGGCGCGACGGACGTCAGCAGCACGCCGAGCGTCACGCAGGACAGCGCCGACAGCGCGACCGCCGCGCCCTCGCCGGCGAGCCCGCTGCGGTCGGCCCACGCGAGCGTGAACAGCGGCGCGGCGAGCAGCGCCAGCCACGGCCGCCCGCCGCGCATCGTCGCCCCGAGGGCGGCGGCCGCGAGCGGCGGGACGGCGAGCAGCGCGAGCCATGCGAGCCCGTCGGCGACGGCGCTCGCCGTGCTGATCGCCGCCACCACGAGCACGATCGAGGCGAGCGGGACGAGCGCCCAGCCGCGGCCCGACATGCGTCGCACGAGCCCGCCCACGCGCGCGGGCGCGCGCCCGCGCGGAGATGCCACCAACGCGGCCTGCACGCCGACGAGGCACGCGTCGGAGAGCCAGAAGCCGAGCGTCACGCCGACAGCGTGGCAGGTGCCCGGTAGCGGAGATCGGTCGAAACCCGGCAGGCGAATGCCCGGGGTGGGAGTCGAACCCACACGCCCCTGGGGGAGCCGCCGATTTTAAATCGACTGCGTTTGCCGTTCCGCCACCCGGGCAGGTAAACCGCGGCGGGAGTCTAGAAGCTGAAATGGGATGCCGTCAGAACCATCTCGCGGATCTCGCGGTGACGGCGAACAGCGCAAACGTCCGCGTTCGAACGATGCTTGACGCGGGGGCGTAGCGTAGGAACGTGAGGTGCACAGGCCGCGCTACGACCGGACCGGGCGACCGCGCAGCCGACAGGCCGCGCGGTCACCCCGCGATGCGGGCTCGCGCCTCACGCGACGGCCGTCGCCCGCGTGGAGGCGGGCGTCAGGCCTTCCAGGACCGCGGTCGCGAGACGCGTGTCACCGCGGATCTCGAGACCGTTCGCCGCGCCCTCGGGCACGAGGGCGTCGATCCAGGCGCGTTCCGTCCCGGAGACCTGTGCGTCGGCCTCCGGCTCGGCGTGCTCCTCGAGCGTGACGGCGCCGCGTCTGACGATCAGCGCGTACTGACGCGACTCGCCGTCCTTCGAGCGATCGCTGACCGTCAGCTCGACCGTGCCGCGCAGCGATCGCGGCAAGGTCAGCAGCCCCGGCGCAAGCCGGAAGATGGCGCCGACGTCGATCGCCTCGGCCCGGCGAGGCTCGCTCCACGACCACTCGTAGCCCCAGCGCGCGAGCGCGCCGAGGACCGGGACGAGGTCGCGGGCTCGGTCGGTCAGCTCGTAGTCGACCCGTGGCGGCACCTCGCGGTAGCGCTGGCGGGTCAACAGGCCATCGGCGACCATGCGGTTCAGGCGCGATCGCAGCTGCTCCGTCGAGATTCCCGGCAAGGTGCGCTGGAGCTCGACGAACCGCCGCGGACCGCTCACGAGGTCGCGCACGATCAGCAGCGTCCACTTGTCGCCGACGAGGTCCAATGCGCGCGCATCGGGCGACCACTGATCGTATGGATGGCGTTTGGGAGGGGGAGCGGGTGGGATGACAACCTCCGGTCTACGTGTGCGTGGAACCTACCTACCACCGAACAGATTAACCGACTGACGGGTAGCCGAGGGATTCCTTTGCTTCTCGCTTCCCCGGAGTCGTCTGCTCTACACCCGATCGCAAACGCCGTACAGTGCATCGCACAGTTCGAATCGCTATGCAACACACCGTTTTTGCGTACTTCTCCCTCTCCCATCGGGGAGCCGGGGGCTATGGTCGGCGGGACCAAGGAGGAGGAGGCAGATGGCTGAGGTGATCCAGCTCACGCGGCGTCGCCTGGACCTGGCGGGCCGGCAGGCGCTGCCGCACGCGTCCGAGACGGCGTCCACGACGCTCTACTTCGATCTCGCGTCGCCCTACACGTATCTTGTCGCCGAGCGCGTCGAGCGGCGCGTCGGCGGCGCGACCTGGCGCCCGGCCACGCTGCAGGCACCGCCGCCGCGTGGCGAGCAGCTCGTCGCCGAGGCGCTCGGGCGCGCGCACGCGCTGCGGATGCCGCTCGTCTGGCCGGAGCGCTTCCCGGCGCGCGTGCCGGCGGCGATGCGCGTCGCGACCTGCGCGAGCGAGCACGGCTGCGCGGGGGCGTTCGCGGTCGCCGCCGGGCGGCTCGCGTTCTGCGGCGGCTTCGACCTCGAGGATCCCGAGATCATCGCCGAGGCGGCCGCGGCCGCCGGGCTCGACGTCGAGGAAGCGCTCGTCGCCGCGCGCGACCCGCGGCGCGATCACCAGATCGCGATGGCGGGCCGCTCGATCGAGCAGGCCGGCGGCATGGCGCTGCCCGCGCTCGAGCACGAGCAGCGGCTCTACTGCGGAGAGGCGCACATCACCGCCTGGCTGTCGCAGCTCGGCGCGCTCGCGCGGCCGAGCGCGTCCTGACCGCCGCGCGCGTCGCGGCAAAGCTGAGCTTTTCCTCATCGGGCTGGCATCGGGGCGCTGCGCTGTCACAATCCCGGGTGGGATGGACCGGGCATTGCGATACGCGTATCGCCGGCTCGGCCGGCGATACCCGCTGTTGGTCGTCGCCCTCCAGTTCCAGCTCGCGTACCTCGTCGTGCTCGGCGGCCTGGCGCTTCTGCGGCTCTACCAGCCGATGAGCGACGGGGACTTCGTCGCCCTGCTCGTCGTCGCGGAGCTGCTGGTGGCGCTCGACAACGTGAGCTCGATCCTGCTCGCACGGCGGCTGCTCGCGCCGGTCGACGCGTGGCTCAACGGTGCGCGCGACCGCGCGAGCACGACCGACGCCTGGCGTGCGCTCGCGCTCATGCCCAGCATGTACGCGCGGCGCGTGCGCACGGTCCCGATCCTGCTCGTGATCGTGCCGTTCGGCGTGTTCGCGACGGCGCAGCTCGGGCTGTCCGCGTGGGCCGGGCTGGCGATCTTCGCCGGGATGCTGCTGACGCTCCTGTACGGCGCGCTGTTCCGCTTCTTCGCGATGGAGTCGTTGCTGCGGCCGGTGCTCGCCGACGTCGCGCTGAGCCTCTCCGACGACTTCGACCCCGGCCGCGGCGGCGTGCCGCTGCGGCGGCGGCTGCTCGTCGGGCTGCCGGCGATCAACGTGCTGACGGGCGCGATCGTCGCGGGCATCGAGCTCAACCGCCACGGCGCGCGCCTGTCCGATCTCGGGCCGGCGGTCGTCGTCGCGGTCGTGCTCGCGTTCACGATCTCGCTCGAGCTGACGATCCTGCTGTCGCGTTCGATCTTCGGCCCGCTCGAGGCGCTGCGCGAAGCGACCGAGCGGGTGCGCCAAGGCGACCTGCGCACGCGCGTGCCGGTCGTCTCGGCCGACGAGACCGGGCGCCTCGCGCGCTCGTTCAACGACATGGTCGCCGGCCTGCAGGAGCGCGAACGGCTGCACGAGGCGTTCGGCGCCTACGTCGGCCCGAGCGTCGCCGAGATGGTGCTGCGCGACGGCACGCACCTCGACGGCGAGGAACTCCAGGTCTCGGTCCTGTGCCTCGACATCCGCGACTTCACGCGCTTCGCCGAGCGCGCGAGCGCGCGCGCGGTTGTCGACCGCCTCAACGAGTTCTACGAGCTCGTCGTACCGCTGCTCGCGCGCCACGGCGGCTATCCCGACAAGTACGTCGGCGACGGCCTGCTGGGCGTCTTCGGCGCGCCCGAGCCGATCGTCGCGCACGCCGACCGCGCCGTCGCGGCGGCGATCGAGATCGCGCGCACGGTGCAGGAGCGCTACCAGGGAAGCCTGCGGGTTGGCATCGGCGTGAACTCCGGCCTCGTGGTGGCGGGGACGGTCGGCGGCGGCGGGCACGTCGAGTTCACCGTCATCGGCGATCCCGTCAACACTGCCGCGCGCGTCGAGCAGGTGACGCGCCAGACCGGCGACGCAGTGCTCGTGACCGAGGCGACGCAGCGGCTGCTGTGCCTCGATCACGGCGGCTTCGACCCGCGGCCGGCGGCGGCGCTGAAGGGCAAGCGCGAGCGCGTGGAGCTGTGGGCGCCGCGCGCCCTGAACGGCGTCGTCGCGGCGCTGCCGGCCGACGGGGACCATCCCGCGCGGCCCGAGCATGCGTGGGGTCGCGTCGGCGGGCGGTCCTAGCTAGGGCCCCGAGAGGCAAGTGAGGCCCGGCGTCGCTGCCGGGCCCCACCTGAGTCGCAGCTCCGGAAGAGCGGACCGGGTCGGGGGTCCCGATACGCGGGAGCTGTGCGTCGCCAGCCGAACGCTTAGGAGGCGCCGGCGTCGCTGCCGGCCACGTTCGGCTTATGTCGGGAAACGAGGAGGTCTTCGTGCCATGAATGCTCCTCGCCCGTTCGCCACTATGGGGAACGCTTCGCCTCGCCGCAAGAGGTCGGGTCGGCCGTCATACGTGCCTCATACGCCACGTGCGCCGCGACGGCGTGCGGTGCTCGGCGCGGTCGGCCGGCGCGGCGGGATCAACGGCTGTCTAGCATCGCCTGCATGTCCACAGACACCACGCAGCAGACGCGACTGCACGGCGGCCGGCTGATTGCCCGACGCCTCAAGGCTCATGGCGTGAGCAAGCTGTTCACGCTCTCGGGCGGGCACATCTTCCCGATCTACGACGGCTGCCGCGCAGAGGGAATCGACATCGTCGACGTGCGCCACGAGCAGACCGCCGCGTTCGCCGCGGAGGGCTGGGCGAAGGTCACGCGCACGCCTGGCGTGGCGGCCGTGACGGCCGGGCCGGGCGTCACGAACGCCGTCAGCGCGATCGGCTCGGCGCAGTCGAACAACTCGCCGATGCTCGTGCTCGGGGGGCGCGCGCCGGCGCTGCGCTGGGGGCGCGGATCGCTGCAGGAGATCGATCACGTGCCGTTCGTGAGGCCGCTGACCAAGCTCGCCGCGACGCCCGACTCGACGGCCGAGATCCCGAGCATGGTGGACGAGGCGCTGCGCGTGGCGACGACGCCGCACTCCGGGCCGACCTTCCTCGACTTCTCGATGGACCACGTCTTCAGCGAGGCGGAGGAGCCGGCGAGCGAGGCGTCGCTGCTGGAGCCGTGGCGGGGCGCCGGCGCCGGAGGCGATGGCGTCGAGCGCGCGGCGGCGCTGCTCGCGCAGGCGGAGCGGCCGGTCGTGATGGCCGGGACGAACCTGTACTGGGGCCATGGCGAGGACGCGATGCGCGCGCTGGCGGAGCAGCTCGGCGTGCCGGTCTTCCTCAACGGGCTCGCACGCGGCTGCCTGCCCGCCGACCACGACCTGTTCTTCTCGCGCGCGCGGGGGGCGGCGTTGACGAATGCGGACGTCGCGCTCGTGATCGGCGTGCCGATGGACTTCCGGCTCGGCTTCGGCGATTCGTTCGGGGCGGAGACCGAGATCGTGGTGCTGGATGTCGCGGAGCCGTTGCGCGAGCATCCGCGCGCGGTCGCGGCCGAGCTGTACGGAGCGCTGCCGGCGACGCTCGACGCGCTGTGCTCGGCCGCCGGCGCGGGTGGAGGCGGCGTGCATCGTACGCGTGCCTGGGTCGAGCAGCTGCGGGGCGTCGAGTCGGAGAAGCACGCCGCCGAGGCGGCTGAGCTCAACGACGAGCGCGCGCCGCTGCACCCGATGCGCGTCTACCGCGGCCTCGCCGAGGTGATCGACCGCAACGCGATCGTCGTCTGCGACGGCGGCGACTTCGTGTCCTACGCGGGGCGCGTCGTCGACTCCTACGAGCCGGGGTGCTGGCTGGATCCCGGGCCGTTCGGCTGCCTGGGGTCCGGGCCGGGCTACGCGCTGGCCGCGAAGCTCGCGAGACCGGAGCGGCAGGTGGTGCTGCTGCTCGGCGACGGCGCGTTCGGCTTCTCCGGGATGGAGTTCGACACGCTTGCGCGCCATGGCGTGCACGTCGTCGGCGTGATGGGAAACAACGGCATCTGGGCGCTCGAGAAGCACCCGATGGAGTTCCTCTACGGCTACTCGGTCGCGGCCGAGCTGCGGCCGGCGACGCGCTACGACGAGGTCGTGCGCGCGCTCGGCGGCCACGGCGAGCTGGTCGAGCGGCCGGACGAGCTGCGCGGCGCGCTGGAGCGCGCGTTCTCCGCCGAGGTTCCGGCGCTCGTGAACGTGCTGACGGACCCGAGCGTCGTGTATCCGCGGAAGAGCAACCTCGCGTAGCGAGGTTGCTCGTTTCTCCGTCCGGCAAGCGGAACCGCTTGCCTCCCGGCGACGTCACCAAAGTGAGGAAGCCGCCCACATCATGTGGACGGCTTCCTCGAAGTGGCCCCATCAGGACGGGCAGGGGTACGTGCCGTGAAAGGGCCGTATCGGTGGCTCGGACGGCGGGAGGCGCCGTTGATGCGGCTTCGCCCGAGCCTATGGGCCGAGCAGCGGGGGAACGTTCGCACGCGACCCCAATGCCCGACCGCCCCATATTCCTAGGGTGTCATGGACCGGACAATAGAACATGCGTCCAGCTCATTAGTCAGTGTGATCCGGAAACCGGTCGTATGCGTCGTGTCAGTCTGGCGATAGCCGCTGTTCCGAGTGGGCGCGCGAACGCGCCTACTCGGTCAGCGTGCCGGCCGCGCGTGCGAGCGCGACGCCGTGGAGCAGGTCGTGCTCGGAGACCTCGACGCGGCGCAGGTCGAAGGCGCGCAGCACCTCGAGCAGGATCGCCGCGCCGGCGACGATCGTCGGGGCGCGGTCGGGATGCAGGCCGCGGACGTCGCGGCGGTCCGCGAGCGGCAGCTGCGCGAGCCGCGCGAGCAGCAGCTCGATCTCGGCGCGCTCGAGCACGGAGCCGTGCACTCGTCGCGGGTCGTACGGGTCGAGCTCCTGATCGATCGCGGCGAGCGAGGTCGCGGTCCCGGCGACGCCGACCGCCGCCACCGCGCTCGTCCGTACCGCCTCGGGCACGTGCGTCTCGATCGTCGCGCGGACGTCGTCGGCGACGTGTCGCAGCTCTCTCGGCGGTGGCGGATCGTGGTGGAGGTGGCGCTCGGTCTGGCGCACGACGCCGGCTTGCAGCGAGACGTGGAAGCTCGGCTGCTCGCCGCCGGCTGCGCCGACGATCAGCTCCGTCGAGCCGCCGCCGATGTCGGCGACGAGCAGCGGCGTCGTGTCGGACGGGTCGCGACCGTGCGTCGCGCCCTGGAAGGTGAGCTGCGCCTCGTCCTCGCCGGACAGCGTGCGCGCGTCGAGGCCGTAGTCGTCCTGCACGCGGCGCGTGAAGTCGGGGCCGTTGGCGGCGTCGCGGGTGGCGCTCGTGAGCACGGCGATGCGCGCGTCCGCCGAGACGCCGGCGGCGTCGAGCGCGTCGCGGTAGGCGTCGAGCGTCGCAAACACGCGAGCCATCGCCTCCGTCGCGAGCCGGCCGGAGGTGTCGACGCCCTGGCCGAGGCGGGTCACCTCGGAGCGGCGGTCGAGCTCGGCGATCGCGCCGTCCTCGACGTCGGCGATCAGCAGGCGGGTGGAGTTGGTCCCGATGTCGACGACGCCGACGCGCATGCGGCAGGGGATGCTACGGGGCCGGCGCGGGATACGGGAGGGGCTCATCCGCGAGGCCGGCGAGCACGTTGTCGACGCAGCGGTCGGTCATCGCCGCGCGCGTGCGCCGAGTCGCCGAGCCGACGTGCGGGACGACGAGCACGTTCGGCGCCTGCAGCAGCGGGTGGTCGGGCGGCAGCGGCTCGGGGTCGGTGACGTCGAGCGCTGCGCCGCCGATCGTGCCGGCGTGCAGGGCGTGCGTGAGCGCCTGCGTGTCGACGACCGGGCCCCGCGCGGTGTTGACGAGGATCGCGGTGGGCTTCATCCGGCCGAGCGCGTGCGCGTCGATCAGGTGGCGCGTGCCGGGCGTGAGGGGAACGTGAAGCGAGACGAAGTCGGACCGGGCAAGCAGCTCGGGGAGGGGCGTGCCGCCGCGGCTCGTCGTCTTGAGAATGCGCATGCTCCAGCCGGCGGCGCGTCGCGCGACCGCCTCGCCGATGCGCCCGGCGCCGACGATGCCGAGCGTCGCGCCGACGAGATCCGCGCCGAGGAAGCCGTCGGGCTGCCACGTGCCCCAGCGGCCGTCCTCGACCGCTTGCGCACCTTGCGGGAGGCGGCGCGCGGCGGCGAGCAGCAGCGCGAACGCGAGGTCGGCCGTGGCGTCGGTGAGGACACCGGGGGTGTGGCCGATCGCGACGCCGCGGGCCGCCGCGGCCTGGAGATCGATGTTGTCGAGGCCGACGGCGTAGTTCGCGATCACCGCGAGCTGGGGGTTGGCGTCGAGGAAGGCGGCGTCGATGCGCTCGCTGAGCATGCAGATGAGCGCGTCCGCCTGCTGGGCGCGCTCGCGCAGCGCGTCGTGAGGCGGCGGGGCCGGGTCGGCCCAGACGTCGACGACGTGGCCGGCCCGCGTGAGGCGGTCGAGCCCGTCGCCGACCGGCGCGCGGGTGACGAAGACGCGTCCCATCGGGCGGGATCGTATGTGGCGCGTGCGGGCGGCGGCGTGCCGCGTGGCGCGTGGCGCGTGGCGCGTGCGGTGCCCGCGGCCGGGTGCCGCGCGGCCTGCCCCAGCGCAGCATTGACGCGCTGCGCCGCTTCGGGATTCCCGCCCGAGCCGCTATACTGCTTCGCCCACGCCGCGGGGTGGAGCAGTCTGGTAGCTCGTCGGGCTCATAACCCGAAGGTCGCGGGTTCGAATCCCGCCCCCGCTATGGCCCCATTAGCGACCAGGGCCTGAAGATCGGTCGCTTCCGTGAAGGCGCTCGAGACGAGCGCCTTCAGTCGTATCTGGCCCTTGTTGCGGTCGAGCTCGACGGCGAGCTGGAAGGCGTCGTAGACGCGGCGGCGGAGTTCGTCGTCGGCGTTGGCGAGCTCGGCGGTGAGGTCGGGGAGGCCGTCGAGGATTTCGCACGCCTCGCCGATGTCGAGCACGCCGTCGCTTGAGGCCGGGGTCGGCGTAAGCGCGGCGAGCGCGGTGGCGATGTTGGTGCGCTCGGTCTTGAGGGCGTCGATGCGCGCGCGGACGAGGCCGGGTTCGACGCCTGCCTCGATCGCGGCGATCTGGCGCTCGATGCGGGTGTCGATGTCGGCGAGCTGCCGCTGGATGCGCTCGCGCTCCTGGGCGCCCGTAGCCACCACCTCGCGCGCCAGCTCACGGTGCTGGGAGCGGAACGCGGCGAGGCGCGTGGGGCCGAAGATGTTGGTCGCGAAGAAGCGGTCAATCTGTTCGAGCAGCATGTCCTCACGGACGTACTGCCACTTCCCGTGCCCGAGTGCCTCGGCGGCCTTGTCGCCGTAGCTGATGCGGTAGGCGCAGGCGTAATAGGTGATGCCCTTGCGGGCCTTGCCATGCATGCGCAGCGGGTTGTGGCCGGTCCCGCAGTGGACGATCCCGCGCAGGAGGTAGGAGCGGCGCTGGCTGCTGCGGCGCTTCGTCCCGCCGGCCTTAGCGCGGCGGGCGAGCTCGGCCTGGACGCGCATGAAGGCTTCGTCTGGGATCAGCGCCTCGTGACGGCGCTCGGCCTCGATCCAGTCGTCTTCCGCGCGGCGTACCACCGGGCCCTCGCCGAGCTTCGCCTCGCGGAAGTCGAGGCGGTTCCAGACCAGTCGGCCGGTGTAGACGTGGTTCTCAAGCATGCAGCGCAGGGTCGTCTTGGACCACTTGCCGGCCGTGTTGCGCTTGGAGTCGACGTGTCTCGGCGGAGGCGGCCCGCCGGGTCGGTTGAGGTGGTTGGCGATCTCCTTGAAGCCCTGGCCGCGCAGGTAGAGGTCGAAGATCTCGACGATGACGGGAGCACAGTCGGGGTCGACGACGAGCCGAGACTTCCGGTCGCCGACGCGCGCGCGACGAGGGTCGGGATGCGGCTCGTGCTCGAGCCGGTATCCGTAGGGGTCCGAAGTCGGGCATTGGCGGTCGCAGCAGCGCGAGTGCGGCCAAGAGGACGACGCTCGCGAGCAGCTGCAGCAGCCGCGCGCGCGTGCGCCTCCTCGTTGTCGTTGTGGAGCCCCCACCGGAACCGCTGCCAGTGCGAAAAATTGTCCTGTCTACTAAAGGACACGCGGACCTTACCTATATGACGAGTCCGCTTGCAAGTCGGTAGGACGCGTCGATACTCGACTATCCGAGAAAGAAATAGTCGGGTTTCGGTCTTTACCAGGCCGCCGTGCCTCGTCACGATGGCCGAGCCATGCCGCCAAGCCGCAATACCGCGCTCGCCGGTGGGGGTTTCCCCCACCACCTGCCGGTCAATACGCGCGGGGGATGGCGGCATGGCATACCCCCCTGCGGCTCGCTGCGTGCGTCATACGGTCCCATCCCAGCGCATCACGCGAGTCGCGCACCGGCACCCGCGAGCAGCGCGGACAGCGTTGGTTCCCCCGCGCAGCTCGCCCTCGGTGTCAAGAGGAGACGGGGTGTAGGTGCCGTCGTCCCTCGGTCCGAGCCTCCTGTAGTTACCCCTCGGGCCGGGGGACGGCGCGGCGCACCGGTCCGGCGCACGCGGACGCTGACCGTGGACTGACCCGGTGGCTGAGGGCGCCGGCCACGACCCGGCGTCGCGCGAGACGATCGCGTGGCGCGTCTTTGAACTCGAGGATCTGCTCGAGCGCACCGAGCAGCGGATCGCAGCGAGCCTCCGCGTGCTCGCGCACGCCACCGAGAGGTGCCGGAGCCAACCGTTCGTGCTGCGCCAGTCACGCGTCGCCGAGGTGCGACGTGCGTCGGTGGAAGTCGAGAGGCTCGCCGCAGAAGCTCGGACGCGCCTCGACGAGATCCCCAACGACGCGGACATCCATCTCGCGTACGCCCACGCCGCCACGGAGGCGGTCAACGAACTCGCCCGGGGCGCGATCCACGACACGCATCTCGTGCTGCTCGCCGCGCGGATCGCTCCGGAAAAGGACGCGCTCGCCGCGTTGGCGAGCGGCCTGCGAGCGACCGACGCCTACCAAAGCTGGGAAGGGTTGACGCTCAAGGATCTGCTCCGGGCATTCAACGGGATGACGCCACAGGCGGTCCGCCTGATCGTCACGGATGCGGGCCTTGCACCGGGACGCGAGATCACAACGTGCGAGCCAGCCGACATTAATCGGCTGGCGACACGAATCGACGACTACGTACGCGCACGATGAACTCCCACCCGCGCCGCGAACGAGACGAAGGCGACCTGTCCCCCTGATGCCTGCAACCACCGAGGTGGTGATCCCGCTGTCGCCGCCAGCCACGAGGTCCAACGGCAGTCTCGAAGCGATCGAGACAACGCACGATCGCGTTCGAGCGATTCTTGGCTCACACCTCTGGAAGCTTGGATTCGTCACAGAGCAGATCGACGTGCCAGCGGAGGCGGGGCCTCAACCTGACGCGAGCTGGGATGTCCAGATAGTCGCCCGTCGCCGGGCTCTCCGCGACGCGCGAGGCAGCAGAAGGCGGGGTTGCAGCGCCCGCCTCGAACTGGCGGTTCGGTGCCACGTCCGGCGCCGGCTCTTCGGTCGTGTGCTCCTCCACTACGAGTTGCCCATGAACGGCTCCGCGCCTGTCCACAGAATCACGACCGGCTAGGGCGTGCACATGGTTGACGAGCACGCCTTCAGAGCCGCCTCTCATCCGACTCGCGTAGCGATTCTCAGGCGCCTGGGAGGGGGCGAAGTGGCGAGTCCTAACGAGCTCAACGAGACCTTGCAGTCTGACGAGCGAAGGTCGCCGTAGCCCGCACGGCGGCTGAGGCCAGGCGGGCTTCGGCCATGCAAGGCCGGCGTGGCGATCGACTGCCACCGGTAACGAGCGGTGTCAGGCTGCTGCCTTGGACAGCCCGGGCGCTCGTCGCGTCGGACCTGCTGGGCGCTATTTGGATTCGGCGGACGATCGACGGACCATCCGCCTATGAGGGAGGCGACGGAAGAGGAACGGGAAGCATCCGACTCGATCATTCGGGTCCGGACGTGTTCGGCCGCGATGGGGAGGGCCATGGTCGAACTGCGGCGGAAGAGGGGC
>DATNAP010000049.1:0-4483 GCA_035572475.1 Conexibacter sp. | reverse complement strand
CGTCGAACAGCGCTGCCGGGAAGGTCGTGACGCCGGCGAAGCGACCGCCCTCCAGCGCGTCGAAGGCCTCCGCGACCCGCTCGAGCTCGTCGGCCGGGAAGCCGCCCTCGTGCCCGGGGTAGAAGCGGTCGCCGTCGGCGTGGACGCGCGCGAGCAGCGCCTGCTCGCGGTCGAGCGCCGCGGCCGCCGCGCTCGCCTCGGCGGCCTTCTCGGCGCTGAAGACGGTCCAGTGCTCGGGCTCCATCGCCGCCGCGTCGGCCGCCTCGTCGCGCGGGACCTGCACGAGGTGCCCCACGTGGCCGAGCGGCATTCCGGCCCGCGTGAGCGCCCGAGCGCACGCCATGTCGACGGCGACGCCCGCCTCGATGCCGTGCCGCGCGATCGCCTCGATCGCGACCGGGTTGTTGCCGATCTGCTTCGTCATCGCATATGCGCGCAGTCCGAGCCGGCGCGCCTCGCCGGCGATCAGCTCGGCGTTCGCGCCGATCGCGTCGACGTCGAGCACGTAGGCGTTCGCCGGGATCTCGCCGCGCTGGTGCAGCTCGACGGCCGCCCGCACCAGCGCGGGGTTGCGTCGCAGCAGGACGTCAAGGAACACGGTCGAGCACCTCCGGGCAGGTTGACTGAAGCGCGAGCGCGAGCGCGCCCACGAGCGCGGCGCGCGACCCGAGCGCGCTGCGCTCGATGCGCGGGGGCTGGGCGGTCAGCTCGGCGGCGTAGCGACGGACGGGCTCGAGCAGCAGCTCGTTGGCGCCGATGCTGCCGCCGAGGACGACGAGCTCCGGCGCGACGACGACGGCAAGCGCGGCGACCGCCATCGCGACGAGCCGCGCCTCGCGGTCGACCGCCTCGCACGCGAGCGCGTCCCCGCGCGCCGCGGCGGCGAAGACGTCGGCCGCGGAGCAGCCGGCGGCCAGCTCGCTCGTGGCGCCGGCGGCGAGCCGCCGTTCGACGCCGGCGACGATCGCACGGCCGGAGACGGCCTCCTCGAGCGCGCCGCGGTGTCGCGTGCCGGGATCGAACGGGTCCTCGCCGAGCGGCAGCCAGCCGATCTCGCCGGCCGCGCCGCGCTGGCCCACGCACAGCTCTCCGTTGACGACGACGCCAGCACCGATGCCGGTGCCGATCGCGACGAACGCGAACGGGTCGGCGCCGGTCGCCAAGCCCTGCCAGCGCTCGCCGAGCGCGGCCGCGTTGACGTCGTTCTCGACGACGACGCGCAGCCCTTCGCCGAGCGTGGCCAGCTGGGCGGCGAGCGAGACGCCCGTCAGGTCCGGAAGGTTCACCGCGAGTCTGATCTCCCCGCTGACCGGGTCGACCGACCCCGGCACGCCGATCGCCAGCACGCCGACCGTCGTCCACGCCAGGCCGGCGTCGCGCACGAGATCGGCCGCGAGCGCGCGCAGCTGGCCGAGCAGCGCCTCGGCGCTGTCAGTGCGGGTCGGCTCCGTCCGCTCGGCGAGGATCGCGCCGCCGGAGTCCGCGACCACGGCGATCACCTTCGTGCCGCCGAGGTCGACGGCGATCGCGTGCTCGTGGCGGCGACCGCCGGTGAGGTCCTGCGCCGCGTCGCGGCGCAGGACCCCCTCGTGGTCCGGATGGAGCTTCCCTGCCTCCGGCATCGCGCTACTTCGCGACCTTCGCGGCAGCGAGCACCGACGCCGGCGGCGCGGTGTGCAGCGACGCCTCGTAGCCCGCCATCAGGTTGGGCTTCGTCACGGTCGTCGCGGGGGCGACGATGAACGGCGGCGCCTGCTTGCCGAGCAGCCCGTAGGCGGCGGCCTCCGCCATCGCCTGACCGAGCTCGTAGGCCTTGTCGGTCACGAGCGCGGTGACGTGGCCGCCGCGCGCCATGTCGAGCGCGAGCGGCTCGTCGAGGTCGAGGCTGACGAGCTTCGCCTTCGTGTTGCCGCTGCTGCGAAGCGCGCTCAGCACGCCCTCGCCCGCCGGCTGCGAGAACGTCACGTAGATGCCGTTGAGGTCCGGGTGCTGCAGGAGGACCGCGTTGGCCTGCTCCTCGGCCTTGCTCGGGTCGGCGATGCCGGCCTGGGCGACGATCTTGATGTTCGGGTAGTTGCCTTCGATCGTCTTCTTGAACGCCTGGTCGCGCTGGTTGGTGACGTAGAAGCTCGCGTCGTGGTAGAGGTACGCGATCTTGCCTCTGTCGCCGATCCCCGCCGCGAGCGCGTCCGCCGCCTGCTTGCCCATCTGGAAGAGGTCGTCGGTGACGACGGCGACGTAGTCTCTGCCCTGCACGAAGCCTTTCGGCACGTTGGACAGGAACACGAGTCTCGTGCCGGCCTTGGCGGCGGCGCGATACGTCGTGGCACTGCCGACCGGATCGATGGGAAGGCTCAGCAGCACGCTCGGCTTGCGCGCCATGATCGTCTCGACGTCGTTCTTCTGCTTGGCCGGGTCGAAGCCCGCCTCGGTCGTCGCGACGACTCTGATGCCGAGCTTGGCGAACTCGTCGTCGGCGCCGTTGGTGACGGCGGTGGTGAAGTCGGCGCCCTCGTGCCACGCGAACGCCGCGGTGTAGTGGCCGGCCTGGACCTTTGCGACCTCCGCCGGGGTGAGCGTGAGCGCGCTCGTCGGCGTGGCCGGCTCACCGTTGGGTCCTCTCGTCTCGCCGAGCGTTCTCGACGATGTGATGGTGAGAGAGGTCGCCGTGCCGCCTCTCGAGTCCTTCGACGACGAGCCGCCGCACGCGCTCACGCCGAGCACTACGGCGAGCGCTGCGATCACGACGGCGAGACAATGTGCCCTCATCTGGTTCTCCTCCTTGCTCCGAACGGCGGCCGCCGAGAAGCGATCCGCCCGTAAAACAGAAAAGGCCCTTTTCTATTTCGCCAAGGTAGCTTTCACGTGGACGGATGTCAAGGCGCGCTGCGGAACACGCATTCTGCCGTTGGCATCCCGCAAGCGCTTTTCCTAAGATCAGCGACGATGACGGGACCACCGTCCACCGGCGCGGAGGTTCGCGAGCGCAACACGGGCGCCGTGCTCGACGCGCTGCGCGAACGGCGCCCGGCCTCGCGCGCGGACCTGGCCGTTCGCACCCGACTGTCGAAGCCGACCGTCGGTGCCGCGCTGCGCAGCCTCGAGGCGGCGGGACTCGTGCGCGAGTACGGGCGCACGACCGGCCGCCGCGGCCCCGGCGCCTCGCTCTACGAGCTCGTCGCCGACGCGGTGCTCGTGCTCGGGATCGACATCGGCGCACACGTCGTCCGCGCCGTGCTCGCCGACCTCGACGGCAGAGCGGTCCACGAGGCGACGGAGCGGCTGTCGCGCGCCCACGCCGACGAGGTGCTCGCACGCGTGCGCGCGATTCGCGAGGGCGTCGCACGCTGGAGCGACCGGATCGAGCTGGCGGTGGTCGGCTGCCCGGGCGTCGTCGACCCGGCGACGGGTCGCGTCAGCGCGGCGCCGAACATCGAAGGCTGGGAGGGCGCCCTCGCGGAGCGCACGCTCGCGAACGCGCTCGGGCTCCCCGTGCGGGTCGACAACGACGTCAACCTCGCCGCGCTCGGCGAGCGCACCGCCGGCGGCGGGCGCGGCGCCGACAGCTTCGCGTACCTCAGCATCGGCTCGGGCCTCGGCGCCGGGATCGTGCTCCACGGTCATCTGCACCGCGGCGCCCGCGGCGCCTCGGGCGAGGTCGCGTTCCTGCCGGTCGGCGAGGACCCGTTCGAGGCGATGCGTCGCGACCATGGCGGCGCGATGGAGGCCCGCCTGTCCGAGCGCGCGCTCGTCAAGACCGCGGAGCGGCTGTCGGCGACGACGCCCAGCACCCTGCGCCCGCCGTTCGGCGTCGAGGCGCTGTTCGAGGCGGCGCGCATCGGGGACGCGCTCAGCCGCGCCGTGGTCGTCCACGCCGCGCGCGCGACCGCGGTCTGCATCGCCGGGATCACGTCCGTCGTCGACCTCGAGCTCGTGCTGCTCGGCGGCGGCATCGGGATCCACGGCGGCGACCTGCTGCTGCCCGAGATCCGCGAGGCCACGGCCGAGCTCGTGCCGGCGCCGCCCGCGATCGAGCAGGCGACGCTCGGCGACCGCGCCGTCGAGGTCGGCGCCGTCGGCGTCGCGCTCGAAGTCGCCCGCCAGACGGTCGTGCGGCGGCTGGTGCACGGCGAGGAGGCGCTCGCCGGGGCCTGAGGCTTCAGCGCCCCGCCCCGCCGCACAAAGCGGGCTCGCGCGTCACTCGTGCCGGCGCCCGCGCAACCGTCGGCGAAGGCGTCTGGAGCGCTCGGCGTCGGGATCGTCCTGCAGCGCCATCGCCCCGCCGGGCGCCGGCCGGGACGGAGCAAGCCAGTCCAGCTGCAACGAGGGACGCTCGGGCTGACGCGCCAGCGCTGCCCGCAACGCCGGTCGCGGCACCGGACCGCCGGCACCCAACGCCTGCGCCACACGACGCTGACGCTCGACCGTGCGGCGTCCGTCCGGCGACTCAAGCAACCGCGCCGCGACAGCCCGCTCGTCGCGC
>DATNAP010000048.1:0-3960 GCA_035572475.1 Conexibacter sp. | reverse complement strand
CCCGACCGCATCGGAGACGGCTGCTGTGAGCTCCACGGCCAAGGTCATCGCGTTCGCCAACCAGAAGGGCGGCGTCGCGAAGACCACCACCACGCTGAATCTCGCCGTGGCCTTCGCGGAAGAGGGCCATCGCGTGCTGTGCTGCGACATGGACCCGCAGGGCAACCTGACGATGTCGCAGGGGATCGATCCCGACACCGTCGAGATCTCGATGTACGACGTGCTCGTGCATCACACGTCGATCCGCGAGGCGATCCGCAAGCGCGAGATCGACGTCGCCTGCTCCTCGATCGACCTCGCCGGCGCGGAGATCGCGATGGCCGCGCAGATCGGGCGCGAGCGCTCCTTGCAGAAGGCGTTCAGAGCGATCGAGGACGACTACGACTTCATCTTCATCGACACGCCGCCGAGCCTCGGACTGCTGACGATCAACGCGCTGACGGCGGCGCACAAGGTGATCGTCCCCGTCCAGTGCGAGTATCTGTCGATGCGGGGCCTCATCCAGCTCCAGAACACGCTCTCGATGATCCGCGAGAACCTCAACCCCAACGTCGAGATCGAAGGCATCCTGCCGACGCTCTTCGACACGCGGACGTTGCACGCCAAGGAGGCGATCGAGATCCTCGAGGAGAACTTCGGGGATCGCGTGTTCGCGTCGCGGATCAAGAAGACGGTCCGCTTCGCCGAGGCTCCCGTGAAGGGCATGTCGGTGCTCAAGTACGACCCGGACGGCATCGCGGCCCATTCCTATCGGGCGCTCGCGAAGGAGGTCCTCGGCAATGGCAAGCGGTAAGCGCGCAAGCATGCGGGAGGGCCCGCTGGCGGCCCTCTTCCGCAGAACGGACGAGGACGCTGATCCGACCGCTGTCGCGGCGGAGGACGCCGCTGCGGCCGAGCGCGCCGCCGCGCCGGCCGAGCCCGCGGCGCCGGCCGCGCCCGTCGCTCCGCCGTCTGCGCCGCATCCGTCGCTGCTGACGCCGACCGCCCCGGCCGCAGAGCCCGAGGTGGCGGTGCCGTCGCCGCAGGAGCGTCTGCGCGCGGCCTTCTCCTCCGACATCCCGGAGAACATGCTCGACGCGCCGCGCTCGCGGCCGCGCGACGTCTACGCCCGCACGGAGGAGTACGTGCGTCCGGCCGGGCAGCACGGCCCCGTGCTGCGCGTCGTCGGCGTCGGCGGCGCCGGCGTCAACGCCGTCAACCGGATGATCGAGGCGGAGGTCGCGGGCGTCGAGTTCGTCGCGGTCAACACCGATCAGCAGTCCCTGCAGCAGTCGGCTGCGCACCTGACGCTGTCGATCGGCGAGTCGCTGACGCGCGGGCTCGGCTCCGGCTCGGACCCCTCGCTCGGCCGCCGGGCGGCGATGGAGGAGTACGACCGCATCAAGGCGCTGCTGAAGGGCTCCGACATGATCTTCATCACCGCCGGGGCCGGCGGCGGCACCGGTACGGGTGCGGCGCCCGTCGTCGCGCGGATCGCGCGCGAGGTCGGCGCGCTCACGGTGGGGATCGTGACGAAGCCGTTCGGCTTCGAGGGCTCGCGCCGGCGCTCGCAGGCCGACGACGGCGTGCAGGCGCTCGCCGACGAGGTCGACACGCTGATCGTGGTGCCGAACGACCGCCTCCTGTCCGTGCTCGACAGAGGCACCTCGATGGTCGACGCCTTCCGCGTCGCCGACGACGTGCTGCGCCAGGGCGTGCAGGGCATCTCCGACCTCGTCACGCTGCCGGGGCTGATCAACCTCGACTTCGCCGACGTGCGCACGATCATGTCCGACGCCGGCAGCGCGCTGCTGGGCATCGGCATGGGCATCGGCGAGCGGCGCGCGATCGACGCGGCCGAGCAGGCGGTCGCCTCGCCGCTGCTGGAGACGAGCATGGAGGGCGCGCGCTCGATCCTGCTGTCGATCACGGGCGGAAACAACCTCTCGCTGTGGGAGGTCAACGAGGCCGCGAAGGCCGTCTCCGAGGCGGCCCATCCGGACGCGAACATCATCTTCGGCGCGATGGTCGACGAGAAGCTCGACGACCAGGTGTGGGTGACGGTCGTCGCGACCGGCTACGGCGAGCAGCGCGCGCGCCGCGCCGCACGCGACGAGCTCGGCGCCGCCGGGATCCGCACCGAGCTGCGCGAGCCGCCCGGCGAGCCGCGCGTGGCGCGCATGGGCGAGCCGGCCCCGCGCTTCGGCACCTCGCGCGAGCTGGACGTGCCCGAGTTCCTGCCGCGCCGATAGCGCAGACCCGCCCGCCAAGCCTGCGATATTCCCGGCCGTGACCCAGCGCGCGGCCGGGAGCAAGGGCGTCGTCGCCGCCGGTCATCCGCTCAGCGCGGAGGCCGGCGCCGCTGTGTTGCGCGCGGGCGGCAACGCGGTCGACGCGGCGCTCGGCGCGATGCTGACGGCGTTCGCGGTCGAGCCGCTGCTCACGGGCCTCGGCGCCGGCGGCTACATGCTGGTGGTGCCGGGGGATCCGAGCGGCGGGTTGTGGCGCGGCGGTGGGGAGCCGGTGCTGCTCGACTTCTTCATCGAGGTCCCGGGGCGGGGCGCGGGGGCGGGCGGGGCCGATCGTGCCGAGCTGGTGCCGGTCGACGTCAACTTCGGCGACGCGGTGCAGCTGTTCAACGTCGGCGCGGCGTCGGTCGGCACGTATGGGATGGCGCACGGGATCTGCACCGCGTCCGAGCGCTTCGGCCGCGTGCCGTTGCCGGAGCTGGCGGCGCCGGCGGCGGCGCTGGCGCGCGCGGGCGTGCCGCTCAACGCCCAGCAGGCGTACGTCGTCGAGATCCTCGACGGGATCGTGACGCTGACGCCGGAGGTGGCGGCCGTGTACGCGCCGGAGGGGCGCGTGCTGCGCGAGGGCGAGCAGGTCCGCCAGCCGGCGCTGGCGGACTCGATCGAGCGGCTCGGCGCCGAGGGGGCGCGGCCGTTCTACGCGGGGGACGTGGCGGCGTCCGTCGCGGCGCTGATGGCGGAGCAGGGCGGCCTCGTGACGCACGCCGACCTCGCCGCGTACGAGACGGTCGTGCGCGAGCCGGTGCGCGTTTCCTACCGCGGGCGCGAGGTGCTGACGAACCCGCCGCCGTCGGCCGGCGGGACGCTGATCGCGCTCGCGCTCGGACTGCTGGACCGTTCGGAGGGACCGCCCTCGCTGGAGGCGCTCGTCGCGGCGATGGACACGACGCAGCGCTCGCGCGGGCCAGACTTCGTGGAGGGGCTCGCCGAGCCCGGCTTCGCCGAGCGCTTCCTCGCCGGGCGGCTCGGCTCGACCACGCACGTGGCGGCGATCGACGGCGCCGGCGGAGCGTGCAGCGTGACCTGCTCGAACGGGGAGGGGGCCGGGATCGTCGTGCCCGGCACGGGCATCCACCTCAACAACATGCTCGGCGAGCACGACCTCAACCCGCTCGGCTTCCACATGTTCCCCGCCGGGCGGCGGATGCCGAGCATGATGGCGCCGACGGCGGTGCTGCGCGACGGGACCCCGGAGCTGGTGCTCGGCAGCGCCGGCTCGAACCGCATCCGCTCGGCGATCCTGCAGACGATCGTCGCGGTGGTCGATCGGGGGCTGCGCGCGGGGGAGGCCGTGCGCGCGCCGCGGATCCACTTCGAGGATGGCGTGGTGTATGCGGAGCCGGGTGTGGACGTGGCGGAGTTGGAGGCGGCGGGGTTTGCCGTTGCGCCGTTCCGGGCGTTGAACCTGTTCTTCGGTGGGGTGCAGGCGGTGGAGCGGGATCCGGTCTCGGGCGCGCTGTCGGGTGGCGGGGATCCGCGGCGGGGTGGGGCGTCGGTGGTGGCTTGATGCTTGCGTTGCGTTCCGGCTCGGGTCGGGCGCTGCTGCGGGCGGGTCCTGACAGCTCCGGGTGCGCGCACGACCGCCTTCCGGCGGTCGCACGTGCATCCTCACTGCCACCCGCCCGATCGGCGTCCGCGGCGACCTGCGCAAGCATCCGCGCTGCGATCTCCT
>DATNAP010000047.1:0-53976 GCA_035572475.1 Conexibacter sp. | reverse complement strand
CCGTCGATGTAGGAGCGGAAGCGCACGCCCTCCTCCTCGATCGCGAGGATCGCGCCCGCGCGGTCAGCGCCGCTCGGCGCCCGCCCCTTGATCTCGTCGGCGACTGTGCCGTGGCCCATCGAGAAGACCTGGAAGCCGCCGGAATCCGTGATGATCGGCCCGCTCCAGCGCATGAACGCGTGCAGCCCGCCCTGCTCGGCCACCAGCTCATGACCCGGCGCCAGAAACAGGTGGAACGTGTTGCCGAGCACCATGTCGTAGCCGAGCGCGGCGACCTCGCGCGGCTCGATCCCCTTCACCGTGCCCTTCGTCGCGAGCGGCACGAACGCCGGCGTGCGCACCTCGCCGTGCGCCAAGCGCAGCACGCCGGTGCGCGCACGCGAGCCGGGGTCGCGATGATGGACGTCGAGCAGCACGGCGCGGGACCCTAGCGAGGGCGACCGTCCGTCGTCTGACGAGGCGCCGTCAGACGACGGGCGGGACCAAGCGGTCCCAATACGACCCCAGCAGCCGCAGCTCGTCCTCGCTGAACTGCGCGAGGAAGCCCCGCCGGATGCCCGCCACGTGGGTCGGGCGGGCCTGCTCGAGCAGCTCGATCCCGGCGTCGGTGACGCACGCGAACGCGCCGCGCGCGTCGTGCGTGCAGGCGCAGCGGATCAGCAGCCCGTCGCGCTCGAGCCGGTCGACGAGCCGGCTCATGCCGCTGCGGCTCAGCAGGACCGAATCGGCGAGGTCGCACATGCGCATGCGGCGCTCGGGCGCCTCGGCGAGCTGGATCAGCACCTCGTAGGAGGTGAGCGGGAGACCGTGCGCCGCTTCCATCTCGGCGTCGAGCGCCTTCAGCACGCTCGCGTGGACTCGCAGCAGGCCGCGCCACGCGTTCAGCTCGGCGGGACAGAGCCCCTCCACCGCTGCGACCGGAGGACTCGCGACTGTCATCGGTGTCTCTGTGGCGAGCGACACGATTCAGGCCTCGACGGCGAAGATAGCAGCGCTCGGCCGAGCGTTGGCCGGCAGGAACGTCCTCACCGTCCGCGCTCCAGCTCGCGCCGCAGCAACTCGTTGGCCCGTTCGAGCTGCGCGAGCGTCGCGTCCGCGACGGCGCGCACCCCGACAGCGCGGTTGATGCGCGCATTGATCTCACGGTGCGTTTCGCGCGTCACACGCGCGCGCTGGGAGACAAGCTTGCCGCGCTCCTCGCGCAGCCGCTCGCGGCGCTGGTACGTCGAGCCCGGATCGCCGGCGGCGCTGGCGATCTCACCCGGCGGCGACCCTTGGCCGACGACGCCGCCGGTGAACGCCACGAACGCCACCGAGGGTCTCGGCTCCGGATCGCCGAACAGCGACAGGTTCTCCCCCACCGCGATCTCCTCGTCCGGCCGCGCGTCGGAGGACAGCGCCTCGAACATGTCGCCCGGCTCGCTGCGCACGCGCTCGGGCGGCTCGTCCAGCGCACCGTCCTCGACCGCGGGTCTCAGCTCGATCGCGTGGTTGCGCTCCTCCTCGATCCGCCCGGCGAGCGTCTTGAGCGTGAGGTCCGAGGGCAGGAACAGGAAGCTCACCTGTCTGCGCGGCGCGGGCGAGCGGCGGATGAAGCGCCCGACGACCTGGCGGAAGAACAGCTCCGTGCGCGCGGTCGTGGCGTAGACGCCGACGCGCAGGCGCGGGATGTCGACGCCCTCCGAGACCATCAGCACCGAGACGATCCAGCGCTGCGTGCCGGCGGCGAAGCGCGCGATCCGCTGCGAGGCGTCGGCCTCGTCGGAGGTGACGATCATCGGCGCCTCGCCGCTGATCGCCTCCAGCCGCGTCGCCAGCTCGACCGCGTGCTGCTTGTCGCTCGCGACGACGAGTCCGCCGGCGTCCACGTGGTCGCCGGCGCGGATCTCGGCGAGGCGCGCGTCGGCGTCGCGCAGCACGCGCCGCACCCAGTCACCAGAGGCGTCGAGTGCGGTGCGCAGGCGGCGCGCGTCCTCCGCGCGCGGCAGCGCGAGCGAGAAGTCGGCGCGGCGGCGGCGGCCGTCGCTCATCCATTCCATGTCGCCGTCGTAGGGGACGAATGTGATCGGCCGGCACACGCCGTCGACGAGCGCGTCGGTGTACGTGTAGGTGAAGTCGGCCGAGGAGAAGCCGTCGGCGTCGTACGCGACCCACGGGATCGGCGAGTTGTCGGAGCGGAACGGCGTGCCGCTCAGCAGCAGCCGCAACTCCGCGCGCGCGAACGCGTCCATCGTCGTGACGCCCCAGCTCGCGTCCTCGCCCATGTGGTGCGGCTCGTCGGCGATCAGCAGCGTGCGGCGGGCCGTGCAGGCGCTGCGGTGCGGCTTCGGACCGGCCGCGACCGCCTGGTAGGTGACGGCGACGCCGTGGCGGTCGGGCGGCTCGGGCCCCTCCGCGTTCGGACGGTTCGGTTCCAGGTCGATCCCGTAGCGCGCGGCGTCCGCCGCCCACTGGCGCGCGATGTGTGCGGTCGGCGCGAGGATCGCGACGCGCTGCACGCGCCCACTCTGCAGCAGCTCGTACGCGACGCGCATCCCAAACGTCGTCTTGCCGGCAGCCGGCGTCGCGGACGCGAGGAACGCCTCGCCGTCGTGCGCGCCGAGCGCCTCCAGGGCACGCTGCTGCCAGGCGCGCAGCGGCCGGCGCGCCGGCCACGGCGGCAGGGTCTGGCTGCGGGCGACGGCGCTCACGCGTCGATCAGCGAGCGCCCTGTCATGCCGTCCGGCTGTGCCTCCCCGAGCACCTGCAGGACGGTCGGGGCGACGTCGGCGAGGATCCCGCCGTCGCGCAGCGCCAAGCCCGGCACCGTCACGATCAGCGGCACCGGGTTGAGCGAGTGCGCCGTGTTCGGCGAGCCGTCGGGCTCCAGCATGTTGTCGGCGTTGCCGTGATCGGCGGTGACGATGCACGCGCCGCCGGAGGCGTGGACCGCCTCGACCACGTCGCCGAGGCAGCGGTCGACGGTCTCGACGGCCTCGACGGCCGCCGGGATCACGCCCGTATGGCCGACCATGTCGGCGTTGGCGAAGTTGATGATCCCGAAGCGCGGCTCGTCCTCGCTCCAGGCGCTCACGAACGCCGCCGCCGCCTCGGGCGCGCTCATCTGCGGCTTGTGATCGTACGTCGGCACGTCGCGCGGCGAGGCGACCAGCTCGCGCCGCTCGCCGGGGTACGGGGTCTCTTCGCCGCCGTTGAAGAAGTACGTCACGTGCGGGTACTTCTCAGTCTCGGCGACGTGCAGTTGCGTGGCGCCGCGTTCGGCGAGCACGTGCGAGAGGGTCGTCGTCGGGCGCTCGGGCGGGAACGCGATCGGGTACCGCCAGCCCTCGTGGTACTCGGTCATGGTCGCGTAGCGCGCGACCGGCGGCGCGCCGCCGCGGTCGACCTCGCCGAACGACGGGTCCGCCAGCGCGAGCGTGATCTCGCGCATGCGGTCGGGACGGAAGTTGAAGGCGATGACGGAGTCGCCGGGGCGGATACGCGCCTCCTCGCCGACCGTCGTGGCGGTCACGAACTCGTCCGTCTCACCGCGCTCGTAGGCAGCGCGCATCGCACCCGCCCCGCTGTCGGCGCTGTGCGCGGCGCGGCCATGCACGAGCAGGTCATACGCCTGCTGCACGCGCTCCCAGCGCTTGTCGCGGTCCATCGCGAAGTAGCGCCCGATCACCGATCCGATCCGCGCGCGACGGCCGTCTCCGGCCGCGTCCGCAAGCCAGTCCTCGACCGTCATCAGATAGGCCTCGCCGGCCTTCGGCAGCGTGTCGCGCCCGTCCGTGAAGGCATGGACGACGAGATCGGGAACCTCCAGCTGGCCGCCCATGCGGATCAGCGCCTCGAGGTGATCCCAGCCGGAGTGCACGCCGCCGTCGGACACCAGCCCGATCAGATGGACGCGCTCGGCGCCGTCGAACGCCGCCCGCAGCACCGCGTTGCGGGCGAGCGAGCCGTCCGCGCAGGCGTCGTCGATGCGCGTCAGGTCCTGACGCACGACGGAGCCGGCGCCGAGGTTGAGGTGGCCGACCTCGGAGTTGCCCATCTGCCCGTCCGGCAGTCCTACCGCGCGACCGCAGGCGGTGAGCTGCGTGTGCGGGTAGCGCTCCCACAGCTCATCGAAGACCGGCGTGGCGGCGAGCGAGACGGCGTTGCCCGGTCCGGCGGGCGCAAGGCCCCAGCCATCGAGCACGACGAGCACTGCGCGCGGCGCGGGCAGCGAGGACGGCCCGGGCGCGACCGACGGCGGCATCAGCCCGCCGCCACGATCGCCGCGAACGACTCGGCCTCCAGCGAGGCGCCGCCGACGAGCGCGCCGTCGACGTCCGGCAGCGCGAGCAACTCCGACGCGTTGTCGGGCTTGACGCTGCCTCCGTAGAGGATGCGGATCCGCTCGGCCGCCTCCTCGGAGCGCGAGCCGACCAGCGCGCGCACGAACGCGCACGCCTCCTGCGCCTGCTCGGGCGTCGCGACGAGGCCGGTGCCGATCGCCCAGATCGGCTCGTAGGCGATGACCACGTCGGCGAGCCGCTCCTCGGGCACCTTCTCCAGGTCCTCGCCGATCTGGTAGCGCAGCTTGCGCTCCGTGTCCCCCGCCTGCCGCTCTTCCTCGGTCTCGCCGACGCAGAGGACCGGCTTCAAGCCGGCCTCCAGCGCCTTCGGGACCTTCAACTGGAGCGCGCGGTCGGTCTCGCCGAACAGCTCGCGCCGCTCGGAGTGGCCCAGCACGACCCCGTGGACGTCCAGCTCGCTCAGCATCGCCGGCGCGACTTCGCCGGTGAACGCGCCGCTGTCCTCGTGGTGCATGTTCTGCGCATAGACCTCCACGCGCGAGCCGCGCGTCGAGTCGACCATCGCGCCGAGCGACAGGAACGACGGGCAGATCGCCACGTCCACGCTGTCCGCGGTGGCGACGCGCGGCAGCAGCGTGGCGATGAACGCCTCCGCCTCGGCGACCGTCTTGTGCATCTTCCAGTTGCCCGCGATCAGCGGACGACGAGCGCTCGCGCTCATGACAACGCCTCCACTCCGGGCAGCCGCTTCCCCTCGAGCAGCTCAAGCGACGCCCCGCCACCCGTCGAGAGGTGCGTCACCTCCTCCGCCAGCCCGAACTGCTGCAAAGCCGCGGCGCTGTCGCCGCCGCCCACGACCGTCACGCCGGGCGCCTGCGCCACGGCCTCGGCCACCGCCCGCGTCCCGTCCGCGAACGGCTCCAGCTCGAACGCGCCCATCGGGCCGTTCCAGAAGATCGTGCCCGCGCCGGCGATCTCGCGCGCGTAGCGCGCCGCCGTCCGCGCGCCGACGTCGAGCCCCATCCAGCCGTCCGGCACGTCGATGCCGTCCAGCTCGCGCCGCTGCGCGTCGGCGGCGAAGCGGTCGCCGAGCACGAGGTCGCTCGGCAGCTCCAGCCGGCAGCCGGACGTCGCAGCCGCCGCGAGCGCGCGCCTTGCCGGCTCGATCCCCGCCTCCTCGCACAGCGAGGCGCCGACCGGGTGGCCCTGCGCCTTGAAGAACGGGAAGCACATCGCGCCGCCGATCAGGATCGCGTCCGCCACGTCGAGGAAGCGGTCGATCACCGCGATCTTGTCCGTCACCTTGGCGCCGCCGACGACCGCCACGAGCGGCTTGGCCGGGGTTTCGAGGATCCCGTTGAGGGTCGTCACCTCGCGTTCGAGCAGGCGGCCGGCGGCATGCGGCAGGCGCCGCGCGACCCCCTCCGTGGACGCGTGCGCACGGTGCGCGGCGCCGAACGCGTCGTTGACGTAGACGTCCGCGAGCGCTGCGAGCCCGTCCACCAGGGCGGGGTCGTTCTGCGTCTCGCCGGGCTCGTAGCGGACGTTCTCCAGCAGCAGCACCTGGCCCGGCGCGAGCGCGTGCGCCATCGCCGCCACGTCGTCGCCGACGACGCCCGGCGCGAGCTGCACCGGCGTGCCGAGCAGCTCGGCGAGCCGCGTCGCGACCGGCGCCATCGAGAGCTCGGGGTCGCGGTCCTTGGGACGGCCGAGGTGGGACACCAACACAAGCGCCGCGCGCCGCGCCAACAGCTCGCGCAGCGTCGGAAGCGCCGCGCGAATCCGCGTGTCGTCCGCAACCGCGCCACCCCTCAGCGGCACGTTCAAGTCGACCCGAAGGAGGACCCGCTTCCCTTCGACGTCCAGACCGTCGAGCGTCCTCACAGAACCCGCTGGACGAGGTCGACGATGCGGTTCGAGTAGCCCCACTCGTTGTCGTACCAGGCGACGACCTTGACCATCGTGTCCTGCATCACCGCCGTGAGCTGGCCGTCGACGATCGAGGAATGCCGGTTCTTGACGATGTCGGTCGAGACGATCGGGTCCTCGGTGTAGGCGAGGATGCCGTGCAGCGGGCCGCCCTCCGCGGCCGCGGCGTGCAGCGCCTCGTTGACCTCGTCGCGCGTCGTCGCGCGCCTCGCGACGACCGTCAGGTCCACGACCGAGCCGGTCGGCACGGGGGCGCGCACCGCGAAGCCGTTGAGCTTGCCGTTCAGCTCGGGGATCACGAGGCCGATCGCCTTCGCCGCGCCGGTCGAGGCGGGGATCAGGTTGAGCGCGGCGGCCCGGGCGCGCCGCAGGTCGCTGTGCGGCATGTCCTGGAGGCGCTGGTCGGCCGTGTAGGCGTGGATCGTCGTCATCAGGCCGTGGTCGATCCCGACGGTGTCGTTGAGCACCTTCGCGACCGGCGCCAGGCAGTTCGTCGTGCACGACGCGTTCGAGATCACGTCGTGCGACGCCTTGTCGTAGGTGTCGAAGTTGACGCCCAGCACGACCGTCGCGTCGGGACCCGTCGCCGGCGCCGAGATGACGACCTTCTTCGCCCCGCCGGCGAGGTGCTTGGCGGCGTCGTCGCGCTTCGTGAAGAAGCCGGTCGACTCGATCACGACGTCGACGCCCAGCTCGCCCCACGGCAGCGCGCCCGGGTCACGCTCGGCGAGCACCTTCAGCTCCTTGCCGTCGACGCGGATCCCGCCGTCGGAGACTTCCACCGTGCCCGGGTAGGGACCGAGGATCGAGTCGTACTTGAGCAGGTGCGCGAGCGTCTTGGCGTCCGTCAGGTCGTTGACGGCGACCCAGTCGATGTCGGCGCCCTGCTCCTGGGCGGCGCGGAAGACGTTCCGGCCGATCCGGCCGAAGCCGTTGATCCCTACCCGAAGCGGCATGCGTGCGGTCCTTCCTTCGTAACGAAGTGTGCTATGCGAGAAGAGGAATGCCGGGCAGGGAACGGCGGCGCCCGGCGGGGGCGCGAAGGCTATCAGCGCGCCCCGCCGCCGGGGCTGCGCGGAGGGCTCCTCAGGCGATCGAGCGCGATTGCGCGACGGCGTCGACGAACAGCCGCTCCCATACGCCGGCCATGTTCCAGATCGTCTCGCGCTTCGCCCACGCCTTCGCGCGCTTGGCGCGCTTCGCTCGCTCCCGGCGCGCGCCGACCAGCCGCTCGAGCGCCGCGAACCAGCCGTCGTCCTCGACCAGCTCCCCGCCCTCCTCGTCCCCGAGGTGCCCGTAGGAGCCGACCGGCGAGGCGAGCCACGGGACGCCTGCCGCCGCGTACTCGCGCGCCTTCACGTTCGAACGCCCGCGGTTGAAGGGTATGTCGGCGAGCGGCACGATCCCGACGTCGAAGTCCGCCAGCCGCTGCGTCAGCGCTTCGAGCGGCACGACCTCCTCGCAGACGTAGCGCTCGTGCCGCATGCCGACGCGTGCGAGGTCGATGTTGATCGTGACGAGATGCACGTCCGGATGCGTGTCGAGCAGGTGTTCGAGCGTCGGCACCAGCCCCAGCTGCTCGGCGTCGACGAGGTGCTCGCGACCGGCGTGCCAGCCGACCACGATCCCATCGTGGCCCCGCGCTCCGACCCGGTTGAACGCGCCAGGCAGGTAGTTGTCGATCACGTGGACGTTGCGCGCGCCGGCCTGCTCGAAGCGATCGGCGAGGTGGTCGCTCGGCGTCGTCACGAGCTGGACGCGCGCGACGTGATCGAGCAGCAGCTCGAAGTTGCGCCGCGCGCGCGGCATCCAGGGCTGGTCGGTCCGCTCTTCGAGGCCGAGCGGCATGTCGATGACGTTGTCGTCCTCGTCGAAGCCGACGGTCACGCCGGCGCCAAGCAGCCTGGTCACGACGTCGCCGTCGTCGTACAGCAGCGCCGGGCGATGGAGGTGGACGAAGTCGCAGCGGAGCAGCGGCGCGACGTCGATGACTCTCTTGTACTCCTGCACGACGTGGACGACGTCGTGCCCGCGTTCGCGCATGGCCATGAGCGGCAGCAGCAGGCGGTAGTAGGCGTTCGCCCCGTCCTGCCCGACGGCCCCGAGTCGCATGTCCCCCACCCCCTCGTCGGTTGTCGGGATTGTCTCAGGGCCGCACGGCCCGCGCTCGGGTTCCGGGGGCGGCAGGCCCTACGGCTGGAGCCGCACGCGCGTCCAGCCGCCGTCGGCCGCGTGCGTGTAGCGGAAGCGATCGTGGAGGCGGTTCGCGCGCCCCTGCCAGACCTCGATCTCGTTCGGTTCGACGCGGTAGCCGCCCCACTGCGCCGGTCGCGGCACGGCCGCGCCGCCGTAGCGCTCGTCGAGCGCCTGCCACCGCGCCTCCAGCTCGGCGCGATCCGCCAGCGGCCGGCTCTGCTCCGAGGCCCAGGCGCCGAGCTGGCTGCCGCGCGGGCGCGTCGCGAAGTACGCGTCGGACTCCTCCGGATCGAGCCGCGCGACGCGGCCGGTCACGCGCACCTGCCGCTGGAGTGGGATCCACAGCAGCACGAGGGCGGCGTACGGGTTGGCGTCGAGCTCGCGGGCCTTGCGGCTCTCGTAGTTGGTGTAGAACGCGAAGCCGCGCGCGTCGAGCCCCTTCAGCAGCACAGCGCGCGCGGACGGTCGCGCGTCGGGGGTCGCAGTCGCGAGCGTCATCGCGTCGGCCTGCGGGATCCCGGCCGCGAGCGCGTCGGCGAACCAGCGCTGCACGAGCGCGATCGGGTCGGGCAGCAGGTCGTCCTCGGTCAGCTCGAAGCTCATCGCGTGCATCTTGCCGCGCGCGGCGGCCCGCTGCTCAGCGTCCCGTGCGGTCGATGTCGCGGTGCGCGACTTCGACGAGGTACTCGCCCTCTTCGCGGTAGCGCGCGGCGACCTGCTCGGCGATCGCCACGGAGCGGTGGCGACCGCCCGTGCAGCCGACCGCGATCGACAGGTGCGCCTTGCCCTCGGCGACGTACTGCGGCAGCAGGTAGTCGAGCATCGGCCACAGCCGCTCGTAGAACGCGTCGAGCGCCCCGTCGCGGTCGATGTAGGCGACGACCGCCGGCTCGAGCCCGGTGAGCGGGCGCAGCTCCGGCTCGTAGTGGGGGTTGGGCAGGAAGCGCACGTCGAACAGCAGGTCGGCGTCGCGGGCCGGGCCGTGCTTGAAGCCGAAGCTCTGGACGGTCACCGCGAGTCTGCCGGGGGCGCGCGTCGGCAGCAGCTCGTCGGCGAGCTTGCGCCGCAGCATCGCGCTCGTGAGGCCGGTCGTCTCGAGCACGAGGTCGGCGCGCTCGCGCACCGGCGCGAGCAGCGACCGCTCGCGCGCGATCCCGTCGGTGACGCTGCCGCCGGGCGAGAGCGGGTGCCGGCGGCGCGTCTCCTTGTAGCGCGTCAGGAGGGTCTGCTCGTCGGCTTCCAGGAACAGCACGCGATGCGCGACGCCGGAGCGCTCGAGCTCGTCGAGCACCGCGACGAGGCCGGCGAAATAGCTGCCACCGCGGGCGTCGGAGACGACCGCGGCGCGCTCGACCTTCGAGCCCTCGTGCAGGAACAGCTCGGCGAGCGTGCGGATCATCTCCGGCGGCAGGTTGTCGACGCAGAAGTAGCCCTCGTCCTCGAACGCGGCCATCGCCGTCGACTTCCCGGCACCGGAGAAGCCGGTGATGACGACCAGGTCGGTCAGCACGGAGCTGCGGATGTCCGCCTGCGCCGGCGTGAGCTCGAGCCTCCGCCCCGCCGGGCGCCAACGGTCCCCGAGCCCCTCGGGCCGGGAGATGCTCATGCCCTCATTGTGCCGGGTGCGGCGGATGCACGTGTGAACAGCGGGTCAATGCCCGGTCTTGTTGAGCTGCGCGTAGACGTCGCGCGCGACCTTGCCGGGCAGTCCCGGGACCGCCTCCAACTGCTCGCGGCTCGCCGCCAGGAACGCCTCCGGCGAGCCGAAGTGCTGCAGCAGCGCGCGCTTGCGCGCCGGGCCGACGCCGACGAGGCTGTCGAGCACCGATCTCGTCATCGCGCGGTCGCGGCGCGTGCGGTGGTGCCCGATCGCGAAGCGGTGCGCCTCGTCGCGGACGCGCTGGAGCAGCTGCAGCTCCGGCGTGTCGTGCGGCAGCACGATCGGCGCGGCGCGGCCGGGGACGAACACCTCCTCGATCCGCTTCGCGAGCGAGACGATCGCGACGCCGCGGCGGCGGAAGCCCTCCAGCGCGCGCAGGCCGGCCGAGAGCTGTCCCTTGCCGCCGTCGATCACGACGACGTTCGGCAGCGCGGCGAACGACGCGTCATAGGCCTCGTCGTGCGGGGAGCGGTCGTGCTGGCGCTCGTACTGCGCGAGCCGGCGGCTCAGCACCTCCTCCATCGAGGCGAAGTCGTCGGGCACGCCTTCAACGCCCTCGCGCAGCGTGAAACGGCGGTAGTCCGCCTTCTTCGGCGCGCCGCCCTCGAAGACGACCATCGAGGCGACGGTGTGCGTGCCGCCGAGGTTCGAGATGTCGAAGCACTCGACCCGCAGCGGGATCGCGTCGAGCTCGAGCGCCTCCTGCAGGCGCTCGAGCGCCTCGACGCGCTGGTGGCGTCTGCGCTCGCTGCGCAGCTTCTCCTGGTCGAGCGCGAGGCGCGCGTTGCGCTCGGCCAGCTCGAGGATGCGGCGCTTGTCGCCGCGCTCGGCGGCGCGCAGCTCGACGGGACCGCCGCGTCGCTTCGCGAGCGCTTCGGCGACCGCCGGCAGGGCGCCAACCGCTCTCTGGACGATCAGCAGCGGCGGGATCGCGACCGCGTCGCCGTAGTACTGGAGCAGGAACGCCTCCGCCACGGTCGGGACGTCGTCCGCGGCAGCGTTCTCGAGATAGAAGCTCTGACGGTCGGAGAGCACCCCGTCGCGCACCTGGAAGACGTGCGCGTTCGCCTCTGTGCCCTCGACCGCGATCGCGACCGCGTCGAGCGTGCCGATCGACTCGTTCGCGACGCGCTGGCGCTCGAGCAGCGAGCGGATCGCTCTGAGGCGGTTGCGCGCGAGCGCGGCATCCTCGAAGCGCTGCTCGTCGGCGGCGGTGCGCATGCCGCCCTCGATCGTCCGCTCGATCTCGCGGTAGCGGCCGGAGAGGAAGTCGATCACGCCGTCGATCGCGGCGCGGTACTCCTGCTGAGAGACGTAGCCGACGCAGGGCGCGGTGCAGCGCTTGATGTAGTAGTCGAGGCACGGGGACCCGCTGCGGCGGCCCGGCTCCGGACCGTCGCAGGTGCGGAACATGAACACTCTGCCGAGCAGGTCGAGCGTCTCGCGCACGCGCTTGGCGTTGCTGTAGGGACCGAAGTAGACACGCTCGCGCCGATGGCGCTCGCGCGTGAAGTAGACGCGCGGGTAGGCCTCGTCGAGGCTGATGCCGACGTACGGATAGGACTTGTCGTCGCGCAGCCGGATGTTGAAGCGCGGCTTGTACTGCTTGATGAAGTTCTGCTCGGCGAGCAGCGCCTCGGACTCGGTCGTGACGACGAGCGAGTCGATCCGGTCGATCATCGGCAGCAGGTCGCGCCCCACCTGCGTGCTCGGGTTCGAGAAGTGCGACGCGACGCGCTTCTTGATCGACTTCGCCTTGCCGACGTAGATGACCGTCCCCTTCGCATTGCGGAAGAGGTAGACGCCCGGCTGATCCGGCAGCCCGCGCCGCTGCTCCGCAAGTCGCTGCTCGCGCGTCTGCGCCGGGGCGCCGTCGGCCGGCATGCCATCCCACGCGCCGCCGGACGCGTCTGCTCGTCTGTTCCCGTTCGTCCCGGCCATCCTCGGCTGTCGAGGATAGGGGCCGGCGGCGCGGCGTCAGCGGCGCGGGCGACGGTGGGTGCGCCTGGCCACGCGCTGTGTTCCGAGCGGCACACCGATCAGGAGCGCAACGAGCGCGTACTGGACGACCAGAGGCCAGCCGAGCACAGCGGAGAGCATCGTGAGAAGAGAAAGGCCGAAGCCGGTCGCGTACGTCCAGATCGTGAGGAGTCGATCGCTTGGGGTCATGAACCGATCCTAGGTTGTGTGTCTACAGCCGATCTATGGCAAATGCCACAGCCCAAACAACGAAGCCGACGCTGTAGCCGACGGCGCTTCCTTGTGCCATCAGCGGCGCGATGCGCTTCCACGGAAGCCGCCTCCCAAGGCCGATCAGCAGTCCCAGGAACCCGCCGTACCCACCGCATAGCGTCGCGAACGACGGAGCGCCGGGATCGGGCAGCTCGGACGCGAGGAGCACGATGAGCACGAAAGCCGGGGTCATCTGACGAGACGGATGTCGAGGCCGGTCGCGAGGCCGGCGGTGTCGCCGGCGCCGCTCAGGAGGCCGAGGATGCGGGCGACGTAGGCCTGCGTCTCCGGGTAGGGCGGGACGCAGCCGCACGCGGCCACCGCGCCCGGCCCGGCGTTGTACGCGGCGAGCGCGAGCGGGACGCTGCCGAGCCGGCGCAGCAGGTCGCGCATCAGGTGCGCCTGCGCGTCGATCGCCTCCGCGGCGTCGAACGGGTCGTCGAGGCCGAGCGAGCGCGCCGTGCCCGGCATGAACTGCGCGATCCCCTGCGCACCGGCCGGCGAGACGGCCGCCGGGTTGAAGCCGGATTCCGCGTAGAGCTGCGCGGCCAGCAGCGCGGCCGAGACGTTCCAGCGCTGCGCCGCAGCCGCGATCGGCGCGGCGAACTGCGGCGGCACGAACGACGGCAGTCCGCCGCGGCCATCACCGCCGTAGCCGACGGAGGTCGACCCGGTATCAAGCGCGTATCCCCAATGCCACGGCTCCCACGAGTACCGCTGGACGAAATGGAAGGCGAGCGCGTGCGCCGCCAGCCACCCGTATGCGCTCGCCGGACCGAGGTCCAGCTCGGTGCCGAGGCGGTGCAGCGACCTGCCCGGCGGCGCGACCCATCTCGGGTCGGGATGGGCGGCGAACAGCCGCGCCTGCTCGGCGTCGCTGCGAAAGCCGCTGACGACGATCAGCGACACGCCGTCGTGCGCAGCCGCCGCGGCCATGCGGTCGAACGCGAGCGCGACGTCGGGGCGCATCGGCTTTCCTTGCCGGTAGGCGAGCGGCCCGCGGTAGTCGCCGGCGCCGCCCGCGGCGAAGCCGGTTGCGGCGCCCGGCGAGAGCTGCGCCTCGGCGGCGGCGCGAACCGCGGCGCTGCGCCGCTGTCCGCCGACCTCGACGGTCGCCGGATCCTCGACGGTCACGCGGATGCGCGTCGGCGCGAACGTCGCGCCGTCTGGAAACGCCACCGCGACGCGGTGGGCGCCGTTGAGGTGCGCGGTCGCGAGCGCCCGCCCGCGGGCGTAGGCCAGATAGACGCTGCGCTCGAGGTGCTGCGGATTCGGCGTGCGGCCGACGAACGCGGGCTCGAACAGCCGGTCGTAGCTCGCGCGCATGGCCCGAGCGCCTGCCAACGCGGCGAGGTCCGCCGCCTGCTGGTCGCGCCCCGCGGCGCCCAGCCCGCGAGCGATCCCGCCGAGCACGAACGCCGCCACCATCGCGGCACACATCGCGGCGACCAGCAGGAGCAGCGCCTGCCCGCGCTCGCCCGACGCCGCGCGCGCGCACCGCTCAGCCGGCTCAGCCATCGCGCGCCTCCCGCTCGAGCCCGAGTGCTGCGACGGCCTGCTGCGCCTCGACCGGCGCGCGCACGCCGGCGACCGCGAGCGCTGCCGCCAGCCGCGTCGGCGGCGCCATCGCGGCGACGGGCCGGCCGAGCGCGGCGAGGCTTGCGAGCGCCTGCTCGATCATCGCCGCCGAGACGCCCGGCTCGCGTACGACGACGATCGCGTCATGCCACGCGAGCACGCGGTCGAGCGCTGCCGTCCGGATGAGCGGGAGCGCTACCACGGCCGGGATGCCCGCTGCCGCGGCCGCTCCCGCCAGCTCGGCGCTCGTCGCGGCGGCGCGCGCGACGGCGTCATCCTCCTCGGCCAGCGGACCGCGACGGTCGGGCAGCCACACGAGCCGGCCGCTCCCGCTCGGCGCGAGCCCTCGCTCGCGCAGCCGCACGACCGCCCGCCGGCCGGCCGGCGACGGGACGAGCGCGGCACTCATGCCGCCGCCAAGCACACCAGCGATCCCGCATCCCGCACCGAGCGCCCGCACGAGTGCGAGCGCGAGGCCTGCTGCCGCGACCCGCCCGCGCGCCGGCGCGCACAGTACCGCGACGAGCGAGGGCTCCCCTCCCCGAGCGACTGGCCGCCGATGCGCGCCGCGCGCCAACGACAGCGCGCCCGCGCGCACCGCGGTCATCGCTGCGGCCCCGCATCCGCGCTCGCGGTCGCGGCGAGCCGCGCAGCCAAACCCGGCAGCAGCGACGGCGGCGTCACGCGCACGCGCATCCGCGTCCCCCGGACCGCGACGACCATGCGCGAGCGCGCCCAGCCCGGCAGCGCCGCGCGAGCGGCGGCGGCGCCGTCGCGTCCCTCGGCGATCGCCACCGCGCCGCTGTGCGCGGCGTGACCGGCGAGCTCCCACGCGAGCCCCGCGGCGAGCGCCTGCAGCAGCGCCAGCGCGACGGCGACGACGAGCGGCAGCAGCGCGACCAGCTCGACGGCCGACTGCCCGGACTCCTCCACGACGGACGCGCGCAGGCCGCGCATGACGGGCGGTCGCCGGCTCCCGACCACGCCCGGCCAGCGCGAACACGCGCTCACCGCTGCGCCTCGAAGCCGGCCCGCGTCGTCACCGACGCGAGCGTCCCGCCTCCGACCGCCATCGGCACCCGTAGCCCGAGTGAGACGGAGCCGTCAGGCGCGCGCGACACGCGCAATCCGCGTTCAAACCGAGCCGGCAGCACCCCACGCGCCGCAGCAACCGGATCGACCCCAACCGCGACAGCACGCGCAGCCGCCCGCGCCGCGACACCGCTCAGCCAGACGGTCTCGCCGGCAAGCAGCGCTTGCCACAGCAAGGCGACAAGCAACCCAACAAGCGGCAGCAGCGCAACGAGCTCGACCGTCGCCTGCCCCCGCACACCACCCAAACGCCCAAGAGCGCGAGGCGCGAGCTTGGACTGCGAGGCGTATGTCTCATCGCCTCGCAGGGCAAGGCTCGGCGTCTCGCCGCACCGGCAACGGTGGCCGCGTCGAGCGAGTGAAAGGCGGACGGACGCAAGCATGCGCCCACGCTTCCAGCGGTCGAGTCACATGTCTGTCGCGCTTCGTGCCAACAAAGCACGGGGTCGCGCGCAACGCGCGCGACCGCAACATACGTGCCGCAGCCTCAGTAGTCGCGTGAGACGCGGAAGACGTGGTACACGCCGTAACAGGCGAGCGCCACCAGCGCGATCCACACGACCGTCCCAGGACCGGTCGCCCACAGGCGGTCGGTCGCCGTGACGGTCAACGCCAGCAGCCCCGCCGACGCGTAGAGGATCCCGCGATTGCGATCGCCGAGCGAGTAGATGTCGGTCCGGTGCTCGCGGTAGAGCCGAAAGCCGAACCAGGCGATCGCCGCCAGCATCGCGATCAACAGCGCCTGCAGGATCCCCGCGCTCGCGTTGCCCCCGCCGGGCACGAGCATCACGATCGCGCCGAGCGCGAGGATGATGAGGACGTTGCGAGCGGTCGTCGTCACTGCTGCTATTGCAGCAGATGCTCGGCCGGCAGCCCGTCGGCCAGCTCTTCCGCCAGCGCCGCAGCCTGCTCTTCCACATCCGCGTCGATGCGCTCCGGCGCGAAGCGGTACCCGACGCCGAAGTGCGTATGGATGTAGCGCCAGCCCGGTGAGGAGCGCTCGAGCTTCTGGCGCAGCTTGCGCACGAACACGTCGACCGAGCGGTCGCCGTGCGCCATCGCGTAGCCCCACACGCGCTGATAGATCGCCTCGCGCTCCAGCACATGCCCGGCGTTTCCGGCGAGCAGGCGGATCAGCTCGAACTCGCGCCGCGTGAGGTCGAGGCTGCGCGCGCCGACGAACGCCTGGAACTGGTCGGAGCGGATCGACAGCTCACCCGCTTCGAGCGCAGATCGTTCGGTCGGCGGCGCCGCGACGCGCCCGCGGCGCACGATCGCCTCGATGCGCGCGATCAGCTCCTCCGGATGGCACGGCTTCGCGAGCCAGTCGTCGGCGCCGAGTCGCAGCGCGCGCACGCGCTGGGCGACGGTCGACGGTCCGGTGCAGACGATCACCGGCAGCGCCGGCAGCGCTGTACAGACCTGCTCGAGGTAGGCCCAGCCGGGTGCGCCGAGCACGGACAGGTCGACGACGAGCGCGCCGAGCCGCAGCGCAACGAGTTCCTCGATCGGCACGGCGCCCGCCAGCACGCGCTGCTGCCAGCCGCGCGCGCGCACGCGCTTTTCGAGCACATGCAGAAAGCCACTGTCGCCGTCGACGACGGCCAGGCGGAGCGGCGTCGACCGCGCTCCTTGAGAGGGGGACTCGCCGAACGGACGATCCGGAGCCACGGCGGATGAGCTGTTCATGGTGGCGCCAAGTCTAACGGCCGGCTGCGACGCCGCGAGCGAGGCTCCTTCCTCGGTAACAGTTGATTCACAACCGCTGCGCAGATTGCGACTTTTTGCGCGCACCGCCTCGATCAGCGGATCGCGCAGCCTGCGCAGCGGGCGCGGGCGGCTCGCCTCGTTCCCGCGCGCCATCTCGCTAGCCGCGCGTGAGCAGCTCGGCGCTGACGGTCGCCAGCCGCAGCGGATCGGGCCGCTGCCCCGCCGCGACCTCCATCAGCAGCGGCGCCGGATGCGCCCGCATGAGCGGCGCGATCGTCCGCCACGGCAGCGTCCCGCGACCCGGTGCCATGTGCAGGTCGAGGCGCAGCGGGACGATGCCCGGCGGCGTGCCGGGTCCGCGCCGCAGCCCGAGATTGTCGTGCACGTGGAACAGCACGATGTCGGCCCGGGCCGCCCCGAGCACGTCGACGAGCGCGACGCCGGCCATCTGGCAGGTGACGTGCGCGTGGCCGAGGTCGAACGCCATCCCGAGGGCGGGAGAGTCGATCCGCCGCACGAGGTCGCGCACGAACAGCGGCGCGTGGCTCAGCCGCGGTGCGCTCGGATAGACCGGCGCGAGGTTCTCGAGCGCGATCGTCACCCCGCGCTGCTCCGCGCGCGCCGCGAAGCGCCGCAGCGCGCGCTCCTCCGCAAGCAGGCGGTCCTCCGCGCGGTCGGCCGCAGCACCGGCGGCGACCGGCAAGTTCGCCGCGTGGTAGACGACGAGCGCCGCGCCGACCCCGACCGCGTAGTCGAGCAGGCCGGCGAAGGCCGCGTCGTGAAGCGGGTCGCCGAGCTGCAGCTCGTCGGGCGCATGCAGCGCGACGTGCAGGCTCGTGGGTGCGAGCACGGCGCGCAGGCAGTCCCCGTGCCGTTGTGCACAGAGCGGGTCCGCAAGCATCCCGATCGGCGGCGAATGCAGCTGGACCCATCCGTAGCCGCACGCCTCCAGGCGCTTCAGCTCGGGTGCGGTCGGCCACGTCTCGCGCGGGACGTCGAGCCCGAGGCGGCCGCCGAGCGGGCGGCTGTCCGCCGCAGGGGCGAGCGGCGCAGGCTCATGCGTGCGATGGATCGTCAGATCGGTCATGGCGCGACGGTACGCCCACGCGCGTGCATGGATGTGGCGTGCGTGTGACAAGACAGTGACGAATTGGTCACAAGATTCTGCGCATTTGCAGGAGGATCCGGCGCGGCGACAGCGACGGCCGCCATCCCGCCCGGACGCGGCCGGGGGGCGGCGTGAGGCCTACCCGGCGACGCGCTCGTAGCGTGCGTACAGCTCCTCGACCGCGCGCTTGGCGGCCGTGTGCCGCTCGGTCGAGGCGGCGGCACGGTCGGGATCCGCCCACGCCACCGGGTCGGCCAGCTCCTCCTCCAGCGCCTGCAGCGCCGCCTCGGCCGCTTCGATCTCGCGCTCCAGCTTCTGCGCCTCGCGGATCGCGTTCTTCGAGCGGACGGGCTTTGCGGGGCCGTTGGCGGCCGCGGGCTTCGCGCCGTTCGCGCCGGCGCGTGCCTTCGCGCGCTTGTCGGACGCCGCGCCCGCTGCGCGCGCCGCCTCCTCGAGCGCTCTGTGCTCCTCGCGCATGCGCAGGTAGTCGGCCCAGCCGCCCTCGTAGCTGTGCAGCGTGCCGTCCTCGACCGCGACCGTGCGCGAGCCGATCGCGTCGAGCAGCGCGCGGTCGTGCGAGACGAGCAGCACCGATCCGGGAAAGCCTTCGAGCGCCTCCTCGAGCGCCTCGCGGCTCTCGACGTCGAGGTGGTTGGTGGGCTCGTCGAGGATCAGCACGTTGGCGCCTGAGTGCACGAGGATCGCGAGCGACAGCCGCTGGCGCTCGCCGCCCGACAGGCCCGCGATCGGCTTCTCCGCCTCGTCGCCGGAGAAGAGGAACTGGCCGAGCAGCGCGCGCGCCTTGTTCGGCGTCAGGCCGGTCGCTCGCTGCGCGGCCTCGACGACCGTGCCCGTCTCGCCGAAGTGCTCGGAGTGCTGGGAGAGATAGCCGACCTGCACGTTGTGGCCCTTGCGCAGCTTGCCGCCGGCCAGCGGCCTGTTGCCGGCGAGCGTCTCGATCAACGTCGTCTTCCCGGAGCCGTTCGCGCCGACGAGCGCGACGTGCTCGCCGCGCTCCAGCCACAGCTCGGCGCTGTCGAGCAGGGTGCGACCGGGCACCTCGACCCGCCCGTCCTCCAGCTCGAAGATGACGCGGCCCGCGCGCTCCGGTCTCTTGAACGAGAACGCCAGCGTCGTGATGTCGCGCGGATCGCGCTCGACCCGCTCGATCTTGTCCAGCCGCTTGACGCGCGACTGCGCCTGTCTCGCCTTCGTCGCCTTCGCACGGAAGCGCTCGACGAAGCGTTCGAGGCGTGCGATCTCCGCCTGCTGCTTGTCGATCGCGCGGCCGAGCGCGAGCTCGCGCGCTGCCTTCTCCTGACGCCACGTGTGCCACGGCCCCGCGAAGAAGCGCGAGCGGCCGGCCTCCAGCTCCAGCACCGCCGTGCCGACCGCCTCCAGGAACCAGCGGTCGTGCGCGACCAGCACGACCGCCGCGTCGAGATCGATCAGGTAGCGCTCCAGCCACTCGAGCGAGGCGATGTCGAGGTGGTTCGTCGGCTCGTCGAGCAGCAGCAGGTCGGGCTCGCCGGCGAGCGCGCGGGCGAGCGAGCCGCGCGTCAGCTCGCCGCCGGAGAAGGTGGAGAGCTCGCGGTCGAGCTGCTCGTCGCCGAAGCCGAGGCCGTGCAGCATCGTCTGCGCCCGGTCGCGCCAGCGGTAGCCGCCATGCTGGTCGAGCTGTGCCTGCGCGCGGGCGTAGGCGTCGAGCGTTCTCTCGTCGTGTGCGCCATCGGCCATCTCCTGCTCGAGCCGCGCCAGCTCCGCCTCGACCGCGAGGATCTCCTGCGCGCCCGAGAGCACGTAGTCGCGCAGCGTGATGTCCCGTTCGCGCGGCGGGCGCTGGTCGTGCAGCGCGACCTTCACGCCCTTCTGGAACGCCAGCTCGCCGACGTCGACCGACGCCTCGCCGGCGAGCATGCGCAGCAGCGTCGTCTTGCCGGCGCCGTTACGGCCCGAGAGCGTCATGCGCTCTCTGCGCTCGAGCTTGAAGGAGACGCCGCGCATGAGCGGCTCGCCCGCGATGTCCTTGCCGATGTCCGATGCGATCACGACCGCCATGTCGCTCTCATGTTGCCGGATCCTCAGCTATCGTTCCGGCTCGCATGAAGCGCCTTCGCCATCTGGCCGCCGCCTGCCTCACGAGCTGCCTGCTGCTGCTCGTGCTCGTTCCGGCGGCGCTCGCCGACACGCCGACCGGCGGCACCGGCACCTATGGCCCGGCCGACGACAAGGTCGTCACGAATGCGGGCTTCATCGTGATCGCGTTCTTCCCGACGCTGATCTTCGTGTTGAGCGTGCTGCAATGGCGGCTCGACAAGCGCAGAGATGCGCGCAAGGCCGCCGCCAAGCGCCGCGCCCACAGCGCGGACTGGTCAGGCGGCTGGTAGCCGCCGCGCCGGCGTCGGGCGGGGATCCACCGGGTAACCGGGCGCCTTCGCGCGGGTAAGGTCGTGGCATGAGCTACTTCGTGACCGGCGCCACGGGGTTCATCGGCCGTCATCTGGTCGAACGGCTGCTCGCCCGCGAGGGACAGATCCACATGCTCGTGCGGCCGGAGTCGATCGGACGGCTCGATGCGCTGATCCATCGCTGGGGGGGCGCCGGGCGGATCCGGCCGGTGCTCGGAGACCTGAGTAAGCCGCTGCTGGGGCTCGACCCCGAGCAGATCGCGGAGCTGCGCGGCACGATCGACCACTTCTTCCATCTCGCCGCCGTCTACGACATGACCGCGAGCGAGGCGCAGGACCGCCTCGCAAACGTCGAGGGCACGCGCCACGCCGTCGCCGTCGCCGGCGCGCTGGAGGCCGGCTGCTTCCATCACGCCTCCTCGATCGCCGTCGCCGGCGCATACAGAGGCATCTTCCGCGAGGACATGTTCGACGAGGGGCAGCCGCTCGTGCACCCCTACCACCTCACGAAGTTCGAGGCGGAGCAGATCGTGCGCGAGGAGCAGGTCGTGCCGTGGCGGGTCTATCGCCCCGCGGTCGTCGTCGGTCACTCGATCACCGGCGAGATGGACAAGATCGACGGTCCCTACTACTTCTTCAAGCTGATCCAGCGGCTCGGCGGCAACCTGCCCTCGTGGCTGCCGCTGATCGCGCCCGAGCTCGGCGAGACCAACATCGTGCCGGTCGACTACGTCGCCGCGGCGATGGACGAGCTCGCCCACCGGCCGGGCTTGGACGGCCGTGCCTTCCACCTCGTCAACCCACGTCCGCAGCGCGGCGTCGAAGTCGTCAACGCGTTCGCGCGCGCCGCCGGCGCGCCGCGGATCGCCGTGCAGCTCGACGACGACCTGACGCTCGGGCTCACGAGCACCGCCCGCTCGATCGCGATGCGGCTGCCGGGCGCCCATGCGGTGCGGCGCGGCCTGCTCGCGCAGGCCGGCATCCCGGACGAGGTCGCCGACCACGTCGCGCTCACGCCGGTGTTCGCGACCGAGGAGACCGAGCGCGCGCTCGACGGCAGCGGCATCGAGGTCCCCGAGCTGGAGACGTACGCGAACGCCCTGTGGGATTACTGGCAGGCGAACCTCGACCCGGACAAGTTCCGCGCCAGCCGCTCACTCGCCAACGCCGTCAACGGCAAGACGATCCTCATCACGGGCGCGTCGAGCGGCATCGGCCGCGCCGCCGCGATCAAGCTCGCGCGCGCCGGCGGGATCCCGCTGCTGGTCGCCCGCAACGCCGAGAAGCTCGAAGAGGTGCGCGACGAGATCGCGCAGTTCGGCGGCGCCGCCTACGTCTACAGCGCAGACGTCTCAGATCCGGAGTCGATCGACCGGCTCGTCGCCCAGGTGCTCTCCGACCATCCCGCCGTCGACATACTCGTCAACAACGCCGGCCGCTCGATCCGCCGCTCGATCGCGCTGTCCTACGACCGCTTCCACGACTTCGAGCGCACAGTCCAGCTCAACTACCTCGGCGCGGTCAAGTTGATCCTCGCGCTGCTGCCACACATGCGGGCACGCCGCAGCGGCCACGTCGTGAACATCTCCTCGATCGGCGTGCAGACGAGCCCGCCGCGCTTCTCCGCCTATGTCGCCTCGAAGGCGGCGCTCGACGCCTTCACGCGCGTCGTCGGCTCCGAGACGATCGCCGACCGCGTCACCTTCACGACGATCCACATGCCGCTCGTGCGCACGCCGATGATCGCGCCGACGAAGCTCTACAACTCGTTCCCGACGATCTCCCCCGAGGAGGCGGCCGACCTCATCTGCGAGGCGATCCGCTCGAAGCCGAAGCAGATCAACACGCGCCTCGGCACGTTCGGCGAGGTCGCCTACGCACTTGCGCCGAAGGCCGTCGACCAGCTCCTGCACCTCGCGTACCGCGTGTTCCCGGACTCGGCTGCGGCAAAAGGTACGGTGGGCGGCGACGAGGTGGTCTCCCGCGAGCAGCTGGCTCTCGCGCACCTCACTCGGGGGGTTCACTGGTAGGTCGGCTGCGTTCTTGCGTGGGTGGTACGCCGGGGCGCGTGGAGCTTGCCATCGAGACCCTCACGTGAGCTGCCGCGAAGCCTCGCTGCGTGCGTTGAGGCCGCAGGGGGGTCTCGCTGACAAGTCCACGCGCCCGGCTACGCGAGCGCCTGGGCGCCGCCTACCAGTTCGCCCCGAACGAAGCTGCGCTCATGCCAGTAAGGCTTGGGCCTTCGTAGCTGAAGCGATGAGGGCGCGGGCTACGCAGAAGCCTGCGGTGGCGGCTCGGTGCACGGACGCTGCTGGTCAGCCGGGCGCGGCGTGTCCCTCGCGAGACCCCCCTCCGGCGTCCACTCACAACCCGCGGCGCCAACCCCAGTTCACGTGAGGGTCTCGCGAGGGAGCACGGCCGCGCCGCGGCGTACCACCCACGCCAAACCCGCACCCGAGCCGCCACCGCAGGCGTCAGATGCGGAAGACCGGCAGGAGGCGCTTCTCGTGTTGGGCTTCGATCCGGGCTATCACCTCTATGTGCTGCTCCAGCCCCGATCCGCGCAGCTTGGTGGCCAGCAGCTCATCGAGCTGGAAGATGCCGGCGCTGTTCGACATTGCGATCTCGACGCGCACGGCGCGCTCTCTGCCGGCTGTGATTCTCACTTCCTCGATCGCGTAGGCGGACAGCGAGTGGATGTTCTGGTGGCCGGCCTCGAATGGGACGCGGGAGCGGCCGCGGGCCATGTCGAGCGCGTCCGCCACGCGGACGATGCCAGCCTCGATCGTGAACGGATCGCCGCGCCTGCGGTGGCCGATGATCGCGTGCAGCGTCTCGGCGACGAGGATCGAGCGCTCGGGCTCGTCGTACGCGTCGGCGAGCAGTGAGCCGAGCTTGTCGGCCGTGAGGAACAGGCTGTACGCCTCGTGGTCGGCGCGGTGGATCGTCATGCCGGTGTCGTGGAACAGCGCGCCGGCGGCGATCACGACCTCGGCGTCGCGCTCGCTCATGCCGTAGTCCGCGACGACGTTCGGAACGACCCCGCGGCGGAACAGCAGGCGCGCGAGCCGGAGCGCGACGTTCAGCAGGATCTGGATGTGGATCCACGAATGGTCCGACATGCCGAGCCGCCGGGTCGCGTTGACCGCCGAGACGTGCCACCACGCCTTCACCTGATCGTCAGCGTTGACCGCCTCCAGCAGTCGCTCCAGCTTGCGGTTGCCGCGCGTCGGGACGCGGATGCGCACGTCGGCGATCGCCTCGCGCGGCGGCCGGTCCGACGGATCGACCTGCGCACCGCCGCCCGCGGGCGGCTCGGCCCCCGGCGTCGCGGCGCTCACCTGTCGTCCCGGACGGCGATTGTCATGTCAGCGCCAGGCTAGCGATGTGATCGGCGATCAGAAGACGCGCCCGAACAGTCCGCGACGCCGCCACGCCCGCTCCCACGCGAGCTGCTCCTCGAGCCTGCGCACCTCCGCGTGTGCGATGGCCGCCTCGAGCCGTGCAAGCTCCACCTGCGCCTCAGCCACGATCTCGCGCAGGTTGATCGGCGACGCTGGCTGGGGGTTGGGTTCGTGGCTTGTCGGTGGGGTCTGCATCGCAGCCATGCTAGGTGCACTCCTCCTCGTCACGCAACAGCGCATCTGTGGGATTGTCGGCGGTGGCAGAGCCTGCGATCGTCGCGAGCAGTTGCCCCAGTCTGCTTACTGGAATGGCGGCGTCGGGCGGCGCTTTGCCGCCGGTGCGGGCGGAACCCACGCGCGGGATCTCGATGCCGTCGCGACCCACACGCGTCAAGGTCTCCCCATGCAAGGCGAGGCGAGCGACGACCACGACGCCGTAGAGCCCGGCGAAGACGACCGCGCCGAGCTCGACGCGCCAGACCAGGACGCACCCGAGCGCGCCGGCAGGAAGACGGTGGGGGACGCGCGCGGTGGAAGCCCCGGAGAGCGCGAACCCGAGCGCCAGCAGGACGACGGCGGGCAGGGCGTGGCGGCGCATCAGGCGTTACGGCAGTCGTCGCGGGGCAGGAACGGCAGGCCGGGGAGGCGTGTTTCGGCGCTGAGCAGATGCATGTCCTCGCTCGAGTGCTCGAAGTCGGCGCCGAGCTGAACTCCGACACCGCCCTCCGCTCCAAGCTCGAATCTCGACGACGAGAGTGCATACGTGCGCCGATCGACGGCACCCGTCTCGGCGATCCGTGCGCGCACAGCGGCGGCGCTGCGCTCCAGCCGTCGCGTGGCGAGCGGATCTCTCAGCGCGGAGAGGAATGCCTTCGCGGCCGCGGCGTTCTGCGGATCGCGGAGGTCGAGCGTCGCGTCGAGCTCGGCGACCCGCTGACCGCGTCCCCCGCCGCTGAGGTGCCCGCTGTGACCGACCGCGTGCGCGGCGACGCCCGCGCCCCCGCGCGCGACGGCGTGGATCACGAGCTGCGTCGGTCGGCCGTGCGGGTCGAGCACGTAGGAGACGACCGCCTGACCCTGCGCGTTCGGACTCACGCGATCGGGACCGAGCGCGACGTCGAGTGCGGCGCCCGCGTCGAGTCGCAGGAACCACGTTGTGCTCCCGTCCCGTCTTTGCCGGGTCCCGAGCAACGCCTCGGCCGACATGTCGAGCGCCGCCGGCCCAGCCGACGCCTTGAACTTGGCCGTCGCGCCGGCCCCCATGTACTGCTCGTCCGGCGGCGGCAGCTCCGCATGCGGACGCCAGCCGACCGCGTCGCAGAGGATCGAGCAGCCGCTGCGCAGCGCGTCGACCGCCTGACCGCCGATCGTCGCCTTCGAGCCGTATCTGTCGATGAACGCATGCGCCGCCGGCTCGTTCGGGAACGTCCACGAGCGGCCCGCTTCGACGCGCGCCGAGACCCCGGCTCTCGCCTCCAGCTCGTGGTCGCCTTCGGCTCCGAGCCCGAAGCCGAGCACCAGCCCGGCGCCGACCGTCGCGCCGTCGGCAAGCGTGACGGTGACGCGGCCGTCGGAGGTCCGGACGGCGGTGAGCGTCCCGCTCTTGCCGAGTCTGACGACGTCGAACGCCCCGTCCAGCGACTCTCTTCTCGTCGTGCGTTCGACCGGACAGGGCGCGAGGTCGGGACGGGGCGGTTCGGGCGGCGGGCAGATCGTGCCGGTGACGCGGCAGATGCCCCGCTGGATCCCCGCGAGCACCTGCCCACCGACGCCGCCGGAGGTCAGCCCGGCGGCGAGCGCGAGCACGACGGCGACGAGCAGGACGAGCGCCGCGTACTCGCTCGTCGCCTGTCCGCGTGCGTCGTGCCAGAGCTCCATCGCGCCAGCATCGCGTCGGCCGGCGGCGGATCAAGCGATCGCGCGACGATTGGCACAGCCGCTGTGCAGGGATGCGCCGGCGGTGCGCGGAGACGTCGCGATTCAGGTCGCCGCCAACTCGCGCAGCACGCCCTCGCGCAGGCCGCCGCGCGCGATCTCGAGCGAGCCGAGCCGCTGCGCGAGCGCCGCGAGCACCACGATGCCCGCCGGCAGCAGGCGGGCGCGCTCCGACGCGATCCCGATCCGCTCGGCGGCGACTGCCGCCGGCACGGCGACGAGCGTCGCGAGCGCACGGTCGAGCCCGGCGACGTCGAGGCGCGGGCCGGCGAGTCGTCGCAGCGACGTCGCGCTCCCCCCGACCGCCAGGCCGGCTGCGACCGGCGGCAGCGCGACGCCCGCGAGCGCCGCGGCGACCGCATCCCGCACGGCGGCCAGCTCGCCGGCGGTCGGCGGATCGCCGTGCAGATGCGCGGCGGCGAGGTCGCTGCTCCCGAGCGGCAGCGACACCGACCACGACGCGCCGCCCGCGCACGTGCCGACGACGATCTGCGCCGAGCCGCCGCCGACGTCCGCGACCGCGATCGCCGCCCCACGCCCCACGCCGCGCAGCGCGCACGTGGCGCCGGCGAACGCGAGCCGCGCCTCCTCGTGCTCGCTCAGCAGCTCGACCGGCGCCCCCGCCGCCGCTGCCAGCGCGTGGCAGGTCGCCAGCCCGTCGGCGGCGCGCCGCAGCGCGGCCGTGGCGACGACGCGCAGCGTCCGCGCTCTCAGCTCGCGCGCTTCGCGCGCCTGCTCGGCCACCACGCGCGCGAGCGCCTCGCGCGCCGCCGCCGGCAGCGCCTCGCCCGCCCGGCAGGCGCGGCCGAGCTGCGTGAACGCGCGCCGTTCCACGACCGGCGCGAGCCGCACGAGGTCGTCGCCGCGCGCGACGACGTCCGCGACGAGCAGGCGCGTCGTGTTCGAGCCGATGTCGATGCAGGCGCAGCGCACGGGGAGGGAGAGGCGGTCGCAGAACCAGTTTGAGGCATCATGGGCGCTCGTGAACGACGAGCTGGCGATCGAGGTCCGCGGGCTGCGCAAGCGCTACGGCGACCTGGAGGCGGTACGCGGGATCGACTTCTCGGTGCGGCGCGGCGAGGTCTTCGGTCTGCTCGGCCCCAACGGGGCCGGCAAGACGACGACCGTCGAGATCCTCGAGGGCTACCGCGACCGCAGCGACGGCGAGGTGGCCGTGCTCGGCCACGACCCGCAGCTGCGGGCCAGAGACCTGCGCGCGCGCGTCGGCATCGTCCTCCAGAGCACCGGCATCTACCGCCACCTGACGGTGCGCGAGACGCTGCGCCACTTCGCCGGCCTCTACCCCGCTCCCCGCGGCGTCGAGGAGGTCGTCGACCTCGCAGGCCTGCGCGGCAAGGAGGATGCGCGCACGCGCACCCTGTCGGGCGGGCAGCTGCGCCGCCTCGACCTCGCGCTCGCGCTGATCGGCGATCCGGAGCTGATCTTCCTTGACGAGCCGACGACCGGGTTCGACCCGGCCGCACGACGCGGCGCGTGGGACACGATCCGCTCGCTGAAGGCGCTCGGCAAGACCGTCGTGCTGACGACGCACTACCTCGACGAGGCGCAGTCGCTCGCCGACCGCGTCGCGATCGTCAAGGACGGCCGCATCCTCGCCGAGGGCGCGCCGGCGGAGCTCGGCGCGGGCGAGGGAGCGACGCGCTACCGCGTGGCGTGGCGCAACGGCAGCGGACTGCTCAACCAGCGCGAGACGGACGATCCGACGACGCTCCTGCACGAGCTGACCGCGGCGGCGCTCGCGCGCGGTGAGCGGCTCGAAGCGCTCAGCGTCACCCGCCCGACGCTCGAGGACGTCTATCTGGAGCTGACCGCCGATGCCTGAGGTGGCAGGCTCTCCCGGCGTCGCCGCGCTCTCGTGGCGCCAGTACCGGCTCGAGCGCCGCATGTTCTGGCGCAACCCGAGCGCGGCGTTCTTCAACTTCCTGCTGCCGCTGCTGTTCCTCGTGCTGCTCGCGGCGGTCCTGACGAAGCAGAGCGACCGCGACGTGATCGTGCCGGGGATCGCCGGCATGGCGGTGCTCGCGACGACGTTCAGCGCGCTCGCCTACAACGTGGTGTTCCTGCGCGAGCAGGGGATCCTCAAGCGGATGCGCGGCACGCCGCTGCCGTCGGGCGCCTACCTGCTGGGGATCGCCGGCAACGCGGTCATGAACACGGCGGTGCAGATCGTGCTGATCGTGCTCGCCGGCAAGCTCTTCTACGGGATCCCGTGGCCGCGCGACGTCGGCGAGCTCGTGCTGTTCGTCGTGCTCGGCGTGGTCTGCTTCGCTTCGCTGGGCGTCGCGCTCGCGCACGCGATCCCGACGTTCGAGGCGGCGACGGTCTACGTGAACGTCATCTTCCTGCCCGTCGTCTTCGTGTCGATCGACGCGGCGCACGACCCGTCGTTCCTGAAGGGGATCGCGGAGGCGCTGCCGCTCGCGCACCTCGTCCAGGGGCTGCGCGACGCGATGGTGACCGGCAAGGGGATCGGCGGCGCGTGGTCGGCGCTCGGCGTGCTCGCGGTGTGGACCGTGCTCGGCGTCGTGCTGGCGATCCGCGGCTTCAGCTGGGAGCAGCGCCGGAGCTGACGTGCGACGCGTCCTCGGCCGCGACGAACGCGGCCGGCGGCGCCCCGTCGAGCGCGACCGGCACCGCGGCCAGCGGCGACGCCGCCCACTCCGCGCGCAGCAGGCTGTAGACGTGGACGTCGTGCGCGCGGTCGCCATGGCGGTGCCAGCGGCGCAGCAGCCCCTCGTGCACGAAGCCGACGCGCTCGAGCGCCGCCTGCGAGCGCGCGTTCTCGACGTCCGCGTAGGCGGCGAGCCGCTCGAGCCCGAGGTGGGCGAAAGCGAGATGCGCGATCAGCGCCTTCGTCTCGCGATTGGCGCCGGTCCCCCACCAACGGCGCCCCAGCCACGTGCCGACGACCGCGCGCCGGTCGCGGCGCGAGAGCTCGGCAAGGCCGACCACGCCGATCGGCCCGTCGACGCGATGCACGACCAGCAGGTCGAGCTGCTCTCCGCGCTCGCGCCGGTCGGCGAGCCCGACGATGTAGGCGACCGGCTCCTCGATGCGCGCGTAGGGTCCCCAGGAGAAGAAGCGGGTCACCGCCGGATCGGAGCCCAGCTCGAACAGGGCGTGGGCGTCGTCCGGGGTCGCGTAGCGCAGGACGAGCGACGGGCCGTGCAGCTTCATGTTGAGAGAATATGACCGGATGCTGACTCTGGACTCCGAGGCGCGCGACCGGCCGGACCGGTGGCGCGAATGCACGTTTGGCGATGCTCGGGAGCGCTCATACGGGGGGATGACGTGAGCGACGGCGTCGGCACTCAGTCATCCTCTGGCGGAACGCCCGGGCGAGCGGGCGCGCCCGACGATGCCGTCTGCCCCGAGGTGCACCTGCTGATGCCGGCGCTGCCGGCGAACGTCGCGCTCGTGCGGCAGGCGCTCGCCGGGCTGACCGACGAGCTCGGCGTCGAGCCGGCGCGCGCGGCCGACATGAAGATCGCGCTCACCGAGGCCTGCACGAACGTCGTCGTGCACGCCTACGGCGAGGAGGCGGGTCCGCTCGAGGTGACGATGGCGGTCGAGCACGGGCGCCTCGTGCTGAGCGTGCGCGACCGCGGGAACGGGCTGCACCCGCTTCCCGGACGCGACGAAGGCTCGCCGCTGGGGTTCGGGCTCGCGCTGATCGCCTCGCTCTCGGACGAGCTGGGGCTCGTCGGCGGCCGGCACGGCACGGAGGTGCGGATCGCCTTTGCGCTCGACGACGGCGTTGCCCCGCCGCTCGCGATCCAGCCCTCCGCCGACCCGGCCCCGCGCGCCGACGAGATCGTGGTGCGGCTGCGCCCGCCGGAGCGGACCGCGGCCGTCCTGAGCCGCGTCGTCTCGCTGGTCGCCGCGCGTGCAGACTTCTCGATCGACCGGCTCTCGGACGCGCAGATCGTGAGCGACGCGATTGCGGGCGCCGCGCCCGCGTACGTCCCGAACGGCTCGCTGAGCGTCGCGATCGACGAGCACGAAGGCGGCTTCGACATGCTCGTCGGTCCGTTCCTCGCCGGCGGGGCGCAGCGGCTGATCGACGACACCGAGCTGCCGGGCCTCGGCTCGCTGCTCGAGCGGCTGACCGACACGATCGACGTCGAACAGGCCGAGGCGCTCGATCGCGAGCGCCTGCGCGTGAGGCTGTTGACGCGCGACTGACGAACCTCGCGGCGCAGCGCTGACGAGGCGCTCGCGGGGAGCGAGCGTCCACGCGCCGTGTTCGCTTCCTGACACAGCAGCGGGGACCAGGATCTAGCGCGCTTCAAACTCGGTTCGACTGGCGCGGATGCGCTGACACCCGATACGCTGTATCGCATGGCAGCGGGAAATGCCTTCGTCCGCGTCCTCGAGGAGGACCCGGAGCTCGCCGCCGGCCTCGATCCCACGAGCGTGCAGATCGCAACGCGGCATGCGATCGCGGCGGTCGAGCTGGTGCCGCCGGGACCATGGGAGCCGGTCTTCCCCGCTGACGGCGGCAGCGGCAGCCTCGGCCTGCTCGTGCTGGACGGCCTGCTGATGCGAGACATCGCGATAGCGCAGGCCACCTGCACCGAGCTGATCGGACGGGGCGACCTCCTGCGTCCGTGGGACCGGGAGCGCGAGGTGCTGACGATCAAGCCGGTCATCGCGTGGACGGCGCTGCAGCCGGTGCGGCTCGCCGTGCTGGACCGTCGCATCGCCGCTGTGATGGGCCGCTGGCCCGAGCTCGTCAGCGCCGTCGTCGCTCGCGCGGTGCGGCGTTCGTTCGAGCTCGCGACGAACCAGGCGACGAGCCACCTGACGCGCGTCGACGCGCGCCTGGAGCTCCTGTTCTGGGGTCTCGCCGACCGCTGGGGGCGCGTCAGCCCCGACGGCGTCGTGCTCGAGCTGCCGCTGACGCACCAGGTGCTCGGCCGGCTCGTCGGCGCGCAGCGGCCGTCGGTGACGACGGCGCTGTCGGACCTCTCCCGCCGCGGCCTGATCGAGCGGCGCGAAGACGGCGCCTGGCTGCTGCGCGGCGATCCGCCCGGCGACCCGGCCGACGCGCACGTCAACGCCGCCCGGCGGGCGACGTCGACGGCGTAGCCGGGATTCGCTCAGGCGGCGCCGCAGGCCGGCCAGGGCGACGTGCCGCGCTCGCGGTAAAGCGTCAGCGCGCGGCGGTCCTGCTCCGCCTCCGGCGCGCGCGCCGGGTCGCCATGGCCGCCCATCGCGCGCCATGTCCCGCGATCGAACTGGTACTTGCCGCGGTAGGTCCCTCCGGCGGAGACGGCATGCGGATCGCCGCCCGACTCGCACTGCGCGATGTGCCGCAGCACCACCGGAACGCGGAGGCCGCCACCGGCACTGTGGCCCTGGGCGAGGTCGAGGCCGAGCGCCTGCGCCGTCTGCGGGCCGACGACGCCGTCGACGGTCAGGCGGGCTCGCTGCTGGAAGCGGCGGACGGCGTGCGTCGTCTGCGGCCCGAAGACGCCGTCGGCGGGAACGTGGAGCTTGCGCTGCAGTTGCGCGACGACGGGCCCGCGGCTTCCTTCCTCGAGCACGCCGCTGCGGGTGCCGGACTCGGCGATGGCCGGCGCGGCAAGCGCGCCTATGAGCGCGAGCGCGAGCAGCGCGGGAACGACGGCAAGACGGCTGGACATGAGACCTCCGTTGGCTCTTTCGTGCGCCTACGGGGTGAGCTGTCGGGCTCGCGCGGAAAGATCGCGCTACGCGGCCAGAGCACCCGAGCGATTCGGTGTGCCGGCTGCGATTCGCCCCGTGGATCGCGACCGTCCGCGATCCGAATGGGTCCCCCGCTCTCCGTCGTCGGGACGGCGGAGACTCGGCTGTATTCGGTCTGTCAGCGACCAAGGGTGGCAGATCCGGGCGACGAACGCGCTCCCGGCGAAGCGGACGCGTACGATGCGTCGCCCATGGCCAGCCAGCCCGCCACCGCCGAAACGCCCGACGACGCCGAGCTCGCGAGCGTCTCCTGGGATCTCGAGCCGCTCGTGCACGGCGAGGGCGAAGCTGGCGTTCGGGCGCTGCTCGACGACGCGGCGGCGCGCGCCGAGGCGTTCGCCGCGCAACACGCCGGCAAGCTCGGCGAGCTTGACGCCGCTGCGCTGCGCGGGGCGATGGAGGAGCTCGCGGCGATCAGCGAGCTGGTCGGCCGCGCCGGGTCCTACGCATCGCTGCGCTTCGCCGTCGACACCGCCGACCCGGCGTTCGGGGCGCTGCTCCAGCACGTCCAGGAGCGCGCGACGGCGATCCAGACGACGCTGCTGTTCTTCGAGCTGGAGTGGGCTGCCCTCGACGACGAGCGGGCGGAGGCGCTGCTGGCCGATCCGGGGCTCGCGTTCTGCGCGCATCACCTGCGCAGCGAGCGCCGCTATCGCCCGTACCTGCTGAGCGAGCCGGAGGAGCGGATCCTCAACGAGAAGGCGATCAGCGCGCGCAGCGCCTGGACGCGGCTGTTCGCCGAGCTGATGTCGGCGACCCGTGTGCCGTTGCCGGAGGCAGACGAGCCGGTGTCACTCGAGCAGGCGCTCGCACGGCTCTCCGGGCCCGACCGCGAGCAGCGGCGCGCGGCGGCTGCGGCGGTGACCGAGGCGCTCGCGCCGGGGATCCGCACGCGCGCTTCGATCTTCAACACGCTGCTGCACGAGAAGGCGGTCGACGACCGCCTGCGCGGCTACCCGCACTGGCTCGCCGCACGCAACCTCGCGAACGAGGCGAGCGACGAGTCGGTCGAGGCGCTCGTCAGCGCCGTGCGCGCGCGCTACGACGTGCCGCAACGTTGGTATCGCCTCAAGGCGAGGCTGCTCGGGGTCGAGCGGCTCGCCGACTACGACCGCGCCGCGACCGTCGCGACCGAGGACGAGCGCTTCGCCTGGTCCGACGCGCGCGAGCTGGTGCTCGATGCGTACGGCTCGTTCTCGCCGGAGCTGGGTGCGCTCGCGCAGCGCTTCTTCGACGAGCGCTGGATCGACGCGCCGGTGCGCCCGGCGAAGCGCGGCGGCGCGTTCTGCTCTTACACGGTTCCCTCCGCGCACCCCTACGTGCTGCTGAACTACACCGCGCGCCGCCGCGACGTGCTGACGCTCGCGCACGAGCTGGGCCACGGCGTGCACGCCGCGCTGGCGGCGCCGCAGGGCGTCTTCCACCAGTCGACGCCGCTGACGCTGGCGGAGACGGCGTCGGTCTTCGGCGAGGCGCTCGTGTTCGGACGGCTGCTGGAAGCGGCCGGGACGCCGGAGTCTCGCCTCGCGCTGCTGGCCGAGGCGATCGAGGGCGCGATCGCCACCGTCTTCCGCCAGACGGCGATGCACCGCTTCGAGCAGCTCGTGCACACGGCGCGCCGCGAGGAGGGCGAGCTGTCGGTCGAGCGCTTCTCGGCGCTGTGGAGCGAGACGCAGGCGGAGCTGTTCGGCGACGCAGTCGCGGTGACCGACGGCTACCGCTCGTGGTGGTCCTACATCCCCCACTTCATCAACACGCCCGGCTACGTCTACGCGTACGCGTACGGGCAGCTGCTCGCGCTGTCGGTCTACCAGCGCTACCGCGAGGAGGGCGCCGGCTTCGTGCCGGACTACCTGCGGCTGCTGAGCGCCGGCGGCTCGATGGCGCCCGAGGAGCTCGGCCGTCTGGTCGGGATCGACCTGGCCGACCCGGGCTTCTGGGACGCCGGCCTCGCGCTCGTCGAGCAGCAGCTCGTCGCGGCCGAGCAGGCCGCGCGGGACGCCGGGCGGGGATAGCGGCACGCTGCGACGCGCAGACGCTGAGTCCCCCGCGGGCGGACGCGGCCTGGCAACCGCCGCTCCGCCGTCTTCTGCGGCGCGGGGCTCAGCCGTCGCCGTGCAGCGCGCGCTCGGCGATCAGCTCCTCGCGGACCGCGCGGTGGAACAGCGCACGGCGCACGAGCGCGTCCGCGAGCGCGTCGGCGTCGACGCTGTACTCGCCGGTGGCGATCTGCCGCGCGAGCAGCCGCACGCGCGAGGAGCGCGTGATGCGGTCATGGCGGGCGCTGGCGATGCGATGGATGCGGTCGTTGGTGGCGACCATTCGATCTGTCCTCCTGAATAGGTCTCTGACGTCACGTGAGCGCGCCCGGACGGGCGGCTCGTCTGAGGTGCGTCAGGAGATCGGAGGTGCACGCGCGCCTGCACCCGTCGTGACCGGCACGACGGGCGGGAGGCAATCGGTCGCGACGGCGGGAGCGCCGTCGGGCAGCTCGAGGACGAGCGCGTCGATCTGGATCGCGTAGTCGCGTCCGCCGCTCGCGCCGCCCGGGGCGGCGCCGGCGCCGCCGACGGTGGCGACCTGCGAGCCCGGGGTCTGGAGCGGCGCCGGCGGTCCGCGCAGCTGCGGCGGCTGATCCTCGCTGCGGTGGGCGTGCGCGGCCGGGCGGCTCGCGCTCGGCGCGGAGATCGCCGGCGGGACCGGCGCGCTGACCGCGACGACCGGTCCGCAGGCCTGCGCCATGATGCTCACGGCCGTGGCAGCGGCGGCGGCATCGCCGGTGGCGCTGGCCGCGATCGTGACGACCCCGAGTCTGGCGAGCGCCTCGCTGACCGTCTTCGCCGGCGACGGAGCCTTGCTGGCGGCGGCCCGATGCGGTCTCGGCGAGGCGGAGCCTGCCGCAGGCGTCGTCGTCGCGGTCTGCGTCGGCGGCGTCGTCGTGGAGGTCGGCGCGGCCAGGACGACCGGATCGCTCGGGGCCGGGGTCGTGCGCGTCTCCGCGGGCGCGGGCTTGGGATCGGGGCTCGCCGGCGCCGGCGCGGGATCGGTGGGCGCCGGCGTCGTCGGCGCCGGGTTCGCCGGCGCGGGGTCGGCGGGCGCCGGCGGCGTGGCGGGCGCCGGGCTCGGGTCCGCGGGCGGCGCAGGGTCCGCGGGCGGCGGCGTCGGGTCCGCGGGCGGCGGCGTCGGATCGGCCGGCGGCGGTGCGGGATCGGCCGGCGGCGGTGCGGGATCGGCCGGCGGTGCGGGATCGGCCGGCGTCTGCGTGGCCGGCGGCGTCGGGTCGGCCGGCGGCGCCGGATCGACGGGCGCCGGATCGACCGGCGGCGCCGGGTCGACCGGCGTCTGCGTCGCCGGCGGGGCCGGTTCCGTCGAGGGCGCCACGTCCGTCGGCGTGGACGCGGCGACCGCCGGCGGCTGATCGAGCGCCAGCTCCCGGCCGTGTGCGAGGCCGGCTGCCGGGAAGAGCGCCAGCAGCGCGAGCACGAGCAGCAGGCCGAGCATCGGGCGACCGCACGCCGAGCGGCGCGGACGTTGGGCAGCGGACTGTGCGTGGACGTCCATGTGCGTGCGGTAGCAGCCTCTGAGGCTTACGTCGGCAGCAGCGCCGAGCCTATTGAGCGAATCGCGTCCCGGCCATCGGGCGTTCACCCCACGGGGTTCGAATTCTGACCCTTTGGCGCAGAGCTCGGGGCCCGTTGCCTCGGCGCACGGGCCTCGACGGCGCACCCTGCGGGTGCCGGCGCATTCGCTCGTCCCCACGATCAGACTGTACGCGCCATGGCCAGCGCGTTCAGCACAAGCGTCGATCTCTCCCCCCTGCGAGACCGCGTCGCGCTCGTCACGGGCGGCGCCAGCGGGCTCGGGCGCGCGACCGCGATCGCGCTCGCGGAGGCCGGCGCGGAGGTCGTGATCGCCGACTGCGACGAGGCCGGCGGCGCACAGGTCGCCGCGCAGGTCGGCGGCCACTTCGTCGCGACCGACGTGTCCGATCTGGACGCGAACCGCGCGATGGTCGCCTTCGCCCTCGAGCGCTGCGGAAGGCTCGACCTGGCCTACCTCAACGCCGGCGTCACGAGCGGTTGCGGCCTCGGCGAGGACTTCGACCTCGCCGCCTACCGCCGCGCGATGGGCGTGAACCTCGACGGGGTCGTGTTCGGCGTCCACGCCGTACTCGCCGCGCTGCGCCGCAACGACGCACCCGACCGCGGCGCGATCGTCGCGACCGCCTCGCTCGCCGGGCTGACGGCCGTGCCGATGGAGCCGCTCTACGCCGCCAACAAGCATGGGGTCGTGGGCCTCGTCCGCTCGCTCGGGCCGTCGCTCGCGCTCGACGGAATCCGCGTCAACGCCGTCTGCCCCGGCTTCGCCGAGTCGGCGATGACCGCGCCGATCCGCGAGGGGCTGGAGGCGGCCGGCTTCGAGCTGATCCCCGCGGAGGTCGTCGCCGAGACGGTCGTGCGGCTGTTCGCGCTCGACGCGACCGGCGAGTGCTGGTTCGTCCAGCAGGGGCGCGAGCCGGCGCCCTTCCAGTTCCGCAACGTCCCCGGGCCGCGCCCGCTGAATTCGACCCTGGAGGGCTGATGGACTTCGAGCTGAGCGAGCGCGCCAAGGACTTCCGCGACAGACTCCAGGCGTTCCTCGACGAGCACGTCCACCCGGCTGAGCAGGTCTACGTCGAGCAGGTCCGGGCAAGCGACACGCCGCACGTCCACCCGCCCGTCATGGAGGAGCTGAAGGAGGAGGCGCGCCGGCGCGGGCTGTGGAACATGTTCCTGCCGGATCCGGCGCACGGCGCGGGGCTCACGAATCTCGAGTACGCGCCGCTCGCAGAGCTGCTCGGCCGCACGTTCATCGGCTCGGAGGCGTGCAACTGCTCGGCGCCGGACACCGGCAACATGGAGGTGCTGCACCAGTTCGGCGACGACGAGCAGAAGGAGCGCTGGCTGACGCCGCTGCTCGACGGCGAGATCCGCTCGGGCTTCGCGATGACCGAGCCCGACGTGGCCTCCTCCGACGCGACGAACATCTCGCTGCGGATGGAGCGCGACGGCGACGACTTCGTCCTCAACGGCCGCAAGTGGTGGACGACCGGGGTGATGCATCCCAGATGCAGAATCCTGATCGTGATGGGCAAGACGGAGCTGGAGGCACCCGTCTATGCGCAGCAGTCGATGCTGCTCGTGCCGCTGGACACGCCGGGGCTGGAGATCGTGCGCTCGCTGCCGGTGTTCGGCTACATGGACCCGGAGGGCCACGGCGAGCTGCGCTTCACCGACGTGCGCGTCCCGCAGGCGAACCTGATCGCGGGCCCGGGAATGGGCTTCCTGATCGCGCAGGCGCGGCTCGGCCCGGGGCGCATCCACCACTGCATGCGCGCGGTCGGCGCGGCCGAGCGGGCGCTCGAGCTGATGTGCAAGCGCGCCGACGAGCGCGAGACGTTCGGCAAGCCGGTCTCGACGCGCTCGAACATCCGCGACTGGATCGCCGAGGCGCGCATCGAGCTGGAGATGCTGCGGCTGCTCGTCCTGAAGACAGCCTGGCTGGTGGACAACGTCGGCGGCAAGAACGCGCGCATCGAGGTGGCTGCGATCAAGGTGGCCGCGCCGAACGTCGCGCTGAAGATCATCGACCGCGCCATCCAGGTGCACGGCGGCGGCGGCGTCTCGGACGACTTCCCGCTCGCGTTCATGTACGCGCACATGCGCACGCTGCGCCTCGCCGACGGGCCCGACGAGGTGCACAAGCTGTCGATCGCCCGGCGCGAGCTGCGCCGGCAGCGCGGCGAGGACGAGCCGCTGATGTAGCGACCGCACCGGCGTCAGCCGTCGCTCGGCGTCGAGTCCGCGTCCGAGCGCGATGCGCCGTCGTCGCCGCGCGTTGCGGGACCGCCGTCGCCCCGCGAGTCGGCCGACGCGCCGCGGTGGCCTCCGTCGCCCGCGCCGTCGCCGTGGCCGCCGGATCCGTCGCCCGAGCCTCCGTCGCCGGGCCCGTCGCCGCCCGTTCCGGGCGCCGGGCTGGAGCCGGAGCCCGGCCGGCGGCCTCTCCCGTCATCGCCTCCCCCTGACGTGCCCTGGCTCGGCGTCTCGCCCCCGCCGCCGCCCGCATGCCGGCCGTCACGCGGGCGAAGGAACGCGACGGGCCGCGAGTGCCGGTGCTCGCGCCTGCCTGCGTGGGCTGGCGAGACCGGCGACGCGCCGCCGGCCGCCGCGACCGCCCTGGCCGGTGGGACGGTCGCGGCAGCGCGTGCTGCACGCACGGGATGGGGTCGCACGTGCAGCCGGGTATGACGGGTCGCGGCGACGCCGCCGACGCCCGCAGCCACGACGCCCGCCGTGACGAGCAGCGTGCCGCCCTTCGCAAGCACGCCGGCGATCGCGGCCGAGCCGCCGCCGACGGTCAGCTCCGCGACCGCGCCGGCGCCGTGGCCGGCAGCGGCATCCGCCGCCCACGTGGCGAGCGGCATCGGCGTGATCGCGGTCAGCCCCGCCCGCAGCGTCGCCCGCGCGCGGTGGACGAGCCCGCGCAGCGCGCCCTCGCTCACGCCCATCTCGGCTGCCGCCGCCGCGTGGCTGGCGCCCTCGACGGCCGTGCGCAGCAGCGCCTCGCGCTGCTGCTCGGGCAACGCGGCGAGGCCGGCGAGCGCCTCGCGCACCGCGATCCGCCGGTCGAGGTCCTCGTGCGGAGCGCCGGCGCCCGTGATCGCCTCGCTCAGCTCGGCGTGGTCGTAGCCGGAGCTGCGCAGCGCGTTGAGCGCCGTGTTGTGGAGGATGCGGTACAGCCATGCGCGCGCGTGGCGCACCTCATCGCCGCGCTGCAGCGCGAGCCAGGCCTGCAGCAGGGCCTGCTGGAGCGTGTCCTCGGCGCGCGCCTCCGGGAGCAGCATGCGACGGCAGTGGCCGAGCAGCGGGCGGCGGTAGCGCTGCACCAGCGCATCGAACGCGCGCTCGTGGCCGCTGCGCGCCAGCTCGACCAGGCGCGCGTCGCTCTGCGTCGCGAGCAGGCGAGCGCTGACCGACGGGCTCATCGCGGCATCTGCAGGCGCATGGTGACGGGGCGGGCGGCGGCGCGCTCGGGGCGGCCGCCGCCAGCCGGATCGTTTCCCTACGACGTCGCCTGCTGCTGCTTGACGAGCAGGACCAGCTTGAACTCGGCGCCGTTGCCGCCGAGCTTCAGGATCGCCTCGTGCACGACCGCGCCGGGCACGAGGTCGGCGACCGTGCAGGCCGACTGCCCGTGGCAGCGGCCGCCGTCCTGGTGATCGTCGCCCTGGCCGTCGTCGCCCTGGTCACCGCGATCGCCCCAGCCGCCGTCGTGCGCCGTGGCGGCGGTCGGCGCCGGCGACTGGACGGCCGGCACGCAGTTGATGTTCGTGTCGGCGGTGACCTTGCCGCTGACGGTCGAGCCGTCGGCGAGTCTGATCGTCAGCACGCCGTTCGTGAACGAGTCGACCGTGCCGGCGTCCGGGGGCGCGCTCGGGCTCGTGTTCGCGCCGGCGCCGAAGTGCTCGGTGCGCGCGTGATGAGCCTTCGCGTGATGGTGATGATGGTGGTGGCGATGACGACCGCGGCCGTGATGCGCGGACGCCGCGGCCGGCACGGCGAGCGTCAGCGCGAGCGCGCTGACGACCAGCAGCAGGATTCGTCTCATCGTCCGTCCTCCTTGCGGCGCCTGCGGCGCCTGTCGGGGGTCTCCTGTCGAGTAAGACACCCGTGCGCCGGATTCCTCACGCGCCCCGGTCGTCCGCCTAGAACAAACGTCCAGGCGAAGGCCGGCGCTGGCCCGCGGCCGGCGCACTACGCTGCGGCGCGGTGAGCCCGCCCGCACGCAACCGTTGGGACGTCGTCCTCGCGTTCGCGGCGCTCGCCGCCGCCACGCAGGTGCTGTGGCTGACGTTCGCGCCGGTCACGACTGCGACCGCGACGCACTACGGCGTGAGCGAGGGCGCGGTCGGCTGGCTGGCCGAGGTCTTCCCGCTGCTCTACGTCGTGCTGGCGGTGCCGGCCGGGATGGCGCTCGACCGCCGGCTCGTTCCGGCCCTGCGCGCAGGGGCGGGGCTGACGGCGCTGGGCGCGCTGGTGCGTCTCGGCGGCGACCGCTTCGCCTGGGCGCTCGCCGGCCAGCTCCTCGTGGCGATCGCGCAGCCGTTCGTCCTCAACGCCGTCACGAAGCTCGCCAGCGAGTACGTCGCGCCGGCCGCGCGTCCGGCGGCGATCTCGCTCGGCTCGGGCGGCACGTTCGTCGGCCTGCTGCTCGGGCTGCTGCTCGGCCCCGCGCTCGGGAGCGCGTCGGACCTGCGCACCCTGCTGGCGGTCGAGGCGGCCTTCGCCGTGCTGACGGCGGTGCTGCTGTGGGCGGTGCTCCGTTCCCGCCCCGCCGACGCGGCGGCGCTCGAGCGGACGATCGGCGTGCGCGACCTGCGCACGGTGTGGGACGACCGCTTCATCCGCGCGCTGTGCGCGCTCGCGTTCGTCGGCTTCGGCGTCTTCATCGCGCTCACGACCTGGCTGCAGGGGCTGCTCGAGCCGTTCGGCGTCTCTGACGGCACCGCCGGCGCCATGCTGGTCGCGGCAGTGGTGGCCGGCGTCGCGACGACCGCGTGGCTGCCCGCCGCAACGGCGCGACGCGATGCCGAGCGCACCGTGCTGGCCGTCGCACTCGTCGCCTGCGCCACCTGCTGCGCCGTGCTCGCGGCGGTGCGCGCGACCGCTGCGCAGTTCGTGCTGGTCGCGGCGATCGGGGCGGTCGTGCTGCCGGCGCTGCCGATCCTGCTGGAGCTGGCGGAGCGACGCGCCGGGAGCGCCGGCGCCTCCGCCGCGTCGCTGCTGTGGCTGGCCGGCAACCTCGGCGGCATCGCGCTCGCGCTGCCGGTCGGCGCGCTCGTCCACCACGCGGCGCCCGCGTTCGGCCTGCTCGCGCTCGCGCCGCTTGCCGGCCTGCCGTTCGTGCGGCGGCTCTCGGGCCAGCCCGTTGTCGCAAAGGTGCGCGAGTGAGCGCCACGCCCGCCGACTCGCGGTCCGTCCGCGAGGAGGACGCGTTCGACGTCGGCGCGGTCGACGGGTGGCTGCGCGGCTGTGGCCTCGAGGCGCTCGGCGCGGTCGGCGAGCTGCCGGAGGTGCGGCAGTTCACCGGCGGCGCTTCGAACCTCACGTACCTGCTCCGCTACCCGCATCGCGAGCTGATCCTGCGCCGCCCGCCCGCCGGCACGAAGGCCTCATCCGCGCACGACATGGCGCGCGAGCACCGCATCCAAGCGGCACTGAAGCCCGTCTTTCCGCAGGTCCCGGCGATGCTGTGCCTGTGCACCGACCACGCGGTGCTCGGGAGCGACTTCTACGTGATGGAGCGCGTCGAGGGCGTCATCCCGCGCGCGCAGATGCCGCCGCAGGTCGGGACCGACCCCGAGCTGATGCGGCGGCTCGGCGAGCGCTTCGTCGACCTGCTGGCCGAGCTGCACGCGGTCGACCCGGCCGCCGCGGGCCTCGCCGAGCTGAGCCGCGGCCCGGGCTACGTGCGCCGGCAGGTCGAGGGCTGGTCCGAGCGCTACCGCTGCGCGAAGACGTGGAACGTGCCGTCGTTCGAGCGCGTCATGCGGTGGCTCGACGCGAACCAGCCGCCCGACGCCGGCGCGTGCGTGATCCACAACGACTTCCGCCTCGACAACCTCGTGCTCGACACGCACGACCCGCTGCGCGTGCGCGCGGTCCTCGACTGGGAGCTGGCGACGATCGGGGATCCGCTGATGGACCTCGGCAGCTCGCTCGCCTACTGGACGCAGGCAGACGACGGTCTCGCCGGGCGGCTGTTCCGCAGACAGCCGTCGCACCTGCCGGGGATGCCGACGCGCGCGCAGATCGTCGCCCGCTACGGCGAGCGCAGCGGCCACGCGACCGACGCGTGGACCTTCTACGAGGCCTTCGGGCTCTTCCGCCTCGCTGTGATCGCGCAGCAGATCTACTACCGCTACCACCACAAGCAGACGCGCAACCCGGCGTTCAGGCACTTCTGGGTCGCGGCGCACCTGCTCGAACGGCGCTGCCGGACGGCGATCCGCGGCGCGGCGCGCGGCTGACGCGCAGCGTCAGACCTCGACGAACGTCTCGTCGAACGAGGGCGTCGGCCAGTCGAACGAGATCACGCCGCGCGAGCGCGCCCACGGCTCCTCCCGCCAGCGCGCGAGCACTTCGGGGCGCAGCTTGTAGGCGCGGTAGAAGCGGCCGCGCGCGTCGCGCTGGTTCGTGCGCTCGCAGTCCTCCGCCCCGGCGCCGAAGCGCACGAGCGAGGCGAGCTTGTCGGGCGAGCAGGGCGGCCCCGCGGTGCCCTTCGGCGTGACCGCCACCTGCGCCGAGCCGTTCGACGGCAGCAGCGCGGTGAAGCGCTCGGCGTCCGCGACGGCGAACACGAACGTGAAGTCGCGATACCAGCGGCCCTCCTCGGGGCGCTCGCGGCGCGTGTGATAGGCGAGGTGGATCTTGTCGATCAGGGCCGCGGTGTCGGTCGCGGTGCGGACCGTCACGCCGCGCGCCGCGAGCACGAACGATCTCGGCGAGCGGAAGGTGATCTCCGCCCGTGCCTTCGCATGGGCGGCCACCGGGATCAGCGTCGAGGTCTCGCCGCGCCGGTAGAGCTCGAAGCTGACGTCCGCCGAGCAGGCCTCCCACACGCGGCCGTCGATCGTGCGCCGGATGCGACCGGGGAAGCCGTTGAAGCTGTGGCGGACGGTCGAGATCGGACGCCAGACGCCGTCGCTGGCGATCGTGCCGATGTCGCCGATCTCGATCGGGAACTCGAGCGGGACGACCGGGCGCATGCCGAGATGGCTGTGGACCTGTCTGACGAAAGCTGAGATGTCTGCCATGAGAGCGTCCGCATCCCCCCGGGCGCCCCTCACGCCCGGTCGGCGCGTCACCTCATTAAACATCATTTCTGTGTATCGCTATGTACCTAAAAGCGGTGTTCGCTCAGGCAGCGGTGCGCACTCAGACGGCTGCCGCCGGCGCGGAGACCGGCTCGATGCTCGCCGCCGGCTGCCGGACGACACGGCGGGACACGGCCGGCAGCGGCAGCGGCTGGTCCGGAGCCACCGGCCGCGTGCCGGGACGCGTGCCGCGCACCTCCTGATGGCTGCAGACGACGTAGCACCACTCCATCAGCGCCACGCGCGCCGCCGGTTCGAGCTCGGCGATGCGCGTGCCCAGGACGAAGCCGTCCTCGCTCGGGCGGCAGGAGCGCACCTCGACGATCGCGTGCACGTCGCGCGGGGCGCCTTCGCTGTCCTCCAGCTGGAGACGGACCGGCACGCGCGCGCCCGGCTCGATCGGCGCCGCCACGAGCAGGCCGAGGCCGGCGGCGTTCGCGTCGCGCAGGCGACCGGAGATCGAGCCGCTCGGCGTCAGACAGAGTGCGGGCGCATCGCCCTCGAAGCGGTAGATCAGGCGCCGCTGGCGCCGTCCTGCGACGAGTGCGAGCGTGCGCAGGATGCGCCGCAGCTCGACGAGCGCGAACAGCGGGACGACGACCTTCGCAATCGGCGGCAGGTCGGGCAGCGGGCCGATCCCCCACAGGTCGAGCACGCGCATCGCGATCCCCGCGAGCAGCACGACCGCGAGCGCGCAGGCGATCTTCAGCTTGCCGAGCGCGTGCGTGCCGCCGAGGTCGATGCCCTCCTTGGGCGTCACCTTGAACGCCGTCTTCCCCGGCACGAGCGCGCACCGCAGCGCGCGCGCGTAGATGTCCATCGTCATCAGCTCGTAGTGGGTCGTCTCGGCGATCCGCATGTAGCCGCGCGCGAGCGCCGAGCCGGCGCCGAGATTGAGCGCCAGCGCCGGCAGCCACAGCGTCAGCAGGCCGAGCAGGTCGACGCGCATCGGCAGCCAGCCGGCCCACACGACGAGCGCGAGCGTGACGAGCAGCAGCAGCCGCATCGGGGGCGCGAGGTAGGCGGCGAGGCTCGTGAAGTACGAGAGCCGCTGCAGCGGCGTCAGCTCGTGCGCGCGCAGCGGCGACTCGGGCAGCGTGAAGACGGCGAGGTTCCCGCGCGACCAGCGGTCGCGCTGCAGCAGATAGCCGTCGAGGTCGTGCGGGGCGAGTCCCTGCACGAGCACCTCGTCGTGGTAGCGCGAGCGCCAGCCGTCGCGCTGGAGGCGGATCGTCGTGTGGAAGTCCTCGGCGATCGTCTCGGTCGCGACGCCGCCGATGCCGAGCAGCGCCTCGCGGCGGATGATCGCAGCCGAGCCGCACCAGAAGGCGGCGCCGTGGCGATCCTTGCCGGGGCAGATCACGTGGTAGAAGAGCGACTGCTCGTGGCGCCCGACGGCGTAGTGCTGGACCGAGTCCTGGTTGGAGAAGTCGTGCGGGCTCTGCACGAGCGCGACCTTCGGGTCCTCGAAGTAGCCGACGAGCGCGTCGAGCGCGTCCGGCATCGGGACGTGATCGGCGTCGAGCACGAACACCAGCTCGCCGTCCGTGCGCGGCAGCGCGGCGTTGATGTTGCCGGCCTTCGCGTGCGCGTTGTCGGGGCGCGTGAGGTAGCGCGCGCCGGTCAGCTCGGCGAGCGCGCACATGTTCTCGCGGCGGCCGTCGTCGAGCAGGTAGGTCGTGTGCGGGTAGCGCAGCGCGCGGCAGCCGGCGAGCGTCGCGAGCACGACCTCCTCCGGCTCGTCGTAGGTGCAGATGTAGACGTCGACCGGCGGGTGGCTGCTGATCGGCGGCCGCGTCGCCGGGGTGCGCTTCCATGAGAACCAGGTGAGCGTCGCCAGCGCCCAGATGCCGTAGAGCTCGGTGACGAGCAGCATCGTGAACGTGATCGGGCTCGTGTTGACGCCTGTCCAGCCGATGCGCCAGGTCAGATAGACCGCGCCCCAGGCCAGCGCGGCGAGCGCCAAGGTGCGCGAGAGCCGCGGGTGGCGCTCGAAGAAGAGGCCATAGCGCGGCCGCGCGCTCGCGCCGCGCGCCTCCGTCCCGACGCGGCCCGCGATCCACGCGGTCCCGAGCGCAAACTGCAACGCGCGTCCGGCAAAGCCCAGGAATCCGATCCGCGACCGATCGACCATGCCGGTCGGATCGGCGGCGCGACGTTCGTCCGGGAGCGGACTGGACGCATGTCCGGCGTTGAGCGCCGGGCGCTCAAGTGCCGTCGCCCACGGCTGTTACGTTTGCTTCGTGGCAGCCGGAAACAGGCTTGTTCCCCCCTACAACGAGCTGTTGTGGCCGACCCTCATCGCGCTCCACTCCCTTGGGAGCACAGCTCGGCTCGAGGAGATCGACGAGAAGGTGATCGATCAGCAGGGCTTCACGGAGGCGCAGCTTGCCGTGCTCCACAACGGCGGTCCCCGCTCCGAGATCGAGTACCGACTCGCATGGGCCCGTACGTATTTGAAGGGAATGGGGCTTGATCCGCAACGCCTCGCGCGGCGTGTGGGAGACCACGCCCGATGGTCGGCTCGTGAAGGAGAAGAGCATCGAGCCGCTCTGGCGGGGATATCAGGCGAGACTGCGCGAGCAGCGGCGAAAGCGCAAGCGCGTTCTGGATGCCGCCGGCGCCGATCTCGCCACGGATGTGTCGGATGACACCGACAGTTGGCGGGAGGAACTGCTGCAATCGTTGCTGTCGATGTCGCCCGACGGCTTCGAACGACTGGCACAGCGGTTGCTTCGGGCGGCAGGCTTCATCAACTCGAGAGTCACGGGAAGCAGCGGCGACGGCGGCATCGACGGGATGGGCGTCTATCGCCTGTCGCTCGTCAGCTTTCCGGTCTACTTCCAGTGCAAGCGCTACCGCGGAAGCGTCGGCCCCGACAAGGTCCGCGACTTCCGCGGCGCGATGGCGGGACGCGGCGACAAGGGGCTCCTCATCACCACCGGAACGTTCACCCCGGACGCCAAGAGAGAAGCGACCCGCGACGGCGCGCCGCCCATCGACCTCATCGACGGCGAACTCCTGTGCGAGTTGCTCAAGGACCACAACCTCGGCGTGCGAACGACCGAGCGCACGGTCGAGGACGTCGAAGTGGTCGCGTCGTTCTTCGAGGAACTCGGAAGCTAGCCTCGCAAGGCGTGGAGTTGCGGGCCCGCCTAGGCTCGTGCCCGAGCCGCGACGTGCGCCTCGGCCCACGCGAGCACCTCAGCAACGAGGACCGAGGCGCGCTCGCGGTCGAGCGGGTCGTCGATCGTCTCGCCGTAGCGGAACTCGACGGCCCAGGGGCCCAGCTCGCGAACGTCGTAGAGCGAAGCCGGTAGCGGTGTTCTCACGGAGTCGAGTCGCTCCATGAGATGGCGCAGGTCATGCGTCCAGGGGAAGTCGTCGCCGAAGGCGGCGAGCACCGCCTTGAGCGCCTTCTCCGCCTGCTGGGCGTGGAAGCCAACGACGGCATCTGCCAGGTCAAGGTCCGCGCAAAACTTGCGAACGGCGTCGGCGTCCTCCCTAGCCTTGCGCAGCAACAGGCGCGCCTCTTCGAACTCAGGCTGCGACAAGGACGCGGCCCTCGCGCAGCGCACGGTGTACGAGTGTGCTGGGAACACGTTGTCGGCGCGACGCCTCGTCCTCGGAGACTACGACGACATCGACCGGGACACCGAGCGGAGGGAGGGCGTCGCGCAGCCGGACCATCTCTTGCAGCTTGCTCTCGACCTCGGACTCGATCACGAGGAAGTCGAGATCGCTGTTCTCGCGAGCATCCCCCCGCGCGCGGGACCCGAACAGCAAGACTCGCGCCGGGGAGCGCGCGGCTGCTGCCAGCCGCCGCCCCGCGTCCTCGATCGTCGCGTCGCTGATCACGCGCGTACGGTATCGCCAACAGGTCGGTATCGCGAGGCGCGAGCGCGCCCGTCGCCGGGAGGGTTCGCGCCTCCGCGCATCGCCTGGGGCAGAAATGGAGACGGCGGGAATTGAACCCGCGTCCGCGGTCGCGTGAAAGGCGGCTTCTACGAGCGTAGCCGGCGCTCTGGTCTCGTCCCCCGCTCGCCTCGCCGGCGGGGTTGCGGGGGACCAGCCTCCTGAAGATTTCCCCGGTTCGGCGGAGGCGGGCCTCGCCGGGTGAGCCTGCGTTCTGATTCCGGCGAAACCCCGCGGCAGGCCGGCGGGGGCCGAAACCTCACGGCTTAGCTAGGTGCTAAGCGGCGAGGGCGTACTCGTGAGAGTCCGCACGTATGGTTTTCCCGGTGGTTTTACGAGGCCAACCGGGACCTCGGCTCGCAACCACCCCCACGAGAACAACCACGTCGAAGCCTGTCGTCCCCTGGGGTTTTACTGCTCCGTGAAGTGTAGCTGCCAGACTCCACTCCATGGATCAGCGCGTCGAATGGCTTCCACCCGCGGCGCCGGCGCAGCCCACCTCCGCCGCGCCGCCGTCGGTGGCCCCGGAGGACGTCGGGCTGCCGCCCGCGCCGCCGCGCACCGGGATCAAGCGCCTCGCCGGGCCGCTCGCCGTGATCGGCGCCGCGCTCGCGAAGCTCAAGGGCGTGCTCCTGCTGCTGCCGAAGCTCAAGCTGCTCACGACCTCGGGCACGATGCTCGTCTCGGTCGCCGCCTACAGCCTGCTGTGGGGCTGGACGTTCGCCGCCGGCTTCGTGCTGCTGCTGCTCGTGCACGAGCTGGGCCACGTGATCCAGCTCCGGCGCGAAGGGATCAAGGCGAGCGCGCCGATGTTCGTGCCGTTCATGGGGGCGGTCGTGATGGCCCGCTCGCTCGGCGAGAACGCGGCCGCCGAGGCGCGCGTCGGGCTCGCGGGCCCGGTGCTCGGCTCGCTCGGCGCGGCGCTGCTGATCCCCATCTGGCTCGCGACCGGCAACGTCTTCTGGCAGGCGCTCGCGTTCACCGGCTTCTTCCTGAACCTGTTCAACCTGCTGCCGGTCGTCCCGCTCGACGGCGGCCGCGCGATGGCGGCGATGGCGCCGTGGATGTGGTTCGGCGGGCTCGTGGTGATGGGCGCGCTCGCGATCGTCTTCCCCAACCCGATCATCCTCGTGATCTTCGCGCTCGCCGCCTTCTCGACCTACGGCCGCTGGAGAGCGCGCCGCGCGGGCGGCACGGAGGCCGAGAGCTACTACCGCGTCCCGCGCGCGCAGCGCCTCGCGATCGCCGCCGTCTACCTCGGCCTGATCGCCGCGCTCGTGGTGGGCATGGACGCGACGCACCTCGCGCGCACGTTCGCGAACGTCTGAGCACGCCGCCGATCAGCTTCGCTTCGGTGCGACGATGCGCCGTCTCTGAGTAGACTGGCCCGCGATGTCGTCCGTCGAGGGCACCGCACGGCTCGCTGTGCGGATCGACTTGGGCGCGGGCGCCGACGCGAGCGATCTCGACGCCGCGGCGCTGGCGCTGCGCCGAGAGCTCATGCAGCTTGACGTCGCCGACGTCCGCCGTCCGCCCGCCGACCCCGCCCCGGAGGGCGCCCGCGGCGCCGACGCGACGCTGCTGGGAGCCCTGCTGGTGTCCGCGAGCGCGGGCGCGCTGCCGGCCGTGGTCGGCGCCATCGCGGCCTGGATGCGCCGGCGTCCCGGGCGCACCGTCACGCTGAGCATCGAGGGCGACAGGATCGAGGTCAGAGGCGCTTCTGCCGATACCGAGCGGGAGCTGATCGACGCCTTTCTGGTTCGTCACGCACCGCCGAGATGACGCTCCCTGGTTCTCGCCACGCCCTCGTGATCGCCGGGTCGCGCTACACCGACCCGCGTCTGCGCGAGCTGCGCTCGCCGGCCGTCGACGCGGCGCGGCTCGCGGCGGTCCTCGCCGACCCCGACATCGGCGCGTTCGCGGTCGAGACGGCGATCGACGAGCACGACGGCGAGCTGCGCCGGCGGATCGCACGCTTCTTCAGCGACCGGCGCTCCGACGACCTGCTGCTGCTTCACATCTCCTGCCACGGCGTGCAGGACGAGAACGGCGAGCTGCACCTCGCGACGACCAACACCGAGACCGGCCTGCTGAGCGCGACGAGCCTGCCGGCCGCGTGGATCAGCCAACAGATCGAGCGCAGCTACTCGAAGAAGATCGTGATGCTCCTCGACTGCTGCTTCAGCGGAGCGTTCCCGTTCGGGGTCCGCGCGCGCGCCGGCGACGACGTCCCCGTCAAACGCCACCTCGGCGGCCGCGGACGGGTGGTGATCACCGCCTCGAGCGCGATGGAGTACGCCTGGGAGGGCGACCGGCTGTCCGGAGCGCCGCGTCCGTCGATCTTCACGGAGGCCATCCTCGACGGACTGGAGACCGGCGCCGCCGACCGCAACGGCGACGGCCTGGTCAGCGTGGACGAGCTGTACGACTACGTCTTCGACAGCGTCCAGCAGCGCACGCCGCACCAGCGGCCGCAGATGATGAGCGACATCGAGGGGACGCTGCAGATCGCGCGCAGAGCGCGGTCGCGCAGCAGCTGGACGCCGCCGGCCGACGAGCCGCCGCCTGAGCCGCCGCCGCCTGAGCCGCCGCCGCCCGAGCGGCCGCCTGAGCAGGTGCAGCGGTCGCGCCCGCACTGGAGAGACCGCGCGGTCGCGGCGCTGATCGACGCCCCGCTCGCGCTGCTCGTCGGCTCCGTCGCCGCGTTCGTCGTCGCCGTGCCGCTGACGGTGGTCGCGACCCCGTCGACGGTCGGCGTCATCTTTTTCCTGACGGTGCTGCCCCTCGGCGGCGGGACGTATGCGGCGCTGCTCGCGGTCCTGCTCCATCGCGATCGCACGCTCGGCCAGCAGGCGCGCTCGCTGCGCGTGCTCGCCGCCGACCGCGACGAGGCGCCGGAGCTGTGGCGCCGCGCGCTGCGGGAGGCGCTGAAGTGGACCTCGCTGTGGCTGTGGGGCTTCGCGAGCTTCCTGCTCTACGCGCTCGTCTTCCGGCGGGTGCGCAGGTACCTGCGCGACCTCGGCTCCAAGGACCCCTACTACGACCGCATGGCAGGCACCCGGCTGGTGCAGGAGACGGTTCCCGCGAGCGGCGCAGGCCGTTAGCCGCGCGTGTGCTCGCGCAGCTCGCGCTGCACGTCGCGCGCCATCTCGCGCTGCTTGATCGCCTCGCGCTTGTCGAAGCGGTCCTTGCCCTGCGCGAGCGCCAGCTCGACCTTCGCGCGCGGGCCTCTGAAGTAGATGCGCGTCGGCACGAGCGTGAGGCCGCGCTCTCTCGTTCTGCCGAGCAGCCGGTTGATCTCGCGGCGTCTGAGCAGCAGCTTGCGGTCGCGCTCGGGCGCGTGGTTGTCGTGGTAGGCGGGCGGATACGGCGGGATGTGGAGATGGTGGAGCCACACTTCGCCGTCTCTGACGGTCGCGTATGCGTCCTTCAGCTGCGCCCCGCCGGTGCGCAGCGACTTCACCTCGGTACCTCTGAGCACGATGCCGCACTCGACCGTGTCGAGCAGGTTGAAGCGGTGACGCGCGGCGCGGTTGCTCGCGACGTCGCCGGCGCCGATCTTGCGCTTGCCCTTGCCCTTCGCCATGCCGAGAGTCTGGCGGAAAGCGCGACGCGGGCGCGGAGCGATGCTATCGGTGCTCGACGGGCAGCAGATCGACCCGTCCGCGCGCGGTGTCGACGCGGTCAACCTGCACGCGCACGCAGTCGCCGATCCGGATCGTCGCGCCGCTGCGCGTGCCGTGGAGGATCGTGCCCTCCTCGTTGAGCTCCCACCATTCGCCGCGCAGCTTGCGCACCGGCAGCATCCCCTCGTGGCCGTCGCCGAAGAGGACGAACGCGCCGGCGCCGATCACGCCGGTCACCTCGCCCTCGTACGCCTGCTCCCAGCCCTGCTCGAACAGCTCGCGCTCGAGCAGGAACGCGCGCGCGACGTCGTCGGCGGCGCGCTCGACGCTCATCGCGTCGCGCTCGCGCGCCGAGCACCAGTCGCCGGCGCCCGGCAGGCCGGACGCTCTCGGGGCCTCCTCCCCGCCGCCGACGGCGCTCAGCAGCGCGCGGTGGCAGACGAGGTCGGGGTAGCGGCGGATCGGCGAGGTGAAGTGGCAGTAGTGCGTGAGCCCGAGCCCGGCGTGGCCGAGGTTCGCCGCGTCGTAGCGCGCCTGCTTGAGCGAGCGCAGCACGAGGCTGCCCAGGCCGATCCCGCCCTGGCCGGTGCGCGCGACGTGCTGCTCGACGAGCCGCGAACACTCGGCGATCGTCTCGGCCGCCTGCTGCGGCGCGAGGCGATCCCACCCGCCCGTCGGCGGCGTCGCGACGTCGAGCGAGGCGAGCTGCGCGACGAGCCGCTCGGCCGCCTCGCCCTCGGGCCGCTCGTGCACGCGATAGAGCGAGGGCACTCCGCGGTCGGACAGCAGCTTCGCGACCTGCTCGTTGGCGAGGATCATCAGGTGCTCGATCAGGCGGTGCGCCTCCGTCTGCACGACGCGGTGCTGCGCCGTCACGTGTCCTTCGGAGTCGAACGCGAAGTCGGGCTCGGCCGATTCGATCGCCAGCGCGCCGGCGCGCTCGCGCTCGGCGTGCAGGGCGGCGGACGCCTCGCGCGCTGCGGCCAACGGCGCTGCCCACAGCTCCTGCGGATGCTCGCGCAGCGCGAAGATGCGGTCGACCTGGTCGTAGTCGAGGCGCGCGTCGGAGCGGATCAGCGAGCGGTAGAAGGACGCGCGCTCGACCTTCGCCCCGCGCAGCTCCAGCTCGACCGTGACGGCGTTGCGATCCTCGTCCGGGCGCAGCGAGCAGGCGCCGTTGGAGAGCGCCTCCGGCAGCATCGGCTCGACCCTCCCGGGCACGTAGACGCTCGTGCCGCGGCGGTAGGCCTCCTTGTCGACCAGCGAGCCGGCCCGCACGTAGGCGGAGACGTCGGCGATGTGGACCCAGATGCGCCAGGAGCCGACGCCGCTGCCCAGCCGCTCGGCCGAGATCGCGTCGTCGAAGTCCTTCGCGGTCGCCGGGTCGATCGTGAACGTCGTGAGGTCGCGCAGGTCGCGCCGGAGGACGTCCGGGACTCCATCCCCCTCCGCCGCCGTGCGCGCCGCCCGCTCGACGGCCGGGTCGAAGCGGCGGCGCAGGCCGCGGTCGAGCATCAGCGCCTCGAGCACGTCCCGCGCGACGTCGGGCCGGCCGATGCGCCGCTCGACCTTCGCGTGTCCCCGGCCGCCCTGGCCTCCTCGCCCGCCGCTCCTCAAGAGCACGAGGTCGCCCGGCCGGGCGTTGCGATCTCTGTCGACGATCAACTGCGGCCCGCGGTCGAAGAACGACTCGCCGATCAGGAAGCGCCCGCGCTTGTCGAGCACGGCGACGAGCGCCGTGCGCGGAGCGGCGCGCTCGCGTGGCTCGTAGCGCGTCACCGCGCCCGCGCGGCGAGCTGGCTGAGCGCGGCGTCGAGCGCCTCGTCGCGCCGGGGCGTCGTCGGGTTGTCGGCGGCGCGCACGTTCGGGGCGATGCCTCTTCCCTCGGCGACGCCGTGGCCGCCGATGTTCTCGCCGTCCGGCAGGAAGTACTGCCCGACGGTGAGATCGAGCGCACCGCCGTTCGGCAGCTCGCGGATCTCCTGGAAGACGCCCTTGCCGTAGGTGTTCGTGCCGACGACGACGGCGCGGTGGCGATCCTGCAGCGCGCCGGTGACGATCTCCGCCGAGGAGGCGGTGCCGCGGTCCACCAGCACGACGACCGGCACCGACGCCGGGATCGCGCCGCCGGTCGCCGTGTAGACGTGGCGCGCTCGCGCGCGGCCGTCGGTCGAGACGATCGTGCCGTCGGGGATGAAGATCGAGGCGACGTCGACCGCCTCGTTCAGCAGGCCGCCGCCGTTGCCGCGCAGGTCGAGCACGATCCCGCGCGCGCCGCCTCTCAGCAGCCGCTGCACCTCCGCGCGCACCTGCGCGCCCGAGCCTTCGGTGAAGCTCGTGAAGACGACGTCGCCGTACCGTCTTCCCCGCCATCTGACGCTCTGCCCGGCGACGACCGGCTGGGTGACGCGGGCGCGCTCGATCCGCTTCGCGACGCGCTTGCCGCCGCGCACGATCGTGAGCCGGACCAGCGTCCCCGGCTGTCCCTTGATGAGCCCGATCGCGTAGCTGGACGAGCGCCCCTTGAGCGCGTGGCCGTCGACGGCGACGATGCGATCCCCGGGCCGCAGCCCGGCCTGCGCCGCGGGCGTGCCGCGGATCACCGACTCGATCGCGAGCCCGCCGCCCGAGAGCGGGCGCACGGTCACGCCGATGCCGCTGAAGCTCGGGTTCGTGACCTGCTCGAACTGCCTGTACGTTCTCGGGTCGAAGTAGTGGGAGAACTGGTCTCTGAGGCTCGCGACGGCGCCTTCGATCCCGCGGTTCACGAGGTCGGACTTGTCGACCTTGCGGTAGTAGATCCGGTCGATCGTGTCGACCGCTTCGTGCACGAGCTGCGTGTCGTCGTCGGCGACGAACGCGTCGCGCAGCGGCCTCGGCAGGTCGCTCGGGTGGCCGCCGAGCCAGATCCCTGCCAGCAGCACGACAATCGCGCCGAGCACGCCGAGGAGCACGGCCAAGGTCCGGGGGGAGCGGCGGTTCACCGCGTCAGCGTATCGACCGGCGTCGTTGGGCCCGGCCGGCGCTACGCTCGCAGGACCAGCGATCCCGACCGTGGAGGAGCCGATGTCCGTCGAGCAGCAGTCCCGCCCCGCCGTGCGCGATCGGCTCTACGTGGGCGGTGCCTGGGTCGAGTCCGACGGCGACGGCACGCTCGAGGTCGTCGAGGCCGCGACCGAGCAGCCGCTGGCGACGATCCCGGAGGGGACCGCTGAGGACGTGCGGCGGGCTGTGGCGGCCGCGCGCGCGGCGTTCCCCGGCTGGGCGGCGACGCCGGTCGGCGAGCGCCAGCGGCTGCTGCGCGCGATCGCCGACGGGCTGGAGGCCCGCGCGGACGAGATCGCGGCCACGGTGACGGCCGAGGTCGGGATGCCGTTGAAGCTCTCGCGCATGATCCAGGCCGGCTTGCCGATCGCGTCCTTCCGGATGGCCGCCGACCTGCTGGACCAGGTGGCGCTGGAGGAGGAGGTCGGCTCGGCGCTCGTGGTGCGCGAGCCGGTCGGGGTCGTCGGCGCGATCACGCCGTGGAACTACCCGCTGCACCAGGTCGCGTGCAAGGTCGCCCCCGCGCTGGCGGCCGGCTGCACCGTCGTGCTGAAGCCGAGCGAGGTGGCGCCGCTGAGCGCGTTCATCCTCGCCGAGGTCGTCGACGAGGTCGGCCTGCCGGCGGGCGTCTTCAACCTCGTGACCGGCGTCGGGCCGGTCGTCGGCGAGGCGATCGCGTCCGACCCGGACGTCGACATGGTGTCGTTCACCGGCTCCACGCGCGCGGGCAAGCGCGTGAGCGAGCTGGCCGCGGCGACCGTGAAGCGCGTCGCGCTGGAGCTGGGCGGCAAGTCGCCCTACGTGATCCTCGACGACGCGGACCTCGCGCAGGCGGTGCCGAACGGCGTCGCGAAGGCGTTCCTCAACAGCGGGCAGACGTGCAGCGCGCTGACGCGCATGCTCGTGCCGCGCGAGCGGCTGGCGGAGGCCGAGCAGATCGCCGCCGCGACGGCGGAGAAGTTCGCGCCGGCCGACCCGACGGGGGAGCGCAGCGGGATCGGGCCGCTGGTGAGCGACGTCCAGCGCGAGCGCGTTCGCGGCTACATCCGCACGGGCGTCGAGGAGGGCGCCCGGCTCGTCACCGGCGGCGCCGAGCCGCCCGAGGACCTGCCCAACGGCTTCTACGTGCGCCCGACCGTCTTCTCCGACGTGACGCCCGAGATGACGATCGCGCGCGAGGAGATCTTCG